>NZ_GL397254.1:0-161314 GCF_000146755.1 Streptococcus sp. oral taxon 071 str. 73H25AP
CGATTACGAGGATACTTAAGGGTATCTTTTTTATATGTGTTAAGGAGATTCTGAGAATCTTCTTTTTTGTGGCTCTTTGTCAACTGTAGTGGGTTGAAGTCAGCTAAGATCTAGAAAGGACGAATTTCGTCCTTTCTTTTTTGATGTTCGGAGTTATGAAAATCATTTCTTGAAGCTGTATTCATCCCAAGACATGTGGGTTGGAAGAAAAGATAAATCTGTCTTGAATTTGAATTCTTTCAATTTACGAATGACTGTCGAAGTAGAGACAGATAGACTTTCTGCAATAGCTGTCATAGGGACTTTCTCGATTAATTTTTGAGTGATTTTCTGGTTGACGATGGTCGCGATTTGGTGATTTTTCTTGACGAGAGAGGTTTCGGCGACCGCTATTTTCGAACACTGATAACACTTAAAACGTCGCTTCCTAAGGAGAATTCTATTAGGCATACCAGTTGTTTCAAGGTAAGGAATTTTGGAAGGTTTTTGGAAGTCATATTTCTTCATTTGATTTTCGCAATCAGGACAAGATGGGGCGTCGTAGTCCAGTTTAGTGATGATTTCCTTGTGTGTATCTCTATTAACAACATCCATAATTTGGATATTAGAGTCTTTGATATCGAGTAGTCTTGTGATAAAATGTAATGGTTCCATATGATTCTTTCTAATGATGGTTTGGTCGCTTTTCATTATAGATCATATGGGACTTTTTTCTACAACAAAATAGGCTCCATAATATCTATAGGGGATTTACCCACTACAAATATTATAGAGCCGAATTTAGGAAAACTAGCAGGGTTTAAGGAATGGTAGTGGCTATATATTTTCTTTAATTATGGTAAAATAGTAAGAGAATAATGTGAGGAAATTGGATGTCAAGTAAGTTTGAAATTTTAATGAATCAACTAGGAATCTCTGATCAATTGAGACGGGATCCTGCTCTTGTTGATGCTAGAATTGAGCGTGTTGTGGTTCATAAAATTAGTAAGATTTGGGAATTTCATTTTGTATTTTCTAATATTTTACCGATTGAAATCTTTTTAGAGTTAAAGAAAGGGCTTAGTGAAGAATTTTCTAAGACAGGGAATCAAGCTGTTTTCGAAATCAAGGCTCTCTCTCAAGAATTTTCAAATGAACTCTTGCAGGCCTACTATAAGGAGGCTTTTTCTGAAGGTCCATGTGCTAGTCAAGGATTTAAGTCTCTTTATCAGAATTTGCAAGTTCGTGCAGAGAGGAATCAGCTCTTTATTGAAGGTTCAGAGGTGATTGATAAGGAACACTTTAAGAAAAATCATCTTCCTAATTTAACAAAGCAACTTGAAAAATTTGGTTTTCCAGCTTTTGTATGCCAAATAGAAAAGAATGATGCTCTTACACAAGAGCAGGAGGAAGCCTTCCATACGGAGAATGAACAGATTGTTCAAGCTGCCAATGAGGAAGCGCTCCGGGCTATGGAGCAACTGGAACAAATGGCTCCTCCTCCAGTAGAAGAGAAGCCAGCCTTTGATTTTCAGGCTAAAAAGGCTGCGGTCAAGCCTAAACTAGATAAGGCTGAAGTTACCCAGATGATCGACGTGACGACTGAGGAAAATCGCCTGGTCTTTGAAGGGGTCGTTTTTGATGTGGAACATAAAGTGACCAGAACTGGTCGCGTCTTGATCAACTTTAAAATGACAGACTACACTTCAAGTTTTTCAATGCAAAAATGGGTTAAGAATGAAGAAGAGGCTCAGAAGTTTGACATCATTAAGAAGAATTCTTGGCTCCGAGTTCGTGGGAATGTGGAGATGAATAACTTCACACGTGATTTGACCATGAACGTCCAGGATGTGCAGGAAGTTGTTCACTATGAGCGGAAGGATTTGATGCCAGAAGGTGAGCGTCGGGTTGAGTTTCATGCTCATACCAACATGTCGACCATGGATGCTCTACCAGAGGTAGAGGAGATCGTTGCGACAGCTGCTAAGTGGGGACACAAGGCGGTTGCCATCACGGACCATGGGAATGTCCAGTCCTTCCCACATGGCTACAAGGCAGCTAAGAAAGCTGGAATTCAGCTGATCTATGGAATGGAAGCCAATATTGTGGAGGACCGTGTCCCTATCGTTTACAACGAAGTGGAGATGGACTTGTCAGAAGCTACCTATGTGGTTTTTGACGTGGAAACGACGGGACTTTCAGCCATCTATAATGATCTGATTCAGGTTGCGGCTTCTAAGATGTATAAGGGGAATGTTATTGCCGAATTTGATGAATTTATCAATCCCGGGCATCCCTTGTCAGCCTTTACTACTGAGTTGACAGGTATTACAGATGATCATGTCAAAAATGCCAAACCACTGGAACAAGTTTTGCAAGAATTCCAAGAATTTTGCAAGGATACAGTCTTAGTCGCCCACAATGCTACCTTTGACGTTGGCTTTATGAATGCCAACTATGAGCGTCATGGTCTGCCTAAGATTAGCCAGCCAGTTATCGATACGCTGGAGTTTGCTAGAAATCTCTATCCTGAGTATAAACGTCATGGTTTGGGGCCTTTGACTAAGCGTTTTGGTGTAGCACTTGAACACCATCACATGGCCAACTACGATGCGGAAGCTACTGGTCGTTTGCTTTTCATCTTTATCAAAGAGGTAGCAGAAAAACATGGTGTGACCAACCTAGCTAGACTAAACATTGATTTGATTAGTCCTGATTCTTATAAAAAAGCTCGGATCAAGCATGCGACTATCTATGTCAAGAATCAGGTGGGTCTAAAAAATATCTTTAAACTGGTTTCTTTGTCTAACACCAAGTACTTTGAAGGAGTACCACGGATTCCGAGAACGGTTCTAGATGCCCATCGGGAGGGCTTGATTCTAGGGTCAGCCTGTTCAGAAGGAGAGGTCTTTGATGCGGTCGTGTCTCAAGGTGTGGATGCGGCGGTTGAAGTGGCCAAGTATTATGACTTTATCGAGGTCATGCCACCAGCTATCTATGCGCCATTGATTGCTAAAGAGCAAGTCAAGGATATGGATGAACTTCAGACCATCATCAAGAGTTTGATAGAGGTTGGAGATCGCCTTGGCAAGCCTGTTCTGGCTACGGGAAACGTTCACTATATCGAACCGGAAGAAGAGATTTATCGTGAAATTATCGTCCGTAGTTTGGGACAGGGGGCGATGATTAACCGGACCATCGGTCATGGTGAACATGCCCAACCAGCTCCTCTTCCAAAAGCTCATTTTAGAACAACCAATGAAATGTTGGATGAATTTGCCTTCTTGGGAGAGGAACTAGCACGCAAGTTGGTTATTGAAAATCCCAATGCCTTAGCAGAAATTTTTGAACCTGTTGAGGTGGTTAAGGGTGACTTGTATACACCTTTCATCGACAAGGCTGAAGAAACGGTCGCTGAGCTGACCTATAAGAAAGCTTTTGAGATCTATGGAAATCCGCTGCCAGATATTGTTGATTTGCGGATTGAAAAAGAATTAACTTCTATTCTGGGGAATGGATTTGCCGTTATTTACTTGGCATCGCAGATGCTGGTACAACGTTCCAATGAACGGGGCTATTTGGTGGGTTCTCGTGGATCTGTTGGTTCTAGTTTTGTTGCGACCATGATTGGGATTACGGAGGTTAATCCTCTCTCTCCTCACTATGTCTGTGGTCAGTGTCAGTACAGCGAGTTTATCACCGATGGTTCTTATGGTTCAGGTTTTGATATGCCCAATAAGGATTGTCCAAACTGTGGTCACAAACTCAGCAAAAATGGGCAGGATATTCCGTTTGAGACCTTCCTCGGTTTTGATGGGGACAAAGTTCCCGATATTGACTTGAACTTCTCGGGAGAAGACCAACCTAGCGCCCACTTGGATGTGCGTGACATCTTTGGTGAGGAATATGCCTTCCGTGCAGGAACGGTTGGTACGGTGGCTGCAAAGACCGCTTATGGCTTTGTAAAGGGCTATGAGCGGGACTATGGGAAATTTTATCGTGATGCAGAAGTGGAACGCCTCGCTCAAGGTGCGGCTGGTGTCAAGCGGACAACAGGACAACACCCAGGGGGAATCGTTGTTATTCCTAACTACATGGATGTCTACGACTTTACGCCTGTTCAGTATCCAGCGGATGACGTGACGGCTGAATGGCAGACGACCCACTTTAACTTCCACGATATCGATGAGAACGTCCTCAAACTCGATGTGCTGGGTCATGATGATCCGACCATGATTCGGAAACTGCAGGACTTGTCTGGGATTGACCCTAATGAAATTCCTATGGATGATGAAGGCGTGATGGCCCTCTTTTCTGGGACTGATGTGCTAGGGGTGACTCCGGAGCAAATCGGTACACCGACGGGGATGCTAGGAATTCCAGAATTTGGAACCAACTTTGTACGTGGGATGGTAGATGAGACGCATCCGACGACTTTTGCGGAGTTACTTCAGCTGTCTGGTCTGTCCCACGGTACCGATGTGTGGTTGGGAAATGCCCAGGATTTGATCAAGCAAGGAATTGCGGACCTATCAACCGTTATCGGTTGTCGGGACGATATCATGGTTTATCTCATGCATGCTGGTCTTGAACCTAAGATGGCTTTTACTATCATGGAACGGGTACGTAAAGGCATGTGGCTAAAGATTTCCGAAGAGGAACGAAATGGCTATATCGAAGCTATGAAGGCCAATAAGGTGCCAGAGTGGTATATCGAATCCTGTGGGAAAATCAAGTACATGTTCCCTAAAGCCCACGCGGCCGCCTACGTTATGATGGCCTTGCGTGTAGCTTACTTCAAGGTTCACCATCCTATTTATTATTACTGTGCTTACTTCTCAATCCGTGCTAAGGCCTTTGACATCAAGACCATGGGTGCGGGCTTGGATGCCATTAAGCGCAGAATGCAAGAAATCGCTGAAAAACGCAAGAACAACGAGGCCTCTAATGTGGAAATCGATCTCTACACAACTCTTGAGATTGTCAATGAGATGTGGGAACGTGGTTTCAAGTTTGGCAAACTCGATCTCTACCGTAGTCAGGCGACAGAGTTCCTCATCGATGGGGATACCCTCATTCCGCCATTTGTAGCAATGGATGGTCTGGGAGAGAACGTTGCTAAGCAGTTGGTGCGAGCGCGTGAAGAGGGTGAGTTCCTCTCTAAGACAGAACTACGCAAACGCGGTGGGCTCTCATCAACTTTGGTTGAGAAGATGGATGAAATGGGGATTATCGGCAATATGCCAGAGGACAACCAGTTGAGTTTGTTTGATGATTTGTTTTAAGAATTAGAACGGAGAACATCTTTATGAAACTTAGAATCTTTGCGGAAGACAAACCAGCTGAAAAGGTTTTTGACTATCAGCTAGAGCTGGCAGATGAAACAATTATCCTATCGGCAGTGCTTCTGTCGGGTGCCATTGCTTTAGCAGGATTGTTTTCTGCTTTAAAAGAAAAATAGAAAAGGAAGAATAGAATGGTTTTACCAAATTTTAAAGAAAATCTAGAAAAATATGCGAAATTGTTGGTTGCGAACGGAATTAACGTGCAACCTGGTCACACATTGGCTCTCTCTATCGATGTGGAGCAACGCGAGTTGGCTCATCTGATCGTGAAGGAAGCCTATGCCTTGGGTGCGCATGAGGTCATCGTTCAGTGGACAGATGATGTGATCAATCGTGAGAAATTCCTCCACGCGCCGATGGAGCGTCTGGATAATGTGCCAGAATACAAGATTGTTGAGATGAACTATCTCTTGGAGAACAAGGCTAGCCGTCTTGGGGTTCGTTCTTCTGATCCAGGTGCCTTGAACGGTGTGGACGCTGACAAGCTTTCAGCTTCTGCTAAAGCGATGGGACTTGCCATGAAGCCAATGCGTATCGCAACTCAATCCAACAAGGTTAGCTGGACAGTGGCGGCCGCTGCTGGACTTGAGTGGGCTAAGAAAGTCTTTCCAAATGCTGCGAGCGATGAAGAAGCAGTTGATCTCCTTTGGGACCAAATCTTCAAAACTTGCCGTGTCTACGAAGCAAATCCCGTTAAGGCTTGGGAAGAACATGCAGCCATCCTCAAGAGCAAGGCAGATATGCTTAATAAGGAGCAATTTTCAGCCCTTCATTACACAGCACCAGGGACAGATTTGACACTTGGTTTGCCAAAGAACCACGTTTGGGAATCGGCTGGTGCTGTCAATGCACAGGGAGAAGGGTTCTTGCCAAATATGCCGACAGAGGAAGTCTTCACAGCGCCTGACTTCCGTCGTGCAGATGGTTATGTTACCTCTACAAAACCGCTTAGTTACAATGGAAACATCATTGAAGGCATTAAAGTGACCTTTAAGGATGGACAAATCGTAGATATCACTGCTGAGAAGGGTGATCAGGTTATGAAAGACCTTGTCTTTGAAAATGCAGGCGCGCGTGCCTTGGGCGAATGTGCCTTGGTACCAGATCCAAGTCCAATTTCTCAGTCAGGCATTACCTTCTTTAATACCCTTTTCGATGAAAATGCCTCAAACCACTTGGCTATCGGTGCCGCCTATGCGACCAGCGTTGTTGGTGGTGCAGAGATGAGCGAAGAAGAGCTTGAAGCTGCAGGACTTAACCGTTCAGATGTTCACGTTGACTTTATGATTGGTTCTAGTCAAATGGATATCGATGGTATCCGTGAGGATGGAACACGTGTACCTCTCTTCCGTAATGGAGACTGGGCAATTTAAGGAGAAGTTATGCTTGGAAGTATGTTTGTTGGTCTCCTAGTGGGATTCTTGGCAGGTGCTTTAACCAATCGTGGAGAGAGCATGGGATGCTTTGGGAAAATGTTTCTCGGCTGGATTGGTGCCTTTCTGGGCCACCTGCTCTTTGGAACTTGGGGTCCAATTATAGCAGGAACGGCCATTATCCCAGCTATTTTAGGAGCTATGATTGTCTTAGCGATTTTCTGGAGACGAGGAAGTTAGTTTCTTGAAAAATTAGAAAAAAGGAGGTTGGTCACTTGGGCCAGCCTCCTTTTGAGTATGATATAATAGTTTTATGAGATTAGATAAATTTTTAGTTGCCTGCGCTGTGGGGAGTCGAACAGAGGTCAAAAACTTGCTCAAGGCTGGGCGCGTGACGGTAAATGGTAAAAAAGAAAAGTCAGCTAAATTGCAGATTAATGAAGAAAGAGATGAGATTCGCTTTGATGGCCAAGTGCTGGAGTATGAAGAGTTTGTCTACTACATAATGAACAAGCCCAAAGGAGTCATTTCAGCGACTGAAGATTCCAAGCATAGAACGGTTCTAGACTTGCTGGATGACTTGGCGCGGACCAAGGAAGTTTTCCCAGTAGGGCGCTTGGATATCGATACACATGGTCTCCTACTCTTGACCAATGATGGTCAGCTGGCCCATGCTCTTCTTTCACCTAAGCGTCATGTGGATAAGACCTATCTGGCGCAAGTCAAGGGCATCATGAGCCAAGAAGACGTGGAAACATTTGCTAAGGGGATTTCGCTCAAGGACTTTACCTGCCAGCCGGCCAAACTGGAGATTTTGTCAGTGGATTCAGGTAAGGATGAGAGCCAGGTTCGGGTGACCATTGCAGAAGGGAAGTTCCATCAGGTCAAGCGTATGGTATCCTACTGTGGCAAGGAAGTAGTGGACCTACAACGTTTGACGATGGGAACTTTAGCTTTGGACGAGAATTTAGAACGAGGAGAATGGCGTCGTCTGACCAAGGAGGAGTTAGAGGTTCTCCTTGCGAGTATTGTTTAATTTGATTTATTTTAGAAAAGGCGAGGAGAATGTCCTTGCCTTTTTATGTTTTCAGTTGCTTCCTTTGTGAAAAGAGTTATAATAGACAGTAGAATAAAAGGAGGAATCTATGAACGCGATTCAAGAATCATTTACTGATAAACTATTTGCTAACTATGAAGCAAATATCAAATACCAAGCGATTGAAAATGCTGCCAGCCACAACGGAATTTTTGCAGCCCTAGAACGTCGCCAAAGTCATGTAGACAATGCACCTGTTTTCTCATTAGATTTGACCAAGGACAAGGTTACTAACCAGAAAGCGTCTGGTCGTTGTTGGATGTTTGCAGCTCTCAACACTTTCCGTCACAAACTCATCTCTCAATACAAATTGGAAAACTTTGAATTGTCACAAGCCCACACTTTCTTCTGGGACAAGTATGAAAAATCTAACTGGTTCTTGGAGCAAGTCATTGCGACTGCAGACCAAGAATTGACGAGCCGCAAGGTTAGCTTCCTACTCCAAACACCTCAACAAGACGGTGGACAGTGGGATATGGTCGTTGCCCTCTTTGAGAAATATGGTGTCGTTCCTAAGTCTGTTTATCCTGAGTCTGTTTCATCTAGCAGCAGCCGTGAGCTAAATGCTATTCTCAACAAATTGCTTCGCCAAGATGCTCAAATATTGCGTGACTTGATCACTTCTGGTGCAGACCAAGCGACTGTTCAAGTTAAGAAAGAAGACCTCTTGCAAGAAATCTTTAACTTCCTTGCTATGTCACTAGGGCTTCCACCACGTAAATTTGACTTTGCTTATCGTGACAAGGATGATAACTACCAAAGTGAAAAGGGCATTACACCACAAGAATTTTACAAAAAATATGTTGACCTTCCTCTAGAAGACTACGTTTCTGTTATCAATGCTCCGACTGCTGATAAACCTTATGGCAAATCTTACACAGTTGAGATGTTAGGAAATGTGGTTGGTAGCCGTGCAGTTCGCTACATCAACGTTCCAATGGAACGCTTGAAGAAATTGGCGATTGCCCAAATGCAAACAGGAGAAACTGTTTGGTTTGGTTCAGATGTAGGCCAGCTCAGCAACCGCAAAGCAGGAATCCTTGCGACAGATGTTTATGACTTCGAATCAAGCATGGACATTAAACTCACTCAAGACAAAGCTGGACGTTTGGACTATAGCGAAAGCTTGATGACCCACGCCATGGTCTTGACAGGTGTGGACTTGGACGAAAATGGCAAGTCAACCAAGTGGAAGGTTGAAAACTCATGGGGAGACAAGGTCGGTACCGATGGGTACTTTGTTGCTTCAGACGCTTGGATGGACGAATACACTTACCAAATCGTTGTTCGCAAAGAATTGCTGACAGCAGAAGAACGAGCTGCCTATGAAGCAGAACCAATCGTGCTCGCACCATGGGATCCAATGGGTGCCTTGGCAGAATAAAGCATAAAGAAAAAAGGTTAGGAGAATCCTAGCCTCTTTTTTTCAAGTAATTTCTTAAAGTAATGATAGATGATGCTTGTCAAGGGAGTTCTTCTTATTTTGAGTCTTTAAGTGACAGAGGAAAAGATATGTGTTATTATAGTAGTACAAAAGGATATCGGAGTAGAAATGAAGTATTTAAGCAGTCAAGACATCAAGGATCGTCAACGAAATATCAGCGATATTAAACCCTATAAAACGACCAAGGAAATCATTTTTTCAAATATCTTTACCTTTTTTAATGCTATGAACTTGGCTCTGGCAGTTCTGGTAGCCACAACCTTGCGATTTGAGAATATGCTCTTTTTAGGTGTGATTGCTATCAATACAGCCATCGGTATCTTCCAAGAAGTGCGCTCAAAGAATGCCTTAGAAAAGCTTAGTTTACTTGGTAAAAGTAAGTACAGGGTCAATCGAGATGGCCAAACGATTGAGATTGCTCCAGAGGACATCGTTCTGGGCGAGTATTTGCATCTCAATCTGGGAGATCAGGTGCCTGTAGATGCGGAAGTCCTTGAAGGGAATATTGAAGTGGATGAGTCCTTGCTGACTGGTGAGAGTGATTCAGTCTTTAAAACAGTTGGTGACCAGCTGATGAGCGGAAGCAATGTCGTCAGTGGCACTTGTCTCGTCAGAGCAACGGCTGTGGGTCCCGATAGCTACATCAACAAACTCGCAAAATCCAGCAAGGAATTCAAAAAATATCCTTCTCAACTACGGGACTATATGGATAAGATTTTAAAAATCGTCTCCATTTTGCTGGTGCCAGTTGCCATTCTGCTCTATGTCAGAGGTTTTAGTCTGGGACGGACTTATGTTGAGATTGTCTTGGGAAGTTCTGGTGCCTTGGTCGGCATGATTCCAGAGGGATTGATTCTCCTGGTCAGTGTGTCTCTGGCGGTAGCGGCCATGAAGCTTGCTAAAAAGAAGGTTCTGGTGCAGGAACTATACTGTGTGGAGACCTTGGCGCGTGTAGATGTTCTTTGTTTTGATAAGACAGGTACCATCACGACTGGTAATATGAAGGTCCAAGAAATGGATGCTAATTTAGCAGAGAAACTGTCTTCGTATCTGGCTTATTTTGAGGATGAAAATGCGACGTCGCGGGCTCTGAAGACTTACTTAACCTGTGAGAAAAAGTGGGACGTTCAAGAAGTTGGTGCCTTTTCAAGTAAAAACAAGTATTCCTTTGTTCAAGTAAAAGACGGTGGAACCTATTTCTTCGGGGCTTATGAGTTTCTCGGCTTTACCCAAGCGATGGATGCCTACTATGAACATCTAAAACAGCAAGGTTTTCGAATCTTATCGCTTGCTCATAGCAAGGACCAGATTACAAGCCCAGACGATATGGAACTACTAGGGCATGTCGTTCTGTCAGATGAGATTAAGGACAATACCAAGGAAATCTTTGACTATTTCGAATCTCAAGGTGTTGAAGTGAAGATTATCAGTGGTGATAATCATGTGGCTGTATATGGGGTGGCTCGTAAGGCAGGATTTAAGGAAGAAGCACGGGCTATTGATATGACCAAGGTGAGTGATGAGGACTTTGAAAGAGTGGTCTTGGAACACGATATCTTTGGTCGGGTGACACCTGAACAGAAGCAAAAGATGGTGACTATTTTGCAAAAGGCTGGTAAAACAGTTGCTATGAGTGGTGATGGAGTCAACGATGTTCTAGCTCTCAAAAAAGCAGACATCAGTTTTGCTATGAATGGAGCCACCAGTGCAGCCAAAAGTGTATCCAATATTGTTTTTCTCACAGATGACTTTGCAGTATTTTATGATATCTTGATGGAAGGACGCCGGGTCATCAATAACATCCAAAAGGTAGCATCTCTCTTTCTAACAAAGACCTTCTTCTCCATCGTGTTTGCGATTTTGAGTGTGATATTTGGTTTGGAATTTGCCTTTATCCCCATTCAGTTTACAATCATTTCAGCCATTACGATTGGGATTCCATCCTTCTTCCTAACTTTTGAGTCCAATAAAGAAAAGGTTAGCACACATTTTATGCGAGATATTTTGACCAATGCTGCGATTGGTGGTGGCATTCTGGTTGCTAGTGTTCTCCTGACTAACTTCTTTATCACTGTCCCAGGTCAGGTCAAATTTATTTGCTTCCTCCTTGCTTTAATCAATGGTCTGTGTCTAGTTGCTAAGGTCAGCATTCCCTTTAATCGATATAAACTAGTCTTGCTCACGTTTTTGAGCCTTGCAGCCCTTGTTGGATTGCTTGCCAATACCTTTATCCTGCGAGGAGCTTTTGTGCCTCTAGAAACCACTCAAGTACTCTATGTAGCCATCCTAGCAGTGGTGATTGGGAGCCTGCATTATCTGACTAGAAGAAAAAGTTGATACACAAAAAGAATCAGGATTTGATCCTGATTCTTTTTTATCTATATTCTCGATGGCTTGGATTACATGATACCGAGGAAACGAGCTGCAATACCTACTGCAAAGAGAGCAAGGATGATTGCGATTGGTGATACTTTTTTCTTAAGCAACCACATGCAGAGGAAAGTAAGGAGAAGTCCCATCAATCCTGGAATCAATGAGTTCAACTGACCTTGAAGTGTTTGTGGTTGAACGCTATCCAAGCTCAAACCACTAAGAGCCTGACCAAGAATTCCCTTCAATTCTCCACCTGTTACAGGCCCTTCTGGGAAGTTGATGTAGGCACCTTCAGCCAATTGTTTACCTGGAAGGTTCACAGTAAAGTTGATAGATACCCAACGTTGTACAAGAACAGCAAGGATGAACATACCAAGGATAGATGCTCCTTTAGTGATGTCTTTCAAGATACCACCAGACATGTCTTTAGTGATTTCAGATCCAGCTTTGTAACCGAACTCTTGTGTATACCATAGGAAGGCCATACGGATAGCATTCCATCCAAAGAAGAAGAGAAGAGGACCAACAATATTACCAGATGCAGCAAGTGATGCACCAAGAGCTCCAAGGATAGGACGAACTGTAAACCAGAATACTGGGTCACCGATACCAGCAAGAGGTCCCATCATACCGATTTTAACCCCTTGGATAGCCGCGTCGTCGATTTCAACACCGTTAGCACGCTCTTCTTCAAGTGCAAGAGTAACCCCCATGATTGGAGCAGCTACGTATGGGTGAGTGTTGAAGAACTCAAGGTGACGCTCAAGAGCAGCCGCTTGGTCTTCTTTTTTAGTGTACAATTTTTTGATAGCTGGGATTAGTGAGTAAGCCCAACCCAAGTTTTGCATACGCTCGTAGTTCCAAGAACCTTGAAGGAATTGTGAACGCCACCAAACTTTTTGACGATCTGATTTTGATAATTGAATTTTTTCAGCCATGATTGTTCCCCTTTCTAGTAGTCTTCTAGGATATCACCGATTGGGTCGTTAGAAGTCGCAGCTCCGCCGCCACCGTTTCCACCTTGTTTTGAAAGGTTAAGGTAGATGAAGGCAAGGGCAACACCGATGACACCAAGGGCAATCAAAGTCAATTGAGAGATTGCTGCAAGAGCAAAACCGATAGCGAAGAATGGCCATACTTCACGAGTTGCCATCATGTTGATAACCATAGCGTAACCAACGGCAACGACCATAGCACCACCGACAGCCATACCACCATTCAACCATTCTGGCATGAGGCCAAGAGCGTCTTGAACAGCAGAAGCAGGGATAGCGATAAGGAAGGCTGCAGGGATAGCGATACGAAGACCTTGAAGAACAAGGGCAAAGTAGTGAGCGCGTTCAACAGCCGCAATGTTTCCTTCTTTTGCAGCTGCGTCAGCTGAGTGAACCAAGGCAACTGAGATTGTACGAACAATCATTGTCAAGAAAAGTCCAGCTACAGCAAGAGGGATAGCTGTGGCTGTTGCGACGGCGATACCTTCAGTAGTAAAGTTACCACCTTTGATCAAGATGATCGCTGCGGCAACAGATGCAAGAGCAGCGTCAGGAGCTACGGCAGCTCCAATATTAGCCCAACCAAGGGCGATCATTTGAAGAGATCCACCAAGCATAACACCTGCTTCAAGGTTACCTGTTACAAGTCCGATAAGGGTACATGCGACGATTGGTTGATGGAATTGGAATTGGTCGAGGATACCTTCAAGACCTGCAAGGAAGGCAACAACTACAACCAAGATAGCAGAAATGATTGAAATATCTGACATGGTTTTATTCCTTTTCTATTTAGTTTTAATAAAGTACTTAATCCTGTTTTCAAAAATGATAAAACAGATTAAAATTATTGGACGTTTGCTTTCTTAATCAAGTCAAACAAATCTTTTTTCGTGTCGTTTGGTACTTTACGTACATCAAATTCAACACCGAGGTCACGCATTTTTTCAAATGTTGCAACATCATCTTTGTCCATAGACAAGACGTTATTGATCATTGTTTTACCTGTTGAGTGGGCCATAGAACCAACGTTAAGGGTCTTGATT
Source organism: Streptococcus sp. oral taxon 071 str. 73H25AP (assembly GCF_000146755.1). Taxonomy (NCBI): domain Bacteria; kingdom Bacillati; phylum Bacillota; class Bacilli; order Lactobacillales; family Streptococcaceae; genus Streptococcus; species Streptococcus sp. oral taxon 071. The sequence continues at coordinate 13,649 of NZ_GL397254.1, forward strand.
GGCACGCCACCTTCGATGGCACGAAGGGCATCTTGAGGTGTTTCAAACAAGATAAGAGCATGTGTGTTACCAAAACGAGGATCTTTTGCAACCTCAATCAATTTTTTGATTGGTACAACGTTGGCTTTTACTCCGTTAGGAGCTGCTTGCTTGATCAATTCTTTACGCAATTCGTCGTTTGCAACGTTATCTGAAGCAACGATGATACGGTCTGCTTTTGAATCTGGTGTCCAAGCAGTTGCGACTTGTCCGTGAAGAAGACGTGTGTCAAGACGGGCAAGATTGATTTTCAATTTACCGTCTCCGATAACAGTTCCTTCTGGAATAGCAGCTTGGGCAACTGGAGCAGCCGCAGCACTAGCCCCTTCCTCAACTGGGTTAAGCTCTTCTGGAAGAGCCTTGATGCCATCTTTGGCTTCTTTAATGATATTCGCAGCGACTTTATCCACACCTGCAGTAGCGTCCATAAGGCGCTCAGTGTAGGCTTGAATCAACATCGGCAAGTTAAGCCCTGTGATGATGGCAAACTTACGCTCAGGATTTTCTCCCATCACGCGGCTAGCTTGGTTGAATGGAGATCCACTCCAAAGGTCAGCCAATACTAGAACCTCATCTTCTGCGTCAAATGCAGCCACAGCGTTGTTGAATTTAGCGTAAAGATCATCTGGACCTTCATTTGGCATAAAGGTTACAACTTGAACCTTTTCTTGTTCACCAAAGATCATAGATCCTGACTGATGAATACCCGCAGCAAATTCGCCGTGGCTCGCAATAATGATTCCGATACTCATTATTGTCATTCCTCCTTTAAAATGTTTGACTGTATGTTTAAGAAAACTTTAAGCCTAACTTTAAGTATAAACCGTTTTCAAACAAAAAGCAACCATTTCTTATAAATATGTATTGGTTTTCGATGAAAACTCGCTTACAAAATGTTAATATATAAACATTTTTGTAGGAATGTATAAAAAGATAAGGGAGTAATTTAATATAAAAAAATGAAAACAGGTCGGTTAATTGAAAAATTGTGAAAATCAAAAAAGCTAGCACAAGCTAACTTTTTGAGTATTATAGGAACAAATCTTGTAGGGCATGGGCAACACCATCTTCATCGTTTGTCAGAGAGAGTTGCTCATCTGCATATGGTAGCAAATCGGGATTGGCATTTTTCATGGCATATCCCTTGCCTGCGAAAGCCAGCATTTCGGTGTCATTGTGTTCATCACCAAAGGCAATCAAATCTTGTCTGTCTCGGTTCATAACATTGAGCAAATACTCTAAAGCAAAGGCCTTGTTGACTCCTTTTGGTGTACATTCGAGAATGTTGAGGGGGCCTCCCCAGGTATTGATTGCTAGTTGGTGTTGGTAAAAACGATTCATCTCGTCTGCTAGAGCGTATTTGTCCTCAACTCTTGTTTGCAAGAGAATGCAGTTAGGATTCTTGGTTACTCGTTCGGGTTTGAATTGATTTTCTGGTTGGAAATTTTCTACACCAAATAGTTTGGGATTGGCAATTTCTTCATTAGGAGCGGTGATATAAAATTTCTTGCGATATTCTCCTGCAATAAAGTCAGCTTGGATATCCTCTTTGCGTTTGACCATATCCAAGAGGTATTTTTTATCTAAGGTCAGGCACTTTTCATGCTCCCAAGCCTGTCCTGGCAGATGGGTAAGGGAACCGTTGAAGTTGATCATAGGTGTGTGCAACTCTAGTTCCTGATAAAATTCTTTTGCCATACGATAAGGACGACCTGTCGTGATGATGACATGGTGTCCTTTTTCTGAAATTTTTTTGATTGTCTTTTTGGTAAAATCGGAGAGCTTGCTTTCACCATTGAGCAAGGTTCCGTCCAAATCGACTGCAATAATTTTTTTAGTCATATAAACCTTCCTAGTCGTTTCCAGATAAGATGTCTACTATTATATCAAAAAGAAAGAAGAAAAACAGACTCAAAACAAAAAATGAAAATTCCATTTTGTTAAATAATTCAAACAAACATATTGAAAAAGTGAATGATAAATGATATAATACTCATATTGTTCGTAAAAAACAAAAGGAGATTTATGATGGACAAACTATTTAAACTAAAAGAGAACGGAACAGACGTTCGTACAGAAGTTCTCGCTGGTTTAACAACTTTCTTTGCAATGAGTTACATTCTCTTTGTAAACCCACAAATGCTTGCGCAGACAGGGATGCCTGCTCAAGGTGTCTTCCTAGCAACGATTATTGGTGCAGTAGCTGGTACCCTGATGATGGCCTTCTATGCGAACCTGCCTTACGCTCAAGCACCAGGTATGGGACTCAACGCCTTCTTTACCTTTACAGTCGTATTTGGACTTGGTTATTCATGGCAAGAAGCCTTAGCGATGGTCTTTATCTGTGGGATTATTTCGCTAATCATTACCTTAACAAATGTTCGTAAAATGATTATTGAATCTATTCCCAATGCGCTTCGTTCGGCTATTTCAGCAGGTATCGGTGTCTTCCTTGCCTATGTAGGGATTAAGAATGCTGGTCTTTTGAAATTCTCTATTGATCCAGGAAGTTATACAGTTGCTGGTGAGGGTGCTGATAAGGCCCAAGCAGCCATTACAGCAAACTCTTCAGCAGTTCCAGGTCTGGTTAGCTTTAATAATCCGGCTGTTTTAGTAGCTATTGCAGGTTTGGCTATTACGATTTTCTTTGTTATTAAGGGCATCAAGGGAGGAATCATTCTTTCTATCTTAACAACGACAGTTCTTGCTATCGCTGTTGGTTTGGTTGATGTATCAAGCATTGATTTTTCTAATAACCATGTAGGTGCAGCCTTTGAAGATTTGAAGACAATCTTTGGTGCAGCACTTGGCTCACAAGGATTGGGTGCTTTAATCTCAGACACTGCTCGTCTACCGGAAACACTTATGGCTATTCTGGCCTTCTCGTTGACAGATATTTTTGACACAATTGGTACCTTGATTGGTACAGGTGAAAAAGTCGGTATCGTAGCGACAAATGGTGAAAATCACCAATCAGATAAGTTGGATAAGGCTCTTTACTCTGATTTGATTGGTACTTCAATTGGTGCCATCGCAGGTACTTCAAACGTGACAACCTATGTTGAGTCTGCAGCGGGTATCGGTGCGGGTGGACGTACTGGTTTGACAGCCTTGGTGGTTGCGGTTTGTTTTGCAATTTCAAGTTTCTTTAGTCCACTTTTGGCAATTGTTCCATCAGCTGCGACGGCTCCAATTTTGATTATCGTTGGGATTATGATGCTCGGTAGCTTGAAAAACATCCATTGGGATGATATGGCTGAAGCTGTCCCTGCCTTCTTTACGTCTATCTTCATGGGATTCAGCTACTCTATCACACAAGGGATTGCAGTTGGTTTCTTGACTTATACGTTAACAAAAGTTGTCAAAGGTCAAGCCAAGGATGTGCACGCGATGATTTGGATTTTGGATGCCTTGTTTATCCTTAACTATATCAGTATGGCGCTTTAAATGATATAATAGTAAGAAAGGGGATCCCCCTTCTTACTATAAGGAGGTATATCATGAAAGAAAAGACGATCTGGCGAGAGGTTTTGGACAGGGGGAAGTGGATCCTCATCCTTTTAGCAGCTTTTGTCCTATCACAATTTCCTTTAGGGTTATCCGCTTGGTTGACTTCTAGACAATTTCCGCTTTTGCAGTCAGGACTCTTAGTTGGTGCCTTGTCTATTGTCGTTTTGGTGGTATTTATTATTGGTTCGCGGAAAACAAAGCTTGCTACCTTTAATCTATCCTTTTTTAAAGCTAAGGACCTAGCTCGCTTGGTATTGAGTTATCTAGTAATCTTTGCTACTAATTTGTTGGGCTCAGCTTTGCTTCGCATGATGAATGAAACAACGACGAGTAATCAATCAACACTTAATGGTTTGGTTCAGAATAGTTCCTTGATTTCTACCTTCTTCTTGATTGTATTGGTTGCTCCGATTTGTGAAGAAATTTTGTGTCGTGGGATTATTCCCCAAAAGATCTTCCGTGGAAAAGAAAAACTTGGCTTTGTTGTTGGTGCAATCGTCTTTGCCTTGCTCCATACGCCAACCAATCTGCCTTCTGTGATTATTTATGGAGGGATGTCAACAGTTTTGACTTGGACAGCCTATAAGACTGAGCGTTTGGAGATGTCCATTTTGCTTCATATGATTCTCAATGGTATTGCATTTTGTTTGTTGGCCTTATTGGTATTGATTAGTAGAAATCTAGGCCTATCATTCTAAGCCATTGACCTACTTGGAAAAGATGAATACTAGCGTGTCCATCTTTTTCTTTTTATGGTAAAATAGAGAGATAATATGGTAAAGAACCTTAAGGAAGTGACCGTTATGTCCAATAAAGTCAACCACGTAAAAACAGCCATTTGTGGCATTATCAATGTAACCCCAGATTCTTTTTCAGATGGTGGTCAATTTTTTGCTGTTGACCAGGCGCTTCAGCAAGCTCGTAAATTGATAGCTGAAGGAGCGAGCATGCTAGATATCGGTGGGGAATCGACTCGCCCGGGTAGCAGCTATGTTGAGATAGAAGAGGAAATCCAGCGTGTTGTTCCAGTTATCAAAGCTATTCGCAAGGAAAGTGGTGTCCTCATTTCTGTCGATACATGGAAAAGTCAGGTGGCAGAGGCTGCTTTGGCTGCTGGCGCCAATCTGGTCAATGATATCACTGGTCTCATGGGAGATGAGAAAATGGCGGATGTGGTTGCTAAGGCTGGAGCGAAAGTGGTTATCATGTTTAATCCAGTCATGGCTCGACCTCAGCATCCTAGCTCGCTCATCTTTCCTCATTTTGGTTTTGGACAAGCTTTTACAGAGGAAGAGTTAGCTGACTTTGAAAAAATGCCAATCGAAGACTTGATGGAGGCTTTCTTTGAACGAGCACTAGTGAGAGCGAATCAAGCCGGGATAGCAAGAGAAAATATCCTGCTGGATCCAGGGATTGGTTTTGGTCTCACCAAGAAGGAAAATCTGCTCCTTCTACGGGATCTGGATAAACTACACCAGCAAGGCTATCCGATTTTTCTTGGAGTTTCGCGCAAGCGATTTGTCATCAATATCCTGGAAGAAAATGGTTTTGAAGTTAATCCTGAAACGGAAGTCGGTTTCCGCAATCGGGACACAGCTTCGGCTCATGTAACTAGTATCGCTGCGAGACAGGGTGTCGAAGTAGTGCGCGTGCACGATGTAGCCAGTCACAAGATGGCGGTTGAAATTGCGTCAGCTATTCGATTGGCAGAAGATGCGGAAAATCTAGATTTAAAACAATATAAGTAAGATGAACGAAATTCAAAACAATCAATGGATTGCCCACTACCGGACGGACCAACCGCATTTCGGTTTGGAACGAATGGTGGAACTCCTAGCTTTACGAGGCAATCCCCATCTCAAACTTAAGGTCATCCATATCGGAGGGACCAATGGCAAGGGGTCTACAATTGCTTTTTTGAAAAAGATGCTGGAAAAGCTAGGTCTAAGAGTTGGTGTGTTCAGCTCGCCCTATCTCATTCATTATACAGACCAGATTAGCATCAATGGGGAATCCATCCCAGAAGCGAGGCTGGAGGCCCTCATGGCAGTTTATCGCTCTTTGCTTGAGGGGGAGAGGAGCGTTGCATTACAAGGACCAACCGAGTTTGAGATTATCACAGCCCTTGCCTATGATTACTTTGCCTCAGAACAAGTAGATGTAGCCATCATGGAAGTCGGTATGGGTGGTCTTTTGGATAGTACCAATGTCTGTCAACCAATTTTGACAGGAATTACAACCATTGGACTGGACCATGTAGCCCTACTTGGTGACACCTTGGAAGCCATAGCAGAGCAGAAGGCAGGTATTATCAAACAAGGTATTCCCTTGGTAACAGGTCATATTGTTCCAGAAGCCTTGACTGTGATTGACAATATTGCAGAAGATAAAAATGCACCTAGACTTACCTATGGAAGTGATTACCAGGTTCGTCATCAAGAAAGCGTGGTAGCGGGTGAAATCTTTGATTATACCAGTTCTGTCAGACAAGGTCGCTTTCAAACAGGCCTGCTCGGTTTGCACCAGATAGAGAATGCGGGGATGGCGCTTGCCCTCCTAGACACTTATTGCCAGGAGACTGGGCGGGAGTTAGCAAGTAATGACTTGGTTGCTCAAGCTTTGAAAGAAACCAGATGGCCAGGGCGTTTGGAGGTCGTGTCTAGTAACCCCTTGCTGTTTTTGGATGGGGCCCACAATCCCCATGCCATCAAGGCTTTATTGGACACCCTGCAAGAGCGCTTTGCGGATTATCACAAGGAAATCCTCTTTACTTGTATCAAAACCAAGGCCTTGGAGGATATGTTGGATTTGCTAGAGACGGTGCCGGATAGTCAACTGACTTTAACCCATTTTGATGATAGTCGGGCGACGGATGAAAGCGTATTGAAAGAGACAGCTAAGTCTAGGAATCTCGACTACCAAAGTTGGCAGGATTTTCTAGAGCAGAAATTGACAGATAAAAAAGAAGAGAAACAAACAGTTAGGATTGTCACGGGTTCCTTGTATTTCTTGAGCCAAGTGAGAGCCTATCTGATGGAGAGGAAGAACGAGAATGGATACACAAAAGATTGAAACGGCTGTAAAAATGATTATCGAGGCCGTTGGTGAGGATGCTAACCGCGAGGGCTTACAGGAAACACCTGCTCGTGTTGCCCGTATGTACCAAGAGATTTTTTCAGGCCTTGGTCAAACTGCTGAGGAACATTTGTCAAAATCCTTTGAGATTATTGATGATAATATGGTAGTGGAAAAAGATATCTTTTTCCACACCATGTGTGAACACCACTTCTTGCCCTTTTACGGGAGAGCGCACATTGCCTATATTCCAGATGGACGAGTGGCAGGTTTGTCCAAGCTAGCCCGTACGGTTGAAGTTTATTCTAAAAAACCACAGATTCAAGAACGGTTGAATATTGAAGTGGCCGATGCCTTGATGGACTATCTGGGTGCTAAAGGAGCTTTTGTTGTCATTGAGGCGGAACATATGTGTATGAGCATGCGTGGTGTCAGAAAGCCAGGTACTGCGACTTTGACTACTGTAGCCCGTGGCGTATTTGAGACGGATAAAGACCTCCGAGACCAGGCTTATCGTCTAATGGGACTATAAAAGAATCCGCTTCATGCGGATTTTTCTAGAAAGGACTAGTTATGGATCAACTGCAGATTAAAGATTTGGAAATTTTTGCTTATCATGGTCTCTTTCCAAGTGAGAAAGAATTGGGGCAGAAGTTTGTTATTTCCGCAAGATTATCCTATGATATGACCAGGGCGGCTACAGAATTGGATTTAACAGCCTCTGTCCATTACGGAGAACTGTGTCAGCAGTGGACGACTTGGTTTCAGGAAAGCACTGAGGACTTGATTGAAACGGTAGCCTACAAACTAGTTGAACGTACCTTTGAGACCTATCCTCTTGTCCAAGAGATTGAGTTGGAACTAAAAAAACCTTGGGCGCCAGTTCATTTACCGTTGGATACCTGCTCGGTGACCATTCACCGTCGTAAGCAACGGGCCTTTATCGCTCTAGGAAGTAATATGGGAGACAAGAAAGCGAACTTGGAACAAGCTATTGATAAACTGCGGACTCGAGGTATCCATATTCTCAAAGAGTCCAGTGTATTAGCGACGGAGCCTTGGGGTGGTGTGGAACAAGATAGCTTTGCCAATCAGGTGATTGAAGTAGAAACCTGGCTTCCAGCATCAGTCTTATTAGAGACCTTGTTAGCCATTGAGTCAGAAATGGGACGGGTTCGAGAGGTGCATTGGGGGCCTCGCTTGATTGATTTGGACTTACTCTTTGTGGAGGACCAGATCATTTACACAGACGACCTCATCTTACCTCATCCTTATATAGCAGAACGCCTCTTTGTCCTTGAGCCGTTAGCGGAAATAGCTCCCCATTTTATTCATCCAATCCTAAAACAACCAATTCGTTACTTGGTTGACCAGTTGGAGCAAGGAAATGCCTAAGCTTTCTGAGACCTATAGCAAATGGAAGAGTATCGGGGAGGGACTACTTGCTATTGTTTTAGGGCTTCTCTTGATTCGTTTTGGACAAGTTATTCCGCGAATGGGGTACCAGTTGCTGATGGGCTACTTTTCCTTGTCAGCAGTTTGGCACTTGTTGACTCGCTGGTTTCAAGATAAAAAACGTCGGGAAAACATCTTTGTAACCTTGGCTAAGCTGGTGGTTGCGGCTCTGGTGTTTGACTCTATCATCTTGCAAGACCTTGCCCTCTATCTCCTGGTTTTTATCATTGCGAGCTACCAGCTGTTTACGGGCATCATTAGTCTTGTGACCTGGTCTCTCTATCGAAAAAATGCCATTCATCCTCGGCTTCATCATCTCTTTGATGCTGTATGGATGATAGGATTTGGCCTTTATAGCATCTCTCCTTTTCACGATGCGGCGAATTTTGAATTGCTCTTGCTTGGATTTTACTTGCTCATGCTAGGAGCCAGCAGTCTTCGGGACGGTTTCTTTTTTGAGAGGATAGAAAGCAATCCCAAGCTGAAACGGCGAATGCGAATGACCTTGCCAATCTTTGTGACGGCTCTGATCCCTATCAGCACCTTGCGTAAACTGAATGAGTGGTTATCAAATCATGAAATCCAAGAAGGGGAAGTTCATTCAGAAAGAAAAAACGACCAGACGGTTGATTTAGAAATTTTTGTCCATACTTCTGAAACCTCTTTTTTCCTCGCCATGGGGCATGTGGATATTTGTTATCAGGGGAGGGTTATTTCCTATGGTTCGTATGATCCCCAATCGGAGCGTTTATTCGGTATGGTTGGAGACGGTGTTTTATTTAAAGCCAATCGGGAAAAATACATCGAACTTTGTAAGAGGGAGAGTCAGAAGACCTTGTTTGCTTATGGTCTGAGTTTGACGGACCAACAGAAAGCTGCTATCCAAGCTCGTTTGGCAGAGATAGAAGATTTGTTAATTCCTTGGGAGCCAAGCTCGCAGTTGATGAAAAGAAGAGAGGGCGAGGTCAAGCATACCTACTCCTACCAACTGAAACAGGAAGCGGATGCGATGCTTTATAAATTCAGCTCATCCGAGTTTAAGACCTACTTTGTTCTCAGTACCAATTGTGTCTTGCTGGCAGACTCTATCGTGGGAAAAGCTGGGACTGATATATTGAGTCCCCAAGGTTTCATTGTGCCAGGGACTTATCAGGATTACCTTGATTTAGAGTATACAAAACCCAATGGTCTAGTAGTTAGTCGATCCATTTATTAGAAAAAGAAAACTCTAGTTCCTCAGCAGTTTGCGCCGAGAAGCTAGAGTTTTTAAAATAGGTCATTTTCTTCTGGAAGGAGGATGGTTTCTCTGCCGTCTAGGTCTAAAACAAGGACCCTAGGAGGATAAAGCGGGTCGAAAGGATGATTGAAATCAAAATCAATACTAGTCGGAAGGTGCTGACTAGAAAAATGGAAGGTGATGGTCCCCTTATTGTTGAGCAGTTGAAACTCAAGTTCTTCTTCTAATTCAAAGACGTTTTTCAGGAAATGATCAATAATATACCATAAAGAGTCAATGACATCATCAGGCAGGCTGGTCACAACACCAAAACTAGCAGAACGTCTCTGAGTATTTGTAAAAGCCATGTTTTCATCCCCCTTTTATTTTTCCTTATCATACAGCAAAACATCCAAAAAATCAAGAAATCGTACTCGCTTTTTCAAAATGGGAATAGGTTGTGAAATTTTTTCAAAGTTTCTCTAAAAAATACTTGAAAGTGTTTACAATAAGTGATAAAATGGAGTAAGCAGATGCATGAAAGCGAAATTTTCAATATAGAAAGGAAACAGAATGAACACAGATGATACAGTAACGATTTATGATGTTGCCCGTGAAGCTGGGGTCTCAATGGCAACTGTTAGCCGTGTAGTGAATGGCAATAAGAACGTCAAAGAGAATACTCGTAAAAAAGTTCTAGAGGTGATCGATCGTCTTGACTACCGTCCAAATGCGGTAGCGCGTGGCTTGGCCAGCAAGAAAACCACGACAGTTGGTGTTGTGATTCCCAACATTACCAATGGATACTTCTCAACACTTGCCAAAGGAATTGATGATATCGCAGAGATGTATAAGTACAATATCGTCCTAGCTAATAGCGATGAAGACGATGAAAAAGAAGTTTCAGTGGTTAACACTCTCTTTTCAAAACAGGTTGACGGGATCATTTTTATGGGCTATCACTTGACTGAAAAGATTCGTTCAGAATTTTCTCGTTCTCGGACACCAGTTGTTCTTGCCGGTACTGTGGATGTAGAACACCAACTTCCAAGTGTGAATATCGACTACAAACAAGCAACGATTGATGCTGTGAGCTACCTTCTCAAAGAAAACGAGAAAATTGCTTTTGTAAGTGGACCACTCGTCGATGATATCAATGGCAAGGTTCGTTTGATCGGTTACAAGGAAGCGTTGAAAAAAGCTGGACATTCTTATAGCGAGGGATTGGTCTTTGAATCAAAATATAGCTATGACGATGGTTATGCCTTGGCAGAACGCTTGATTTCATCACAAGCTACAGCCGCAGTTGTAACAGGCGATGAATTGGCAGCAGGTGTCCTAAATGGTTTGGCTGACCACGGTGTGTCTGTACCAGAAGAGTTTGAAATCATTACGACAGATGACTCTCAGATTACACGATTCACTCGTCCAAACTTGACGACTATTGCCCAACCTCTTTATGACTTAGGTGCTATCAGCATGCGTATGTTGACTAAGATTATGCATAAGGAAGAGTTAGAAGAACGTGAAGTCCTCTTACCTCATGGTTTGACAGAACGCCGCTCTACACGAAAACGTAAATAGAAAAAATCAGGGAATCGTGAGATTTCCTGATTTGCTTTCTAGAGAAGGAGTTATACTCAATGAAAATCAAAGAGCAAACTAGGAAGCTAGCCGCAGGTTGCTCAAAGCACTGCTTTGAGGTTGTAGATGAAACTGACGAAGTCAGCTCAAAACATGGTTTTGAGGTTGTAGATAGAACTGACGAAGTCAGTAACATATATACGGTAAGGCGATGCTGACGTGGTTTGAAGAGATTTTCGAAGAGGATTAGCCTTCCATATAGTCTTTTAAGGCTTGTCCTTTTAGTCCAGCATTAAGGGCAATTAATAATTTGAGGCGAGCTTTTTGAGCGTTGAGTTCTTTGACAAAGAGAACACCAGACTCTTGCAACTGAACCCCCCCACCTTGGTAGGCGTAAACAGGTTCAGCAATGCCATTAAAACAACGTGAGACCAAGGCAACTGGGATTCCTTTTTGGAGGAGATTTTCCAACTTTTGAGCTGTTTCTTTGGGGATATTACCTGCTCCGAAGGCCTGAATGACTAAGCCATCCAGCTGTTCCAGGTCTAACATATTGATCAGCTCGTCTGTCATACCGGCATAGGCAGAGATGATGGGAACTAGACCCTGAATATGTTCGAGATCAAAACGGACACGAGGCTCAGCTGTTTTGAAGTAGAGGATTTCTTGCTTCATGATGAGGCCAAGTGGTCCATGTGTTGGGGTTTGAAAGGTGCTGACGTTGGTCGTATGAGTTTTGGTAACGTACTTGGCCGCGTGGATTTCATCGTTCATGACGACCAGAACCCCCTTATCAGCTGACTTGTCATCGCTGGCGACTCGTAAAGCGCTCAGATAGTTGTAAACACCGTCGCTACCGAGTTCGTTGGAACTACGCATAGCTCCTGTTAGAACGATGGGGATGGGTGGGATTTTCATGGTATCAAGGAAGTAAGCTGTTTCTTCTAAGGTATCTGTACCATGTGTGATGACAACACCATCGTAGTTGTCTGCTTCCTCTTTGATTTTATGATAGAGCGCAAGCATATGCTTGGGTTTGATATGGGGACTTGGCAGATTAAAAAAGTCTAGGGCATGAACCTCAATCCCTTCAAGTGGATTGGAAACATGGTTCATGGGATTGTCCTGACTAGTTACAACGGCACCAGTGGCGTCTGCTTGCATGGAAATAGTCCCACCTGTATGTAAAACAAGGATTTTCTTAGGCATGATTTAGTCACTCTTTCTGAAATGTGGTATAATCATTGTAACACAAAAGGGGAGAATGGGATAGGATGGAAGTCAAGGCTGTTTTTTTTGATATCGATGGAACGCTAGTCAACGATCGCAAGAGTGTTTTGAAATCCACTAAGGACGCGATTAAGATTGTCAAAGAGCAAGGAGTACTTGTCGGAGTAGCGACAGGACGAGGGCCGTTTTTTGTCAAGGAATTGATGGAAGACTTGGACCTAGACTTTGCGGTGACCTACAATGGTCAATACATTTTTAATAAAGAAAAGGTACTCTTTGCAAGTCCGATTGCTAAGTCAAGCCTGCGTCAACTGATTGCTTATGCTAAAAAGGAGCGTAAAGAAATCGCTCTTGGAACCGAGCATGCCGTTGTTGGTTCGAAAATTATGTCATTTGGTCTCGGATCCTTTTCGCAACTGGTTAGTCGTTTTATCCCAACTGTTCTGACAAGAACTGTTAGTCGTTCCTTTAATCGAATGGTCAGCAAGGCCGTTCCTCAAAAAGAAGACGACTTGCTTAACTTGATTAATCAACCCATTTATCAAGTTTTGATGCTGATGACGCCAGAGGAATCTGAGAAGGCAGCAGCCGATTTTGAAGACTTGAAACTGACTCGAAGCAATCCTTTTGCCGCAGATATCATTAACCAAGGTAATTCCAAACTAGAAGGCATTTGTCGGGTCGGGAAAGAATATGGCTTTGCTCTCAACCAAGTCATGGCCTTCGGTGATTCAGATAATGACCTGGAAATGTTAGCAGGTGTCGGTATGTCAGTCGCTATGGGAAATGGCAGTAGCAGTGCCAAAGAGGTTGCTAAACATATTACGGCAAGTAATCAACAAGATGGCATCCACAAGGCGCTTGAGCACTTTGGTGTTTTGGCTTCAGAAAAAGTGTTTGTCAGTCGGGACTACCACTTTAATAAAGTCAAGACCTTCCACCACATGATGGATGAACGAACTCAAGAAGAACCACAAGCATGGGATGTTGAAGGTGCAACCCACCGCGCAGACTTTAAAATTGAAGAATTAGTAGAGTTTGTTCGCGCGGCAAGTTCTTCGGAGGAAGAATTCCAAGAGTCCCTTGCAAGCATGCATGAAGCACTTGATAAGGCAGCAGAGAAAGTGGCGAAAAAGACACCTGCTAAGCAAAACTTGGTCGGTCAAGTGGATGCTTTGATCGACACACTGTATTTCACATACGGTAGTTTTGTTTTGATGGGAGTAGATCCAGAACGTATTTTTGATATTGTCCATGAAGCGAATATGGGGAAGGTCTTCCCTGATGGAAAAGCTCATTTTGACCCAGTTACACACAAGATTTTAAAACCAGATGACTGGGAAGAAAAATATGCTCCAGAACCTGCCATTAAACAGGAGCTACAACGTCAGCTTAAGGCTTATGAGCGACATAAAGAAAGAAACAGAAATAATAAGTAATAAAAAGGAGCTCTAGGCTCCTTTTCTTACTATTTACAATGTTTTTTCACTTTCTCTCACGACCAGCAAATCGACTTTTGCATGGCGGAGAATGTATTCAGATGAAGACCCGACTAAGAGGCGTTCAAAGGCATTGAGACCTGTGGCACCAACTAAAATCAAGTCAACATTTTCTGCGTCTGGAATCGTCCGAGCGAGGAGAGTTTTGGGATTTCCCATCTCGATGACGATGTGGATATCAGTTAAACCGGCATCTTTTGCACGCTTTTCGTACTCTTTCATCATACTTTCAGCATCGGCTTGGAGTTCTTCGTAAACTTCAGCATCAAAGGTAGATACGCTTTGAAGAGCGCGTGTGTCAATAACATGGACAATGGTGAGCTTGGATTCATTGCGTAGAGCAGTGTAAACACCTTTGACGAAAGCCAAGTCCGCTTCTTTAGAACCATCAATTGCGACCATAACATTTTGGTAACGTTGTGCCATAATGAAACCTCCTGAAATTTTCTTACTTTTATTGTAACCCTTTTCACTAAAGAAGTAAAGTAAAAATCATATTTTAAACCATATTGTTGGTCATAGACTTAGTGAGGATTCTCTTTGTCAATGTTTTTTCTTTTGTTTCCTTGTTTATGGAAGCTTGTCGCAGCGACTTTCTAGTGGTATAATGTTACTATCTCGATGAATTGAGGAAAAAAGATGAAAGAATTTAACAAGTCTAGCAAGCTAGAGCATGTTGCTTATGATATCCGTGGTCCTGTTTTGGAAGAAGCCATGCGTATGCGAGCAAACGGAGAAAAGATTTTGCGCCTGAACACAGGGAATCCAGCCGAATTTGGTTTTACAGCGCCAGATGAGGTCATTCATGACTTGATTATGAATGCGCGTGATAGTGAAGGTTACTCTGATTCTAAAGGGATTTTCTCAGCTCGTAAGGCTATCATGCAGTATTGCCAACTGAAGAAATTTCCAAATGTGGATATTGATGATATTTACCTTGGAAATGGTGTCAGTGAGCTGATTGTCATGTCCATGCAAGGGCTTTTGGACAATGGAGATGAGGTCTTGGTGCCTATGCCAGACTATCCTCTCTGGACAGCGGCTGTCAGCCTAGCTGGAGGAAATGCCGTTCACTATATCTGTGATGAGGCTGCAGAATGGTACCCTGATATTGACGATATCAAGTCAAAAATCACTTCAAATACCAAGGCTATTATTCTCATCAATCCAAATAATCCGACAGGAGCCCTTTATCCCAAGGAACTCTTGTTGGAGATTATTGAGATTGCACGTCAAAACGACTTAATTATCTTTGCGGATGAAATTTACGACCGTATGGTCATGGACGGTCATGAGCATGTCTCGGTAGCTAGTCTGGCTCCAGATGTCTTTTGTGTCAGCATGAACGGTCTTTCAAAATCTCACCGTATCGCTGGTTTCCGTATAGGATGGATGGTCTTATCAGGACCTAAGACACATGTCAAGGGCTATATTGAAGGTCTTAATATGCTGTCTAACATGCGCCTTTGCTCTAACGTTTTGGCCCAGCAAGTCGTACAAACCTCGCTAGGTGGGCACCAGTCGGTGGACGAATTGCTCCTTCCTGGTGGACGGATCTACGAGCAAAGAAACTTTATTTACAATGCAATTCAAGATATTCCTGGTTTATCTGCTGTTAAACCCAAAGCCGGACTTTATATTTTCCCTAAAATTGATCGCAATATGTATCGCATCGATGATGATGAACAGTTTGTCCTCAATTTCTTGAAGCAAGAGAAGGTTCTTTTGGTTCATGGTCGAGGTTTCAACTGGCAAGAACCAGACCATTTCCGTATCGTTTACCTTCCTCGTGTGGACGAATTAGCACAAATCCAAGAAAAGATGACTCGTTTCTTGAAACAATATCGTAGATAGGGCTTTCATTAGAAAAAGCTGGAAACATTTGCCTAGAGCTATTGACAAAAGTATCAGAATCAGATAGAATAGTAAAGTATGTTTAGTAACTGATCACTTTATAGCCGGCTAAACGAATACAAAATCTATGAGGAGGTATTCATCGTGAAACGTACTTATCAACCAAGTAAAATTCGTCGTGCGCGCAAACACGGATTCCGTAACCGTATGTCAACTAAAAACGGTCGTCGCGTATTGGCAGCTCGTCGTCGTAAAGGACGCAAAGTTTTGGCTGCATAATCCAAACAAATTCAGCAAAGAAGCCAGTAGGAACTCGAGTCTACTGGCTTTTGTTTTGCTCAACAAGTATAGATAGTGAAGGATTCATACATTTCCGTATGAGTTTTGTATCATGGAATAAGTCTCTGATCTATGAGAAAATTTGAGAAGTTCAGATAAAAAAGCTCAAAATCAAAAACAAATGATTTTGAGCTTTTGTTTATTCTTTTAAGTGATAAGAGTAGCTAGCGACAACGACGTCTTCATGCCATCTGAGAGCGTATTTTAGTTTGAGGCTCATTTGATTGTGCAGGATATTTTGCCAAGGCTTGTTAGGGATGAACTGTGGGACAAGGACTGTAACGGTGTAGTTTTTTTGCTTAGCTTCTTGGGCGATTCGTTTGACATACTTGACGCTAGGGGTGATGATGTCGCGGTAGCTAGTGTTGATATTCTTCAGAGTGATATTTGGGAAGTAATCGGCAAATTCCTGAAGAATTTCTTGGTCTTTTTCTGCCGTTTCTTTAGTAGAAATGTGCATGGCCAACACTTCGTCACCGATACTTTGAGCGTAGTTGATGGCTCCGATACTTACTCGAGTGACATTTCCTACTAGGACAAGGACAAGGTTACCGTCATAAGTGCGTTTTTCAATTCCTTCGTAGAGTCGTAGTTGTTTTGCCACTTTTTGGTAATGGTTGTGAATGGACAAAAAGAGGAAGGTTAAAACTAGGATAATTGGGAAGAATGGCCAGATATCACCCAGTCTGAAGAGGAGTAAAATGAGGACAATGGCATAACAAATGATGGCCCCAAGGATATTAGCGAAGGCAGATTTTAAGAAGTTTGCTCCTTTTTCCTTTTTCCAATGGCGAATCATCCCAGTCTGAGAAAGGGCAAAGGGAACGAAGACTCCGATAGTATAAAGAGGAATCAAGCGCTCAGTATTCCCATTAAAAATGAGAAGAAGGATCATAGCTCCAAAAGCCAGAGTTAAGATACCGTTGGAGTAGCCAAGGCGATCCCCTTTTTCCATAAAGAGATGGGGCATGTACTTGTTTTTGGCCATATTGTAGGACAGCATAGGGAAGGCTGAAAAGCCAGTATTTGCAGCTACGGCTAGAATCAAGGCTGTCGAGAACTGGAAGAGATAGTAGCTAGCATGACCAAAGAATGAATCACCAAGAATGCCCTTGGCCATTTGCGAGAGGATGGTTTCTCCGTGTTGAGGCGTGATACCCATCCAGTAGTTTAGGAAGGTAATGCCTGCAAAAAGAAATCCTAAAATCAGCGACATGATGGTCAAAGTCTGAGCAGCATTCTTTTCTTTCGGAGTTTTAAAAAATGGTACCGCATTTGAAATAGCTTCAACCCCTGTCAGAGAGGCAGAGCCACTGGTAAAGGCTCTTAGTAGGAGAACGATGGAAAGGCTCGGAACAGTTTGTCCAATGGTTGAAGTTGCCTGATAGTTTAGGGAACCTGTAAACAGTTGAAAGACCCCATAAAGCAAGAGAAAGACGGTACTGAAGATAAAGAGGTAGACGGGAATCATCAGAGAGCTGGCAGATTCTTTCAATCCTCTTAAATTCAAGAGCATGAGCAGGCAGACTAGGAAAATAGAGATATGAAGATTGTAGGGATGGAGGGCAGGTATGGCTGCTGTAATAGCATCAGCTCCAGAAGCGACGGATACGGCTACTGTCAGCATATAGTCAACAAGGAGACTGCCTCCTGCAATCAAGCCCAGTTCAGGGGAGAGGTTTTCCCGAGTGACCATATAAGCCCCTCCACCTTGAGGATAGGCATGAATGATCTGACGATAAGAAATGGTCAAACTAGCGAGCAGTAAGAGGACAAAAATACCAATAGGGAGGCTCCACCAAATAGCGAGAGGAGACAGACTGACTAATACGAGAATGACTTGTTCGGGCCCATAGGCAATAGAAGACAGGGCATCACTGGATAACATTGCAAGTGCCTGCAATTTTCCCAACAATCCCCCTTCGCCGTCTGTGAGAGACTTGAGTGGTCGACCGATAAAGGTATATTTTAATTTTCTAAACATTTTCTTTTCCTTTGCTGAAAATTTCAATAAGTGTTATTATACTGCTTTGAAAAAAGGTAGTCAAGGGAGAACGATTGGTATTAAAATATTTTTACGAGCCGAGGAATGCTATTTTTGGTATAATAGATGGAAGAAAATGAGGTTAGAAGAGATGATTTTTGATACGCACACACATTTAAATGTAGAGGAATTTGCAGGACGTGAGGAGGAAGAGCTTGCCTTGGCGGCTGAGATGGGTGTGACACAGATGAATATTGTTGGTTTTGACAAACCAACCATTGAACGAGCCCTAGAGTTGGCAGATGAGTATGAGCAACTCTACGCAACTATTGGCTGGCATCCGACTGAAGCGGGGACATACACAGACGAGGTAGAAGCTTACTTGCTTGAAAAGTTAAAACATCCCAAGGTTGTTGCCTTAGGTGAGATTGGATTGGACTATCACTGGATGACAGCATCTAAGGAAGTACAGGAACGGGTTTTTCGTCGTCAGATTCAGTTATCCAAGGACTTGAATTTACCTTTTGTGGTCCATACCCGTGATGCGCTAGAAGATACTTATGAGATTATCAAGAGCGAGAGCGTTGGTCCACGAGGTGGGATTATGCATTCATTTTCAGGCTCTTTGGAGTGGGCTGAGAAGTTTGTCGAACTTGGCATGACCATTTCTTTCTCAGGAGTGGTGACCTTTAAAAAAGCGACGGATATTCAAGAGGTTGCTAGGGAACTTCCTTTGGATAAGATTTTGGTAGAAACGGATGCACCTTACCTGGCTCCTGTTCCTAAACGTGGTCGTGAAAACAAAACAGCCTATACTCGCTATGTGGTAGATTTTATCGCCGATTTGCGTGGGATGACGACTGAGGAGTTAGCCGCAGTAACAACTGCAAATGCAGAGCGTATCTTCGGGTTGGACAGCAAGTGATGAAAGAAAAAATTTCCCAAGTCATCGTGGTCGAAGGTCGCGATGATACGGTCAATCTCAAACGCTACTTTGATGTAGAGACCTACGAAACAAGAGGTTCCGCAATAAATGACCAAGATATAGAGCGCATTCGTCGTTTGCATGAACTGCATGGAGTCATTGTTTTTACAGATCCAGATTTTAATGGGGAGCGGATTCGGCGCATGATTATGACGGCCATTCCAACTGTGCAGCATGCCTTTCTCAAGCGAGATGAGGCTGTTCCCAAATCCAAGTCCAAGGGACGTTCTCTGGGAATTGAACACGCCAGCTATGAAGATCTAAAAACAGCGCTGGCTCAGGTGACAGAGCAATTTGAAAACGAGAACGAGTTTGACATCAGTCGTGGTGACTTGATTCGCCTAGGTTTTCTAGCGGGAGCAGACAGCCGTAGACGCCGAGAGTATCTAGGCGAACAGCTCCGAATCGGCTATTCTAACGGCAAGCAACTCCTTAAGCGCTTAGAGTTGTTTGGGTTTACCTTGGCAGAAGTGGAAGAGACTATGGAAAGTTATGATAATAGTTAGATAGCCCAAAAATACAAAGAGAATGTGTTACAATAGAAGTGAATAGATTGAGATGCTGGCTGTATGGGAACTGGTGTCCTACCTCATAAGATAGAACTTGAAATTTCTGAAGATATGTTGAAAGTCTATATAGATTTATCTACGGAAGAGGGATGAGTAGAATTCCATATCTTACTTTTAAAAAATTGAAAGGAAACAACATGGCAAATAGAAGTTATATTTACTTAAAAAACGGAGATGAAGCCCGTATTCTAACAGAGGGAATTTACACAATACCTTATTTTTGGCAATTGTTTTGGGATGAAGAAGATTTAAAAGCTCCTATTGCTCTCTGGGAAACAGCAGAAAAACTCGAAGAAGATGAAGAGGAAGCAGAAAAGTTTTACCAAGAGCAGAATGTAGATATCTTACTTTCTATTGAAAAATTCCAGCAAAATGCCCTCCAAAATCGGTCTTTTTTAGAAGAAAATGCCCCGCAAGCCTTGCAACTATATGATGCCTTTGTTCGTTATATTCTTGCAAACGTAAAAGACGGTGATGTGCTTGGATTTGATCTTTTAGATGTTGTTTTTATGGACCAAGTGTCTGTTGTTTCTGATAAACTGTTAAAAAACATACGAGCTATTCGGGGAAATCAACCTAAAGATTTAGATTTTTCTTTGACAGAAAAGAACTTAATTGGTCTTGCTATGGGTTTTCCTGATTATTATGCTTCAGAATTATTGCCAGAAGATAATATTCTAGATTCGGTTGCCTATCATGATGAGTTGAAGAAAATGGACCCCCAAGAAAATAAAAAAGCACTTGATATGACTGGAGCTGATTCAAAAGGGAACAAACATCGTGTTCTTTTTGTATTTTGGATTTTGTTGGTACTAGGAATTGTGTGGCTTCTATATATTATTTTTAGCTAATAATTAGAAAAGAGAATAGATGAGAATTGCAGATTATAGCGTGACCAAGGCAGTGCTGGAGCGTCACGGATTTACCTTTAAAAAATCCTTCGGGCAAAATTTCCTGACGGATACCAATATCCTTCAAAAAATCGTGGATACGGCTGAGATTGATGACCAGGTCAATGTCATCGAAATTGGCCCAGGAATTGGTGCCTTGACGGAGTTTTTGGCTGAGCGTGCGGCAGAAGTTATGGCTTTTGAGATTGACCACCGTTTGGTGCCAATTTTAGCAGATACTTTACGTGATTTTGACAATGTTACTGTAGTAAACGAGGACATTCTTAAGGTTGACTTGGCGCAGTATATCCAGAATTTCAAAAATCCTGAACTACCAATCAAGGTAGTAGCCAACTTGCCATACTACATTACGACGCCTATTCTCATGCACTTGATCGAGAGTGGCATTCCTTTTAGTGAGTTTGTCGTCATGATGCAAAAAGAAGTGGCGGATCGCATCTCAGCACAGCCAAATACCAAGGCTTATGGTAGTTTGTCGATTGCTGTGCAGTATTATATGACAGCCAAGGTTGCCTTCATCGTGCCTCGTACGGTCTTTGTGCCAGCGCCAAATGTGGACTCAGCCATTTTAAAAATGGTGCGCCGTCCAGAGCCAGCTGTAGCAGTGAAAGATGAACAGTTCTTCTTTAAGATTTCCAAGGCTAGTTTCACCCATCGTCGCAAGACCTTGTGGAACAACTTAACAGGCTACTTTGGCAAGACCGAAGAAGTCAAGGATAAGCTGACCAAGGCTTTGGACCAAGCAGGCTTGTCACCAAGTGTGCGTGGGGAAGCACTAAGCTTGGAAGAATTTGCTAGCCTTTCAGATGCGCTTAAAGGACAAGGATTCTAAGATGCAGGGACAAATCATTAAAGCCTTGGCAGGATTCTACTACGTGGAGAGTGAGGGTCAGGTCTATCAAACACGCGCGCGTGGGAATTTCCGTAAAAAAGGCCACACGCCATACGTCGGAGACTGGGTAGATTTTTCTGCGGAGGAAAATTCTGAAGGTTATATTCTCAAGATTCACGAACGGAAAAATAGTCTGGTCCGTCCACCTATTGTCAATATTGACCAAGCTGTGGTGATCATGTCCGTCAAGGAACCGGACTTCAACAGCAATTTGCTGGATCGTTTCTTGGTTCTTTTGGAGCACAAGGGTATCCATCCTATCGTCTATATTTCTAAAATGGACTTGCTGGAAGATAGAGGAAAACTGGATTTTTACCAGCAGACTTACGGTGCCATTGGCTATGACTTTGTGACCAGTAAGGAAGAACTCCTGCCCTTGTTAACAGGCAAGACTACAGTCTTTATGGGGCAGACAGGTGTTGGAAAATCAACCCTTCTCAATAAAATCGCACCGGACCTCAATCTAGAGACGGGAGAAATCTCTGATAGTCTAGGTCGCGGGCGCCATACCACTCGAGCTGTTAGTTTTTATAATCTCAATGGAGGTAAAATCGCAGACACGCCAGGCTTTTCATCACTGGATTATGAAGTGTCAACAGCAGAAGACCTCAATCAGGCTTTTCCAGAGATTGCCACTGTCAGTCGAGACTGTAAGTTCCGTACTTGTACCCATACCCATGAGCCGTCTTGTGCAGTCAATCCAGCAGTAGAAGAGGGCATCATTGCCAGCTTCCGTTTTGACAACTACCTACAATTCCTCAGCGAAATTGAAAATCGCAGAGAAACCTATAAAAAAGTCAGCAAAAAAATTCCAAAATAAGGAGAAACCTATGTCTCAATACAAGATTGCTCCGTCAATTCTGGCAGCAGATTATGCCAACTTTGAACGTGAAATCAAACGCCTAGAAGCAACTGGAGCAGAGTACGCCCATATCGATATCATGGATGGTCACTTTGTACCACAAATCAGTTTTGGTGCAGGTGTGGTTGAAGCTCTTCGCCCCCATAGCAAGATGGTCTTTGACTGCCACTTGATGGTAGCAAATCCTGAGCACCATTTAGAAGACTTTGCGCGTGCAGGTGCAGATATTATCAGCATTCATGTCGAAGCAACGCCTCATATCCATGGTGCTCTTCAAAAGATTCGTTCGCTCGGTGTTAAACCTTCGGTGGTTATCAATCCTGGTACGCCGGTTGAAGCTGTCAAACACGTACTTCACCTAGTTGACCAAGTTTTGGTCATGACGGTTAACCCTGGCTTCGGCGGGCAAGCCTTTCTGCCTGAAACCATGGATAAGGTCCGTGAGTTGGTTGCCATTCGTCAGGAAAAAGGTTTGAACTTTGAAATCGAAGTGGATGGTGGTATTGATGATCAAACTATTGCCCAAGCCAAAGAAGCTGGTGCTACAGTTTTTGTAGCAGGATCCTATGTCTTTAAGGGAGATGTCAATGAGCGAGTACAAACTCTCAGAAAACAACTGGACTAGGGTCGCCGTTTTTGCTGGCGGAGACCGCGGTCATTATCGGACGGATTTTGATTGCTTTGTCGGTGTGGATCGCGGTTCGCTCTGGGTCTTGGAAGAAGACCTTCCTCTCACTCTAGCAGTTGGGGATTTTGATTCTGTCACTGCAGACGAACGTCAGTTGATTCAAAAACGTGCCCAACATTTTGTTCAAGCCCAGCCAGAAAAGGACGATACGGATCTGGAATTAGCTCTCTTAACCATCTTTGAGCAAAATCCCCAGGCTCAGGTCACTATTTTTGGTGCTTTGGGTGGTCGGATTGACCATATGCTGGCTAATGTCTTTCTGCCTAGCAATCCCAAGTTGGCCCCCTATATGCGCCAGATAGCGATTGAGGACGGGCAAAATGTGATTAGCTATTGTCCAGAAGGGACCAGTCAGCTTCAACCCCGCTCGGACTACGACTATCTTGCTTTTATGCCAGTTCGGGATAGCCAGCTGACCATTATCGGAGCCAAGTACGAATTGACAGAGGAGAATTTTTTCTTTAAAAAAGTGTACGCTTCTAACGAATATATAGATAGGGAAGTTTCAATAACTTGCCCAGATGGCTATGTCGTCGTGCTGCATAGCAAGGATAGGAGGTAGGATGGAGACTGTATTATTACTATTATTAATTGCCAACCTAGCTGGACTCTTTCTGATTTGGCAAAGGCAGGATAAGCAAGACAAGTACCTAGCCAAGAGCTTGGAGGATCAAGCAGACAATCTTTCAGATCAACTGGATTATCGCTTTGAACAAGCCAGACAAGCCAGCCTGTTAGACCAAAAAGATCTGGAAGTAGCTGTCAGCGATCGTTTGCAAGAAGTGCGAATGGAGTTGCACCAAGGCCTGACTCAAGTTAGACAGGAGATGAATGAGAATCTCCTTCAAACCAGAGATAAGACCGACCAACGTCTCCAAGCACTGCAGGAGTCCAATGAGCAACGCTTGGAACAAATGCGCCAAACAGTCGAGGAAAAACTAGAAAAGACCTTGCAGACGCGCTTGCAAGCATCCTTCGAAACAGTCTCCAAACAACTGGAATCTGTCAATCGCGGCCTTGGAGAAATGCAAACTGTTGCCCGCGATGTTGGTGCCCTCAACAAGGTTCTCTCTGGTACCAAGACGCGAGGGATTCTGGGAGAATTGCAACTGGGGCAAATCATTGAAGACATCATGACACCTGCCCAGTACGAACGAGAATACGCAACGGTTGAAAACTCTAGCGAGCGAGTAGAGTATGCCATCAAGTTACCCGGGCAAGGCGACCAGGAAACCGTCTACCTGCCAATTGACTCCAAGTTTCCACTGGCAGATTATTACCGCTTAGAAGAAGCCTATGAAGCAGGTGATAAGGATGAAATCGAACGTTGCCGTAAGTCACTCCTAGCCAGTGTTAAGCGTTTCGCCAAGGATATCAAGAGCAAGTATATAGCGCCACCTCGGACAACTAATTTTGGAGTCTTGTTTGTTCCGACAGAAGGTCTTTATTCAGAGATTGTTCGCAATCCTATCTTCTTTGATGATTTGAGACGGGAGGAGCAGATTATTGTCGCGGGTCCAAGTACCCTATCAGCCTTGCTTAATTCCCTATCAGTTGGCTTCAAAACCCTCAATATCCAAAAGAGTGCCGACCATATCAGCAAGACCCTTGCCAGCGTCAAGACCGAGTTTGGCAAGTTCGGGGGAATTTTGGTCAAGGCACAAAAACATCTTCAACATGCCTCTGGCAATATTGATGAATTATTAAACCGTCGTACCACAGCTATCGAGCGGACGCTCCGTCACATTGAGTTGTCAGAAGGTGAGCCTGCGCTTGATTTACTCCATTTCCAAGAAGATGAGGAAGAATATGAAGATTAGTCACATGAAAAAAGATGAGCTATTTGAAGGCTTTTACCTAATCAAATCAGCTGACCTGAGGCAAACTCGAGCTGGGAAAAACTACCTAGCCTTTACCTTCCAAGATGATAGTGGCGAGATTGAAGGAAAACTCTGGGATGCCCAACCTCATAACGTTGAGGCCTTTACAGCAGGTAAGGTTGTTCACATGAAAGGGCGCCGAGAAGTTTATAACAACACTCCTCAAGTCAATCAAATTACTCTCCGCTTGCCTCAGCCTGGGGAACCCAATGATCCAGCTGATTTCAAGGTCAAATCTCCAGTTGATGTCAAGGAAATCCGTGACTATATGTCGCAAATGATTTTCAAGATTGAAAATCCTGTCTGGCAGCGTATCGTTCGCAGTCTCTACACCAAGTATGATAAGGAATTCTACTCCTATCCAGCTGCTAAGACTAACCACCATGCCTTTGAAACGGGTTTGGCCTATCATACAGCAACCATGGTGCGTTTGGCAGATGCCATTAGCGACATCTATCCTCAGCTCAATAAGAGCCTGCTTTATGCTGGGATTATGTTGCACGACTTGGCCAAGGTTTTAGAACTCAGTGGTCCTGATCAGACGGAGTACACAGTGCGAGGCAATCTCATCGGCCATATCTCCCTCATTGATAGCGAAATTACCAAGACAGTCATGGAACTCGGCATCGATGATACCAGAGAAGAAGTGGTGCTACTGCGCCATGTGATTCTCAGTCATCATGGCTTGCTGGAGTATGGAAGTCCAGTCCGTCCACGCATTATGGAGGCAGAGATTATTCATATGATTGACAATCTAGATGCCAGCATGATGATGATGTCAACAGCTCTAGCTTTGGTGGACAAAGGAGAGATGACCAATAAAATCTTCGCCATGGACAATCGTTCTTTCTATAAACCAGATTTAGATTAATAATTTAAGAAAAACGAGCATTTTTTACGCAATAATGTTCGTTTTTTTATGTGAATATGGTATAATGGATAAAATATCAAAATTAAATGGAATGGTAAATAAAAATGAAATTAAGAAGAAGTGATCGGATGGTTGTCATTTCCAACTATTTGATTAATAATCCATACAAACTAACAAGTCTCAACACCTTTGCAGAAAAGTACGAATCTGCTAAATCATCGATTTCAGAGGATATCGTGATTATCAAGCGTGCCTTTGAGGAAATCGAAATCGGCCATATTCAGACTGTGACTGGAGCAGGTGGTGGCGTTATCTTTACACCATCAATCTCTAGTCATGAAGCCAAAGAAATGATCGCAGACTTGCGTGACAAACTTTCAGAAAGTGACCGTATCTTGCCGGGCGGCTATATCTATCTGTCTGATCTGCTTAGTACGCCTGCCATTTTGAAAAATATTGGTCGTATCATTGCCAAGAGCTTTATGGACCAAAAAATCGATGCCGTTATGACAGTAGCAACAAAAGGTGTGCCACTCGCAAATGCAGTTGCCAATGTCCTCAATGTTCCATTTGTCATTGTGCGTCGTGACTTGAAAATTACCGAAGGTTCAACGGTCAGCGTCAACTATGTTTCAGGTTCAAGCGGTGACCGCATTGAGAAAATGTTCCTTTCAAAACGTAGCCTCAAGGCAGGCAGTCGTGTCTTGATCGTGGATGACTTCTTGAAAGGTGGGGGAACTGTCAATGGGATGATCAGTCTCTTGCGTGAGTTTGATTCGGAACTAGCTGGTGTCGCAGTTTTTGCAGACAATGCCCAAGAAGAACGTGAAAAGCAGTTTGATTACAAGTCACTCTTGAAAGTAACCAATATTGATGTTAAGAACCAATCCATCGATGTTGAGATTGGAAATATCTTTGACGAAGACAAATAAGAGATAGAACTAAAGGTTGGAACGATTGTCCCAGCCTTTCTTTGCAAACAGAATAGAAGGATGCTTATGAAAACACCATTTATCAGCCGAGAAGATTTAGAAACGATTGTTGCAGAGTTCCCGACTCCCTTTCACTTGTATGATGAGAAGGGGATTCGTGAGAAAGCAAGAGCCGTCAACCAGGCCTTTTCTTGGAATAAGGGATTCAAAGAATATTTTGCAGTTAAGGCTACTCCAACCCCAGCCATCTTGAAAATTCTCAAAGAGGAAGGTTGTGGTGTGGACTGTTCTAGTTATGTGGAGCTCTTGATGAGCTATAAGCTGGATTTCCCCGGCTCTGAAATCATGTTCTCTTCTAACAACACGCCTGACAAGGAATATGCCTATGCGCGTGAATTGGGTGCGACCATTAACTTGGATGCCTTTGAAGATATTGAACATTTAGAGCGTGCAGCAGGTATCCCAGAAATTATCTCTTGTCGTTACAATCCTGGAGGCGTTTTTGAGCTAGGAACAGATATCATGGACAATCCCGGGGAAGCCAAGTTTGGCATGACCAAGAATCAACTCTTTGAAGCTTTTGCCATCTTAAAGGAAAAAGGAGCTAAGACTTTTGGGATTCACTCTTTCCTAGCATCCAATACTGTCACCCATCTCTATTATCCAGAGTTGGCACGTCAGCTCTTTGAATTGGCTGTTGAAATCAAGGAAAAGTTGGGCATTTCGCTAGACTTTATCAATCTTTCTGGTGGTATTGGTGTCAATTACCGTCCAGACCAGGAGCCAAATGATATTGCGATGATTGGTGAAGGTGTGCGTAAGGTGTATGAAGAGGTCCTCACGCCAGCAGATCTCGGTCAGGTCAAGATTTTTACTGAATTGGGCCGCTTTATGTTAGCCCCTCACGGAGCTTTGGTCACAAGAGTCACTCATAAGAAAAAAACTTACCGTGCCTATCTAGGCGTGGATGCATCAGCAGTCAACCTCATGCGTCCCGCCATGTATGGAGCCTACCACCATATCACCAATCTGACCCATCCAGATGGACCTATTGAGGTGGTAGATGTGGTCGGTTCACTCTGTGAAAACAATGATAAATTTGCAGTGAATCGCGAACTACCTCATACAGAAATCGGTGATTTGCTGGTAATTCATGATACAGGTGCACATGGATTCTCCATGGGTTATCAGTACAATGCCAAACTACGCTCGGCAGAAATCCTCTATACCGAAGAAGGAAAAGCCCGCCAAATCCGCCGTGCAGAGCGCCCTGAGGACTATTTCGCAACCTTGTATGGTTTTGATTTTGAACCGGATCACTAAAAGGGTATGAAAATGAAAGTGAAAAACAGATTGCTTTCTAAAAAATAGACAAAAAACCTTGTTTTTCATCTTACTCATGATATAATAAAACTATAAAACGGTTTCAAGGAAGGTGACGATATGTCTGAAGAAACAATTGACTATGGACAAGTGACAGGAATGGTGCATTCGACAGAGAGTTTTGGGGCGGTAGATGGCCCTGGGATTCGGTTTATTGTCTTTTTGCAGGGTTGTCACATGCGTTGCCAGTACTGCCATAACCCTGATACATGGGCTATGGAGACCAATAAATCACGCGAACGGACAGTAGACGATGTCTTGACAGAAGCCCTTCGCTACCGTGGTTTCTGGGGAGACAAGGGAGGAATCACTGTCAGTGGTGGAGAAGCCCTCTTGCAGATTGATTTCCTAATTGCCCTCTTTACCAAGGCCAAGGAAAAAGGGATCCACTGTACCTTGGATACCTGTGCTCTTCCGTTCCGTAATAAACCACGTTATCTCGAAAAGTTTAATAAACTCATGGCGGTGACAGATTTGGTTCTCTTGGATATCAAGGAAATCAACGATGAACAACACAGAATTGTTACCAGCCAAACCAATAAAAACATCTTGGCTTGTGCAAAATATCTATCAGATATTGGGAAGCCTGTGTGGATTCGCCATGTGCTGGTTCCAGGCTTGACAGATAGAGATGAGGACTTGATCGAACTTGGTAAATTCGTCAAAACCCTCAAAAACGTTGATAAGTTTGAAATTCTACCTTATCACACTATGGGAGAATTCAAGTGGCGTGAACTTGGAATTCCATACTCACTTGAAGGGGTAAAACCACCAACAGCAGACCGTGTCAAGAATGCCAAAAAACTCATGGATACAGAAAGCTATCAAGACTATATGAAACGTGTACATGGATAAAAAAGAAGCCTGATGGAAACATCAGGCTTTTGTGATGCAAAAAAGGCCTAGCCTTTCAGCTAAGCCGTTACTTTATTTTCTAGAATGTTGTTTACCAGCATTACGTTTTTTATGTTTCTTAGTAGTCGTAATTGCAGTTACTTGGTTAAGAGTGATATCTTTTCGCCCGCCTGTAGTTGATGCTGAACTTGCTTTTGGTGGATTTTTGGCAAATTCTTCACGTACTTTTTGACGAAGTTTTGGACGAACAACATAGTTAACGATGAACTGTTGGAGAATCATCATGAAACCACCGACAACCCAGTAAAGTGTCACACTGGCTGGTGCGAAGAGGGAGAAGACGACAATCATGAGTGGGCTCATGTAAATCATTTTCTTGAGTTGATCTCTTTGCATCTCGTCTTCTACTCCGTGAAGTGAAAGGAGTGATTGGAGATAGTAGAGGATACCAGCGAAGGCGACAAGGATCATACTTGGAGAACCGAGACTGATACCCAAGAAGGTAGAGCTAGATACTCCATCAGTATACTGGGCTGCAAAGTAGATAGCAGAGAAGAAAGGCATCTGAATGAGGATAGGGAAGCATCCTACACCACCGAACATGCTGATGCCGTTTTCTTTTTGTGCAGCAAAGAGAGCCTGTTGTGCTTCTAGTTTTTCTTCCTGAGTTGTTGCCTCTTTAAGGCGTGTTTGATGTGGTTCGAGCACATGTTTGAGAGCATTCATCTTTTCAGAGTGAAGCGTTGCCTTCCATGATTGGTAGATACCAAGTGGCAAAATAATCAAACGTACGATAATGGTTACGATAATGATAGCCACACCAAAGCCTAGACCTTTATCAGTAGCGAAGTATTTGATAGCCTCTGCCATAGGCGATCCGATAGTGTTCCAGATAAAACCAGTAGGTTGTCCTGTTGCTTTGTCTACTTGGACACAGCCTGTCAAGACGAGTAGCATAGCCACTCCAATAGCAGAGAGGGCAAAACGTTTAATAGATTTCAATGTTTTCATTCCTTCTTTAAAAATTATACCTTTCTATTCTACTGTTTTTTTGTAAAATATACAATAGTTCTAGAGACCTAATTTGCGACTTTGAAGTCTGGATAGGATGAAAAGTTGCTCATTTGTACATCTAGATAGGTAACTTTTGAAAAGGGTGTCGGACCTTTTCGGATTTCTTGTATAAATTTTGCCATGGTGGCAGAAGAGTCTGCCTGAGCGAGAATTTCCACTGTGCCATCGTCATTATTCCAGACACGACCGGTGATGCCACCAATTTCAAGCGCTAAAGTATAAACGCCCCAGCGAAAACCAACACCCTGCACCCTACCTTGGACAATCATTCTAACCTTTTGCATACCAAACCCCTTTGATTGTGTTATAATACTTCTATGACTATTATAACCTCAAAAGCCAATTCTGTGGTAAAAAATGCCAAGAAATTGCATCAAAAAAAATATCGAAAGTCTACCTATTTGATTGAAGGCTGGCACTTGTTTGAAGAAGCTGTTCAAGCAGGAGTGACGATTGAGAAGATTTTTGCCTTAGAAAGTTACCGAGATCAGCTAGCCGCTTTTCCGCAAACGGTTTGGGTGTCTGAAGAAGTTTTGCTAGATTTAGCAGATACGCAAACCCCTCAAGGGATTGTTGCGGTGATTCAAAAAGAGGAAGTAGGACTGCCTGATTTCCGTCAGGGTAAGTTTCTGTTTTTAGAAGATGTCCAAGATCCTGGTAATGTTGGCACCATGATTCGAACTGCGGATGCGGCAGGTTTTACAGGGGTTATTGTTTCTGATAAGTCAGCAGATATCTACAGTCTCAAGACCCTGCGTTCCATGCAAGGAAGTCATTTTCACTTGCCCATCTATCGGATGTCTCTTGCTTCCTTTGTAGAAGAGGCAAAGAAGAGCAACTTGCCCATTCTGGCAACGACCTTATCTAAAGATTCCAAGGATTATCATGAGCTTTCTCCCATAGAAAACTTTGCTTTAGTCATGGGAAATGAAGGACAGGGGATTAGTTCTGTCATGGCTGAGAGTGCTGATCAGCTGGTTCATATTGGCATGAAAGGTCGAGCAGAAAGTCTCAACGTGGCAGTTGCAGCAGGTATATTGATGTTTTATTTTAGCTAATTTATAAAATCTTTGTTATAATCAAGACATATTTATAGAAAAAGGAGAATCAGAATGAATCAAACGATTATTCAAGAACGTTCAGGTCTCAATCAATTTTACGCTAAGGTTTATGCCTTTGTAGGACTTGGGATTGGTCTTTCAGCTCTCGTGTCAGCTTTGATGTTGACAGTTTTTCAGTCCCAGTTGATTTACTTTTTAATGCATGGTCGTCTTTGGTTGATGATTGCAACTTTTGCAGAACTTGCTCTAGTCTTTGTTGCAAGTAGCATGGCTACGAAGAACAGCCCAGCAGCTCTCCCAGTATTTTTAGTTTATTCTGTTTTAAATGGATTTACGCTCAGTTTTGTCGTAGCCTTTTATACACCTGGGACCGTCTTATCAGCCTTTATATCCAGTGCCCTTCTCTTTTTTGTCATGGCGGTGATCGGAATTTTCAGCAAGAAAGATTTGAGTGGCATGGGTCGAGCTTTGATGGCGGCGCTTGTTGGTCTCATCATTGCTATGGTTGTCAATCTATTTTTAGCCAATAGTTTCTTTGACTACATGATTAGTATTGCCATGGTCTTGGTTTTCTCAGGTTTGATTGCTTGGGACAACCAAAAGATTCGCTATGTTTATGAGCAGTCACGAGGACAAGTAGCGACAGGTTGGATCATCTCAATGGCACTCAGCATCTACCTAGACTTTATCAACCTCTTCCTTAGCATCTTACGAATCTTTGGTCGAAACGATTAATGAATGACAGAGTCAGTGTTCGAAAGAGCTCTGACTTTTTCTTATTTACTCTTTTCTTTTCTTGGAAATAGGTGTATAATGCTTTTAACTAATTTTTGAGGAGCCGTTTATGAAGAAAAGTTTTATCCATCAGCAAGAAGAGATTTCCTTTGTCAAAAACACCTTTACCCAGTATTTGAAAGATAAGTTAGAAGTTGTTGAAGTTCAAGGCCCTATCTTGAGCAAGGTTGGTGATGGGATGCAGGATAACCTGTCCGGTGTCGAACATCCAGTATCCGTAAAGGTCTTGCAGATTCCAGATGAAACTTATGAAGTCGTTCACTCACTAGCCAAATGGAAGCGCCACACCTTGGCTCGCTTTGGTTTTGGAGAAGGTGAAGGTCTATTTGTTCATATGAAGGCCCTTCGTCCAGATGAAGATTCGCTTGATGCGACTCACTCAGTTTATGTGGACCAGTGGGACTGGGAAAAAGTGATTCCAAATGGTCAACGCAATATCGCTTATCTCAAAGAAACCGTTGAGAAGATTTACAAGGCTATTCGTCTGACAGAGCTAGCCGTAGAAGCGCGCTACGATATTGAATCCATCTTGCCAAAACAAATTACCTTTATCCATACAGAAGAGTTGGTGGAACGCTATCCAGATTTGACACCGAAAGAGCGTGAAAATGCAATCTGTAAAGAGTTTGGTGCGGTCTTCTTGATTGGTATTGGTGGCGAATTGCCTGACGGGAAACCGCATGACGGACGTGCGCCTGACTACGATGACTGGACAACAGAGTCTGAAAATGGCTACAAAGGGTTGAATGGCGATATTCTAGTTTGGAACGAATCTCTTGGTTGTGCCTTTGAACTTTCCTCAATGGGGATTCGGGTAGATGAGGATACACTTCGTCGCCAGGTGGCTCTTACAGGAGACGAAGATCGGCTTGAGCTGGAATGGCATAAAGCCCTGCTTAACGGTCTTTTCCCACTGACAATCGGTGGGGGCATCGGACAGTCTCGGATGGCCATGTTCTTACTTCGCAAGAAACACATTGGAGAAGTTCAGACTAGTGTTTGGCCTCAAGAAGTCCGCGATACTTACGAAAATATCTTGTAGAGAATCGAACCGCAAGGTTCGGTTTTCTTTCTTTTTTTGCCTATAATTTGGTATAATAAACGGTATGAAAATCGTATCAGGAATCTACGGAGGGCGTCCTCTCAAGACGCTAGAAGGAAAGACGACGAGGCCGACATCGGATAAGGTGCGTGGAGCTATCTTTAACATGATAGGTCCCTATTTTGATGGTGGTCGTGTATTGGATCTCTATGCTGGCAGTGGCGGCTTATCTATTGAGGCAGTCTCGCGTGGGATGTCCCATGCTGTCTTAGTGGAACGGGATCGAAAGGCACAAGCTATCATCGCTGAAAATATCCAAATGACCAAGGAAGTTTCCAAATTTCAGCTCTTAAAGATGGAGGCTGAACGGGCCTTGGAGCAAGTGAAAGGTCCCTTTGACCTGGTCTTTTTAGACCCTCCCTATGCCAAGGAACAAATCGTTGCAGATATCGAAAAAATGGCAGAAAGAAACCTTTTCTCCGAAGAGATCATGGTTGTCTGTGAAACCGATAAGTCTGTAGAACTTCCAGAAGAAATCACCTGCTTAGGCATCTGGAAGGAAAAAATTTATGGAATTAGTAAGGTGACAGTCTATGTCAGATAAAATTGGATTATTTACAGGTTCATTTGATCCGATGACAAATGGACATCTGGATATCATTGAACGTGCCAGCAAACTTTTTGATAAGCTCTATGTCGGGGTTTTCTACAATCCCCACAAACAAGGCTTTCTCCCTGTTGAAAACCGCAAACGGGCAGTCGAAAAAGCGGTGGCGCATTTAGATAATGTAGAGGTGCTGGCTTCTCATGACCAACTAGTCGTCGATGTTGCAAGAAGATTGGGTGCTAAGACGCTTGTCCGTGGCTTGCGAAATGGCACCGACTTGCAATATGAAGCTAGTTTTGACTACTACAATCATCAACTGGCTCCAGAGATCGAGACTGTCTACCTACATAGTCGTCCAGAGCATCTCTATATCAGCTCGTCAGCCATGAGAGAACTTCTGAAGTTTGGTCAGGAGATTCAGCAATATGTCCCAAACAGTGTTGTGGAGGAATTAGAACATGAAGAAAAAAACTAGATGGCCCTTATATGTCATCCTAGCACTAGTATTGACTTTTTTAGCCTTTGTAGTACCTTTACCTTACTACATAGAAGTTCCAGGTGGAGCGGAAGATATTCGTCGAGTTTTGAAAGTCAATGAAACAGAGGATACGGAAGCAGGAGCTTACCAGTTTGTGACAGTTGGGATTCGACACGCAACCCTGTCGCATCTTGTCTATGCTTGGTTAACGCCTTTCACGGATATTAGAAGTGCCAAGGAGACTACGGGTGGCTCTACGGATGCGGAGTTTATGCGGATCAATCAGTTCTACATGCAAACTTCTCAAAACATGGCCAAGTATCAAGGATTGAAGACGGCTGGTAAGGATATCGAACTCAAGTACCTGGGAGTTTATGTCTTGACCGTGACGGACAATTCAACTTTTAAGGGCATTCTGAACATCGCAGATACCGTGACGGCTGTTAATGACAAAACATTTGACAGTTCAAAAGACTTGGTCGACTATGTCAACTCTCAACAATTAGGGGACACGGTCAAGGTAACCTATGAAGAAGACGGAAGAGTTAAGACTGCTGAAGGTAAAATTATCACTCTCGAAAACGGAAAAAACGGGATTGGGATTGGCTTGATTGACCGTACGGAAGTGACCAGTGACGTTCCCATTCGCTTTTCAACAGCTGGTATCGGTGGCCCCAGTGCAGGTCTCATGTTTAGTCTAGCTATCTACACCCAGATAGCAGATCCAGGACTTCGTAATGGTCGCATCGTTGCGGGAACGGGAACCATTGATCGCGATGGAAATGTTGGCGACATCGGTGGAATTGACAAAAAAGTGGTTGCAGCCTCTCGTCAGGGAGCCAACGTCTTTTTTGCTCCTGACAATCCAGTCACCGAAGAAGCAAAAAAAGCAGACCCCAATGCGAAAAGCAACTATGAAACAGCTTTAGAAGCTGCTAAAATGATCAAAACAGAGATGAAAATCGTTCCTGTTAAGACCCTGCAGGATGCGATTGATTACCTTAAAAACAATCCCTAATTTGTAGAAAAATAGAAAACTAGCGCGCAAGCGGATAAGATGGTATAATAGTCAAATGGTTCAATTATTATTCACTCTAAGTAGTCATATACTCTTTATTTATTTGAGTTTTTACCTTTTGAAAGATCTTGTGAGATGGGAAAAGGTTTTAAAAGTGACCTCTACTAACACAAAAAAAGTTCGTTTGTTGGTAGGTTTCTGTAGTATTGTAATGGGCTACATCTTGAGTTCATTCTTTATCAGTTTATACCAACTGTGGCAAGAAGCGCTTAGAGGACTATTATAAAATCAAAAGTAAAGGAAACAACTATGGAAAAAATTGTGGTTCAAGGCGGGGATAATCGTCTGGTCGGGAGTGTGACGATCGAGGGAGCAAAGAATGCAGTCTTGCCCTTGTTGGCAGCGACTATTCTAGCAAGCAAGGGTAAGACAGTCTTGCAGAACGTTCCTATCTTGTCAGATGTGTTCACCATGAATCAAGTAGTTCGTGGTCTGAATGCCAAGGTGGACTTTGATGAGGAAGCTCATATTGTCGAGGTCGATGCGACTGGTGATATCACGGAGGAAGCTCCTTATAAATATGTCAGCAAGATGCGAGCATCCATCGTTGTCTTGGGACCAATCCTTGCTCGTGTAGGCCATGCCAAAGTTTCTATGCCAGGGGGGTGCACCATCGGGAGTCGTCCGATCGACCTCCACCTCAAAGGTTTGGAAGCTATGGGGGCTAAAATCACTCAGGCAGCTGGTTACATCGAAGCCAAGGCAGACCACTTGCATGGCGCTCATATCTACATGGATTTCCCTAGTGTCGGCGCAACACAAAACCTCATGATGGCAGCAACTCTAGCTGATGGTGTGACAGTGATTGAAAATGCTGCGCGTGAGCCAGAAATTGTTGATCTCGCTATCTTCCTTAATGAAATGGGAGCCAAGGTCAAGGGAGCTGGCACAGAAACAATCACCGTGATTGGTGTTGAGGAACTCCATGGTACGACCCACAATGTGGTACAGGACCGTATCGAAGCCGGAACCTTTATGGTGGCTGCAGCTATGACAGGTGGGGATGTTCTCGTTCGTGATGCAGTATGGGAGCATAATCGTCCCTTGATTTCAAAACTACTTGAGATGGGTGTTGAAGTGACAGAGGAATCTGAAGGTATTCGTGTTCGTTCTCGACTTGAAAATCTCAAGGCTGTTCATGTAAAAACCTTGCCACATCCAGGATTTCCAACAGATATGCAGGCACAATTTACAGCTCTGATGACAGTCGCAAAAGGGGAATCCACCATGGTGGAAACGGTGTTTGAGAATCGCTTCCAACACTTGGAAGAAATGCGCCGTATGGGCTTGCATTCAGAGATTATCCGTGACACAGCTCGTATTGTAGGGGGGCAGGCTTTACAAGGGGCAGAAGTTCTATCAACGGACCTTCGCGCTAGTGCTGCTTTGATTTTGACAGGTTTGGTGGCGCAAGGAGAAACAGTTGTCGGTAAACTAGTCCACCTTGATAGAGGTTATTACCGCTTCCATGAGAAGTTAGCTCAGTTAGGAGCGAAGATTCAGCGAATTGAGGCAAATGATGAAGAATAAAAACTTACGCTATGTACTCCGTCGCCTACTGTTGATTTTTATCGTACTCTTGCTAGGTTTCCTTGCTTTAGGAATCGGCTTGATGGTTGGCTATGGCATCCTAGGAAAGGGACAGGATCCATGGGCAATATTGTCTCCGGCAAAGTGGCAGGAATTGATTAGCAAATTTACAGGAAATTAGACTGGGAGACCAGTCTTTTTCTAAAGAAATAAGGAGAAAAATGGACAAAAAAACAAGACAGACTTTGATAGGGTTACTTCTATTCTTACTCTTGGCTGCTGGAAGCTATTATATCAAGCAGATGCAGTCGGCATCAAATAGCCCTCGAACTAAGGTTAGTCAGAAAAAGCAAGCTTCAGAAGCTCCCAGTCAGGAGCTGGCTGAAAGTGTCTTAACTGAGTCAATTAAGAACCAAATCAAGGGGGATCTCGAGTGGAATGGAGCAGGAGCCTTCATTGTCAATGGCAATAAAACCAATCTAGATGCCAAAGTTTCTAGCAAACCCTATGCGGATAATAAAACAAAGATAGTTGGAAAAGAAACAGTCCCGACTGTTGCCAATGTCATCTTATCCAAAGCGACTCGGCAGTATAAGAATCGTGAAGAAACAGGCAACGGCTCCACCTCTTGGACGCCACCAGGATGGCATCAGGTCAAGAATCTAAAGGGGGCTTACACACATGCAGTTGATAGAGGACACCTGCTGGGCTATGCCTTGATAGGTGGTTTGGATGGTTTTGATGCCTCTACTAGCAATCCCAAGAACATTGCAGTCCAGACAGCTTGGGCTAACCAAGCGCAGGCTGAGGATTCGACAGGTCAGAACTACTATGAGAGTTTGGTCAGAAAAGCCTTGGACCAAAATAAGAGGGTCCGTTACCGCGTGACACTCCACTATGCGACAAATGAAGATCTAGTTCCATCCGCTTCACAAATTGAAGCCAAATCTTCGGATGGTGAATTGGAGTTCAACGTGCTAATCCCCAATGTTCAAAAGGGAATCCAGCTTGATTACCGAACAGGTCAAGTAACGGTGACAGATCAGAAACAATAGATACAATAAAACAGTTCCTTTGTCTTCTAGAGGCAGGGGAGTTGTAGTTTAAATGAAAAATAATGTGAATCCTGAAGAATTTTATGATATAATGAAACACAAGATACTATTTTAGGAGAAGGACTATGGAAGACCCGAGCAGTCAGCATTTGTTGCTACAGTTTGTATTATTATTTATCTTGACCTTGTTAAATGCTTTTTTCTCAGCCACTGAGATGGCAATGGTGTCACTAAACCGTTCCCGAGTAGAACAAAAGGCAGAAGAGGGAGACAAACGTTACATCCGTTTGTTAAAGGTACTTGAAAATCCTAACCACTTTTTATCAACGATTCAAGTTGGTATCACCTTGATTACCATCTTGTCAGGGGCCAAATTGGCGGATACCCTTGGACAAGTGATCGCATCTTGGATGGGAAGCGGAGAGACGGCTTACGCCATTGCAAGTTTTCTCTCTTTGGCAATCTTGACCTACATCTCTATTGTTTTTGGTGAACTCTATCCTAAACGGATTGCCCTTAATCTAAAAGATGCTTTGGCAATTCGAACAGCACCAATTATTATTGGTCTTGGAAAGATTGTCAGTCCCTTTGTCTGGTTGTTATCTGCTTCAACTAATCTCTTGAGTCGTTTAACGCCAATGACCTTTGATGATGCGGATGAAAAAATGACTCGAGATGAAATTGAGTACATGTTGACCAAAAGTGAGGAAACTTTGGATGCAGACGAAATCGAGATGTTACAAGGGATTTTCTCTCTAGATGAGCTGATGGCGAGAGAAGTCATGGTTCCTCGGACAGATGCCTTTATGGTGGATATTCAGGATGACAGTCAAACGATTATCGAGAGTATTTTAAAGCAAAATTTCTCACGTATCCCTGTTTATGATGGGGATAAGGATAATGTGATTGGTTTGATTCACACCAAGCGCTTGTTGAATGCTGCTTTTGTGGATGGCTTTGACAATATTGTCTGGAAACGAATTCTCCAAACGCCACTGTTTGTTCCTGAGACTATCTTTGTGGACGATCTTCTTAAAGAACTTCGAAATACCCAAAATCAAATGGCCATCTTACTAGATGAATATGGTGGAATGGCTGGTTTGGTAACTCTGGAGGACCTCTTAGAAGAAATTGTTGGTGAGATTGATGATGAGACTGACAAGGCTGAAATTGAAGTCCATCAAATAGGAGAAGATACCTATATCGTTCAAGGTACCATGAATCTTAATGATTTTAATGACTACTTTGATGTAGAACTGGAAAGTGATGATGTTGATACCATCGCCGGTTATTATTTGACGGGTGTGGGAATGATTCCAACGACTGAAAAACTCAGTTATGAATTGGTCAGCCAAAACAAACAAATCATCCTAACCAATGACAAGGTGAAAAACGGACGTGTTACCAAGGTAAAAGTCCAAATCACTGAAATAGAGACTGAAGAAGAAACAGAATAAAGCAGTGACTTGAGTCGCTGCTTTTTGTAAATCTATATGGTAGATACAGTTATCCCTATCTATTTGGAATAACAAAAAAGCCCGATTTTACGGGCTTTTTTGTTATTCCTGTTAATTCAGGTACTGAAAGGCGGTAGACGGATTTGAACCGACGATCAAGCTTTTGCAGAGCCGTGCCTTACCACTTGGCTATACCGCCTCAACGTTTATTATTATACCTTGAAAATCATTTCCCGTCAATAGTTTCTTAATCGAAAATCCAATTTAGAAGATTGCCCTTTCTGATTGGATAGAAAAATGGGGAGAGAAAACCTGAAAATCAGGCTTTATGGGCATTAAGTTTGCCTTATGACTTGATAGATAGCAAACAAAGAATAAAGAAATTTGATAAATGAAAGTTTTTTGTGGTTACACGCCTAAATATTCTGAAAATTCGTTTACTTTTTGAGAAATCTATGGTATAATTGGCAATAAGCCTAAATTTTTTAAGAGGAGTTACATACATGAAAAAAAGTAGAGTATTTGTTACAGCAGGGGTTGCCTTATTAGCGACTGGTGTACTAGCTGCTTGCGGTTCTTCAAAATCATCTGATTCAACAGCGCCAAAAAATTATGGTTATGTCTATTCAGCTGACCCAGAAACATTGGATTACCTCATTTCAGGGA
Organism: Streptococcus sp. oral taxon 071 str. 73H25AP; assembly: GCF_000146755.1. Taxonomy (NCBI): domain Bacteria; kingdom Bacillati; phylum Bacillota; class Bacilli; order Lactobacillales; family Streptococcaceae; genus Streptococcus; species Streptococcus sp. oral taxon 071. Next base: position 53,105 of record NZ_GL397254.1, read on the forward strand.
AACAAAGTACTAAGGTTGCCACTTCAAATGGTATCGATGGTCTCTTCACAAATGACAAATATGGGAATCTGACTCCTGCAGTTGCAGAAGACTGGTCAGTTTCAAAAGATGGTTTGACTTATACCTACAAGATTCGTAAAGGTGTCAAATGGATGACATCTGATGGAGAAGAATATGCTGAAGTTACGGCTAAAGATTTCGTAAATGGTTTGAAACACGCAGCTGATAAAAAATCAGAAGCACTTTACCTAGCAGAAACTTCTGTTAAAGGTTTGTCTGATTATTTGGCAGGTAATACAAAAGACTTTTCTTCAGTAGGTGTGAAGGCAGTTGATGATTATACTCTTGAGTATACTTTGAATCAGCCAGAACCATACTGGAACTCTAAGATGGCTTACTCAATCTTCTGGCCATTGAACGAAGATTTTGAAAAATCAAAAGGATCAGATTTTGCCAAAGCAACAGATCCTACGTCATTGCTTTATAATGGACCGTTCTTGCTAAAAGGTTTGACTACTAAATCTTCTATCGAATTCGCTAAGAATGAAAACTACTGGGACAAAGATAATGTTCATCTTGATAAAGTTACCCTTGCTTTCTATGATGGCTCAGACCAAGAGTCCATTGAACGTAACTTTACAAGTGGAGCCTATAGCTATGCTCGCCTTTACCCAACAAGTTCAAACTATTCTAAAGTAGCAGAAAGCTATAAGGATAACATCTTCTACACTCCATCAGGGCCAGGTATTGCTGGTTTGGGTGTGAATATTGACCGTCAAGGTTACAAATATACTTCTAAGACAACTGATGAAGAGAAGACTTCTACTAAGAAAGCCCTTCTTAACAAAGACTTCCGTCAGGCCTTGAACTTTGCCTTTGACCGTACTTCTTACTCAGCACAAATCAATGGTAAGGAAGGGGGCCCCCTTGCAGTTCGCAATCTCTTTGTGAAACCAGGGTTTGTCTCTGCAGGTGAAAAAACTTTCGGTGACTTGGTAACTGATAAGATGGCTGCTTATGGTGATGAGTGGAAGAACGTAAACTTTGCTGATGGTCAAGATGGACTCTTCAACTCCGACAAAGCCAAAGCTGAATTTGCGAAAGCCAAAACTGCATTGGAAGCAGAAGGTGCGAAATTCCCTATCCACTTGGATATTCCAGTAGACCAAACTGCTAAGAGCTATATCGCTCGTATTCAATCCTTTAAACAATCAGTTGAAAAAGTACTTGGTGAAGATAATGTAGTGATTGATATCCAACAAGTTTCTAAAGATGAGTTGAACAATATCACCTACTATGCAGCAAGCGCTGCGGCAGAAGATTGGGATCTCTCAGGAGCAGTTGCATGGAGTCCAGACTACGAAGATCCATCAACTTACCTTGATATCTTAAAAACAACGAATGCTGAACAAACAAAAACATACATGGGTTACGAAGGCGCAGATAACGCTGCAGCGGCTCAAGTTGGTTTGAAAGAATACGATAAGCTAGTTGATGAAGCTGCTAAAGAAACAAGCGATTTGAATGTTCGTTATGAAAAATACGCGGCTGCTCAAGCTTGGTTGACAGATAGCTCACTCTTCTTGCCAGCTATGTCATCAACTGGTGCTGCACCATTCATTTCTCGTGTGGTACCATTCTCAGCATCATATAGTCAATCTGGAGATAAAGGCTCAGATGTATACTTCAAGTATATTCAGTTACAAGACAAGGTTGTAACAAAAGCTGATTACGAACAAGCTCGTGAGAAATGGCTCAAAGAGAAAAAAGAATCAAACGAAAAAGTTCAAAAAGAATTGGCTAATCACGTTAAATAAATAACTCTCAAGAGAACTTTCTCTCCATGAGGAGAAGGTTCTTTTGGGATTTTAAAAGGAAACGATATGAAGAAATATATTTTTATGCGTGTATTGCGTTCATTGTTGTCTATTTTCTTGGTGACAACCTTGACCTACACGATTATCTATACGATGGTTCCTCGGAAACTGATTTTCAAGCAGGATACCAACTACAACAAGATTGCAACGACTCCAGATAAGCGGGATAATTATGAGAATACCGTTTATGAACGTATGGGCTATATTGAGTATTACGATACCAAGGAGTTGCAAGAAAAAGCTAGCACAATGGACTCATCTGTGACAGTAGATGCCAATGATACCAATAAGGCAATCTACGAAAAATACATCAACCAACTCGGTAATGGTTGGACGTTAGGTGTCTTTTCAGAGAGTGGTCAGTTCTATGCTACGCGTGAAATTCCGATTTTTGAACGTGTTTTCAAATTCTATGCGAACTTACTGGATATTGATCATACAAACAAGATTCAAGATCCTGAAAATCCGAACTTGGAACGTTATCTTCGTTTTGAAAATGACCCTGCTATCGGTTGGTCATTGGTTGGTTCAGGTACCAAACATAAATACCTTTTGTATTTCAACAATCAATTCCCATTTGTACACCAAAACTTTGTGAACATTAACTTGGGTGACTCTTACCCAACTTATGCGAACACGCCAGTGCTTCAAGTTATCACACAAGGCCAAGGACAAACTAAGACATCAGAAGTTCAATTCCCTACGGGTAAAAAGACTTCGTCTGTAGATATTTACTCTCGTACCTACAAATCTCCAAGTCAAGCAGATGCGCGTGAAATAGCTAACTATGGTAAGGACGATCCATATACAGCTACAGAAAGTAACTACCAATATCCATCTATGATTGCAAGTTCAGCTGTTGCTGGTTTGATTGGTTTGATTATTTCTTATGCTATTGCGATTCCTCTTGGATCTGCTATGGCTCGCCACAAGAATACTTGGATTGACAGCTTCTCAACAGGTGCTCTAACCTTCTTGCTTGCACTTCCAACGATTGCCTTGGTTTATATCGTTCGCTTGATTGGATCATCTATTGGTCTGCCTGACTCATTCCCTATCTTGGGGGCTGGAGATTGGCGTTCCTATGTCTTGCCAGCAGTCATTCTAGGTTTGTTGGGAGCACCAAGTACAGCAATCTGGATTCGTCGTTACATGATTGACTTGCAATCTCAAGACTTTGTCCGTTTTGCTCGTGCAAAAGGTTTATCTGAAAAAGAAATCTCAAATAAACACGTCTTTAAAAATGCCATGGTTCCTTTGGTTTCAGGTATTCCAGGTGCCGTAATCGGGGTTATTGGTGGTGCAACATTGACAGAAACAGTCTTCGCCTTCCCAGGTATGGGTAAAATGTTGATTGACTCTGTTAAGGCATCAAATAACTCAATGGTAGTTGGTCTCGTCTTCATCTTTACATGTATTTCTATCTTCTCACTCTTTGTAGGAGATATCTGGATGACCATGCTTGACCCACGTATTAAATTGACAGAGAAAGGAGGCAAATAATGTCAACAATTGATAAAGAAAAATTTCAGTTCGTAAAACGTGATGATTTTGCCTCTGAAACGATTGATGCTCCTGCCTATTCATACTGGGGCTCTGTATTTAGACAGTTTTTAAAGAAAAAATCAACAGTCATTATGTTGGGAATATTGGTAGCTATTATTTTGATGAGTTTTATCTATCCGATGTTTTCAGACTTTGACTTTAACGATGTAAGTAAGGTTAATGACTTTAGCGCTCGTTTTATTAAGCCCAATGCCGAACACTGGTTTGGTACTGATAGCAATGGTAAATCCTTGTTTGATGGAGTTTGGTTTGGTGCGCGTAATTCTATCCTCATTTCTGTAATTGCTACTTTTATCAACCTTGTGATTGGGGTTATTGTTGGTGGAATTTGGGGAATTTCAAAATCTGTTGACCGCGTCATGATGGAAGTTTATAACATTATTTCAAACATTCCATCTCTCTTGATTGTTATCGTCTTGACTTACTCAATTGGTGCTGGTTTCTGGAATTTGATCTTCGCTATGAGTGTGACGACTTGGATTGGTATTGCTTATTCAATTCGTATTCAAATCATGCGTTACCGTGACTTGGAATACAACCTTGCTTCTCAAACACTTGGAACACCAACCTTTAAAATCATCGTGAAAAATATCATGCCACAATTGGTATCTGTTATTGTTTCTACAATGACCTTGATGTTGCCAAGCTTTATCTCTTATGAGGCTTTCCTCTCCTTCTTTGGATTGGGGTTGCCTGTAACAGTGCCAAGTTTGGGACGTTTGATCTCAGATTACTCACAAAACGTTACGACCAACGCTTACTTGTTCTGGATTCCGTTGACAACCTTGATCTTGGTATCCCTATCTCTCTTCGTTGTTGGTCAAAACCTAGCGGATGCTAGTGATCCACGTACACATAGATAGGAGTAGACATGACAAAAGAAAGTAATGTAATTTTGACTGCTCGCGATATTGTCGTGGAATTTGACGTTCGTGACAAAGTTCTGACGGCTATCCGAGGAGTTTCTCTGGACCTGATTGAAGGAGAAGTTCTTGCCTTGGTAGGTGAGTCTGGTTCTGGTAAATCTGTATTAACAAAAACCTTTACAGGGATGTTAGAAGACAATGGACGCATTGCCAAAGGAAGTATTGACTATCGTGGACAAGACTTGACAGCCTTGACTTCGAACAAAGAATGGGAGAAAATCCGCGGTGCTAAAATTGCGACCATCTTCCAAGACCCAATGACAAGTTTGGATCCAATTAATACAATCGGTAGCCAAATCACAGAAGTTATCGTTAAACACCAAGGGAAAACAGCTAAGGAAGCCAAAGAAATGGCAATCGACTATATGAACAAGGTCGGAATTCCAGACGCTGAAAAACGTTTTGATGAGTATCCTTTCCAATATTCTGGAGGGATGCGTCAACGTATCGTTATCGCGATTGCCCTTGCATGTCGCCCAGATATTTTGATCTGTGACGAGCCAACGACGGCCCTTGATGTAACCATTCAAGCGCAAATCATTGATTTGCTTAAAACTTTGCAAGATGAGTACCACTTCACCATTATCTTTATCACCCATGACCTTGGTGTGGTAGCAAGTATTGCGGATAAGGTGGCAGTTATGTATGCTGGGGAAATTGTAGAGTATGGAACGGTTGAGGAAGTCTTCTACGACCCACGTCATCCATACACTTGGAGTCTCTTGTCTAGCTTGCCACAGCTCGCTGATGATAAAGGGGAATTGTACTCTATCCCAGGAACACCACCATCTCTTTATACTGAGTTGAAAGGTGATGCCTTTGCCCTTCGTTCAGATTATGCGATGCAAATTGACTTTGAACAGAAAGCGCCTCAGTTTTCAGTCACTGATACTCACTGGGCTAAGACTTGGTTGCTTCATGAGAATGCTCCTAAGGTTGAAAAACCAGAAATCATCGCAGATTTACATGATAAAATTCGTGATAAAATGGGCTTTGCTCATCTAGAAGACTAGGAGGAAGGAAATGTCTGAAAAATTAGTAGAAATTAAAGATTTAGAAATTTCCTTCGGTGAAGGAAGCAAGAAGTTTGTTGCCGTTAAAAACGCTAACTTCTTTATCAACAAGGGAGAAACTTTTTCTCTTGTTGGTGAATCTGGTAGTGGGAAAACGACGATTGGTCGTGCCATTATTGGTTTGAATAATACTAGTAAAGGTGAAATCATCTTTGACGGTCATAAGATCAATGGGAAAAAATCTCACAAGGAATCTTCAGAGTTGATCCGCCGTATCCAGATGATTTTCCAAGACCCTGCAGCCAGTTTAAATGAACGTGCGACAGTTGACTATATCATCTCTGAAGGTCTTTACAACTACCACTTGTTCAAAGACGAAGAAGAGCGAAAAGAAAAAGTTCAAAAGATGATTCATGAAGTCGGTCTTTTAAAAGAGCACTTGACCCGTTACCCACACGAGTTTTCTGGTGGTCAACGTCAACGTATTGGGATTGCTCGTGCTCTTGTGATGGAACCTGATTTCGTTATTGCGGATGAGCCGATTTCAGCCTTGGACGTGTCTGTTCGTGCGCAAGTCTTGAACTTGCTCAAGAAGTTTCAAAAAGAATTGGGCTTGACCTATCTCTTTATCGCGCATGACTTGTCAGTTGTTCGCTTTATCTCAGATCGTATCGCAGTTATCTATAAGGGTGTTATCGTTGAAGTAGCGGAAACAGAGGAGTTGTTTAACAATCCTGTTCATCCGTACACTCAAGCACTTCTATCTGCTGTACCGATTCCAGATCCAATCTTGGAACGTAAGAAGGTCTTGAAAGTCTATGATCCTAGCCAACATGACTATGAGACAGACAAGCCGTCTATGGTGGAAATTCGTCCAGGTCACTATGTTTGGGCCAATCAAGCAGAACTTGCTCGTTACAAGGAAGCTCTTAAAAAATAAACAGATTAAGAGAGGACCGAAAGGTCTTCTCATTTTTAATAGAAAAATTCCCCTTTCACTAGCTTGTAAAAGGGGAGCTTTATTGTGATTAGCGTTTGGACCAGGTACGTTTCATAAAGAGAAGCAAAATGGGATAAATCTCTAGACGACCTGCAATCATTGCAAATGAGAGAAGGATTTTAGAGATGGGGCTAAAGATAGCAAAACTAGAAGTTGTACCTAGAATAGGTCCGATGTTATTGAAACAGCTGAAGACAGCACTGGTAACAACTAGAAAATCATTGTTATCTAGACTGACAATGAAGATAAGTGACAGTAAAATCATCACATAAATGACAAAATATTTTAGGACCTTGTGCTGGGTATCCTTATCAATCACAGTTTTATTGACATGTAGAGTCAATACGCGATGAGGAGATAAGATGGACAAGATCTGATTTTTTGCAATTTTTGAAAGGATGAGTCCTCTGATAACTTTGAGTCCACCTGCGGTTGATCCAGCAGAGCCACCGATTCCCATGAGGAAGAGGAGTATAAATTGGGAGGAGAGGGGCCAGTTGGTAATATCTCCATAACCAAAACCAGTTGTTGTAATGATATTGGAAACCTGAAAGAGGGCCATTTCAAAGCTCTTAGAGACACCTTGGTAGAGGTGGAGCGTATTGAGAGTAATCAAGCCGGTAGAAACTAGGACAATGATTACATACGTGCGAAGTTCTTCATCTCCAAAGAAAGCCTTAACCCGACGGAGCATGAGGTAGTAGTAGAGATTAAAGTTGACCCCAAAAACCAGAACTCCGATACTGACGAGATAGGTGATGAGTGAGCTGCCGTAGTGGGCAATTCCGTCGTTATAGACGGTGAAGCCTCCGGTTCCTGCCGTTCCCATAGCGATGACAAAGCTATCAAATAGAGGCATGCCAGCTAGATAGTAGATGACTACAAAAAGTGAGAAGAGCCCTAAATAAAGCAGATAGAGGATCTGGGCGGTATTTTTCAGTTTGGATACAACCTTGCCGAAGACAGGCCCAGGGACCTCAGCCTTCATCACCTCTAAGTGACCATTCTTGGCATTGTCCATAATGGCAAGCGCGAAGACGAGTACCCCCATCCCTCCAATCAAGTGAGTAAAACTTCGCCAGAAGAGGAGGGAATGGCTGAGAACGGAGACATCTGTCAGAATGGTTGCTCCTGTAGTTGTAAAACCAGAACTGATTTCAAAGAAGGCATCGATGACACTTGGGATCTGTCCTGAAAAGACAAAGGGAAGCGCTCCAAAGAAAGACCATAGAATCCAACAGAGGGCGACGATTAAGACTCCCTCCTTAGTATAAATTCGCTGATTTTTGGGTTTCCGTAAAATTCCCAAGCTACCAAGAAGTATTAAAATTCCAATTGTTGTAAAGAGAGCTGTAAATACTTGGCTGGATTCTTGATAATAGGTTGCTACGCTAACGGGTACTAGGAGGAGAACCGCCTCAATCAAGAGAAGTTTTGAGAGGAGGTAACGAATCATACTTTTATTCATCTTTTACCTCTCAATCAGATCATAAATCTTGGTGATATTTGGTAATAAGGTCGTCACGAGTAACTGATCTCCTACCTCAAGTCTATCCTCTCCAGTAGGGAAGATTGTTTTTCCTTTTCGGATAATGGCTGCGATGAGAACCCCTTTCTTCAATTTCAGATGTGAAAGAGGTTTGGCAGTCATTTTATTAGCTTCCTTGATTTGGAATTGAAGAGTTTCAATTTGACCGTTTGCTAGATGGTGCATGGCTTGAAGGTCTGAGTATTGAGCGTTTACTCGACCACGGATAAAGTGCATAATGGTATCCACTGCAATGCTTTTGGGTGTGATGATACTTGAAAAATCAGGTGCATGGATAATCTCTAAAAGGCTAGTTCGATTCACCTTGGTGATATTCTTATGGACACCAACACGGTCTAAGAACATAGAGGTAATGATGTTTTCCTCATCAACTCCAGTCAAAGTTGCAACTGCATCATAGTTGGGAGCACTTTCCTCAAGCAAGATATCTTTGGCAGTTCCATCTCCCTGTACGATATAGAGATTTGGAAATTTTTCACTGAAGAGACGAGCTCTCTCAGGATTAATCTCGATAACTTTAGTGTCAATACGGCTATCTTTTAAAATGTCAAGTAGGTAATAAGCAATTTTTCCAGCACCAACGATGAGCAAGCTTTTCACTGTACGTGATTTGAAATAGTTATGGAAAAGCATCATATCCACACGATTCCCAGTAACAAAAATTCTATCTCTATCCTGAATGGTGATATCACCGCTCGGAATCATAAGTTGATGGTCTCGTTCCATAGCGCAGACAATGATATTGCCAAATTTTTTACGAAAATCTGAGATTGGCATTTGACAGAGACCACTGGAATCTTTGACAACAAACTCCATCAGGTTGACCCTTCCCCCTGAGAACCGCTCAACTGAGAGTGCATTCGGAAAATCAATGATATTTGAGATAGCACGGGCGGCTAGGAGTTCTGGGTTAACGATAAGTGAGAATCCAAGAATATTTTTCTCTTTGAAATAGGTATTGGAGTATTCAGGATTTCGCACTCGAACGATAGTTTCTTTAGCGCCCATTTTTTTAGCAAGTACTGCTGAAATCATATTCACCTCATCGTGTTCCGTTAGAGCGATAAAGATATCACACTCTTGAACGCCGGCTTGCTCTAAGATAGCAAAGTCTGCTCCATTTCCAAGGAGTCCCATGATATCAAAGCGACTGACAATATGATTGAGAACAGCCTCATCTTGTTCGATGAGGACAACGTCGTGTTTTTCTGCAACCAGTGAACGACAGAGGGCGAAACCGACTTTCCCTCCACCAACAAGGACAATTTTCATATAAAAACCCTACTTTTTCATGATGTAACTATCATACCCTTTTTTCGCAAAAAATGCACTTGCCAAGCCATTTCAGAGGATAAGAAAAGCTTTTTTTAAGTTTTCAAAGATAAAATCGGTCACCTTTCATAGAAATGTCTATTATATGAAATGATTTCGCTCATTTAATATCCTTTCTCAGAAAAAGAATGACTAAGTATGGAAATATTATCAAAAAAAGTAAAAAAATCAAGTCATTTCTATTGACAATGATTCTGAAAGTGTTATACTAAGGAAGTAGTTTCGCTGATTTACTTCAAACCTGTTGTGAGGTAAGTTAACGATGCCTTAACCACGCTGTTTGCTGAGCTTGACTCCGGGCAGTGTGGCTATTTTTTTGCAATGATAAAAGGAAACCCGTCATGACAAATCACATTGTATTATTTGAACCTCAGATTCCACAAAATACAGGTAACATTGCGCGTACTTGCGCTGCGACCAATTCTCCCCTCCACATCATCAAACCGATGGGATTTCCTATTGATGATCGCAAGATGAAGCGGGCTGGTTTGGATTACTGGGATAAGTTAGAGATTCATTTTTATGACAGTTTGGAAGATTTTATGTCTCAGATGAAGGGTAAACTCTATCTGATTTCGAAATTCGCGGAAAAGGTGTACTCTGAGGCAGATTTATCGACTGACGAAGCCCATTATTTTCTCTTCGGACGTGAAGACAAGGGCTTGCCTGAGGACTTTATGAGAGAACATCCTGAGAAAGCTCTCCGTATCCCGATGAATGATGAACATGTCCGCAGTCTCAATGTTTCCAATACGGTCTGCATGATTGTCTATGAGGCTCTTCGTCAGCAACATTTTGCTGGTTTAGAGCTCGTTCACACCTATGAAGCGGATAAATTGAAATAAACAAAATGCTTGCACTTGCAAGCGTTTTTTGTTATGATTAAAGGGTCTTCAGGGCTGGGTGAAATTCCCGACCGGCGGTGACTTTAACTAGCTATTTTGGCTTTCTCGTCCTTGTCTTGTCTCGATATACTTTAAGTATTATCTTCGACTGCGACGCCTAGATTACTCCAAGATATCTTAGTTAAAGAAGTCCGCGAGCGCAAGCTGATGTGGTGTGATTCCACAACCGACAGTATAGTCTGGATGGGAGAAGACGAAAGAATAGCTTTGTCTGTTCTGATGAGTTTATAGATAAATTGCAACCGCTTGCTCAAAAGAGTGAGGGGAAACTTTTGGGATATAAAAAGTGAGAATAGATAGAGGGATCCTTTCCAACTTCTTCTGATTTTATAGAAAATTGGAGGAACCTGTTATGACAAACACACGTCGACTTTCGACCATTGCGATTTTATCGGCCATTTCATTTGTGCTGATGTACTTTGACTTTCCGCTCTTGCCAGCGGCAAGCTTCCTCAAGATCGAGTTTAGTATTTTGCCAGTCCTTGTGGGCTTGGTGGTGATAGATTTGCCAGCTGCACTAGGGATTCTCTTGCTGCGATCACTCTTGAAGTTACTTCTGAATAGCCAGGGAGTGAATACTTACATTGGTTTGCCAATGAATATCGTGGCCTTGGGAGTTTTTGTTATCGCTTTTGGCTTGATTTGGAAAAAGGAACGCAGCACCCTTCGTTTCCTACTGGCATCTCTAGCGGGAACTGTCGGCTTGACTGCGGCTATGTTGGTTCTCAACTATGTCTATGCTGTTCCTTTGTACGCTAAGTTTGCTAACTTTGATATTGGAAAAATTTTGGGACTTTCCAACTACCTCATGACCATGGTATTACCTTTTAACTTGATTGAGGGTGTAATCTTTGCCGTTTCATTCTGGTTGTTATACGTCCTTTTGAAACCGACCTTAAAACATTATGAGAGATAAACAAACATTTTTAATGAAGGGCAGTTTTGCCCTTTTACTTTTCGTCCTTCTTGGCTATATGGTTAAGTTTTACCCTGAAACGCTGGTCGGTTTTGACCAACCGATTCAGACTGTCATTCGTGGGGACTTGCCAGATTATTTGACAGTTCTGTTCCGTGCCCTTACGCATTTGATTGATATCCCAGTGATTATCACCTGGGTTACCATCGCAGCCTTTATCTTTTATCGTAAGCAGTGGAAGATAGAAAGCTACTTCATAGCGGGCAATCTAGCCTTAGCCGGTCTTTTAATCGTGACCTTCAAAAACATCTACCAGCGCCCACGGCCAGCTATCTTACACTTGGTAGAGGAGAAGGGTTTTTCTTTTCCAAGTGGCCATTCTCTGGCTGTAACCTTGATGGTAGGCACTCTGATTGTCATTCTCAGTCAACGGATGAAAAATCCAGTCTGGAGAAAAATCGTGCAAATCGTCCTTGGCCTCTACCTAGTCAGTGTGCTGGCATCAAGAGTCTATCTGGGAGTTCACTACCCATCAGATGTTCTTGCCAGTCTCTGTGTGGGTTTGGGAATCTTGTTTATCGAATTTCCCTTCTATGACAAGCTCCGCTTCCAATGGCGATTTAAAGGCAAGCAGAAGTGAGTATCAAATTCCCTTGAGGAGAAAGAAATGAGAGTCAATATAACAGATCTCCATCCGACTCAACTATACTTATCAGAAAAGAAACTAGAAGGCATCCAGACACTTTATCAGTCGGCAGAAATAATCAATGTTGCTCCAATCAGTATTCTTGCGTTCGGAGATTGCTTGTTTATTACAGATGGCCATCACAGGGCTTATCAGGCTTTATTGGCGGGTAGGAATATGATTTCTGCTGAGTGGGATAGAGATAGTGGCGATGAACTATATCATCTCTATGCGCAAGCTTGCGAGGAAAGAAAGATTTACTCTGTTTTGGATTTAAAAGACCGTATCCTAGCTCAAGATGAGTATGAAGCAAAATGGTATAACTGGTGTGATGGTTTTAATCAAGCAGCAACTCTTTTATTGAAAGGGAAAGCAGATGAAACAGATTTTACAAATAGATAATGCACTGCGTCTTGTTCCTTATTATAAGGTCAATCATTGTGAGGAAGCTTTTGCTTGGTATCAGGATGTGAACTTGGTTTACCTCGTAGATGGTGTGAAGAGTCCTTACAGTCCAGCGACCTTGGAAGCTATGTATTCCTATTTGGATCAGCATGGTGAGCTTTTTTGGATTGAAGTCAAGGAGAAGGGAGAATGGTTTCCAATTGGGGATGTTACTCTATCTCAGGATAATCTTCCCATTGTGATTGGGAATCCCGCTTACCAACATCGAGGACTTGGAAAAAAGGTTCTAAGTACTTTGATTGAATTGGCTCGAGTAAAAGGATGGAAAGAATTGAGAGTCAAGGAAATCTACACCTACAATCATGCTTCTAGGAGGTGTTTCAAGTCGCTTGGATTTGTGGAAAATGGAACAACAGAAAAAGGAACGAGTTTTATACTGAAATTAGTCTAATCTAACTTGTTTTTTAACTAAAAATCTGATAAACTAAGTAGTAATTGAATAGGAATCCGCAAGACTAGTAACTCAAGGGAAGTATATCAGGGAGGAGAGCCGTGACTGTAAGCTCTCTATATGAAAGCTGGGCGAATTCACTTGCACATGGATTTAGAAATGAAGGTCTGACTTGTCAGATGAAAACGGATGGTACCGCGTGTCAACGCTCCGAGTGGAGTTTTTGGCATGTGGTTTTCTTTTTATCTACGAGAGACTGATGGAGGAATTATGTCAACTATTGAAGAACAATTAAAAGCGCTTCGCGAAGAAACGCTGGCTAGCTTGAAGCAGATTACTGCTGAAAATGAAAAAGAGATGCAAGAATTGCGTGTCTCTGTCCTTGGTAAAAAAGGTTCGCTTACGGAGATTCTTAAAGGAATGAAAGATGTTTCTGCTGAGATGCGTCCAATCATCGGGAAACACGTCAATGAAGCTCGTGATGTCTTGACAGCAGCCTTTGAGGAAACAGCGAAACTCTTGGAAGAAAAGAAAGTCGCAGCTCAACTGGCTAGCGAGAGTATCGATGTGACACTTCCAGGTCGTCCGGTAGCGACTGGTCACCGTCACGTTCTCACACAAACCAGTGAAGAAATCGAAGATATTTTCATCGGTATGGGTTACCAAGTCGTGGATGGTTTTGAAGTGGAGCAAGACTACTACAACTTTGAACGTATGAACCTTCCGAAAGATCATCCAGCTCGCGATATGCAGGATACTTTCTACATCACAGAAGAAATCTTGCTCCGTACCCACACGTCTCCAGTTCAAGCGCGTGCCATGGACGCTCATGATTTTTCAAAAGGTCCTTTGAAGATGATCTCACCAGGGCGTGTGTTCCGTCGTGATACGGATGATGCGACCCACAGTCACCAGTTCCACCAAATCGAAGGATTGGTTGTTGGGAAAAACATCTCCATGGCAGATCTTCAAGGAACCCTTCAGTTGATTGTCCAAAAGATGTTTGGTGAAGAGCGTCAGATCCGTCTGCGTCCATCTTACTTCCCATTCACAGAGCCATCTGTTGAGGTGGATGTTTCCTGCTTCAAGTGTGGCGGAGACGGCTGTAACGTATGTAAGAAAACAGGTTGGATCGAAATCATGGGTGCCGGTATGGTTCACCCACGTGTCCTTGAGATGAGTGGTATTGATGCAACTGTTTACTCTGGTTTTGCCTTTGGTCTTGGACAAGAGCGTGTAGCTATGCTCCGTTACGGAATCAACGATATTCGTGGATTCTACCAAGGAGATGTCCGCTTCTCAGAACAGTTTAAATAAGATTGAAACCTGAAACACAGTCCTATACAGTCCTAGTCATTTTCTCTCGATGAGAACGGTGAGGACTGACTCGAAGAAAAAGAAAGGAATTGAAAAGGTCTTACTTGGTGAGATCTTACAATCAGAATTATGCTTGTATCTTATAAATGGTTAAAAGAATTGGTGGACATTGATGTGCCATCACAAGAGTTGGCTGAAAAAATGTCAACTACAGGGATCGAGGTCGAAGGTGTCGAATCACCGGCTGCCGGTCTCTCAAAAATTGTCGTCGGTGAAGTCTTGTCTTGCGAAGATGTGCCAGAAACTCACTTGCATGTCTGTCAGGTTAACGTTGGCGAAGAAGAAGCCCGTCAAATCGTTTGTGGTGCCCCAAATGTGCGTACTGGTATCAAGGTCATGGTGGCTCTTCCAGGAGCTCGTATCGCTGACAATTACAAAATCAAAAAAGGGAAAATCCGTGGTTTAGAGTCTCTCGGAATGATCTGTTCACTTGGTGAATTGGGGATTTCTGACTCAGTTGTACCAAAGGAATTTGCAGATGGTATTCAAATCTTGCCAGAAGATGCAGTACCAGGTGAGGAAGTCTTCTCATATCTAGACTTGGATGATGAAATCATCGAGCTTTCCATCACGCCAAACCGTGCAGACGCTCTTTCTATGCGTGGAGTAGCGCACGAAGTGGCAGCTATCTATGACAAGGCAGTTAGCTTTAAGAAATTCAGTTTAACAGAAACAAATGAAAGTGCAGCAGATGCTCTTTCTGTAGGGATTGAAACAGATAAGGCGCCATATTATGCGGCCCGTATCTTGGACAATGTGACCATCGCACCAAGTCCACAATGGTTGCAAAACCTTCTTATGAACGAAGGCATCCGTCCAATCAATAACGTAGTCGACGTGACAAACTACATCCTGCTTTACTTTGGTCAACCTATGCATGCCTTTGACTTGGATACCTTTGAAGGAAGCGAGATTCGTGTGCGTGAAGCGCGTGCTGGTGAAAAATTGGTGACCTTGGACGGTGAAGAACGCGACTTGGAAACAAATGACTTAATCATCACTGTCGCAGACAAGCCAGTAGCCCTTGCAGGTGTCATGGGCGGGCAAACAACAGAAATCTCTGAAAAATCTAGTCGCGTTGTCCTTGAAGCTGCTGTTTTCAATGGCAAATCCATCCGCAAGACTAGCGGACGCCTCAACCTTCGTTCGGAATCGTCTTCTCGCTTTGAAAAAGGCATCAATGTGGCAACTGTTAACGAAGCCCTTGATGCGGCAGCTAGCATGATTGCTGATCTTGCAGGTGCGACGGTGCGTAAGGGCATCGTTTCAGCAGGCCAGCTTGATACTTCAGATGTGGAAGTTTCTTCGACTCTTGAAGACGTTAACCGCGTCCTTGGTACGGAGCTTTCCTATGCTGATGTGGAAGATGTCTTCCGTCGTCTTGACTTTGGCCTTTCTGGCAATGCAGATCGCTTTACAGTCAGCGTACCCCGTCGTCGTTGGGATATCACCATCGAAGCAGACCTCTTTGAAGAAATTGCCCGTATCTATGGTTATGATCGCTTGCCAACTAGTCTTCCAAAAGATGACGGTACAGCTGGCGAATTGACTGCAACACAAAAATTGCGTCGCCAAGTTCGTACCATCGCTGAAGGAGCAGGTTTGACAGAAATCATTACCTACGCTCTAACAACTCCTGAAAAAGCAGTTGAGTTCACAGCTCAACCAAGTAACCTTACAGAACTTATGTGGCCAATGACAGTGGATCGCTCCGTTCTCCGCCAAAATATGGTCTCAGGTATCCTTGATACGGTTGCCTACAATGTGGCTCGTAAGAACAAAAACTTGGCTCTTTACGAGATTGGAAAAGTCTTTGAACAAACAGGCAATCCAAAAGAAGACCTACCAAACGAAATCAACAGCTTTGCCTTTGCCTTGACAGGCTTGGTTGCTGAAAAAGACTTCCAAACGGCAGCAGTTCCAGTTGATTTCTTCTATGCTAAGGGAATCCTTGAAGCGCTTTTTGCTCGCTTGGGGCTTGAAGTGACTTATACAGCAACAGCTGAGATGGCAAGCCTCCATCCAGGACGTACAGCCGTGATTTCGCTCGGTGACCAAGTTCTTGGTTTCCTTGGCCAAGTGCATCCAGTCACTGCGAAGGCCTATGATATTCCAGAAACGTATGTAGCTGAGCTCAACCTTTCAGCCATCGAAGCTGCGCTTCAACCTGCTGCTCCATTTGTGGAAATTACCAAATTCCCAGCTGTTAGTCGTGATATTGCTCTACTTCTCAAGGCAGAAGTCACTCACCAAGAAGTTGTAGATGCTATCCAAGCTGCCGGCGTGAAACGTTTGACAGATATCAAACTCTTTGACGTCTTCTCAGGTGAAAAATTAGGACTTGGTATGAAGTCAATGGCCTATAGCTTGACCTTCCAAAATCCAGAAGACAGCTTGACGGACGAGGAAGTCGCACGCTACATGGAAAAGATCCAAGCATCACTCGAAGAAAAAGTGAATGCAGAAGTACGTTAACTCATCAATCCATCCTTCGGGGTGGATTTTTAGTTTCAAAAGGACAGTTCAGAAGAGAAAAGCAACAGTTGAGAGAGGAATCATCTCAGAAAGCCTTTAATGAGCTATACTTAAGTTATCACTGAACCGCTTAAAAAACTTAGATTTGGTAGATTTTTACTATAAATAATCTCGATAAAAATAGACACAAAACGTTGTAAAGGCTATCAAAAAGGAGTATAATAAGTGCAACATATCTCGGAGGTGGAAAATGTTAGAAGTAAGAAATCTAGAGAAAAGTTTCGGTTCCAAGCAAGTCTTGTTTGGTGTCGATTTTCAGGCAAGTCCAGGAAGGATTCTGGGCTTGGTCGGGAAAAATGGTGCTGGGAAAACAACGATTTTTCACAGTATGTTGAAATTTTTAGAGTATCAAGGAGAAATCAGTCTGGATGGGCAGGAGATTCGTCAGGAAACCTATGCTCGGATTGGCTATCTGCCTGAGGAACGCAGCCTCATGCCCAAGCTGACAGTCCTTGAACAAGTTCGCTACTTGGCGACTCTAAAGGGCATGGATGCCAAGGAGGTCAAGGAGAAACTCCCTCAATGGATGGAAAAACTCGAAGTGAAGGGCAAATTGACCGACAAAATCAAGAGTCTTTCCAAAGGGAATCAACAGAAAATTCAGCTGATTATCACCCTAATCCATGAGCCAGACTTGATTATCCTGGATGAGCCTTTTAGTGGTTTAGATCCAGTCAATACCGAGTTGCTCAAACAGGTCATCTTAAAAGAAAAAGAGCGCGGTGCGACCATTATCTTTTCTGACCATGTCATGACCAACGTTGAGGAACTTTGCGATGATATTCTCATGATTCGAGATGGGCGTGTGGTCTTGCATGGACCAGTTCAGGATGTTCGGAATCAATATGGGAAAACACGTCTCTTTGTTTCAAGTGAACGAAGCAAGGAAGAACTGGAAAAACTTCCTCATGTCAAACAGGTGAGCTTGACCAAGCAAGGCAGTTGGAAATTAATCCTAGATGATGAGAGCGCTGGAAGGGAACTCTTCCCCATCCTCACTCAAGGTCAATACATCGCGACCTTTGACCAACAAGCTCCAACAATCGATGAAATCTTTAAACTAGAATCAGGGGTGGAAGTATGAGAAATATGTGGGTTGTAATGAAGGAAACCTATCTTCGACATGTCAAGTCCTGGAGTTTCTTCTTTATGGTGATTTCGCCGTTCCTCTTTTTAGCCTTATCTGTAGGAATCGGCTATCTCCAAAATTCTTCGATGGCTAAAAATAGCAAGGTAGCAGTAGTAACAACAGTGCCATCTGTAGCTGAGGGACTCAAGGGTACCAATGGTATCAACTTTGATTACAAAGATGAAGCCAGTGCCCAAGCTGCTATCAAAGATGAGAAAATCAAGGGTTACCTAACCATTGACCAAGAGGACAGCGTCCTCAAGGCCGTCTATCATGGTGAAACTTCTCTTGAAAGTGGCATCAAGCTAGCAGTAACCAATAAACTCAATGAGCTTCAATACCAACTTAATCGCTCGGCAGCTAATTTGTCTCAAGAGCAGGAAAAGCGCCTGAGTCAAACCGTTGACTTTACTGAGAAGATTGATGAATCTAAGGAAAACAAAAAAATTGTTCAAACCATTGCGGCCGCAGGGCTTGGTTTCTTCCTTTATATGATTTTGATTACCTATGCTAGTGTCACTGCTCAGGAAGTGGCTAGCGAGAAAGGAACCAAAATCATGGAAGTGGTCTTCTCTAGTATCCGAGCTAGTCATTATTTCTATGCTCGCATGCTGGCTCTGCTTCTTGTGATTTTGACCCATATTGGCATTTACGTCGTGGGTGGGCTGGCTGCCATTCTTCTCTTTAAAGACCTACCAATCTTGGCTCAATCTGGTATTTTAAATCATCTAGGAGATGCCTTCTCGCTCAATACCTTATTGTTTGTATTGGTTAGTCTCTTTATGTATGTTGTTTTGGCAGCCTTCCTAGGTTCTATGGTTTCTCGCCCTGAGGATTCAGGAAAGGCCTTGTCGCCACTGATGATCTTGATTATCGCAGGATTCGTTGGAGTGACCGCTCTAGGTGCTGCAGGAGACAATTTAGTTCTGAAAATTGGTTCCTATATTCCTTTCATCTCGACCTTCTTTATGCCATTTAGAGCTATTAATGGGTATGCAAGTGGTCTAGAAGCTTGGATTTCACTTGCCATAACGGTTGTTTTTGCAGTAACTGCAACAGCCTTTATCGGACGCATGTATGCTAGTCTAGTCCTTCAAACGGATGATTTGGGAATCTGGAAAACCTTTAAACGTGCCTTAGCTTATAAATAGGAGAGCCTCGCAAAAGCGAGGTTTTTCTAGATGTTAAACACTGAAATCGGCAAAAATATTTTTCATATCTATTGACTTTTAGTAGTAAAATTTGGTATGATAGTAGACGGTATTGTTTACCCCATTTGTAAGGCCCCGGAACCTTTCAAATACCCCGCGGACCGGAACATCCGCCCTGTAAACAAAAACGATATTCATATAGGAGAAATCATGAACAAAACTACATTCATGGCTAAACCAGGCCAAGTAGAACGCAAATGGTACGTTGTTGACGCAACTGATGTACCTCTTGGACGCCTTTCAGCAGTTGTTGCTAGCGTACTTCGCGGAAAAAACAAACCAACATTCACACCACACACTGATACAGGTGACTTCGTAATCGTTATCAATGCTGAAAAAGTTAAATTGACTGGTAAAAAAGCAACTGATAAGATCTATTACACTCACTCAAACCACCCAGGTGGATTGAAACAAATCTCTGCTGGTGAACTTCGTTCTAAAAATGCAGTACGTTTGATCGAAAAATCAGTTAAAGGTATGCTTCCACACAATACTCTTGGCCGCGCTCAAGGTATGAAATTGAAAGTATTCGTTGGAGCTGAGCACACTCACGCTGCACAACAACCAGAAGTTCTTGATATTTCAGGACTTATCTAAGGAAAGGAACAATAAAGTATGTCACAAGCACAATATGCAGGTACTGGACGTCGTAAAAACGCTGTTGCACGCGTTCGCCTTGTTCCAGGAACTGGTAAAATCACTGTTAATAAAAAAGATGTTGAAGAGTACATCCCACACGCTGACCTTCGTCTTGTTATCAACCAACCATTCGCAGTTACTTCAACTGTAGGTTCATACGATGTTTTCGTTAACGTTGTAGGTGGTGGATACGCTGGTCAAGCAGGAGCTATCCGTCACGGTATCGCTCGTGCCCTTCTTCAAGTAGACCCAGACTTCCGCGATTCATTGAAACGCGCAGGACTTCTTACACGTGACTCACGTAAAGTTGAACGTAAGAAACCAGGTCTTAAGAAAGCTCGTAAAGCTTCACAATTTAGTAAACGTTAATCAATTCGATTATATCAACGTTTCAAAGCACTCAAAAGTTTACCTTATGGGTGCTTTTTTCGTGTTTTTTTGAAAAGTTTACCTCAAAGTTTACCTTATTTTCACCTTATTGATTTAGAGACTTTAAAGCAAATTCACCTACTGTCATAGGAACTACATTAGAAGTATTTACATAAATCTGTGTTGTTCCTGTGTCACTGTGTGTTAGAGCCTCAGAAATAGCTTCTAAGCTCATTCCTGCTTGTTTGGCAAGTGTCGCTCCTGTATGTCGCAGTTTATGAGGTGTAGCGTGTGCCAGCTCTTTATGTCGCTTTCTGATGCTTTTCATTTTATTGTTTAGATAGTCAGCATGTAAAGGCTTGTTGATGTTTCCTCTTGTGTCGATATATGTAAAAACAAATTGTTCTGGGTTACTGATGATGCCAAACTTTGCTAGTTCATATTTTTGTTGTTCTTTCCAAGAGGTAAGAAGTTGAAGTAAGTCATTAGAAATAGAGAAAATAGTTTTCTTATTTCCCTTAGTAGATTTTACTTGTCCATATCTATCTAAAGCTTGAATTAGCTGAATCTGTGATTTTGAAAAGTCGATATGTTTCCATTGAAGAGCATATGTTTCAGATTTTCTATCACCTAAGAAAAAAGTAAGATAAAATAGGACATAATCTTTAAGGGTTATTTTATCATTCTCTAAATCTTCTTGAAATGCTGAGAACCATTCTTGGAGTTGTTCGTGAGTTAGATATAAATCTTCCTCTCTCTTTGCCTCTGCAAGTTGAATCTTTTTAGTGGCTTTTATTCTTCTTAATATTTTTGCAACTTTATTAGCTTCTATATACTCAAGTTCTTCTGCCCAATCAAAAATGGAAATCACATAGCTACGTAAAGATTTGAAGTTCGCATATTCATTAGCCTTAGATGTCATTAGATTTAGGATAACTTGCTTATTTTGATTTAGAAACTGTATCGTATAGTTTCCAAGAAGTGGTAGTATATGTTTTTCAAAACATGTTTTGGTATTAGCGACTGTTGATCTGCTAGGTGGTTTAGAAGTAGATGTAGTTTGTCCTGCTTTATAAGAGTCCCACCAGATATTGTTATAGAAGTCTGAGAAAAGAATATCTCCTTTGGCTAGTCCTGTAAATTCATTATCTTCTATTTGATTTAACTTAGTAAGCAAGTCTATCTCAGCTTGCCTTGCCTCCTTTCTTGTTTTGAATCTCTTATCGTAGTAATTGCTATTAACAATACCAAGAGGCATTCTTGCTTCTAATGGTATATAGACTTTTAAGCGGTAAGTTCCGTTCTTTGTCTTACTGATAGTCATGATATTCTCCTTTATATCGAACCAGAAAATATCATGACTATTATAAAACAAAAATATAGATATTTCTAGTTTTGTGAGTAGAGCCATGAATTAATGGCTTCTTTATTAAATCGTATAGTCTTGCCTATTTTTATGGCAGGCAGTCCTAGTTTAATCCAACTATCTAGGGTATTGTTTGAGATGCCTAGATAGTGGCGAGCCTGTTGTTTATTTAAAAACGGACTTTCAAGGTTACTATGGTTCAATTTTTTGTCAATTTCTTTCTTTATAAGTTCAGCAAGTAGGAGCTGAATTTTTTGAACTTGTTCATCTGGTAAAATAACTTGCATAAAATCCTCCCTATTGTGCTACAATTGAATTATCAGGAGATTTAGAATCTTCTGTATCTACTTCATCAGAACTGCTAGCCAAAGTGCCGTCTTCTAATGAGTTTTTTATTTTATCTAGATCCCACTTATTATTGAGACTAACTTGAGCAACTAGGAAATCTAATAAATCTTTCTTATTCATTTCAGAGTTGTTTTCAAAATCATAGCTTAAATAAGTTTCAAATCCAGTATATGGAATCTTAACCCGTCTATTGACAACCCTCTTAGGTAATGACTGAAAGTATCTTATGGGAGTAGTTTCAGCAGTATTATCAATAGTGATTAAACTATCAAATCTTCTGATAAATTGAGACAAATCCTCAATTTCATTCCCTTTAGTTTTAAAGAAGAACTCCAATGGGTGTTTGGTACTAGTTATAACAATCACTCTTGTAGCTCCCATTTTATTATGATAGCGGGCAGAAATCGGACTTATATTATATGGGTCAAGTAATTTTAGCCAATCAGAAGCAGTTAAACTATCTCCACGTACATCATCAAGTAAAAGAATTTCTTCTCCATTAACTTCATCAAATATATTCGTTCCAGCCGTTGCGACACTTGACCAAGTTTGTTCATTATTTTCTGCTAATTGAATCAAATCCCCAACCAATTCTCTAGATAAAACTGATTTTCCTAACCCCGATTTTCCAGTAATGAAAAAAATTGATTTTTTAAAGTCTCCATTTTCAAGTGCTTTCTTAGTTCTGGTAGCTTTTACTTCCCCTAAAGTCATGAAAGCTTCATTTATCTTTGTTTTATAGAGCGCATATAATTGTAAATGATTAGAAGATAAGAGAATCTCACTCTTAGTAATTTTTCCATTTAATATATTTGCAATTAATGAATCAATTTGTTCCGAAGCATTTCTAACTTCTTTCTTTGTTCTCCCTTTAGACCAAGAAGAAAATTTTTCTTTATAAATTTCTAAGTAATCTTTGCCAAGAATCGTAATAACATCACTTGCTGAATATTGAAATTTATCAGGATCCTTTGAATGAATGAGATAAGCTAATAAATTATCATAGCCATATCGTCCCGACTTAGCTTTTTCGATGTATTGCGGTTCAACTCCGATTGCCAGAGCTAAATCGATTAATGTTGCTCCCTCCGAAAATTTAAGTAAAAAATGTCCGTGTTCTGATTTTAGTTCTTGATAGAAAGAGTCAGTTTCAGAATCATATAGTTCTAAAGTATCTTTATCATGCTTTATCCCATATGCTTCTGAAACAGTTGCGACAGTGTTAGCACGATTAACCATTTCAGTTAAAATGTCTTTTATAGATTTGCTAAGAATCAAATCTTTATCCCAACCAATCCAAAATTGAGAATCAAACTGTTGAGCAATCATTACACAAGTCAGTTTTGCTTGTTTTTTATTTTTCATAATTAAACTCCATATTCTAATTATTCTCTTAACTATTCTGGGTTAGACACAGTTGACAAGCCCAGTCTAACCGCACGTAGAATAGTTAAAGTTAAATATATGGCAATATTTTGCCTACCGCAGGTTTGCACCTCAGAGGGTTAGGGTTGGTAAAATGAACAAGCACTTCGGCTTGCCAACCCTAACCCTCTGAGGCACTTTCATTTGGTGGCTGATACTGCTCGAGCATCTTCTTAAGTACTTTGTTCATTCTAGAAAAATCACGAACGTTCCGAACTTGGACTTTTATAGGTTGACTGCCGTTCATTTCTTGATACCAACCATAACGGTTTGGAAGAGCTTCTAGCTTTTGTCCAGGTTTTAAGTCAAAAATACTACTTGAGATTGCTGATCTAGATGCCATATTTCCTAAACCTAGAACAGCTCCAAATTGATTTCTAAGATTTGTATCAATACCGTCTTGTGCTAACAGATCTTGGGAAACAAAGCAACAGTATATTGAGCGACTTCGGCCACTGAGGATGATTGACTTAAGCATCTTCTGAATTTTTGATTTTTGTTTCCCTTCAAGAGAACTCATGAGAACAGTAACTTCTTCAATCAAAAGAATTAAGGGGTTTCGTTCTATAGTTCTGTCCTCTTGGCGACGTATCATCTCATTGTAGGCAACTTCAATAGCTTTGTGAGCTTTCCATCCTAGAAAAACATTGGAACTATCTTCAAATTCTAGCCAATCCTCTTGCTTTATTTCAGAAACAATTAACATTGGTGAAAGTTGCTTCGGTTTCTTGAGATTTTCCATAAATATATTGGCAACCAGCATTTTGGCTACCACAGATTTACCACTCCCAACATTACCTAGAACTAAAAAATTTATGGTGGGGCTTGGGATAGACCATCCTATCTTTCCACCTCCACGTTTAAGTAAGGGTTTACTGTCTACCATATATCTATATCCTCATCATACTTATCTTCGTTGGTTACTTCAGAAGCTCGAGCCATTCGATTGTAGGTCGCTTCCGCAACAGGCTTAATATCAAATGTAGCTATCCAGCCAGCCCCTGCATTTTGTTTTATGATGAGGATATCTAAAGCAAATTCAGCTGTATACTTTGATAAAACTCCTGAAAAATAGTCCTCTAACAAAGTTTTATCTGCATCTTTCAAATTATTTGCTAAATAAATCCAAATATCAATTCCGTTACTGGTAGCGGGAGAGACAATTTTGATACCAAGTTCGGTTTTTAAATTCTGGTTCAGATGGTGTACTACATTTTGGAGAACTATCATTTTTCTCTTTTGAGTATTTTTTTCTTCGAAGTAGATTTGGACTTTATTAAATATAAATTTAGCAAATAGCAGAATCATTTCAAGCTGATATAGTAGAACTTGTAAAGTAGCTACCTTTAATTTGTTTGTTTTTACTACTTTTCCGCTATAAAAATCAGCTATTCTCTTTAACAACAACAATATAAAAATAGTTAAATACCAAAGAGAGACTAGAATAATCATTTTTAATATAAGTTTCATAATTAAACTCCTTAAAAATAAGTAGTATAATCTATCTGAGATTATACTACTTGTCAACTACTAGATTATGTTTCGTAATCGGGCTTCTGAACTATCGATAACGATCACTAATTCAATAGTATTTGGACTAGTGCTATAAATGTCTATAATCCTTAAACTGTAAACATTTACTAAATCTGGATATATTTTTTTAAAATATAATGCATACAAACCTGAAAGTGATTGTTTTATAATTTCTATTCTAGCATCGTCAATCTTCTGAGAAGAAGTTATGTGCCATTTGACTGCTAAAAAGTAATCTTCTATGCTAAATTGTTCAGTTGTAGCTTCTGTTCCTCTGAGCGATTCTTCTCCATTGAGTAGAAGATTATCTATCTCTTTAGAGTAGATTTCATTAAAAATCTTGTCTTGCTCATAAAACGATAATATGTGCATATTTTTTACCTCGCTTTAATTTCCGAGTTTTCAATGCTTAAAGCTAGACCTTTAAGCTGGTCATTTTTGATGACAGGTACGACAGTGGCAGAGCTAACATCAATTGTTTTTTCTGTAAGTGAGAGCCAGTTTCGGGAATCAGGATTTCTAACTTTGACTGAGATAGTGCGTATCTCGTATATATCTATACCTAATTTTTCTGCGTTAGCATAGATGAATTCATCTATACACTCGAGAATGACCCAAAGATGGTCAATGCCATCTTTACTTTTATAGTAACCTTGACGTACATTGGTAACTACTTGAGTATGATTATACTCTGCTTCTTGTAGCACTTCTTCGTAATTTGTTATTTTTGCCATATTTTTTCCTCCTGGCTGATGATAAACGATCAATATAGACAAATGAGCCTGCTATGATATTGATTGAGTGAAGACATAGCATCTTTAGTTAAAAAACATCGAACTGCAGTATCTTTGTTTTATGATATAATTAAAACACAGGGGTGTATAATCAGTTTTCCGAAATAACACTATTTTATTTATGTCTTGCTTTATATATCCCATACTAGAAGATAAATTACGATATTCTATAGGAAAGTGATTATGACAAGTTTTTTAAAATTTTTTTTAGATTCTGAGAATTCATTTCAAAATGATTCTGATAAGAGAAGTTTCAAAGATATTAAAAGAGAAATTTTATATCTTCGAAAGTATACGGAAGCTTTTGTTGAATATAAATTTTTATTAAATTTGAAAAAGTCGTTGATAGCAGCAAATAAAGTTTCAGATACAGATATCCCAGCTTTCAATAAGTGGGTACTCTATAAACTTTATTTAGAAAATAAGAGTAGCCATTCAAGTATGAAAATTTTTTTTGATCTAAGAGAAGAAAATAAAATTG
This sequence comes from Streptococcus sp. oral taxon 071 str. 73H25AP, assembly GCF_000146755.1. Taxonomy (NCBI): domain Bacteria; kingdom Bacillati; phylum Bacillota; class Bacilli; order Lactobacillales; family Streptococcaceae; genus Streptococcus; species Streptococcus sp. oral taxon 071. The sequence goes on from NZ_GL397254.1 coordinate 78,937, forward strand.
CGGAACTTGAACTTTTGTATGGAGAATTACATAACAATGATGACTGTTCAATGATTGATTATGCAGTTGACTTATTAAAAAAGTATTTAGAAAAACAAATTACCTATTCAAATAATCGAAAAGAAGAAAAGGCTAGATTTAGCGTTATTTTTTCAGAGGAAAAAATGTTGAAAATTGAAAGAGCGATTACAATGTACTTTCTATACAAGAAAGGAGCATTAAAACTAGTTAACGAAGATATTTTTTTTGAAGATTACTTTCATGAAACAAATTTTATAGAACCACAGAAGAGATACCTTTCGGAAGCTATGGCTAGCAATCCTAATAATTACAAAGATTTGTACATGTATTGGTTAGGATATTATGCCTCTTTGAGAGTTCATCTTTTTAGTGCTACTCATAATGTAAAAAAAATAACGGGGTACAATAGTAAGCCATTTTTTAAAGGAAAATCGGAATATAACTATTTTGAATTAAAAAGAAAAATTGAAGAATTAAATCTTGAACTTGATAAAGAATTAAACAAGATATTTCAAAGTGAATGGTTGAAGTCTATATTATTGGATTCTATATTTACTGCCACGGGAATTTCATTTGACATATCAGCAGAGTTAAAAAGTACAATTCTTAACTGATTGGTACTTATGATTTAGATTGTAATTTTTTTGGTATAATAGAGAGAGCAATAATAACTAAGAGGTATAAAGATTTGAAAAATATTGAAGAATATGCTACTAAGAGTGAGATTATCACTGGAGATAGTTTAGAATTTTTAAAATAACTTGAATTTGAAAGTATAGATTTAATAGTTTCAAATGTAGGAAAAGAGTATGAGGACAGGGTGTCTATAGAATATTATCTTGCTTTCTATAAGGAACTGGTTGCCGAGATGTTTCGAGTTTTAAAGCCTTCTGGAAGAAACAGAGGTTTGGTTATCTGAATCGCCAGAGCATATGATACATTTAAATGGTGACCGTTTTATGGGACCAAGAGACTGAAAATAATTGAGGGTTAAGTTGTATAGTTATTTTGTTTCAAATTATGATAGAAATTTTTTATTGGAAATTGATGAGACTGAATTTAAAGATTTTAAGGAATACAATATCTCTTTAAAAAAATATACTAATGTTTTTGATTGTTATCGAAATTATAAGAAGTCAGAAGAATTGATAAAAAAATACATTGAGAATATTGATGATTATGACACTCAAAAATTAAATGATATATATCGAGATTGCAAGTATTTATTTATGCAAAATATTATGTTTGGAAGGATATTTATTGATAATATAAAATCGTATTGTAAGCAGGAAGAACGCTTTGATTTAAAGAAAGAAGTTTTAAATTTTGAAAAATTAGATGAAATAAAAATGTTAAAATTATTGAGGGACTACGGTCAACATTTTTCATTGCCTTTTAGTAATTTGAGAACTAGCTATAGTCCTAGTCAAGAGAAAACTACAGGTATTGAACCGCTCATTTCAGTTTCAGAATTAAGGAAAAATGTGACTAGTAATACACAGAATAAAATGTATCTTAAGAGCCTAAATGAGGGAGAAATTTCAATAGTAGATTATTTTAAAAACTGGTCCAAATTAATAGATGAACTATTGTTGAAAGTGAAAACTGATTTTTTACTCCTCACTGATTTAAATATTAAACAGTTTGTTTTATCTAAAATTCTCTGTTTTATCGATATGGGGAATTATATACCAGTCGGATTAGCTAAAGCAGAAGAAGTTAACAATCATATAGGAATCTACCAGCAAATAGAGTTTATTTCATTTGATGAATTAGTACTCTTGCATTTGTTCGGAACAAACTATTAAAAACGCAGGATTGGTAGTCCTGCGTTTTGTATTCCACAAATACTAGAAAAGATTATACTATTTCTAGTATTTTTAGGAATGAGAATATTATAGAAAGGAGTTTCATCATTTCATTTTTGTGAAAATTAAATAAGGTAAACTTTTGATATTCTGGTTCGATTTTTGCTTATTTTTTATGAAAGTTTACCTTATTTTAATTAAAATGATTGAAACTAGTTGAAATTTTATTTGTTAAAAACTTATGAAAACGTTGATTCTAAAGCACTTTGAAATTAGATGAAATAAGTGGTGCCCCAACCAGGTCTTAAGAAAGCTCGTAAAGCATCTCAATTTAGTAAACGTTAAAACTTATTTACACTTATTGAAAGCATTTCGTATCAAAAATACGGGATGCTTTTTCTGTTCATCCCAAATATTTGAACCTTGAATTTCCGTTAATACGTTCCGTTACGACTGTTGGCTTTAAAATAATTAGCTTTATCGTAAGGCTCATACCCTAAAAAGGCTGATAACTCTGCTTGAAGCAGATCGTTCATAACTGTTTCAAGGAATGAACGAAAAAATTCATCAATATCTTGCTTTTGGGCTAAGAAGTTAAGTAGTTTTGTAGTAAACTGTGTCATAGGAATAAACCTCGTTCCAGTAATGTTTCGTAACTCTACTATAACGGATTTCTTCCTGTTTGTGTTTACACGGCTTATTTTACACTACCAAAAGAACTTTAGCTATTGGGTATACAAGCTAAAGTTCTCGGCTCTATAATTTCTGTAGTGGGTAAAGCCACCATAGGAATTATAGAGCCTTTTCTTTCAACATTTTCTGAAAAAGGAGTATAATGAGGGTGTAAATATGAAATCGCTTTAATGATTTAGAATCGAGGAAAGGATTATGAGTGATTCTAGACAGAAGGGGACTACATTAGGAACCCGTGCCCCTGATCAGGTTTATCAAGTGTTGCAAACAAGTCCTCAAGGGTTAAACTCACAAGAAGTAAAAAAGAGGCAAGCAACTTATGGTCCTAACCAGTTGAAAGAAAGTAAGAAAGAACCTATTTGGTTGACCTTTGTCAAACATTTTACCAGTCTCATGGCCCTCTTATTGTGGGTTGGTGGCTTTATTGCTGTGATTTCCCATAGCTTGGAGTTGGGAATTGCGATTTGGCTGGTCAATATCATTAATGGTCTCTTTAGTTTTATTCAAGAATATAAGGCTAGTCAAGCCACGGCAGCACTGAATAAGCTTCTTCCATCCTATACCCGAGTTCTTCGTGATGGAAAGGAAGATAAAATCCTTGCACAGGACTTGGTGCCAGGTGATTTGGTTTTCATTGAAGAAGGTGACCGTATTTCTGCAGATGGACGTTTGGTTGCTGTGACAGACTTGCAGGTAAATCAGTCTGCCCTCACTGGTGAGTCTAATCCCATTTATAAATCAGACCAAGCAGATTTGACTCCTGATAAGACTGAATTGGAATATGACAATATGGTGTTTGCAGGGACCACAGTTTCCTCTGGGTCAGGACATTTTATAGTATCTGCTATCGGTATGGAAACTGAGTTTGGACAAATTGCAGACTTGACGCAAAACCTAGCTCAGGAAAAGAGCCCGCTGCAAAAGGAACTGGACCATTTGACCAAACAGATTTCGGTTATCGCAGTATCTGTAGGTCTCTTCTTTATGATTGCAGCAACACTATTTGTCCATCAGCCTCTTTCTCAAGCTTTCATCTTTGCCTTGGGAATGATTGTTGCCTTTATCCCTGAGGGGTTACTTCCTACAGTTACCCTCTCTCTAGCTATGGCTGTACAACGCATGGCTAAAGAACATGCTTTAGTGAAGAAATTATCTTCTGTTGAGACTCTTGGAGCAACCTCTGTTATTTGCTCAGATAAAACAGGGACCCTAACTCAAAATGCCATGACAGTTAATCATTTATGGACCTTGTCGGGTAATTATGAGGTGACTGGGCTAGGTTATGCACCAAAAGGGTATATTGAGAAGGATGGTGACCCTGTTTCTCTGAAGGGAAATGATCTCCTGAATCGTTTGGTTCGCTTTTCTCACTTGGCTAGTAATGCTCAAGTGGTTGCGCCAAGTGCTGACAATCCCGATTATACGGTCTTGGGAGACCCGACTGAAGCTTGTCTTAATGTTCTTGCAGAAAAAGCAGGTATTGATTTAAATGACAACCACAACTGGGCTCCTCGTATCAAAGAAATTCCCTTTGATTCGGATCGTAAACGAATGACAACGGTACATAGTCTCGAAAAAAGTCTGGATGGCAGTCACCATATTTCCATCACTAAGGGTGCGCCTAAAGAAGTGATGGAACTTTGCTCAGACTATTATGATGGTCAAGGAGCAATCAAATCTATGACTGCTACAGAACGTCAAGCAATTCTTGCTGCTAACGATCAATTTGCTCGTGACGGCTTACGTGTTTTAGCTGTTGCTTATCGTCCTTTGGAAAGCGAAGATATTAGAGAAGACAAGTGGGATATGCGGACCCTCGAAGAAGATATGGTCTTTGTGGGACTTGTTGCCATGAGTGACCCTCCACGTCAAGGTGTACGTGAAGCAATTGAGCAATGTCACCGTGCCAGTATTCGCATTATCATGCTCACAGGTGACTATGGTTTGACAGCTCTTAGTATTGCCAAGAAAATTGGAATTGTAAAAGGTAACAATGCACGAGTGATATCAGGGCTTGAACTGGCAGATATGACCGACGAAGAGCTCAAAGTAGCTCTTAAAGGCGAGATTGTTTTTGCTCGTGTGGCTCCTGAACAAAAATATCGTGTAGTCAATGCACTTCAGGAACTTGGTGAAGTTGTCGCTGTTACTGGTGATGGTGTTAATGATGCCCCTGCTCTTAAAAAGGCTGATATCGGTGTAGCTATGGGGGTATCTGGAACCGACGTAGCCAAGGAATCTGCTGATATGATTTTAACGGATGACCACTTTGCTTCTATTGTCCATGCTGTTGAAGAAGGACGTGCCGTTTATCGAAATATTCAAAGATTCCTTACCTATATTTTTAATTCCAATACTCCTGAAGCTGTACCCTCTACTTTCTTCTTGTTCTCTTTGGGGCGCATTCCTCTTCCCTTAACAGTTATGCAAATCCTAGCGATTGACCTTGGAACAGATATGATGCCCGCTTTGGGATTGGGGGTTGAGCCACCAGAAGAAGGCATTATGGACAGGCCACCAAGACGCCTATCAGATCGTTTGTTAAATCGGCAATTATTATTAAAAGCCTTTGCATGGTATGGTATGATTGAGTCTGTTTTGGCTATGGGTGCCTTCTTCCTTAATTATTGGGTTAATCAAGGACATCTGAATCATCTAGCTAGTTCAGGACCTCTTTATCGAGAGGCAACAACCATGACTTTGGGAGCTATCATCTTCACGCAGATTGGTATGGCTATGAATAGTCGCAAAGGTAGAGGAACTATTTTCAAAATCAAACCATTTGCAAATAAGATTATTAGTCTGGGGATTATCTTAGAAATCATTCTCTTTATTATCCTGTCCTATGTACCTCTTTTCCACACTCTCTTTAATACAGCTCCGATTGGTTTTGATGATTGGCTCTATTTGCTCGTCTGTCCATTTATCATTATGGCTCTAGAGGAAATAAGGCACCGACTATTTGATTAAGAGTAAGCCGATGGCTTACTTTTTAGGCTCTATAATATTTGTAGTGGGTAAATCCCCTATGGATATTATAGAGCCTATTTTATTGTAGAAAAAAAGTCTCATAAGACCTATAATGAAAAGAGACTAAACAACTCATTAGAAAGAATCATATGGAACAATTACATTTTATCACAAAACTGCTTGATATCAAAGATCCAAACATCAAGATTGTAGATATCATCAATATGGATACACACAAGGAAATCATCGCTAAATTGGATTATGATGCTCCATCTTGTCCTGATTGCGGAAAGCAAATGAAGAAATATGACTTTCAAAAACTTTCTAAGATTCTTTACCTTGAAACGACTGGTATGCCTACTAGAATTCTTCTTAGAAAGCGTCGTTTTAGGTGCTATCATTGTTCGAAAATGATGGTCGCTGAGACTTCTATCGTCAAGAAGAATCACCAAATCCCTCGTATCATCAACCAAAAGATCGCTCAGAAGCTAATTGAAAAGACTTCTATGACCAATATTGCTCAGCAGATGGCCATTTCAACTTCAACTGTCATTTGAAAGCTCAATGACTTCCACTTTAAGCATGATTTTTCGCATCTTCCTGAGATTATATCATGGGATGTTGAAACAGTTAGGGAAGTGACTGTTTCAATCGGGAGATGAAGATGAGTTTCATTGCGCAAGATTTTGAAAAGCTCGATATCATCACTGTTCTTGAAGGAAGAACACAAGCTGTCATCCGAAATCACTTTCTTCGCTACAATCGAGCTGTTCGTTGTCAGGTGAAAATCATTACTATGGATATGTTTAGTCCCTACTATGAATTAGCTAAACAGCTTTTTCCATGTGCTAAAATCGTTCTCGATCGTTTTCACCCTTCGTTATTATATTTCTGAACTCAGGCTAAAACAGTCCAGTGGACTGTTTTACTCCAACACTTAAGTCGTGTGCGTGTCCAAATCATGAATCAGTTTGAGCGAAAATCTCATAAATATAAAGCCATCAAACATTACCGGAAGCTCATTCAACAGGATAGCCGTAAATTGAGTGATAAGCGATTTTATCGCTCTAAACATCAAAAAAGAAAGGACGAATTTCGTCCTTTCTCGAGCTTAGCTTTTCTTCAATCTACTACAGTTGACAAAGAGCCAAGTTCTTTTGGTTTGTATAGTTTAATAAAATTAAATAAATCCTCTACTTCTGATGACAGTGTAGCTGATTTAAGGTGAGCGTAATAAACTGTAAATGTGATCTGGTCCTCCGGTATTAGAGGGATTTTTATTAAATCATCATCTTCATCAGAGAGTGCGATATCAGCTAGTAAACTAACGCCAATCCCTTTCTTTAAAAGTTCTTTAAGAATGACAATGTCGTCACTCTTGAAGAATATTTCTGCCCTGTTTTGATACTTCTGATTAAGAAGTTCAAAAGCTTTCAAGTGAACAAAATGTTCGTCTAAAAGGATAAAGGATTGATCTACTAAATCTTCAAAAGTGAAGGAAAGAGCAGTAGCAAGAGGATGGTTCTTAGATAAAACGACATACAGTTCTTTATGAAAGAGTTCATGTGTCTCTATTGAAGGATGATTGAGTGGTTCAATCAAACCGAGTAGGCTTGCATCAAGGTCTCCCTTGATGAGAAGGTTTAATAACTCTACGGAGCCACCGCGGATAGGGCGCACCTTTTTTAAAAAATCGAATTTATCTTTTTCGTTTAAGGCGGCAAAGAGATACTGAATGATAATAGGAGGGAATCCTACAGTAGAGTATTGTGACAAGGAGCGATTAATTTCTTTGCGAGTAGAAATAACCTCGGGTAAAATCAGTTCAGTATGCTTCAGAAGGATTTGTCCTTGAGGAGTTAGTTTGAAGGAACGATGAGAGGGATCGTGGTGAATCAATTTGCAGTTAAAGGATTCCTCTAAGCGCTTGATGGCATAAGAAATAGATGGTTGGCTGACTTTGTGTTGTTTTGCTACTTCCGTATAGGATTGGACTTGGCAGAGATCATAAAAATATTGTAGATCTTTTAAATTCATATGGGCTCACTTTCATTAGTTGGAGAATGGGAAATATGTGGAAATCACCAGATAAATAATTTTTATCCGTACCCTACAATTTGACTATATGAGTAGTCACCAGTTAAAATATAAGTGAGTCAGGGATATCATAGATTATCTAAGATACTTTCAAAAATGACCAACATCTTTTCTCGTTTTTCAACAGGAAGTTGTTTAATCTTCATGTTCAATCTCTTTAGTGAAAGATTTTCAGTCTTATCAGAGGTGGATTCAAGGCTACTAAAATTGAAAAACTCCTCTGGGGTCATCTGTAAGGCATCAATCACTTTTTCTAGACTGTGAATGGTCAGATTCACATTTTGGTTTTCAAGTTGATTGATATACTTAAGCCCGAGCCCCGCTTGTTCCGAAAGTTCTTCCTGGCTCATTTTTTTCTGTGTTCGAAAATATTTCACTTTTTGGGAAATATATTGTTGTAAATAGTTTTTAGTTGTCATATAAATAGAATACAAGTTTTGTATGACAAAAAAACACCCTAAAAAATACAAAGTATTATATAACAAACTTATATGATATTTATTTTAATTCGGATTGCCAATTTGTATGATTAGTTTCTTTTACTCGAAGCTTTTAGTAAAGAGTGATCATCGAGAGTTTTATGAGTTCAGAACCTTATAAAATATAACAACTTAAAGTGCCATTAACAGTGGTGTTTTAAGTATAAAGAGCTTATTAGAAAATTGTCTTCGTAGACTCATTATAACATATGCGTACACGATTGTATTTTTTAAAAAACAAAGTTTTCTAAATAATTCGTTTTAAGTGGTATAATAGAAGTAAAAAGGAGGTTGCACTATGACTGCACATGATATTTTAAACAACCCTTTCCTCAATAAAGGTACTGCCTTTACCTTAGAGGAGCGGAAGGAACTAGGTCTTATTGGTTTACTGCCACCGTATGTTCAAACGATTGAAGAACAAGCGGCGCAAACTTATGCACAAATGCAAACAAAAGCCAATGATTTGGAAAAGCGTCTTTTCCTAATGGAAATTTTTAACACGAACCGGACTCTTTTCTATTACCTCTTTTCTCAACATTTGGAGGAATTCAATCCAATTGTATATGATCCAACTATTGCAGATACCATTGAAGGCTATAGTGACCTCTTTGTAGATCCACAATATGCGGGATATCTTGATATCAATCATCCTGAAAATATTGAAGCCACTTTGAAAAATGCTGCTGGGAATCGCGAGATTCGTCTCATTGTTGTAACAGATGCAGAAGGAATCCTTGGAATCGGTGACTGGGGAACAAATGGTGTCGATATTTCTGTTGGGAAATTGATGGTCTATACTGGCGCTGCTGGAATCGATCCTTCTATGGTCCTTCCTTTAGTCATTGATGCAGGGACTAACCGTGAAGAACTTCGGAACAATCCTAATTACTTGGGAAATCGTCACGAACGGGTCCGCGGAGAACGTTACTACGACTTCATTGACCAATTTGTTCAAACAGCAGAACGTCTCTTTCCTAAACTCTACCTTCACTGGGAAGACTTCGGTCGCTTAAATGCTGCTAATATTCTTGAAAAATATCGGAAACAAATTCCAACTTTTAATGATGATATTCAAGGCACAGGAATCGTTACCTTGGGTGGTATCTTTGGTTCACTAGATATTAGTGGTGAAAAATTAACAGATCAAGTTTATCTCTGCTATGGTGGTGGTACTGCGGGTGCAGGGATTGCTTCTCGTGTTCTTCGTGAAATGGTGAGTGAAGGTCTTTCTGAAGAAGAAGCTTATAAACGTTTCTTTATGGTTGATAAACAAGGTCTTCTCTTTGATGACATGGATGACCTAACTCCTGAACAAAGACCGTTTGCTAAGAAACGGCCAGATTTTCCTAATGCTGATAAATTAACAGATTTATTAGAAGTCGTTAAAACTGTTAAACCAACTATTTTAGTAGGAACTTCAACTCAGCCAAATACCTTCACTAAAGAAATAGTAGAAGCTATGTGCGAAAATACTGAACGTCCAATGATCTTCCCATTATCAAATCCAACCAAGCTGGCCGAAGCAAGCGCCAAAGATTTGATCGAATGGTCAGATGGCAAAGCTTTTGTCGCAACAGGAATTCCTGCTGATACGGTCTCTTATAAAGGTGTAGACTATGTGATTGGTCAAGCCAATAATGCCTTGATTTACCCAGGTCTTGGTCTAGGTATGTTAGCTTCTGAAGCAAGTCTTTTGACAGATGAAATGATTGGAGCAGCGGCTCATTCATTGAGTGGTATTGTCAATCCAGGTCAACCAGGAGCTCCTGTCTTGCCACCATTCAAGTATGTAGCAGATGTTTCCATTAAAGTAGCAGAAGCAGTCGCTAAAAAAGCGCAAGAACAAGGTCTTGCACGTGCTAAAGAAACTGATATGGCTAAAGCAGTTCGTGATTTGAAATGGTATCCAGAGTATAAATAATTCATTGCTGCTGTCTATCCTTCACTAGCGACAGATTTGTATGGGCTGTGGACTTAAGTAATATAGAAAGGATACCTATGTCACTCTTTTTAACCTCGATTACGAGTATCATTCCGATTATCGCTATCATTGTTTTGGGGTATATTCTTCAGGTGAAGGGATGGTTTGGAGATGCCTTTGGACCTAACCTATCTCGTTTGATCATGAATGTAGCCTTGCCAGCGTCAATCTTTGTGTCGGTGATGAAATACCTAACACTAGATAAACTAATCAGTCTTTCTGGAGGTCTCCTTTATACATTTGTGGCCTTTATCTTGGGCTATATCGTAGCTTATATTGCAGTTATGGTTTTCAAGGTTCGTCCAGGACGGCGAGGAACCATGATTAATACCTTTGTGAATGCCAACACTATTTTTATTGGTTTACCTTTAAACGTTGCTCTTTTTGGGAATCAGGCTCTTCCTTATTTCTTAATTTACTATATCACCAACACGATTTCCACCTGGACATTGGGCGTGTATTTGATGACGAGTGACAGTAAATCGGGTCAAAGCAAGGAGACAAGTAAATTTGACTGGAAGAAATTGCTACCAGCTCCGCTTGTAGGTTTTCTTGTCGCCCTACTATTTTTGATTCTTCGAATCTCTATTCCAGATTTCGCAACGAATACCTTAACCTATGTTGGGAATATCGTCACTCCCTTATCTCTGATTTATATCGGTATTGTTCTTGCAAAGGCAGGCTTGAATACGATTGCTTTTGATAAAGATACAATTGTCACTTTGGTTGGACGCTTTATCCTAGCTCCTCTGATCATGCTTCTTGTATTGAAGTTCTTTGCCCCAAATATGGCAACAGCAGAATTTAAGACCTTTATGATTCAGTCTGCTACACCAGCTCTAGCAGTTCTTCCAATCCTTGCCAATCAAGGAAAAGGGGATGTGGAATTTTCTACGAATGTGGTGACTCTAAGTACGGTTCTATTTATCGTTGTTATTCCAATATTACAAACTTTGTTAGGATAAGAAGGAAGAGGATAGGATTGAAAGTTCTGCGTTAAGAAATTCCCCTATTTAAAAAATATTGATTCAAATTTTATGAAATAAATAAGTGGTTTTAGTTCTGAAAAGCCTTGATATTACGCTATTTTTAGTCCAAATGAAACTCATACTTTCCAAACCAGGTCTTAAGAAAGCTCGTAAAGCATCACAATTTAGTAAACGTTAATTCGAAAGAATTACTATACTTACAAAGAGCATCTTTTGGGGTGTTCTTTTTGTACTTTCATACTAAATTGGTGCAATTGACACAGTTGTTGCGACTTTAGTCGATTACAAATGTGGCTGCAACCTGACAGAGTCAGTTGCCTCAAAACGTTAATCAATACGATACTATCAACGTTTCAAAGCACTCAAAAGTTTACCTTATGGGTGCTTTTTTCGTGTTTTTTTTGAAAAGTTTACCTCAAAGTTCACCTTATTTTTACCTTGTTGTTTTAGAGACTTTAAAGCAAATTTTCCAACAGCCATTGGAATCACATTAGAAGTGTTAACATAGGTCTTAGTTGTAATCGTATCACTATGGGTTAGCGCTTCAGAAATTTCTTCAAGCGAAACTCCAGCTTGTTTTGCTGGTGTGGCGCTTGAACATTATGCTTATCCATAGTATTTTGTGTTATAATGTAGAAACTATACAGAAAATAAAAGAATCTCTTTAAATTCTGTAAATTTCACTTTGTGTAAACATGAGAAAATTTGAGTGTGGATAATGATGGGAGAGGATTTGTAATGATCAGTTTAGAGCTGTTGTCTGAAGAAAATAGTCTAGACGTCTATTCTTTTGAAAAAGAAAATCGAGAGTATTTTGAACGAAATTTACCTCCTAGACCAGCTAACTATTTTGATTTAGAAGGTTTTAAAGAAATTACAAGGGAATTGTTAACAGAGAAAGATAGTCATGATACATACATGCATCTTATTAGAAATTCGCAAGGTGTTATGGTTGGGAGAATCAATTTAAGTGTCTTAGAGAGTGATCGAAATACAGCAGAACTTGGGTATAGGATTGGGAAAAATGTTAGCAATTTAGGTTATGCCAGCGAAGCGGTTAAGCTCGTTTTAGACAAGGCCTTTACGACTTATGGTTTCAATAGAATCATTGCAGGAACGGCAACAGGTAATCTAGCCTCTCAGAGGGAGCTTTTAAAAAATGGCTTCACCTTTAGTAGGGTTATAGAAAATGACTTACAAATTCATAATGAGTGGGTTCATACAGCAGTATTTGAGATAAGGAGACCATAATATCATCAATTCCGGTCTATTAACAAGGTTAATGGAGGCATCAATCTTTCCAGACATTTAAGAATTTACTCTTGGATGTCTTTTTTTGTTCAAAATAGATAAGTGTTGCTGTTTAAACTTGATTTTCCCAGTGGACAATCGTCCACTTTTTTTATATAATAAAACTAAACCGAATTGGTTGAATTTCGGAAATGTAAGCTCAATCATCAATTGATCTTTCTAAGGGAGATAATGTCCATTAAAGCATCACACTAGGAGGTGAATCATGTACCAACCAGAAAAACTCAAGGCTCGGAGAAAAGAGTTAAAATTGACACAGAAGGAAATTGCAGAGGAATTAGGGATTAGTTTTCAGGCTTACTCCGCTTGGGAACGCGGGATTAAGGAACCATCCAAGGAGAAGGTTGCTCAACTAGAGAAGATTTTAAAAGTGGCAAAAGGCTATTTTACTCAGATTGAGATCGTCCGTCTCTACAATAGCCTTTCCAAGCAAGGGAAGGACAAGGTTGTGCTTTATGCTCGCAACCTAGCTCAAGAGGAACAAGCCCAGAAGGTTATGGATATGCCAAAACGACTCTACGAATATCGTGTCTATGAACGCATGTCAGCAGGGATCGGGGCTTCGGTCTATGATGATCGGAATTTTGATACGGTTTACTTTAATGAGGAACTAGCCCACGATTTTGCTTCCTGGGTGGCTGGGGACTCCATGGAACCTAAATATCAAAATGGTTCCGTGGCTTTGATTCGAGAGACCGGATTTGATTATGATGGGGCGGTTTATGCAGTGGTTTGCAACAACCAGACCTATATCAAACGGGTCTATCGTGAGGAAGATGGCTTGCGTCTGGTCTCTATCAATCCCAAATACAAGGATATTTTCATCTCCTATGAGGAAGATCCTCGGATTGTGGGGATTATCGTTGGGAATTTTGTGCCGATGGAGGGCTAGCTCATGGGCTACTTTGATTATTCCAGAGAGCCCAAAAGTGATATTGCCTTTGTCGATATGAAATCCTTTTATGCCAGTGTCGAGTGTGTGAAAAGAGGCTTGCATCCGCTGAAGACCTCACTTTGTGTCATGAGTCGCGCGGATAATTCAACTGGCCTTATCCTAGCCTCCTCTCCCATGTTTAAGAAGATTTTTGGCAAGTCCAATGTTGGTCGGGCCTATGATCTGCCCTTTGATATCAAGACCCGCAAATTTTCCTACTATAACGCCAGAAAGCAGGGGTTGCCTACAGATTCAGACTATGTGCGCTATATTGAAGATTGGGCTCAAGTCACCTTGATTGTCCCTCCTCGGATGGACGAGTATATCGCAGTCAATATGGAAATCCAGCGAATCTTTCAAAACTATGGGAGTCCAGAGGATATTTATCCTTACTCTATCGATGAGGGCTTTATTGACCTGACTAGTTCGCTCAACTATTTCATCCCAGACAAGAATCTCTCTCGCAAAGACAAGCTAGATATGCTTTCTGCTCGTATCCAGAGGGATATTTGGAGGCAGACAGGGATCTACTCTACGGTGGGTATGTCCAATGCCAATCCCTTACTGGCCAAGTTGGCACTGGATAATGAGGCCAAGCACACCCCGACCATGAGGGCTAACTGGTCTTACCAAGACGTGGAAGAGAAGGTTTGGGCCATTCCCAAGATGACGGACTTTTGGGGGATTGGCAGGCGGATGGAGAAACGCTTGCATGCTCTGGGGATTTTTTCCATCAGAGAATTAGCTACAAGCAACCCAGACCAGCTACAGAAAGCTCTCGGTCAGGCTGGCCTGCGTTTGTGGTTTCATGCTAATGGGATTGATGAGAGCAATGTTCACATGCCCTATAAAGCCAAGTCTCAGGGATTAGGAAATTCTCAAATCTTGCCGAGAGACTACGTGAAGCTACGGGATATCGAAATTATTCTCCGAGAAATGGCGGAGCAGGTGGCTATTAGACTGAGAAGGGCGGGAAAGAAAACAACCCTTGTCTCTCTCTATGTTGGTTTCTCTAAACAGGAGGTCAGGCCGTCTATTCATACACAAATGAAGGTCGAACCGACCAATAATACAGCTGTCTTAACGGATTATGTTTTGAAGCTATTTCATAGCAAATACACTTCTGGAGCGGTCAGAAGTGTCGGAGTCAACTATTCAGGATTTGTGGATGAGTCCTTTGGCTTGATCTCCCTCTTTGATGATGTTGACAAGTTAGAAAAAGAAGAAAGGCTCCAGACGGCTATTGATGCCATTCGGGAACAATTTGGTTTTACCTCTCTCTTAAAGGCCAATGCACTGGAAGAAGCCTCTAGGAGTCTTGCCAGAAGCAAGCTGATTGGTGGGCATTCTGCTGGAGGATTAGATGGATTACAATGATTGATCGTTCTTATTTACCTTTTCAATCTGCGCGAGACTATCAAGATCCAGGGATGCAGAAGTGGATGGGCTTTTTCCTCTCAGAGCATACTAGCTCGCTTGGTGAAGAAAAAAATCGTGTTGATTTTTCGACGAATTTGAATTTAGTTGAGAAGCTACGCTTGCTTTCTCAGCTTTATGTTGCTCAATTAAAGGGATGTTTTGTTGTCAAGGAAAGAAAGCAAAAAATGACGATCATCGGTAAGGTGAGCGAATTATCACCTCAAACTCTATCTATTAGGACAAATGAGGGATATAGGCTGGTAGAGATTGTAGATATCCTCGAAATTCGACTGTGGGAGGAGGAAGTTTATGACTAGAAAAGAGCTGTATGAAAACAAACTACAGATGGATTATTTTTCAGATAGTTACATCCGCTTTGAAGAGGATTTCCAAAAATACTCTGCCATGAATGTTCCCTTGACTTTTTTGATCGATGATATCCTACGAACCATGGCAATGAATCAGAAGAACTACTTCGTCTTAAACAAGGAAAATGCCAAGGATGGGCGAGAGCATCGCTTTTATTTTAGGGTAGTGACAGAAAAAGAGTGCCCCAGAAATCGAACCTATGCATATATGGGACTGCAAGCATAGAGCCTGTCCAAGTCTCTGAAAAATGTCTAAATATGCTATAATAAAATAAATTTCAAAAGAATTTAATTGATTCTATTTTCATAAGAGTAGAGAATATTGCAGGAGGTAAATCATGCTAGGAGCGGTTATTGGAGATATTGTTGGTTCTCGATTCGAGGCGGATAATCATAAAAGCAAAGAGTTTGATTTGTTCACCCAGAATTCTTGCCCGACCGATGATAGTATTATGACTTTGGCGGTTGCTAAAGCCTTATTGGCCAGTAAGGAAGACTGGAGTCAACTGTCAAAAAATTCTGTCAAGTATATGCAGAAAGTCGGCCGTCATTATCCCGATTGTGGTTATGGAGGTCACTTTTTCCATTGGATTTTTTCTGAGGATCCTCAATCCTATGGTAGTTATGGTAATGGCGCCGCTATGCGCATTAGTGCTGTCGGTTTTGCGGCAGAAAGTATAGAGCAAGCCAAGTCTTTGTCACAAGCGGTTACAGCAGTGACTCATAATCATCCTGAGGGCATAAAGGGAGCTGAAGCGACGGCTGTAGCAATTTTCTTGGCACGAAATGGTGCTAGTATGGATGAAATCAGGGACCATATTGATAAGAATTACTATCCTATGGACTTTACTCTGGACGACATCAGAGAGGATTACACTTTTGACGTGACTTGTCAGGGCTCTGTTCCCCAAGCCTTAGAGGCCTTCTTTGAGTCTGAAAATTTCGAGGATGCTATCCGAAATGCGATTTCCATCGGAGGAGATAGCGATACTATCGCTGCTATCTGTGGAGGGATCGCTGAAGCTTACTATGGCATTCCTGAAGACATTAGACAAGAGGCTTTGACTTTTTTAGATGACCGTTTGCTTGAAATCGTAGTTGACTTTGAAAATACCTATCCTCAATGATAACCTTAGTTTAGAATTTTATACTAAAACATCCATATAAATTTATGGATGTTTTTTATTTTCTAGAGATAGAAAAAGAGAAGACCAGATGGTCTTCTCAACGGGGGAACTGAATAATTAGAAAGAATCAATCAAAGAGGGTTATTAGTCTTTGAAATTCTTTTGGAAGATGAGGAGAGACAAGATTGAAGTAATGGCTGCCAAGAAGAGGAAGGCAGTTGCTTCTTGTTCCCCAGTTGCAGGGAGTTCTTTTTCCTTTTCTTCTTTGACCGTAGCTGTAACAGGAGCTTTTTCATCTTTTGCTGATGAATTATCTGTTACGGCTGGAGTCGGTTTTTCAGTCTCTCTTGGTAGAACATACTCAGGAAGAGTCACAACTGGTGGCGCTTCTGTACCAACTGAGCTTTGTTTGCTACCTACCTCAATCACTCGATCTTGAGCTGGAGTTGCTTCTGTTTGGAGAACCTTGCGATTGTCACCGTCCACTTCAACATACTCAACTAAAAGACCGTCTTTTCCTTCTGATAGAACATGCTCTTTTCCTTTGTCTAATTGGGCATTTTCGCGACGGATAGTCTTGAACGGCACTGGTTTATTGACAATTTCCAAACTTGGAAGTGTAAAGACAAGATCCTTGACTCCTTCTTCAGGACTTAAAGAAGTAATTGGTTTTTCTGGTTGAGCTGGTAGAGGGTGCTCAGGAAGAGTCACAACAGGTGGCGCCTCTGTTCCTACTGAACTCTCTTTAGTGCCCACCTCAATCACTCGCTCTTGAGCTGGAGTTGTTTCCGTTTTGACAACCTTGCGATTGTCACCGTCTACTTCAACATACTCGACTAGGATACCGTCCTTACCTTCTGATAGAACTTGCTCTTTTCCTTTGTCTAATTGGGCATTTTCACGACGGATAGTCTTGAACGGCACTGGTTTATTGACAATTTCCAAACTTGGAAGTGTAAAGACAAGGTTCTTAACTCCTTCCTCAGGAGATGAAGAAGTAATCGGTTTTTCAGGTTGAGCAGGTTTCTCAGGTTGAACTGGAGTTTCAGGTTGAGCAGGTTTTTCAGGCTGAGCTGCTTCGAGCTTGCTGATTTGTTCGAGAGCAGTTTCTAGCGCTTGATTGACTGCTTCCTGAGTCTTAGCTTCTTGGATCGCAGCAATGGCTTGATCTGCAATTTCAACTAATTTCTTCTTAGCTTCGTTGTTAGAACCAAGCTCACCGACTTTTTTCTCGATAGCTTCAGTCAAGCTAGCCATAGCTTTATCGTATTCAATTTCCGGTTGTTTTGGTTCAGCTGGCTGGTCAGGTTTAGAAGGTTCTTCAGGCTGTTCAGGTTGATCTGGACTAGGTTCCTCTTGCCCTCTTTGATAGTTTTCATCCTTGGATAGGATATCTTGTAAGGCACTGACTGTCAACATGACTTCTTGAACATCCACAGCTTCGGTACTAAGTTGGTTTCTCAATTTTTCTAGATTTGCTTGGAAAGCTTGACGTGCAGTAGCCGTATTTTTCAAACCTGCTGGATCAAAGTTTGACAGATCATCTTTCCATTTAGAGATAGACTGGATGATATCTGCCTTGCTGTAGAGTTCACTACCTTCGCCACGAGTGATGAATTGGTCTACCTGAATACCGATATTTCGAGACAAATCGTTTCGATCAGGATCGAGTTGAAGGGTGACTGCGTGCAAGTTTTCGTCCAGACCTTTTAGGCTAACCAGCGTTTGATTGCCTTGGCGTTGGGTAGCGTGACCGCTAAAGTATTTCTTACCATCAATAGTCGACGCATTTCCCATGCCATCTTGATAAGGAACTTCTTTGCCATCTAGAAAGACTTTATAGATACCATGATTTGGATCGACATATCCCTTGATATCAAGACCAGTACCGTAGAAGTATGCTGTTACGGTTGTCTTTTTCTTTTGCTCATCAGTTAAGCGACCAAAGGAAGCCCAAGACTCCGTCTTTTGGTACTTGTCTGCGGAATTGGTTTCATGGTGCCAGCCAGGACTGTAATCCAACTGACTAGCTTGGTCATCATAGCTTGTTTGATCCTTAATTAGCAATTCGGCTTTCATCACCTGAATCGTTGCATCAGTAGCAAAACCGAGCAAGGCACCATCAGAAACAGAAGTGAGCTTGGCTTTGAAGTCAAATACAGAGTCGGCTTGTTCTGTAAAGTCAATCGTTGGTATGGTAACAGTCTTTTCTGTTTCTCCATCTTCAAAAGTCACATCTTGAGTTGTATCTTGGTAAACCTTACCGTGAACCCCAGTTCCAGGTTCCGTGATGAAGCGAACAGTAGCAGTTCCCTTGCTTCCACCAACACGTTTAATCTTAACAGTGACTGGTTTTCCTTTTTCGACTTCGTAGTTGGTAGACTCGAGTTCGAACATTCCCTTGCTATCATTGTTTAGGGTGTAGATTCCTTCTGTAGCAATTGGTTCGCCTGTTTTGTTTACAAGAGTAATAGTGTGTTGGCCTGGTGCTAAATCACCTGTCTCAAAGACTTTTTGGCTACGTTTACGGCTAGCGTTCTTAGTTTGCACATCCGCAACTTTTTGGCCATCAACATAAACGGACATTTCTCCATGACCTGGATCGACTGTAGAGACGACATAGGCCTTGGTTCCTGTGAATGTATAGCTTACTTTGGCATCTTTTTGATTGGTCCACATAGAAGTGCCACGAACACCTTCAGATTCATTGTACCAAGTTGTACCGGCTGTATCCGCTGTTGTGTTTGAGTGGTATTCAAGTCCAAGAGGGTAGCCATCTGTCTTTTCAATGCTGCTTGGTGTCTTGTAGACTGAGAAGTTGGTCAAGATTGGAGTTGCTTGAGCACCAGTGATGGTTACACGGATTTTTTGTGCTTCAACAGGCTTACCTTGAATCAAGCGACGGTAACCAACAGTTGAACCTTCACCGTAAGTCACCCAGCGACCGTTGATTTCAACTTCAATCTTGAAACCAGAGATACGTTGACCTTTGGCGATATCTTCTTTGAGTTCGACAACGTCAAAGCGTCTCTTTTGCCCTAAATCGACTGTGAAACTACCAGTTGTGGCATCATTTGAGAGCGCCCAGCTAGTATCATCTTTACCGTCAGTCAGGTGACTTTCTTTATAGAGGTGGTTCTGACGAGTAGAACTTGCTGTTACAGTGGCACCTTTGGCAAAGTCAGTCGCATACATTTGGTCTAGAGTTGCCTTGAATTCCTTCAAGCGAGCTACATCTGCATCTGCGAATTTTCCTTCTTTGTTTGGTGGAATGTTGAGAAGGAGTGGGGTTCCACGACCAACAGACTTGAAGTAGATGTCCATCAACTCTTTGAGTGATTTCGGCTGTTGATTGTCATGGTAGAACCAACCAGAACGGATCGAAACGTCAGCTTCCCCCACAGAGTACATATCACCATCTGGGTCACCATGGTTGAGGTATTCGTTTTTCACATCGTCTGTGATGTTGGCTCTTTTCACTTTATGCCATACAGGGTCACCTGCGATTCCCCGTTCATTTCCGATCCAGCGAACGCTTGTCGGTTGAGCAGAGAAGATAGCGATATCTCCTTCAGCTTCTTTGATGTATTTGAACCACTCATCAAAAGTATAGGTTACTTTTTGGGCACCGCTACCACGCGCACCGTCCATCCAAACTTCGATGAATTTTCCTTTATTTCCGTATTTTGGATTTCCAAGGATTTCTTTCAGTTGGTTGAGATAGTATTGGTTGTATTCTTTTTCGGTTGCGACATGGTATTTAGGATGGTTGGCATCCCATGGTGACAAGTAAACACCCATATTCATGTCATACTTGCTAGCAGACTTGGAAACTTCTTCGAGAAGGTCACCCTTACCATCTTTCCATGGGCTAGCAGCTACGGTATGGTTGGTGTACTTAGATGGGTAAGCAACGAATCCGTCATGGTGTTTAACAACCATAATGGTTCGTTTGAAGCCCGTTTCCTTCAGAGTACGAATCCACTGGTCAGTATCCAAGTTAGTTGGATTGAAGTATCGAGGGTCTTCTTTCCCATTTCCCCATTCAGAATTGGTATAAGTGTTCATTCCGTAGTGGATGAAGGCCGCCAATTCTTCCTTGTGGTAATCGAGTTGAGCCTTGCTTGGAAGAGGCCCATGATTGCCAATCTCGGTTTCCTTATCTTCTGGATGAGCTACTGGTGGTGTTGGAGTCGTTGGATTAGCTGTATTAGCGACTGGCTCGTATTCAAAGACGACCTCATTCACCCCTTTTTGCTGGATAGTTGCTTCCAAGCTAGCTTTTACTGGACGGTAGCCAGCAATGTCTTTTGCATGGAAGGTGTTGACAAAGGAAACGTCATACTCTTGGCCGTCATTGTTATCAACTGTCGCTTCCGCTAGTTCAGTAGTGGTTCCTTTTTGACGGTAGTAAACTTTGAAGGAGCCTTTGTTGACTTTATAGACCACCTTGATGACACGTGTACCGGCAGGCGCTTTGCTGACAACATTGTGCTCTTCAGCCCAAGCATCTTTTAGTTGTTTATTGACTGCTACGCCATCAATGGATACAATTTCGTATTTGTCTTTATTCTTCTGATAGAAGTCCGTTTTCTCGATTTCTTTTTTGAAATTATAGTCAAATGGCGAATCAACAGCTGTCTGTTCGATGAAGGTATCATTATCTTTGACAGGATTTCCTTCTTCATCTTCGTGTTGAATAACAACACGACCGTATTCAACTCCCTTGGTCAAGGTAGCAATCCCATCTTGATTGAAGGAATATTCGTTGCTTCCGATAACAGCTTTCTCATTCCGAAGCATACGCCCCTCATCAGTAAAGTAGTAACGATTTCCGTTGTCTCCCTGGTACCAGCCTTTCACACCATATTTGGCAATCAAGTCCTTCACCCATTTCAGTTGTTCAGGTGAAAGGACGAGTCCGCCACCAAAGCGATCCTTTTCAGGAACACCATTGTCAACGGTTCCGTGTTGGTGAACCCCCAGAACTTTTCCTTGGCTATCCACAATTCCACCACCAGACAAACCAGATACAGAAGTGGTTTGGTAGGTGATACCGGTCGTTCCCTTATCATCATAGGATTCAACAGTTCGGATGGTCCCATCTGCCTTGTAAAGCTGACCGGCTAGGATAGGTTGTTTCAGTTCTTTTGAGCTCGAGTCAGTTGGGTAGCCAATCGTACTGATGGCTTCTCCCGGCTGATGCGTCTTGTGATCCGCTAAAGGTGCAAAGGTTGCTGCTTTGTTTGGACTAGCAATCGGAAGAGGAATAGGAGCTTCTACAAGAGCAAGGTCGTTCTTATAGCCTTTTCCAAACTCTTTCTTATTCCAGAAATGGATGTCCTTTTCTCTAAATAGAACCGTAGTTCCAGAAGATGGAAGTGAGTTTTTCTTTTCGCTGTTTGAACCAACGTTATAGTAGAACTGGGCAGATTTTCCACCACGAATGTGACCTTCGCCAGTTTCTTTATTGGCTTCTAGGAAGTTATGTGCAACGGTAAGAATCAGGTTAGGGGCTACAAAGATACCAGATCCTGAAACGAGGTAGCGTTGCTCTCCTGCATTGTAAGTGCTGTAAACCATAGTAGCAGCAGTCGCAGGTTGTCCCTCGTAGTTGATGTGTTTGAGGTCTTGACCACCGTTAATAATAGCCCGGTTTCCATTCTCAGCTTCTTTTGGAGCTTCTTCCTTATCCTTTAGAATGCTCTCAGTTTCTACCTTTGGACTAGCTTTCTTGTCAACGATAGTTGTCGTGTCGAGTTCTTTGACAGGTGTGTCTGGATAGGCACGGTCTTGAATTTCTTCAGGGAGCAAGTCAGCACTGTTGGTATCGGTAGCAGGTGTTTCTTGTTTTTCAGCTTCTAAACGGCCTTCTTTTTTGACTGGTTCAGCCTTGCTTTCTTCTATATCTGCGACTTGTTCAATTTGCTGATCTAAATTGGATGTTGCGGTAGGAGACGTTTCGTCTGCACGTACGGTTCCAGAAGCAAAAAACGCCAGTCCGACGATGACAGAGGCCACACCTACAGTCAACTTCCGAATGCTAAATGTTTGCCCTTTTTCAAAAAGGTATCGATTCATAATGTACTCCTAGTTTTTAGAAAGGCAGTCAGCTACTGCCCGAGCCCAAGTCTGACTTGGTTGTAACTTTATTTAATGAAAAAACTCTCTGGTAATTTGTAAGCCACCTTACCTCCTGTTTATAAAGCGCTTTCATTTTGAGGTAAAAAATTTAAAAGGTCATTTCTCCCTTAAAATGACTGAAAACTCTTAATATAACAAATATACTAAATTAATAAAAGAATTGCAATAGCGAAAAAGCAAAAAATAAATATAAATTAAAGAAAATAAGTTACTTTTTAAAGAAAAAAAGCATCCTTTCAAGTCTCAAACTAAATGAAAGGACACGTTTTAAAAAGAAATTAGAGTATCTTTTGGAGAGACTCTTGGATGGTTTGGGGGTCTGTTTTGGAAGAGAAGCGCTCAAGGACTTGCCCATCTCGACCAATGAGAAACTTAGCAAAATTCCATTCGATTCGTTTTCCTAGAGGACCAGATTTCTGGTCTTTTAGCCAAACATAAAGAGGATCTGCTTCCTTGCCGTTGACCTTGATCTTGGCAAAGCGAGGGAAAGTGGTCTGATAGTGTAGATTACAGAAGCTATTGATTTCCTCTGCGCTGCCGGGTGCTTGTCCCATAAACTGATTGCAAGGGAAATCCAAGATTTCAAAGCCCTGATCTTGATAGCGTTCATAGAGTTCTTGGAGCCCTTGGTACTGGGGCGTTAAACCACATCCAGTAGCAGTGTTGACAATCAAGAGAACTTTGCCACGATAGCTATCCAAGGGAGTTACTTGGTTGTTTTGGTTTAAAACGGAAAAATCATAAAGTGAAGTCATGAGGGCCTCTTTTCTTTTTCTACATTGTAACAGTTTTTACTTCTTCCGTCGAGTCGGATGGAAGATATTATTGAAGAATAAGCCCTCAATATGATAGAAACCGTTTACAAATAACTTTAAAAATGGTATGATTTAATTAAACCGGTTTACTTAGTTGCTATAAATCTCTAATTTGAGATTTAGTTCCTATTGATTTTACAATATATTTATTGGAGTGTATACATGCAAACAAAGAAGCTTATTGTGAGTTTGTCTTCACTTGTTTTATCAGGATTTTTATTAAACCATTATATGACAGTTGGAGCGGAAGAAACGACTACGAATACCATTCAGCAAAGCCAGAAGGAAGTTCAGTATCAGCAAAGGGATACAAAAAATTTAGTTGAAAATGGTGATTTTGGTCAGACGGAGGACGGAAGCAGTCCGTGGACAGGAAGAAAAGCTCAGAGGTGGTCAGCTTGGGTAGACCAGAAGAATAGTTCTGCAGATGCCTCAACTCGAGTTATTGAGGCTAAGGATGGGGTTATCACTATCTCAAGCCATGAGAAATTAAGGGCAGTGGTTCACCGTATGGTTCCTATTGAAGCTAAGAAAAAGTATAAACTGCGTTTCAAGATTAAAACAGATAATAAAGTCGGGATTGCCAAGGTTCGTATCATTGAGGAAAGTGGTAAGGACAAGCAATTGTGGAATTCTGCAACAACGTCAGGAACAAAGGACTGGCAGACCATTGAAGCAGACTATAGCCCGACTTTAGATGTTGATAAAATCAAGCTGGAGTTATTCTATGAAACGGGAACTGGGACTGTTTCTTTTAAGGATATTGAGCTGGTAGAGGTAGCAGACCAGCCTTCTGAGGATTCTCAAACAGATAAACAGCTTGAGGAAAAGATTGATTTACCAATTGGGAAAAAACATGTCTTTGCTCTTGCGGACTATACTTATAAGGTAGAAAATCCTGACTTTGCTTCAGTCAAAAATGGAATTTTAGAACCTCTTAAGGAAGGGATAACCAATGTCATTGTCAGTAAAGATGGCAAGGAGGTGAAAAAGATTCCTTTGAAGATTCTAGCCTCTGTTAAGGATGCATACACAGACCGTTTGGATGACTGGAATGGCATCATCGCTGGGAATCAATACTATGATTCTAAAAATGAACAGATGGCCAAATTAAACCAGGAACTGGAAGGAAAGGTGGCTGATAGCCTATCCAGTATTTCAAGTCAGGCGGACCGCACCTATTTGTGGGAAAAATTTTCAAATTATAAAACGTCTGCGAATCTAACTGCCACTTATCGGAAATTGGAGGAGATGGCCAAGCAAGTGACCAATCCTTCTTCTCGTTATTATCAAGATGAAACCGTTATTCGAACAGTCAGGGATTCCATGGAATGGATGCATAAACATGTCTACAATAGTGAAAAGAGCATTGTTGGGAATTGGTGGGATTATGAAATCGGTACACCTCGTGCCATCAACAATACCTTGTCTCTGATGAAAGAATACTTCTCTGATGAGGAAATTAAAAAATATACAGATGTGATTGAAAAATTTGTGCCAGATCCCGAACATTTCCGAAAGACGACTGATAACCCATTTAAGGCTCTGGGTGGAAACTTAGTGGATATGGGAAGGGTAAAAGTTATAGCTGGTTTACTGCGCAAGGATGATCAGGAAATTTCGTCGACCATTCGTTCAATTGAGCAAGTGTTCAAGTTGGTAGATCAAGGTGAAGGTTTTTATCAAGATGGATCCTATATCGACCACACCAATGTTGCCTATACGGGTGCTTATGGGAATGTCTTGATTGATGGCCTGTCTCAACTGTTGCCAGTCATTCAAAAGACCAAGAGTCCAATCGATAAAGATAAGATGCAAACTATGTACCACTGGATTGATAAATCGTTTGCTCCTTTGCTAGTGAACGGAGAGCTGATGGATATGAGCCGTGGACGCTCTATCAGTCGTGCAAATAGCGAGGGGCATGTGGCCGCAGTAGAAGTACTAAGAGGGATTCACCGGATAGCGGATATGTCTGAAGGAGAAACCAAACAACGGTTGCAGAGTCTTGTGAAGACCATTGTTCAATCGGATAGTTATTATGATGTCTTTAAGAATTTGAAGACTTATAAGGATATCAGTTTGATGCAATCTTTGTTAAGCGATGCTGGAGTCGCAAGTGTTCCAAGAACCAGTTACCTATCTGCCTTTAATAAGATGGATAAAACAGCCATGTACAATGCAGAGAAAGGGTTTGGATTTGGCTTGTCACTCTTTTCCAGTCGTACCTTGAATTACGAACACATGAACAAGGAAAACAAACGTGGTTGGTATACGAGTGATGGGATGTTCTATCTTTACAATGGCGATTTGAGTCACTATAGCGATGGCTACTGGCCGACAGTTAATCCATATAAGATGCCTGGTACGACAGAGACAGATGCTAAGAGATCGGATAGTGATACAGGTAAAGTTCTACCGTCTGCTTTCGTTGGAACGAGCAAACTAGATGAGGCCAATGCGACAGCAACCATGGATTTCACTAACTGGAATCAAACACTGACTGCTCATAAGAGCTGGTTTATGCTGAAGGATAAGATCGCCTTTTTAGGAAGCAATATCCAAAACACTTCAACAGATACTGCTGCAACTACAATTGACCAGAGAAAACTGGAATCAAGTAATCCATATAAAGTCTATGTCAATGATAAAGAAGCCTCCCTCACGGAACAAGAAAAGGATTATCCTGAAACCCAAAGTGTCTTTTTAGAATCGTCCGATTCGAAAAAGAATATTGGTTACTTTTTCTTTAAGAAGAGTTCAATTAGTATGAGTAAGGCTGTTCAAAAGGGATCTTGGAAGGATATCAATGAAGGACAGTCAGACAAGGAAGTTGAAAATGAATTTCTTACGATTAGTCAGGCTCATAAGCAAAATGGGGATTCTTATGGCTATATGCTCATCCCTAACGTGGATCGTGCCACCTTCAATCAAATGGTAAAAGAGTTAGAAAGTAGCCTCATCGAAAATAACGAAACCCTTCAGTCTGTTTATGATGCCAAACAAGGAGTTTGGGGCATTGTGAAATATGATGATTCTGTCTCTACTATTTCCAACCAATTCCAAGTCTTGAAACGTGGAGTCTATACCATTCGAAAAGAAGGGGATAACTATAAGGTTGCCTACTATAATCCTGAAACCCAGGAATCAGCGCCAGATCAGGAAGTCTTTAAAAAGCTAGAACAAGCAGCTCAACCACAAACTCAGGATTCAAAAGAAAAGGAAAAATCTGAAGAGAAAAAGAACCATTCGGATCAAAAAAATCTCCCTCAGACAGGAGAAGATCAGTCAATCTTAGCAAGTCTAGGGCTCTTGCTACTTGGGGTGATTTATCTATTCCGCAGAGGAAAGAACAACTGATTTGCTCATCATCTAGATGAATCACGTGGAACCGTAGAAAATAGAAAAATCCGAAGAAGGTAAAATGTCTTCGGATTTTTCTTTTTAAAAAGGATAAGTGTTAACTTATCCTTTTTCACTTCATTTTATCTGAGTGTAACATACTGTTGGGCAATCTCGCTGATGCGGTCAAAGTCGCCTTGGGAAGCGAGTTTATTGAGTTCGCCACCAATTCCAACGGCGTCTGCACCAGCAGCGAACCATTGAGGAATGTTATTTAGGCCGACTCCTCCGGTTACCATTACGGAAACTTGTGGGATCGGTGCCTTGACTGCAGAGATATATGATGGACTGAGAGCACTACCTGGGAAGAGTTTGATGATTTCACTACCGGCTTCAAGTGCAGTCGTTATCTCTGTGAGGGTAATACAGCCTGGAATGTACGGTGTGCTGTAAAGATTGCACATTTTTGCAGTTTCAGCATGGAAAGATGGAGAAACAACGTAATTTGCTCCGGCTAGAATGGCATCTCTAGCAGTTACGGCATCAAGCACAGTACCTGCACCGATACAAACACTCTGATCGTCCTGATACAAGTCTACAAGTTCCTTGATGATTTGCCCTGCATACTGATTGGTATAGGCAATTTCAATAGCTTTGATACCGCCCTTGATACAAGCAATCGAGGCTTGTAGTCCTTCTTCCTTTGTATTTCCTCGAATGACAGCGACAATTTTTTGTTTTTTTAGTTCAATAATCGTATCTGATTTGGTCATGTAATTCTCCTAACGAATGATATCTTGTGCATTTTCCAGTAATTTTTCAATACTAGCTGCGGGAGTGGAGAGATGGTCTCCTGGAAGAGTACATTTGAGAGTTGCGCTCGCAACTGCAAAGTCAATGCTAGTTTTTAGGGAGGAATGATGGAGTAGTTGGTAAAGGGCACCAGAGATAAAGGCATCCCCGCTACCAACTCGTTGATAGACTGCAGTTTTTAGTTGGACAGACTCTTCAAATCGTTCTCCCAGAGCATAGGCTTGATAGACATTTTTGTCTTGCTCATCACTAGAGCGGAGGGTATGGAAAATGGCCTTGAAACCATAGGCTTCTTTTAATTGTCGCATGCGATTTTCCACCTCTTTTAGGCTGGCTCTGTCTCTTGGGAACATCTCTAGATTTTGGTCATCAATCATGAGAGGATCAATACCAAAGCAATAGTCAGCGAAACGTGCAAACTTAGAAAATTCATACTTGGCTTCTAGGACTGAAATCATCTTTGTTCTCAGATTGAGATCCATTGAAACGATAATCCCTAGGCGCTTGGCTTCTTCCAAGAGTAGGAGAAGGAGCGTACGGACCTCTTGACCGATAGCTACAGTGATTCCACTAAAATGAAAATGGCTAATCCCCTGAAAGAGAGAATCCATATCTAGCATGTTTGGTCGAATCTGGCTGATACTCGTATGTTTGCGGTCGTAGAAAACTTCACTTTGACGACAACCAAAGCCGTTCTCTAAATAGTAGAGGCCGATTCGATCGCCAAGCCGACAGATTGAACTGGTATCGATTTGGTGCTGTTTCAAGAATGTGAGAAAACGATCTCCAATCTCGTTGGCAGGGAGTGCGGTAAAGACTTTTGTTGAGATACCCAGGGCTTGCAAATTACAAGCGATGTTAATTTCTGATCCGCCAAAATAAGTCGAACTGGCAACATGATCGCCGATACTGGTGGCATCTAATGGTGAGATTCGAATTAATGGTTCGCCAAACAGTAATATTTTCGTCATCCATTAGTTCCTTTCTGGTTTAGAATAGCTTTACTTGGCTAATACTTCTTTCAAATAAGCAGCGACTTCATCATCTTGGCAGTTTTCAAAGAAGTATTCTTGGAAGTATTTGCCAGAGATGGTGTCTTTGAGGAAGTCTTGGTCGATTGTTTTAAGGATGGTCATCAAATCATTGTAGGTGATTTGTTTCACCTCGTTTAAGATACGAGCGTTGCGTTGTTCAGGGATTACACGTTCTCTTGGGTAGCCACCGCCCATTTCTTCAGCAAATAAGCGTTCAAACATCAATTTGAGGGTCAGTTCTGCCCCCCAGCCAAATCCTTTGGCATAAGGGATAGACAAGGCGTTACCACCATTGATTTGAGAATAAAGGTAAGCGTCAGTTGGGTCCACTGCTAGACCACAGACAACACCAGGGAAACTGTTCAAAGCAAGCATAGCCCCTACACCTGTACCACAGCCGGTAACAACAAAGTCGACTGCTTTTGTATTTAAAAGGATGGCAGCCATTAGGCCGTTTTGTACGTATGTTAATGGATTTTCACCTCCTTCTCCACGCATGCCATAGTTAAATAATTGGTAGCCTTTTTTATCTGTTGCTTCTTTCAGACTATCGTAAATAATGTGATTCTTACTAGCTTGACTATTTTCATTGATTAATGCGATTTTCATAAGATCCTCTTTCTATTTTTACTCAGGTTGTTTTCCGATGTAGGCTAAGATACCGCCATCTACATATAGGATGTGGCCATTGACAAAATTGCTGGCATCACTAGCGAGAAAGACAGCAGGGCCCATTAAATCTTCAGGATTTCCCCAACGTGCAGCAGGTGTTTTTGCAATGATGAACTGGTCAAATGGGTGGCGAGAACCATCTTCTTGCAACTCACGAAGAGGTGCTGTTTGAGGAGTGGCAATATAACCCGGTCCGATTCCGTTACATTGGATATTGGCTCCACCGTATTCAGACGCAATGTTGCGGGTCAACATTTTCAAGCCTCCTTTAGCGGCAGCATAAGCGCTAACTGTTTCACGTCCCAGTTCGCTCATCATCGAACAAATATTGATAATCTTTCCATGCCCTTTCTTTATCATAGAAGGAATGACTGCTTTTGAAACGATAAATGGTGCGTTTAAGTCAATATCGATGACCTTACGGAAATCAGCGGCGCTCATTTCGCACATTGGAACGCGGCGGATAATACCAGCGTTATTAACGAGGATGTCAATGACACCAACCTCTTGTTCGATTTGCTTGACCATGGCTTG
The DNA here is from genome assembly GCF_000146755.1 of Streptococcus sp. oral taxon 071 str. 73H25AP. NCBI lineage: Bacteria > Bacillati > Bacillota > Bacilli > Lactobacillales > Streptococcaceae > Streptococcus > Streptococcus sp. oral taxon 071. The sequence goes on from NZ_GL397254.1 coordinate 108,491, forward strand.
GATACCGTCCTCGTCTGTCACATCACAGACATACCCATGGGCTTCGATGCCGACTTGACGATAAGCTTCAATCCCTTTATTGACCAGGTCTTGATTGATATCGTTAAAGACAATAGTAGCGCCGGCCTCAGCGTAGGATTTGGCAATAGCAAATCCAATTCCATAAGAAGCGCCGGTGATGAGAGCAATTTTTCCTTTTAAAGAAAACTGCTCAATTGAGAATGATGTATTTGTCATTTGATACTTCCTTTCAAATTTGTTAAGACTTCTCTATAACCAAATTATATTCTAGTAAACCGGTTTTGTCAATGATTAAATATTTTTATTTCTAAAAATCTTTGTTTTTCTAAAAAACGGAAGATTTTGAAATTTCTGTCTATTGCAATGGTTAAATAAACAATGAAAGCGCTAATATTTTTTTAAAAAAACTATTGACAAGATAAAAATAAAGGTTTACAATGGGAAATGTAAAGTAAACCGGTAAACTCAAACAAGGAAGGAGAAAAGATGAAAATTGTACTTGTAGGGCATGGACATTTTGCCACAGGGATTTATAGTTCTTTACAATTGATTGCAGGCAATCAAGAAAATGTGGAGGCGATTGACTTTGTGGAAGGAATGTCAGCAGATGAACTCAAGCAAAAAATCTTACTTGCAATTTCAAATGAAGAAGAGGTTTTAATCCTAAGTGATCTCTTGGGAGGATCGCCATTCAAGGTTTCTTCTACCATAATGGGGGAAAATCCAGCCAAAACAATGAATGTTCTCTCGGGTTTGAACTTAGCCATGTTAATGGAAGCAGTCTTTGCTAGAATGGCTCATAGCTTTGATGAGGTTGTTAATAAATCAGTAGAGGCGGCCCAGGGCGGAGTCGTAAATGGTAAAGAATTGTTTTCAACGGATGCAGAGGCAGAGGAAGAAGATTTCGAATCGGGTATTTAAAGGGTAAAAGAATGATAAAAAAGGTTACGATTGAAGAAATAAAATCGCCTGAGCGCTTCTTAGAAGTACCACTTCTGACGAAAGAAGAAGTCGGCCAGGCAATTGATAAGGTTATTCGGCAGTTAGAACTCAACCTTAACTATTTCAAGGAAGATTTCCCGACGCCAGCTACCTTTGATAATGTCTATCCAATCATGGATAACACGGAATGGACCAATGGTTTCTGGACAGGAGAACTGTGGTTGGCTTATGAATACAGTCAACAGGATGCATTTAAAAACATCGCTCATAAAAATGTTCTTTCTTTCCTGGAACGTGTTAATAAGAGAGTGGAGTTGGATCACCATGATCTCGGTTTTTTGTACACACCGTCTTGTATGGCTGGATATAAGATAAATGGAGATGGAGAGGCTAGAGAAGCAGCCTTGAAAGCTGCAGATAAGTTGATTGAACGCTATCAAGAAAAAGGTGGCTTCATTCAGGCTTGGGGAGACTTGGGCGAGAAAGAACATTACCGTTTGATTATCGACTGCTTGCTCAATATTCAACTCTTGTTCTTTGCTTATCAAGAAACAGGCGATCAAAAATACTACGATATTGCAGAAAACCATTTCTATGCTTCGGCTAATAATGTTATCCGTAATGACGCCTCATCCTTCCACACCTTCTATTTTGATCCTGAAACAGGTCAACCTCTTAAAGGTGTAACGAGACAGGGATATAGCGATGATTCGTGCTGGGCGCGTGGGCAATCATGGGGAGTCTATGGTATTCCTTTGACTTATCGTCACCTGAAAGACGAGTCCTGCTTTGACTTGTTTAAGGGTGTAACCAATTATTTCTTGAATCGTCTGCCAAAAGATCATGTTTCTTATTGGGATTTGATTTTTAATGATGGTAGTGATCAATCACGAGATTCTTCAGCAACAGCTATCGCCGTCTGTGGGATTCATGAAATGCTAAAACATCTTCCAGAGGTTGACGCTGACAAAGATATTTATAAACATGCTATGCATGCTATGCTTCGTTCTCTGATTGAACAGTATGCAAATGATCAATTTATCCCTGGTGGAACAAGTCTCCTCCACGGTGTGTACTCATGGCATTCAGGTAAAGGAGTGGATGAAGGCAATATCTGGGGTGACTACTATTACCTAGAAGCTCTAATCCGTTTCTACAAAGACTGGAACCTATATTGGTAGGAGGAGAAATATGACGACGCCAAATATTATTATGACCCGTATCGATGAACGTTTAATTCACGGGCAAGGACAACTTTGGGTAAAATACCTGGGGTGTAATACAGTTATTGTTGCTAATGACGAAGTGAGCACAGATAAGATGCAACAAACTCTGATGAAAACAGTTGTGCCAGACTCAGTTGCTATGCGTTTCTTCCCTTTGCAAAAGGTGATTGATATCATTCACAAGGCTAATCCTGCTCAAACGATCTTTATCGTTGTGAAGGATGTAAAAGATGCTTTAACCTTGGTAGAAGGTGGTGTTCCAATTAAAGAAATCAATATCGGGAACATTCACAATGCCCCTGGTAAAGAGCAGGTGACACGCTCTATCTTCCTAGGTGAAGAGGACAAGGCAGCCCTCAAGGAATTGAACCAAACTTATCAAGTAACATTTAATACGAAAACAACTCCAACAGGAAACGATGGAGCTGTTGAAGTCAACATTATGGACTATATTTAAAAGAGGAGATCGTTATGTCGATTAATGTATTTCAAGCGATTTTAATTGGATTATGGACAGCTTTCTGTTTTAGTGGAATGCTGTTAGGGATTTACACCAATAGATGTATTGTTTTGTCGTTTGGTGTCGGAATTATTCTAGGTGATTTGCCTACTGCTCTTGCAATGGGAGCTATTGGTGAATTGGCTTATATGGGATTCGGTGTTGGTGCTGGAGGTACGGTTCCACCAAACCCAATCGGACCTGGTATCTTTGGTACCTTGATGGCTATCACTAGTGCTGGTAAAGTCAGTCCAGAAGCGGCTCTTGCCCTCTCTACTCCGATTGCTGTGGCGATTCAATTCTTACAAACTTTCGCCTATACTGTACGTGCTGGTGCGCCTGAAACGGCGATGAAGCACTTGAAAAACCATAATTTGAAGAAATTCAAGTTCACTCTAAATGCAACAATTTGGTTGTTTGCCTTTATCGGCTTTACCTTGGGTTGCTTGGGTGCCCTTTCAATGGATACCTTGTTGAAACTCGTAGATTACATTCCGCCAGTATTGCTTACAGGTTTGACAGTTGCTGGTAAAATGCTCCCAGCTATCGGTTTTGCAATGATCTTGTCAGTGATGGCTAAGAAAGAGTTGATTCCGTTTGTCTTGTTGGGATATGTTTGTGCGGCTTATCTAAACATCCCAACAATTGGTATTGCAATTGTAGGTACTATCTTTGCTTTGATTGAATTTTATAACAAGCCAAAAACAGCGAATCATGTGGTAGAGGAGGAAGCACACGATGACTGGATCTAACAAATTAACAAAACGTGATTATCTTAAAACGTCTTTGCGGGCATTCTTTTGTCAAAATGGATTTAACTATAGTAACTATCAAGGGTTGGGATATGCCAATGTGATGTATCCTGCTTTGAAAAAACACTATGGAGAGGATCAGGAAGGTTTCTACCAAGCCTTGGAAGAAAACTGTGAATTCTATAATACCAACCCACACTTCCTGCCTTTTATTACCAGCTTGCATCTTGTAATGTTGGAAAATGGCCGTCCGGCAAAAGAGACACGTAGCATCAAGATGGCCTTGATGGGGCCATTAGCAGGTATTGGGGATTCTCTCTCACAATTCTGTTTAGCTCCATTGTTCTCGACCATCGCAGCTTCGTTTGCTCAAGAAGGCCTGGTTGTCGGTCCAATCTTGTTCTTCCTTGCGATGAATACGATTTTAACAGCGATTAAATTGTCAACTGGTCTGTATGGGTACAAACTGGGAACAACTGTGATTGATAAACTAAGCGAGCAGATGGCAACGATTTCTCGTATTGCCAATATTATCGGTGTAACCGTAATTGCTGGTTTGGCAGCGACATCTGTTAAGATTATGGTGCCGATCACCTTTGCTGCAGGGGAAGTTAAAGCAGACGCTAAACAAAGTATCGTAAGTATTCAGGGAATGCTTGATAAGGTTGCTCCAGCTCTTCTACCAGCCCTATTTACACTTTTAGTTTACTACTTGATCAAAGAAAAGAAATGGACAACATATAAACTCGTTATTTTAACAGTTATCATCGGAATTATCGGAAGCTGGCTTAAGATTCTAGCTTAATGGATACAACATTGTTTTATGGAATAGTGATTGTCTTGGCAGTTAGCCCCCTTTTACTGTCAAGCTTTCAATCTATTCGTCAGCAAAAGTTGCTTCACAAACAGATGGAGCAACGACAAGAGTATTTAGCTTCTTTAAAATCTGGTGATGAAGTGTTGTTATTGTCTGGAATTCATGGAAAAATCATTTCTATCAAAGATGACTTGGTCTCCTTGCAGATTGCAAAAGGTGTGGTCATCTATGTAGAAAAGGAAAGTGTAATGGGAAAGACAAAAGAACTGCTTTTTAAGTAGTTCTTTTTCTGGTAATAGATAATGAAAGAAGAAAGAAGACAATTTTTTGAAAGAATTGATGGAAACCAATATCGTGATTATATCTTGTCCCACTGTTCAAAAGACTATGAGAAAGTCAAGAGTTCCCTTGAACGCTTGATGGACAATCGTTTTATGTTTGATAGTCCTTGGGATATGGAACCTTGTTCAAAAATCCATCAAATCCAGCCGATGGTGTGGAATCAAGTATTTGAAGATGATCCAGAATGGGCTTATATGCTCAATCGACAAGAATATCTCTTGCAGTTTATGATTGGGTATCTGGTAGAAGGAGATAAGGGCTATATCCAAAAGTGCAAGTTCTTTCTATTTGATTGGATTGAGCAGGTGAGAGAATTTTCTCCTCAATCTTTGATGACTAGAACCTTGGATACGGGTATTCGTTCCTTTGCTTGGTTGAAACTCCTCTTGCTCCTCTTGAAATTTGACTTGCTAGAGGAGAAAGAACTAGAGAAAATTTTGGTCAGTCTAGAAAAGCAGATTGACTTTATGAAAAGCCACTATCGCGCCAAGTACACCCTTAGTAACTGGGGGATTTTACAAACTATTCCGATACTTGCAATCTATCATTTCTTTTCAGATAAGATGGACCTAGAAGAAGCTTACCATTTTGCTTCAAAGGAGTTGAAACAGCAGATCGAGACACAGATTTTAGAAGATGGAAGCCAGTTTGAACAGTCGATTCTCTATCATGTAGAGGTTTATAAAGCCTTGCTGGACTTGTGTCTCTTGCTTCCAGACTTGCAAGATAGCTTTCAAGAGCTGCTGGAAAAGATGGCAACTTACATTCAGATGATGACAGGTCTAGATGGACGGACCTTAGCTTTTGGTGATAGTGATTCTACAGAAACGACAGAAATTTTGAGCTTGTCTGCTGTGGTTTTGAACAAGGAAGACCTTCTTAACGGTCTGGATGTTAAAGTCGATTTGCTTAGCCTCTTGTTCCTGGGGCGAGAAAAGGTCAAGCGACTGCAGGGATTTGAAAAGAGAGCTTGGCAGCCTAAGTCCATGATTTTTGAAGACTCTGGACATGTCTGCATTAAGGATGAACATCGTTATCTATTTTTCAAAAACGGTCCGCTAGGAAGTGCCCATAGCCATAGTGACGAGAATAGTTTTTGCTTACAGTATCAAGGTCAACCGATTTTCATAGATGCTGGGCGTTATTCTTATCGGGAGATAGATGAACGTTATCTCTTAAAGAGTGCTTGGAGTCATTCAACCTGCATTGTAGATGGGAAAGCTCCGGAAAGAATCACGGGATCCTGGGAATATGAATACTATCCTCACTCCCTGTTTTGTCACCATAAAGAAAGGGAGGGAGTGCATTATATTGAGGGGGCTTATTGGTCAGCAGAACCTGATTTGCCTTATCTTCACAGGAGAAAAATCCTCATGTTGGCAGAGGATGTGTGGCTCTTGGTAGATGACATCAGGTGTCAAGGTCAGCATGAGTCGTTGACTCAGTTTATCCTTGACAAGGATGTGACCTATCAAGATGGGAAAATCAATCAGTTGAAACTATGGAGTGAAGTTGATTTTGATTTGGAAGATACCATTATTTCTCCTAAATACAATGAGCTTGAAAAAAGTAGCAAACTCACGAAACACCAATTCTTTGAGAATCAGATGCTGGATTATACCATCATTGCGCATGAAAGTTTTGAAATCACCCGTCATTCTGTCTACCAGACAGATGGTCATGAAGTAGAAAATGCTCTGGCTTTTGAAGTGAAAAATGACGAAACAGATAAGCTGATTCTGTTGTTAAGCGAGGATATTTGTATAGGTGAAAAATTGTGCCTCGTTGACGGAACAAAAATGCGTGGAAAATGTCTAGTATATGATAAAATAAATGAGAGAATGATTCGCTTGCAGTGCTAGAAATAGGCTTTTTGAACAGTAAATATGTTATACTAAGTATTAGTAGGAGGTGTTTTAGATTGGAGAAGAAACTGACCATAAAAGACATTGCGGAAATGGCTCAGACCTCGAAAACAACCGTGTCATTTTACCTAAACGGGAAATATGAAAAAATGTCCCGAGAGACACGTGAAAAGATTGAAAAAGTTATTCATGAAACAAATTACAAACCGAGCATTGTTGCGCGTAGCTTAAACTCCAAACGAACAAAATTAATTGGTGTCTTGATTGGTGATATTACCAACAGTTTCTCAAACCAAATTGTTAAGGGAATTGAGGATATCGCCAGCCAGAATGGCTACCAGGTAATGATAGGAAATAGTAATTACAGCCAAGAGAGTGAGGACAGGTATATTGAAAGCATGCTTCTCTTGGGAGTAGACGGCTTTATTATTCAGCCGACCTCTAATTTCCGAAAATATTCTCGTATTATCGATGAGAAAAAGAAGAAAATGGTCTTTTTTGATAGTCAGCTCTATGAACACCGGACTAGCTGGGTCAAAACCAATAACTATGATGCCGTTTATGACATGACCCAGTCCTGTATCGAAAAAGGTTATGAGCATTTTCTCTTGATTACAGCGGATACGAGTCGTTTGAGTACTCGGATTGAGCGGGCAAGTGGTTTTGTGGATGCTTTAACAGATGCTAACATGCGCCACGCTAGTCTAACCATTGAAGATAAGCATACGAATTTGGAACAAATTAAGGAATTTTTACAAAAAGAAATCAATCCCGATGAAAAAACTCTGGTATTTGTCCCTAACTGTTGGGCCCTACCTCTAGTCTTTACCGTTATCAAAGAGTTGAATTATAACTTGCCACAAGTTGGGTTGATTGGTTTCGACAATACGGAGTGGACTTGCTTTTCTTCTCCAAGTGTTTCGACGTTGGTTCAGCCCGCCTTTGAAGAAGGACAACAGGCTACAAAGATTTTGATTGACCAGATTGAAGGCCGCAATCAAGAAGAAAGGCAACAAGTCTTGGATTGTAGTGTGAGTTGGAAAGAGTCGACTTTCTAAGATGAAAGGGAAATGACTTGCAACCTCTGTTAAGAAATAAAATAATCCCATCTAGCATGAGCTGGATGGGATTATTTGTCTATAAAATGAGAAATTATGGGAGTAATCTCCTAAATCAACTGTTTTCGATCTCCTTCTTTAACTACTTGATAAAAGTTATAGAAGTAGGCCAAACTTGAAATAATGGTTATGACTAGGAATATTGAAAATTTCCATTGGACAGGGTTGGTTAAAAGTTGTGGAAAGGATATAAGGAGGAAGAAGAGGGCAGCGTTGAGGATAGGTACCCGTTTTGATTGCATTTTCTCAAGTCCTTTATTGAGTACAGGAAGAAAGAGGAGTAATAGTATTAAAACTGTATGAGAAACAGCTCCTGAAATAAGAGCGAAGGAAAGGAAAATACTGATAAAAACATGAATGATCAGTAGTCTAGCTAGTGATTTCATAAGGCACCTCCTAGTCGTCTTCTTGGTCTTTCTTTGCCTTTTGAATGCGAAGAGAGACAACAATTTGCATCATCAGTCCAAAAAAGAACGCTCCCAGTATAGTTTTTAAAATATGTTTTGAATTCAGAAGAGAACTGATGAAATTTGGATTTTCACTTGTTAGAGTATCGATGAGTGGCACTATAAAAAATATCGCTATGCCATAGATCAGACCGACTCTTAGACCAGGAAAATGTAGCTGTTTACTTTCTTTTTGGCTTAACATTTCGGTATCAATAGCTGTGATGCCCGTTTTCTTGGTTTGGGAGACCACATAGAGGGCAGCCATCATCGAAATGCCAAACACCACGAGAGGATAACCAATAGCGACAATTTGCGGGTATTTATAAGCAAGGACAAAGGGAATGAGATTGCCAAATGTCATCAGATAAAAGAGGACAATAAAGACCTGATTCCCGATACGATCGGCTTCGCGCCGTTTGTGTTCGTCAAGGGGACCAGAAATACCGTATATGCGTTTGATAAGTTTGTCAGTGAGAGTTTCTTTTTTCATTTGTTTGCTCCTTTTTTAAAAATCGTCTTCCCAAAAGAGACTATTAAGGTCAGTTTGGAGGCTGCGGGCGAGATTGAGACAGAGTTCCAGGGTTGGATTGTACTTGTCGTTTTCAATCATGTTGATGGTCTGTCTCGAGACACCGATATCTTTGGCGAGATCGAGCTGAGAAATGCCCAGTTCCTTGCGGAATTCTTTGACACGATTCATAGGGTCTCCTTTTTGATATGTCGCATATATTTGACTATATTATATTCTTTTTGGGGGTAAGATGTCAAGTATATATGACATATTTTTGAGAATTTTTTTCGAAGAAACTTAGCCTTGTCTGACAAGTGCAAGCTGGTCGGATTTGTGGTAAAATAGATAAGATATGACAAAAGAATTTCATCATGTAACGGTCTTGCTTCATGAAACGATTGATATGCTTGACGTAAAACCTGACGGTATCTACGTTGATGCGACTTTGGGCGGAGCGGGCCATAGCGAATATTTATTAAGTAAATTGAGCGAAAAAGGGCATCTCTATGCCTTTGACCAGGACCAGAATGCTATTGACAATGCGCAAAAACGGTTGGCACCCTATATCGAAAAGGGGATGGTAACCTTTATCAAGGATAACTTCCGTCATTTGCAGGCACGTTTGCAAGAGGCTGGTGTCCAGGAAATTGATGGAATTTGTTATGACTTGGGAGTGTCCAGTCCTCAGCTGGATCAGCGTGAGCGTGGCTTTTCTTATAAAAAGGATGCGCCACTGGATATGCGGATGAATCAGGAAGCTAGTCTGACGGCCTATGAGGTGGTCAATCATTATGACTATCATGACTTGGTTCGGATCTTTTTTAAGTATGGTGAGGATAAGTTTTCTAAACAGATTGCCCGCAAGATTGAGCAAGCGCGTGAGGTGAAACCAATTGAGACGACGACTGAGTTGGCAGAGATTATCAAGTCGGCAAAGCCTGCCAAGGAGCTCAAGAAAAAGGGTCATCCTGCCAAGCAGATTTTCCAGGCTATCCGAATCGAAGTCAATGATGAGCTGGGGGCAGCAGATGAGTCTATCCAGCAGGCCATGGACATGCTGGCTCTGGATGGTAGAATCTCGGTCATTACCTTCCATTCGCTGGAAGACCGCTTGACCAAGCAGTTGTTTAAGGAGGCTTCTACAGTGGAAGTTCCAAAAGGCTTGCCCTTCATTCCAGATGATCTTAAGCCTAAGATGGAATTGGTATCCCGTAAGCCAATCTTGCCAAGTGCCGAAGAGCTAGTAGCCAACAATCGTTCGCATTCAGCCAAGTTGCGCGTGGCCAGAAAAATTCACAAGTAAGAGGAAAAACATGGCAGAAAGAATTGAAAAAACAAGCCAGTTATTGCAAACGAAGTTTAAAGGTTTTTCACGTGTGGAAAAGGCCTTCTATGTTTCGATTGCTGCAACAATGATTATCCTGGCAGTTAGCGTTGTGTTTATGCAGACCAAGCTATTACAAGTTCAGAATGAATTGACCAAGGTCAATGCTCAAATCGAAGAAAAGAAAACAGAGCTCGACGATGCCAAGCAAGAGGTCAATGAATTGATTCGTTCAGAACGTTTGAAAGAAATTGCAAACTCTAAGAATTTGCAGCTGAATAACGAAAATATCCGAGCAACGGAGTAAGAAATGAAACAGTGGAAAGAAAAAATCATCCGTTATGCCGTTCGTAATCGTAAATCTCCAGAAGAAAACCGCAGAAGAGTAGGGAAAAGCATAAGTTTATTGGCTGTCATACTCTTCGCTGTCTTTTTGGTCAACTTTGCGGTCATTATCGGAACGGGTAAAAAATTTGGGAAGGACTTGGTCAAAGAGGCCAAAAAGGTTCACCAAACAACCAAGACGATTCCTGCAAAACGGGGAACCATCTATGATCGTAATGGTACGCCTATTGCTGAGGATGCGACTTCGTATAATATCTATGCCGTTATTGACAAGACCTACAAGTCAGCAACAGGCAAAATTCTCTATGTAGAGGATTCTCAATTTAATAAGGTAGCTGAAATTTTCCATAAGTATCTGGATATGGAGGAGTCCTATGTCAAAGAACAGCTTTCTCAGCCAGATCTAAAACAGGTATCTTTTGGTACCAAGGGAAATGGGATCACCTATGCCAATATGATGGCTATTAAAAATGACCTCAAAACTGCTGGCGTTGAGGGGGTTGACTTTACAACAAGCCCTAACCGTAGTTATCCCAATGGACAGTTTGCTTCTTCCTTTATCGGTTTAGCGCAACTTCATGAAAATGAGGATGGTACCAAGAGCTTGATTGGAACATCTGGTTTGGAGAGTTCTTTAAATAGCATTCTGGCAGGTACAGATGGGATTATCACTTATGAGAAGGATCGTCTGGGAAACATCGTTCCGGGTACAGATCAAGCTTCCCAACAAACGGTAGATGGAAAGGATGTCTACACAACCCTTTCTAGTCCCTTGCAATCCTTTATGGAAACGCAGATGGATGCCTTCCAGGAAAAGGTAAAAGGCAAGTATATGACGGCTACCTTGGTCAGCGCTAAAACAGGGGAAATCCTCGCTACAACTCAACGACCGACCTTTAACGCAGATACCAAGGATGGCATCACAAAAGACTTTGTCTGGCGAGATATCCTCTATCAAAGTAACTACGAGCCAGGATCGACCATGAAGGTGATGATGTTGGCCTCAGCTATTGATAACAATACCTTCCCTGGTGGGGAATACTTTAACAGTAGTGAATTGAAAATAGCTGATGCGACCATTCGAGACTGGGACGTCAATGAAGGATTGACCAGTGGTGGCACCATGACTTTCTCTCAAGGATTTGCCCACTCAAGTAATATCGGGATGACCTTACTTGAGCAAAAGATGGGGGATGCAACCTGGCTGGACTATCTCAATCGCTTTAAGTTTGGGGTGCCAACTCGTTTTGGTCTGACAGATGAGTACACAGGTCAATTACCTGCGGATAATATTGTCAATATTGCCATGAGTGCATTTGGACAAGGGATCTCTGTCACCCAGACCCAGATGCTTCGTGCCTTTACAGCCATTGCCAACGATGGGGTTATGTTGGAGCCGAAATTTATCAGTGCCCTCTATGATCCAAATGACCAGTCTGTCCGTAAGTCTCAAAAGGAAATTGTCGGAAATCCTGTGTCAAAAGCTGCAGCGTCCTCTACTCGGGAGCACATGGTCATGGTCGGAACAGATCCTGTCTACGGTACCATGTACAACCACAGTACAGGAAAACCAAATGTCAATGTTCCAGGTCAGAATGTTGCCCTGAAATCAGGGACTGCTCAGATTGCCGATGAGAAGAATGGAGGTTACCTGACAGGTGAAACCAACTATATCTTCTCTGTTGTGTCAATGCATCCTGCAGAAAATCCTGACTTTATCCTCTATGTGACGGTGCAACAGCCAGAGCATTATTCGGGCGTTCAGCTTGGGGAGTTTGCCAACCCAATCCTTGAGCGAGCTTCTGCTATGAAAGAATCCCTCAATCTTCAGTCAACTGCCAAGAGCTTGGATCAGGTCAGCAAGACGACCAGCTATGCTATGCCAGCTACCAAGGACTTTACTCCGGGTGACCTAGCAGAGGAATTGCGTCGTAACCTTGTCCAACCAATCGTTATCGGAACAGGAACAAAGATCAAGGAGCTCTCGGTTTCTGAAGGAGATAATTTGGAAGCCAATCAGCAAATCTTGATCCTGTCAGATAAGGTCGAAGAAATGCCTGATATGTATGGCTGGACAGATGAAAATGTGCAAACATTTGCCAAATGGCTAAATATAGAAGTTGAGTGGGAAGGTAGTGGCAAAACGGTCAAGAAACAAAGTGTCCGTGCCAATACAGCTCTCAAAGACCTTAAAAAAATGAAAATAACTTTAGGAGATTAACATGATTAGTTCCATTAATGCTGGAGTTCTAGCCTTTCTATTGACCTTGATAGGTATTCCAGCCTTTATCCGATTTTATCGAAAAGCACAGATTACAGGACAGCAGATGCACGAGGATGTCAAGCAACACCAAGCTAAAGCTGGGACTCCAACCATGGGAGGTCTTGTCTTCCTGATCGTTGCAGTAGTAGTGAGCTTCCTTGTCGCTCTCTTTACCCAACAATTGACTAACAATGTAGGCATGATTTTGTTTATCTTGGTTTTGTATGGTTTGGTAGGTTTTTTGGATGATTTCCTCAAAATTTTCCGTAAGATCAACGAAGGATTGAATCCTAAGCAAAAGCTTGCTCTCCAGTTGCTTGGAGGAGTGATTTTCTACCTCTTTTATGAGCGTGGTGGCGACATGCTTTCAGTTTTTGGCTACCAAGTTCATCTGGGTATTTTCTATATCTTCTTTGCCCTTTTCTGGCTAGTTGGCTTTTCAAATGCGGTGAATCTGACTGACGGGATCGACGGCTTAGCGAGTATTTCCGTGGTGATTAGCTTGTCGGCCTATGGTGTGATTGCTTATATGCAAAATCAACTGGATATTCTTCTTGTTATTCTTGCCATGATTGGTGGTTTGTTAGGCTTCTTCGTCTTTAACCACAAGCCTGCCAAGGTCTTCATGGGAGATGTGGGAAGTTTGGCTCTTGGTGGGATGCTGGCAGCTATTTCTATGGCTCTCCACCAAGAATGGACCCTTTTGTTGATTGGGATTATCTATGTCTTTGAGACAAGCTCTGTTATGATGCAGGTCACCTACTTCAAACTTAGTGGTGGGAAGCGTATTTTCCGTATGACACCTGTCCACCACCATTTTGAACTTGGAGGATTCTCAGGCAAGGGCAATCCTTGGAGTGAGTGGAAGGTTGACTTCTTCTTTTGGGGAGTTGGGCTTCTAGCAAGTCTCTTGACCCTAGCCTTTTTATACCTGCTGTAATAATAACCTTTGATTCAAAAATAAAACAGGATGAAGTTGTTCTTCATCCTGTTTTTGTGATGTTAAAAGTTAGTTGGATTCATCCTTTCTTCCATTTAACATAAAAGTGGCTGTAAGGGCTAGGCTGAGGCCTGCCAAGAAGAGGAGTGGGTTAGATGCTTCCCCTGTTGCTGGAAGTTGTTCTTTAGGAGAATGATTTCCAGCTTTCGCAAGGCTAGGACTGGCTGAAAGGTCTTCAACGCCGTGTGCTAAGGTTTCTATATCTGAAGCACTTGGTTTTTCCTCTGTGTTAGAGCTTGTTCCAGTTGCTTGATAGACGACAGCATAGGTACTGAAATGATTAGTGATGAATTCTACTTTTCCGTCTCGAACGGTGAAATCAAGGGCTTGCAACTCCTTGGTCGGAGTGATGTAGTAGATGTTTTCTACGTTAGCTGAAATAGGCAAGCGAACCAAGACAGAGCCTTTTGGCTGCAAGCTATGATCGGTTGGATTTTTAAGTTGTAGGTCATAAGCATCATAGGTCTTGCCAAAGAGTTCTTGAGCTAGGACACGTCGGCTAGAAACGTGAGAAATTCCTTCTAAGTCGTTGGCTCCACCGATGATTTCTACTCCAGTTTCCTTATCTTTCAAGACTTGAACTGGATAGTCAGGAAGTCTAAGGGTTGGAGCGGTCTGATCCCCGCTAGTCCCGATAGGTTTAGTGTATTCAGGTTTTTCTACGGTAGGGGCCTCCTCTTGCCCTGCAGTCCCGATAGGCTCAGTGTATTCAGGTTTTTCTACAGTGGGCGGTACTTCTTGCCCTGCAGTCCCGACAGGCCCAGTGTATTCAGGAATTTCAACAGTAGGCGCTTCCTCTTGCCCCGCCGTTCCGATGGGTTCGGTGTATTCAGGCTTTTCTACAGTGGGCGGTACTTCTTGCCCTGCAGTCCCGATAGGATCAGTGTACTCAGGTTTTTCAACAGTAGGAGCTGGTTCCTCTCCCTTGCTTGTAGTTGGTTGCTTCTCATCAACTTTCTTTTCATCCTTTTTAGTAAAGACGGCTACGATAGGGCTGCTTGTGGTATTTCCTTGAATGGTATAAGCTTCAATGGCATTTCCAGTTTGTCGATCAGTAGCCTCAGGGATTGGGATTTGAACTTGATTGTCTTGGACTGGTAGGATAGTCTGATCTCTACTTGTAACCAGATGCGTTTCGTCCACTTTGCGCAATACCAGAGGATCTTTGACACCTGGGAAGGTTACAGCGATGGCTTCCCAGTCTCCAGATGGTAGGCTTAAGGAAATGGTTTTGTCATTTTCCTTAAGAGGCGCGATACTTGGACTATCTATACCAACAGCTGGGGCTTTGATGATGTCAAAAGAGTCCAGAGAAATTTTCTTGCGACCTTCTGGTGAATCTGGGTCAACACGTAATGTCAGGGTGTGCGGACCGTCAGTGAGATTTGTAAATTCGCCAATAAAGGCTCTCTTTTCAGTTGCGCCTGACGTATAGAAATCCAAAGCAGGCATTTCTTTTCCATCCAGTGTCACAAGTGCTTTACCTAGCTCGGTAGTTTTCAAGCCATAGATACGAATACCTGTACCAGTAAAGGAAATAGTTGCCTGAGCTTCTGAAGCTGCACTAGAGTCGCTGCTGTTGATGTCAGCGTATTTTTCCGTACCTCCGTAGAGTTCAGGGTCAGACCAGTCCTTAAACTGGGAACCATACTGGATGCGCGAATCACGGTCATCCATTTTTTCAATTGTGCTTCCTTTTCCAGATAGGACCTTGAAGTAGTCTAAGGAAATTTTCGAGCGTTCATTTCCACGTCCCTTGTTCTCGCGTTTAACAGAAAGAGTCAATGTATGAGGTCCTTCTGACAATCCTGTGAAGCGGCCGATGAGGCTACCTTTTTCAGTTGCCCCAGCAGTATGGAAGTCAAGTTCGCCGACCTCTTTGCCATCAATTTTAGCAGTAGCAAGACCTAGTTCAGACGATTTTAGTCCATAGATTTCGATACCAACGCCAGTGAAAGGAATGGTTGCAGTGATGTCTTCGTCTGTGTAGTCTCCTTTTGAAAGGTCAGCAAATTTCTCTGTTCCTCCAAATAATTCTGAATCTGCCCAGTTTCCAAAGGCAGCTCCGTACTGGATACGGCTATCTCGGTCGTCCATCAACTCGCTGTATGTTTCAACAGTGGCCTGTTCAGAAACTTGTGTGGAAAGTTCGCCCAGCATAGCCTTGACGGTATAAGTGTAGGCATGTTGAGGATCCAGTGATCGGTCAATAAAGTGGGTTTGATTGGTTACAAATTCTCTAGTTGCAGAGGTTTGTCCAGATTCGTCTTTTACTTGTCTTTGGATGACATAGTGGGTAGCGCCTTCTACCTGATTGAAGGTGAGTTCGGCAGTGACTCCATTTTGTCGAACTGCTGTCAGACTGGTTATGCGACCAGGGAAATGTTCAAAGGTAATGACGTCACCTTTTTGTGTTGCAAGCTGGATACGATTATCTTTGAGGACGGTTGCCTTGACTGGTTTGCCATTGACCTTGATCTGACTAGCTTCGATGTTTGGATAGTCTACAACCAGGTCTCCGCCGACATTTGACAGGAAGGACAAGCTTTGCAGGTTTTTATCTTTCCACTTCATGTTAACTTCAAAGTTTCCTCGAGCAACCAAGCCAGAAACTTGACCGTCTTTCCAGGCATCTGGAAGAGCTGGTAATGGTGCAATATAGCCAGTATGAGATTGAAGGAGCATTTCTGCCATCCCACTGGTTGCTCCAAAGTTGCCGTCGATTTGGAAAGGCGCGTGGGTATCCCAAAGATTTTCTAGGGTTGAATACTTGAGCTGTTCAGCGAGCAAGCGATGAGCACGGTTACCGTCCAGTAGACGAGCCCAGAGGTTGATTTTATTTGCCTTAGACCAACCAGTACCACCATCTCCACGGTGGTTTAAAGTAGCACGCGCAGCCTCTAGGTATTCAGCCTGGTCCTTGCTAAAGAGCGTACCAGGGAAGAGCCCAACTAGATGGGAAACGTGGCGGTGGTTGTTTTCAATCCCTTCATTGGTGAATTGCGGGCTGTCCTCTTCGTACCATTCCTTGATGCGTCCCTCATTGTTGATGTGAAGGGGTTTTAGTTTGTCAAATTTTGCCTTGACCTCTGTAACTAAGTCTTGGTCGACATTCAGATGGTTGGCAACTTCCATGTAGTCGTGGAATAGCTGCCAGACTAGCGACTGGTCAAAGGTGTTTCCGATGGTGATGGTACCATGTTCTGGTGAGTAGGATGGAGAAGACACCCAACGGTCACTGACCTTGTCATAGTGCAAGAAGGAGTTCCAGAACTTAGCGGTTTCCTTGAGCATTGGATAAATCTTTTCTTTGAGATAGGTCTCATCCTTGGTGAACTTATAGTAGTCATAGACATTCTGCATCATCCAGGCGTTAGCGGCCGGAGACCAACCCCAGTAGTAATTCCAGCCTGGAGTAGTCCAGCCAAATGGTGTCGCCTGAGTGTGGACCAGCCAACCATTTTCTTGTCCGTCTTTGGATTCGATACCAGCGTATTCTTTGGCAGCGATACGGCCATAGTAACGCATATCGTCAATGTAATTGATCATTGGCTTGGCTGTTTCAGACAGATTGCTCATGTAGGCTGGCCAATAGTTCATTTGCAAATTGACATTGAGGTGGTAGTCAGCGTTCCAAGGTGGATTGTCTACGGCATTCCAGACTCCTTGTAGGTTGGCAGGAAGGGCATCTGTCCGATCACGAGACGAACTGATGAGTAGATATCGGCCATATTGGAAGAAGAGTTCTTCCAATTTTTGCCCTTTTTCTGGGTTATAGCTTTGAAGGGCTTCTTTTGTCGTTTGAGCAGTCTTGCTTCCACCTAGATTTAGTTTGACGCGATTAAAGAGACTTTGATAATCCTTGATATGGTCTTGCTTAAGTGTTTCGTAGTCCTTGGCCTTAGCTGCTTCTACAATCCCTTTAACCGTATTTTCGAGGTCAATGTCTTTTCGATAGTTGGTTTTAGGATTTTGAGCAAAGTTAGTCTTGGCACTGAGATAGAGGGTCGCATAACTTGCGCCTGTAACGGTCAGTGTTTCGTCCTGAACAGCCACCTTTCCATCTGTTTTAATTCCTAGATAGGATGCAAATTTGAGGCCGTTATCTTTGACAGTTCCCTTTAGAAGGATTCCGTTTGCATCTGTAGTGACATGACCATTCTTATAGTGGGAATATTCCCAAGAGTAGTTGCCATTAGCAAGCAAGTCTTCTGTCAAGCTGTTCCAAAGGGTAAAGTCAAGCGTCTTGTTTCCTTTTTTGGTCAAGTGGGTCACGGTGACATCATCAGGATAGCTGGAGAAGGTTTCGCGTTTGAAGGTCGTCCCATCTTGGGTGTAAGAAGTGGTCGTAGTAGCCTCTGTGATATCCAGATTACGGTGATAATCAGTTACAGTATCTAGTCCTTTCTTCTGGTTATTAAAGACCATGAAGATATCTCCAAAGGCTAGGTAACGTCCATACTGGGCGTTGTTTGGTCCGACTAGATTTTGTTCAGCTAGCTGTTTTGCTTTTTGGCGGTCACCAGCTTCGAGGGCTTTACGAATCTCTGCTAAGACCTTGTAGCGATCCTTGTAGTTCCCTCCATTATAGTCGGTACTGTCGGGTTGGGGACCTCCTGACCAGAGGGTCTTTTCGTTGTACTGGATTCTCTCTTCCCCAATGAGACCGAAAACCTTGGCTCCCATCTCTCCATTTCCGACAGGAAGGGCTTGTTTTTCCCATCCATCATAGGAGGGAGCTGTTGGCTGATCGTAGTTGAGTTGATAGTTTTCTTGCTTTGTCACAGGCTGCTCTGCTTTTTCAGGTTCCTTATTTTCTTTAGCTTCTACAATGGCTTCTTCACTAGCTTGACGATTTGTTGTCTGAGTCTCTTCGGCTAGCTTGCTTTCGGAAACTACTGGACTTTCTGCTAGAGACGGATTTGTAGTTTCAGTAGCTTCAGCTGCTTTGGGTCCACTATCAGGCTTAGTGATAGCTTCGACAGAGGTTGGTTCAGTTTGCTTGACCTCAACACTGTCTGCGGCTACAGTGTGGTTGACTAGAAAAACAGCTCCCAGCAAAACAGAAGCAGTCCCAACCGTCAGTTTGCGAATGCTATAGCGACAGGATTTCTCCCAAAATCTTTTATCCATAGAAATCTCCTTTAGAGTTTGGAACCGTTTACATTTTGTAAAACAAATCCCTATATTTTTGTTTCTATTTAAATCCCATTCTACTGGTCGTTTAGCATTTGTCAAGAGTTTTTTAACAAGATACATATTTGCTGTTGTTTTTTCTTAAAATAGTAGAATAAGTAGCAAGCAGCTCCTCTTTTCCAACTCTCAACTAGATCATTTACTACTAAAAAAACAGTTGAGAGTATCCCCAACTGTAAGTGTTTATTTCGGATGTCTTTTGGCAAAGTCAACAAAGTGAAATTTTTCTAGCTTATGCCGACTTTCAGTGAACTGGAATTGGCGACCGTCTTGGAGATAGACTTTTGACTTAATCGAAACGACATAAGGGTCTTTCCCAATGTCCATGAGAATCTTGTCTCGGTCACCCGTGTGGTCAATGGTTATTTCCTTTTGAGCATAATCAATATGGAGTTTGAGGACGTCCTCTATATACGAGTAGATAGACTGCTCAGCGATTTGGCGAGTGAGATTTGGGATCAGTTCCATATCCAGATAGTCCGTATCCAGAACCGATACCAGGTCATCCACTACACGTTGGCGGACCACCTTCCAAACCATCCGAAACTCTGGAAAGCCGGTTATCAGTGAGGATTTTTTATCGATAATGATTTTATCCAGACTGACCACATTGGTTTTAGAACGCAGTCCAAGTTCTTGAACCAGTTCTTGGTAGCTGGTTAGGTTAGAGACGGGGAAATTGACGATTTCTTCTTTGACGACTTGAGAACCTTGCCCCCTTATCTTCTTAATCAATCCTTCCTCTTGGAGGAGGGACAGAGCTTTTCGAACGGTGTCACGGCTCACCTGATACTGATTCATGAGATCGTGCTCGCTAGGGAGGAAATCTCCGACAGCGTAAGTCTCGTTTTGAATAGTTTTTTGGATTTGCTTAAATAATTGTTGGTATTTCTTCATCTTGCTTCCTTAAATAGGTTTTGAGTTTTATTCTATACAAACTTGTATCTATTTTACCATACAAGTGCTAGAAAATTTACAAAAATATCCTCTTTTTACAACAAACAAGTTGCCTACAAGTTTGGTATCGTTTACAATAGAACTATCAAATAAAACTTGCTTTGACGAGTATAAGGAGAATCAAATGGGAAAATTTGAACAAGAAGCCAAAGATCTGCTTCAGGCGATCGGAGGTAAGGAGAATGTCACTGCTGTCACCCACTGTGCGACACGGATGCGCTTTGTTCTCGGTGACGAAAAGAAGGCCAACGTCAAGGCTATCGAGTCGATTCCAGCCGTCAAAGGGACCTTTACAAATGCAGGTCAATTTCAGGTGATTATCGGGAATGATGTACCGATTTTTTATAATGATTTTACAGCTGTTTCAGGTATTGAAGGTGTTTCCAAAGAAGCAGCCAAGTCCGCAGCTAAGAGTAATCAAAATGTACTTCAACGTGTTATGACCACTCTGGCGGAAATCTTTACACCGATTATTCCAGCCTTGATAGTCGGAGGATTGATCCTCGGTTTCCGTAATGTCTTGGAAGGTGTGCATTGGTCAATGTTGGATGGCAAGACTATCACAGAATCCTCTCAGTTTTGGGCAGGTGTCAATCACTTCCTCTGGTTGCCTGGTGAAGCGATCTTCCAGTTCTTGCCAGTAGGGATTACCTGGTCTGTCTCTCGTAAGATGGGAACCAGCCAAATCTTGGGGATTGTTCTCGGAATCTGTTTGGTTTCACCTCAGTTGCTCAATGCCTATCTGGTAGCTGGTACTCCAACAGAAGAAATTGCTGCCAACTGGGTTTGGAATTTTGGCTACTTTACTGTTAATCGTATTGGTTATCAGGCTCAAGTTATCCCAGCCTTGCTTGCAGGTTTGAGTCTGTCTTATCTTGAAATTTTCTGGCGCAAGCATATCCCAGAAGTCATTTCCATGATTTTTGTACCTTTCTTGTCATTGATTCCAGCTTTGATTTTGGCTCACACTGTCTTGGGACCAATCGGTTGGACAATTGGGCAAGGACTCTCCGCAGTTGTCTTGGCAGGTTTGACTGGTCCAGTTAAATGGCTCTTCGGTGCAATTTTTGGTGCTCTCTACGCTCCATTTGTCATCACCGGTTTGCACCATATGACCAATGCCATCGATACACAATTGATTGCGGATGCTGGCGGAACTGCCCTCTGGCCAATGATTGCTCTTTCTAATATTGCTCAAGGTTCTGCCGTATTTGCCTATTATTTCATGCATCGTCATGATGAGCGTGAGGCTCAGATTTCACTTCCTGCAACCATTTCAGCCTATCTCGGTGTTACAGAACCAGCCCTCTTTGGGGTCAATGTCAAATACATTTATCCATTTGTAGCTGGGATGATTGGTTCGGCCCTTGCAGGCATGTTGTCCGTTACTTTCAATGTAACGGCGGCTTCTATTGGTATTGGCGGTCTGCCAGGTATCCTCTCTATTCAACCACAATACATGCTTCCATTTGCAGGAACTATGCTAGTCGCGATTGTTGTTCCAATGCTCTTGACTTTCTTCTTCCGTAAGGCAGGCTTCTTTACAAAAACAGAGGACGATACAGCCTTGCAAGCAGAATTCGTTGCCCAAGAAGAAGCAGAATTTGTGACTCACGAGCCAGTAACCCATGCTCCAGTAGAAATTGTCAGCCCACTTGCTGGTCGAGTGAAAGAATTGAGTCAAGCGACGGACCCTGTTTTTGCATCAGGTGTCATGGGACAAGGTCTAGTCATTGAGCCAAGCCAAGGTGAGTTAACTTCTCCTGTCAATGGGACAGTGACGGTTCTTTTCCCTACCAAGCATGCCATCGGTATTGTCTCTGATGAGGGAGTGGAATTACTCATCCACATCGGTATGGATACAGTAGGTCTTGATGGCAAAGGATTTGAAAGTCATGTAGCCCAAGGAGCCCACGTCACAGTTGGTCAGAGACTAATTAGCTTTGATATAGATGCTATCAAGGCTGCGGGTCTCGTAACAGAAACTCCTATTATCATCACTAACCAAGATGCTTATACAGCGACTATCACTGGAACTTATCCGACGATAATTCAAGCTGGTCAACCGCTCATGCTTGCAACACGGATCTAATTAAAATAGCACAAACAGGGAAGGAACAGAGGTTCCTCCCTTTTATCGGAAAAGGAGAAACAGATGGTACTTGATAAACGAAAAGTAGTCTATCAAATCTATCCAAAATCATATAAAGACACCACTGGAAATGGCATAGGGGATTTCCGTGGGATTATCGAAAAAATCCCCTATCTAGCCAAACTAGGTGTGGATATGGTCTGGCTCAATCCATTCTATCCAAGTCCTCAACGGGATAATGGTTACGATATTTCAGATTATATGGCAGTGGATCCTCTTTTTGGTGATATGGCTGATTTTGAGGAAATGGTGCGTGTCGGTAAGGAGCACAAGATTGACTTTATGCTAGATATGGTGCTCAATCATTGTTCGACAGAACACGTATGGTTTCAGAAAGCCCTAGCTGGCGACCAGTACTACCAAGACTTTTTCTTCATCCAAGATCAACCGACAGACTGGCAGTCTAAATTTGGTGGTTCTGCCTGGGCGCCTTTCGGGGAGACAGGGAAATACTATCTCCACCTCTTTGATGAAACCCAGGCTGACCTTAACTGGCAAAATCCCAATGTCCGCAAAGAGTTGTTCAAAGTGGTCAATTTCTGGCGCGACAAGGGTGTCAAAGGTTTCCGATTTGATGTGATCAATTTGATTGGCAAGGATGAGGTCTTAGTGGATTGCCCTGAAAATGAAGGAAAGCCAGCTTACACGGATAAACCCATCGTCCATGACTATTTGCGCATGATGAACCAGGCCACTTTTGGAACAGAGGATAGCTTTATGACAGTTGGGGAAATGTCCTCTACAACCATGGAAAATTGTGTCCTTTATTCGTCGCCTGACCGTCAGGAATTATCCATGACCTTTAATTTCCATCATCTCAAGGTAGATTACAAGGACGGGCAAAAGTGGACCTTGGCTCCCTTTGATTTTGAAGAGTTGAAAAGTCTTTACCATAGCTGGGGCAAGGAAATGAGTGACAAAAACGGCTGGAGCGCCCTCTTCTGGAATAATCACGACCAACCACGTGCCTTGAACCGTTTTGTCGATATTCAACATTTTCGCAAGGAAGGGGCGACCATGCTGGCGGCCAGCATTCATCTGTCACGTGGGACACCTTATATCTACATGGGCGAGGAAATCGGAATGGTTGACCCAGACTATGATTCCATGGCTGACTATGTGGATGTCGAGTCCATCAATGCTTATCAGATGCTCTTAAAAGAAGGAAAAAGTGAGCAAGAAGCTTTCCAGATTATTCAGGCAAAGTCGCGTGATAACTCACGAATTCCCATGCAGTGGGATGATTCGGAAAATGCAGGTTTCACAAGAGGTACTCCTTGGCTCAAGGCAGGAAAAACCTACCCTCAGATCAACGTAGAAAATGAAATCAAAGGCCCAATTTTTGCCTTCTACCAAAACTTGATTCGACTTCGTAAGGAAATGCCGATTATTTCAGAAGGAAGCTACAAACCAGCCTTTCAAGACAGCAAGCAAGTCTATGCTTTTGAACGTCAGTATGAGGATGAAAAGTTACTGGTCCTCAATAACTTTTATGCCACAGAAATAGAAATTGAGCTACCAGCAGCCTACCAAAATGGACAGATTCTGATTTCAAACTATAAAGATGTAGAATTATCAGAAAAAATTCTTCTGAAACCGTATCAAACACTTGCTATTTATGTAAATTAAACGCAGCAAGGAGCTCTCTTTCATTGAAATGTAGGGCTCCTTTTTTGTCGCCTATTGCCCTTCTTGAAAGCGTAAAACAAACTAGTCAGGAAAGTCACTTTATGGTATAATATAGAAGACTCAAAAAGAAACAGGAGAAAAAGAATGGATTTACTTTTAGCAATTGTCTTGATTGTGCTAGCTTTTCTAGGAGGAGCTCTTGGAGGTATGTATTTGGTGCGTAAGCAAATTGAAAAAGAATTTGCTGACAACCCACGTTTGAATGCTGAGGCAGTTCGTGCTCTTTTGAGCGCAAATGGTCAAAAACCAAGCGAAGCCAAGGTACAACAAGTTTACCACCAAATTATCCGTCAACAAAAAGCAGCTCTTGCTAACAATAAAAAGAAATAAATAGGAAAAGTCTGGGATGAAAGTTCCAGACTTCTCACTATGTTCAATAGTTCTCAAGGATAAGACTTTTTCCTTGCATTCTATTGATATTTGATTATGATTAAGAGAGAGGCAGTTGACATTCTATCAAGCTGTCGTTAGTTCCTTCAGGACAAGGAATCATGATGAACTATCAATCAGAAAAAGAAGACTAGAAAGAAGACTGTATGGATAATCGACCAATTGGTTTTTTGGATTCGGGTGTCGGGGGCTTGACCGTTGTTCGTGAGCTCATGCGCCAGCTTCCCCATGAAGAAATCGTCTATATTGGAGATTCAGCACGGGCGCCCTATGGTCCCCGTCCTGCTGAGCAAATTCGTGAATATACTTGGCAGTTGGTCAACTTTCTCTTGACCAAAGATGTCAAGATGATTGTCATTGCATGTAATACTGCGACTGCGGTCGTCTGGGAAGAAATCAAGGCTCAACTAGATATTCCTGTCCTAGGCGTGATTTTGCCGGGAGCTTCGGCAGCCATCAAGTCCAGTCAAGGTGGGAAAATCGGAGTGATTGGAACTCCCATGACGGTCCAATCAGACATCTACCGTCAGAAAATCCATGATTTGGATCCGGACTTACAGGTTGAAAGTTTGGCCTGTCCCAAGTTTGCCCCCTTGGTGGAGTCTGGTGCCCTGTCGACCAGTGTCACCAAGAAAGTAGTTTATGAAACCCTGCGTCCCTTGGTAGGCAAGGTGGATAGCTTGATTCTGGGTTGTACCCATTACCCACTCCTTCGCCCCATCATCCAGAATGTCATGGGACCAAAGGTTCAGCTGATCGATAGTGGGGCAGAGTGTGTACGGGATATCTCAGTCTTACTCAATTATTTTGAAATCAATCGTAGCCGAGATGCGGGGCCTCTTCAACATCGTTTTTACACAACAGCCAATAGCCAAAGTTTTGCCCAAATAGGAGCAGAATGGCTGGAAAAAGAGATTCATGTGGAGCATGTAACTTTATGACAAACAAAATTTATGAATACAAGGATGACCAGGACTGGTATGTCGGTGTCTGGGATGTCTATGGAGGCATCTATAGCCTTATCAAAGATCCTATCGAGCTTGATTTTATGGATTTGGCGCGGATTTTTCGTGACGAGGAAAATGGCTTTCCGATTACGATAACGGTGATGCGCTGGTCTTCTAACTTCCGTTTACTCTCTTTTATCGTTGAGATTTTAAATGCAGAAGCAGGACGTAATTTGGAAGTCATCCAACGTCAGGGAGCCTTACTTTTAATTGAAAATGGACAGCTTTGGCATGTCGAACTGCCTAAAGAAGGTGTTGATGTGGAAGCTTTCTTTGAAACTAGTAAGGTTAGAGAAACCTTGTTGATTGCGACTCGAAACGAAGGTAAGACCAAGGAATTCCGAGCTATCTTTGACAAGTTAGGCTATGATGTCGAAAATCTCAATGATTACCCTGACCTACCTGAAGTAGCTGAAACAGGTATGACCTTTGAAGAAAATGCCCGCCTCAAGGCAGAAACCATTTCACAGTTAACAGGCAAGATGGTTTTGGCAGATGATTCTGGTCTCAAAGTAGATGTCCTCGGTGGCTTGCCAGGTGTTTGGTCAGCCCGTTTTGCAGGAGTGGGAGCGACTGACCGTGAAAACAATGCCAAACTCTTACACGAATTGGCCATGGTCTTTGATCTCAAGGACCGTTCGGCTCAGTTCCATACGACCCTAGTTGTAGCCAGTCCAAACAAGGAAAGCTTGGTTGTTGAAGCTGACTGGCCAGGTTATATCAACTTTGAACCCAAGGGTGAAAATGGTTTTGGCTATGATCCTCTCTTCCTGGTAGGAGAGACAGGTAAATCATCAGCAGAATTAACCCTTGAAGAAAAAAATAGCCAATCCCACCGTGCCTTAGCCGTTAAGAAACTTTTGGAGGTATTTCCATCATGGCAAAGCAAACCATCATTGTAATGAGTGACTCCCATGGCGATAGCTTGATTGTCGAAGAAATTCGTGACCGCTATCTGGGTAAAGTTGATGCCATTTTTCACGATGGTGACTCAGAACTCCGTCCAGACTCTCCGCTCTGGGAAGGCATCCATGTCGTCAAAGGAAATATGGATTTTTATGCTGGCTATCCAGAGCGTTTGGTAACTCAACTTGGTCCAACCAAGATCATCCAGACCCATGGACACTTGTTTGATATCAATTTCAACTTTCAAAAGTTGGACTACTGGGCTCAGGAAGAAGATGCCGATATCTGTCTCTATGGTCATTTGCATGTGCCAAGCGCTTGGATGGAAGGAAAGACGCTATTTCTCAATCCAGGTTCCATCAGCCAACCACGAGGCACTATTAGAGAATGCCTCTATGCCCGTGTGGAGATTGATGACAGCTATTTTAAAGTAGACTTTTTGACACGTGATCATGAGATTTATCCAGGATTGTCCAAGGAGTTTGCTCGATGATTGCCAAGGAATTTGAAGTATTTTTACTGGAGCAGGAAGAAACTTTTCTTACCCCTGCTGACAATCTAGCAGCTTTGATTGATACCCATAACGCTGATCATGCAATTTTGGTGCTGAGTCAAATTACCTACACCCGTATCCCTGTTGTGACCTTTGACAAACGCTTTGTCGGAACCATTGGTCTGAGAGATATTTTGGCTTATCAAATGGAGCAAGGTTTGACAGATGAACAGATGGCAACGACAGATATCGTCAATATGACCAAGACGGATGTAGCAGTCGTCGCTCCAGACTATAACATCACAGAGGTCCTCCATAAACTGGTGGATGAACCCTTCTTGCCAGTCGTAGATGATGAAGGAATTTTCCAAGGAATCATCACGCGTAAGTCCATCCTCAAGGCAGTTAATGCCCTCTTGCATGACTTTAGTAAGGAATATGAGATTCGATGCAAATGAGAGATAGCATTTCAGCCTTTTTAGAGAAAAAGCAGGGCTTGTCTGCCAATTCAAAGCAGTCCTATAAGTATGATTTGGAGCAATTTTTAGATATGGTAGGGGAGCGAATCTCTGAGACCAGTCTCAAGATTTACCAAGCCCAACTAGCCAATCTAAAAATGAGTGCCCAGAAGCGAAAACTTTCGGCCTGTAATCAATTTCTCTACTTTCTCTATCAAAGAGGAGAGCTGGACAGTTTTTACCGCTTGGAATTAGCCAAACAAGCTGAAAAGAAGACCGAAAAGCCAGAACTGTTAGACCTGGAGTCTTTTTGGCAGGAAAGTGAGTATCCAGAAGGGCGCTTGCTGGCACTCTTAATCCTAGAAATGGGGCTCTTACCTAGTGAGATTTTAGCTCTCAAGGTTGCGGATATCAATCTTGATTTTCAGGTTTTGAGAATCAACAAGGCTTCCCAACAGAGGATTGTCACTATTCCCACGACCTTGCTTTCAGAATTGGAACTCTTGATGGGGCAGACCTATCTTTTTGAAAGGGGAGGGAAAGCCTATTCTCGTCAGTGGGCCTTTCGTCAGCTGGAGTCCTTTGTCAAGGAGAAAGGTTTCCCAACCTTATCAGCCCAAGCCTTGCGGGAACAGTTCATTCTAAGACAAATAGAAAACAAGGTCGATTTGTACGAAATTGCAAAAAAATTAGGATTAAAAACAGTCCTGACCTTAGAAAAATATAGATAATGGATATTAAATTAAAAGATTTTGAAGGGCCTCTGGACTTGCTCTTGCACTTGGTTTCTAAGTACCAGATGGATATTTACGATGTGCCCATTACGGAAGTCATCGAACAGTATCTAGCCTATGTCTCAACCCTGCAGGCCATGCGTCTGGAAGTGACGGGCGAGTACATGGTCATGGCCAGTCAACTCATGCTGATCAAGAGTCGCAAGCTCTTGCCAAAGGTAGCAGAAGTGACAGACTTGGAGGATGACCTAGAGCAGGATCTTCTCTCCCAAATCGAAGAATACCGCAAGTTCAAGCTCTTGGGTGAGCACTTGGAGGCTAAGCACCAAGATCGGGCCCAGTACTATTCCAAAGCGCCAACAGAGTTGATTTACGAGGATGCGGAGCTTGTGCATGACAAGACGACTATTGACCTCTTTTTGGCTTTTTCAAATATTCTAGCCAAGAAAAAAGAGGAATTCGCTCAGAACCACACGACCATTTTGCGGGATGAGTATAAGATTGAGGACATGATGGGTATCGTAAAAGAATCCT
Organism: Streptococcus sp. oral taxon 071 str. 73H25AP; assembly: GCF_000146755.1. Classification (NCBI taxonomy): domain Bacteria; kingdom Bacillati; phylum Bacillota; class Bacilli; order Lactobacillales; family Streptococcaceae; genus Streptococcus; species Streptococcus sp. oral taxon 071. Next base: position 136,481 of record NZ_GL397254.1, read on the forward strand.
TGACTGGACGAGACCAGTTGCGTTTGCAGGATTTGTTCAAGGAAGCCCAGAATGTCCAAGAGGTCATTACCCTCTTTTTGGCGACCTTAGAGTTAATCAAAACCCAGGAACTGATCCTCGTGCAAGAGGAGAGTTTCGGAGATATCTATCTCATGGAAAAGAAGGAAGAAAGTCAAGAGGCACAAAGCTAGACTTGATAGAGAGGAAAGATGAGTACTTTAGCAGAAATAGAAGCGCTCTTGTTTGTAGCAGGTGAAGATGGGATTCGGGTCCGTCAGTTGGCTGAACTCCTATCGCTTCCTCCGACAGGCATCCAGCAGAGTTTAGAAAAATTAGCCCAAAAGTATGAAAAAGACCAAGAGTCGAGCTTGTCCCTGATTGAGACAGGGGGCGCTTACAGATTGGTGACCAAGCCTCAATTTGCAGCGATTTTAAAGGAATACTCCAAAGCTCCCATCAACCAGAGTCTGTCTCGGGCAGCCCTTGAGACCTTGTCCATCATTGCCTACAAGCAACCCATCACGCGGATAGAAATTGATGCTATCCGTGGGGTCAATTCGAGTGGGGCTTTGGCAAAGTTGCAGGCATTTGATTTGATACGAGAAGACGGGAAAAAAGAAGTGTTGGGTCGCCCCAACCTCTATGTTACTACGGATTATTTCCTAGATTACATGGGAATTAACCATTTAGAAGAATTACCAGTGATTGATGAGCTTGAGATTCAAGCGCAAGAAAGCCAATTATTTGGTGAAAGGATAGAAGAAGATGAGAATCAATAAGTATATTGCCCACGCAGGTGTGGCCAGTAGGAGAAAAGCAGAAGAGTTGATCAAGCAAGGCTTGGTGACGGTCAACGGCCAAGTGGTACGTGAACTCGCAACGACCATCAAGGCTGGTGACAAGGTCGAAGTTGAAGGTCAGCCGATCTACAATGAAGAAAAGGTTTATTATCTGCTTAACAAACCACGCGGTGTGATTTCCAGTGTGACAGACGACAAGGGTCGCAAGACTGTTGTCGACCTCTTGCCCAATGTCAAAGAGCGAATCTACCCAGTAGGTCGTTTGGACTGGGATACATCTGGTGTCTTGATTTTGACCAATGATGGTGATTTTACGGATGAAATGATTCACCCCCGTAATGAGATTGACAAGGTCTATGTCGCGCGTGTTAAAGGTGTGGCCAATAAGGATAATCTCCGTCCCTTGACCCGTGGTCTTGAGATTGATGGCAAGAAAACCAAGCCAGCTGTTTATGAAATTCTCAAAGTGGATCCAGTTAAAAATCGCTCTGTGGTACAGTTGACCATCCACGAAGGGCGTAATCATCAGGTTAAAAAGATGTTTGAAGCCGTCGGTCTTCAAGTGGATAAGTTGTCGCGGACACGTTTTGGGCACCTAGACTTGACAGGTCTTCGTCCGGGAGAATCCCGTCGCCTTAATAAAAAAGAAATCAGCCAACTACACACTATGGCTGTAACCAAGAAATAATGAAACGAATCTTAATAGCGCCAGTACGCTTTTACCAACGTTTTATCTCACCGGCCTTTCCACCCTCTTGTCGCTTTGAGCCGACTTGTTCCAACTACATGATTCAGGCTATTGAAAAATATGGCTTCAAGGGTGTTCTGATGGGCTTGGCTCGAATTTTACGTTGCCATCCTTGGTCGCCAATAGGAAAAGATCCCGTCCCAGGCCACTTTTCCCTCAAACGAAATCAAGAAGAAAAATAAACCCAACATCAGGTGATGTTGGGTTTTCTTGCTTATTTCAAAGCTTTTTGAGCGTCTTCAATCATGAGTTTGGTTGATTCAAGACCGCCACCGCTTAGATACCAGAGGTCTGGTGTTAGTTGAATAATTTTACCATTTTTAGCAGCAGGAGTTTCAGCGATAAGGGCATTTTCTAGGACGCCATCGTTGCTTGAGTTGTCCCCACCGATGGCAAGGGTACGGTTGATGACAAAAAGGATGTCAGGATTGATTTCTTTGACACTTTCAAAGCTGACTTCTTGTCCGTGGCGAGAGTCTTCAAATTGAGTATCAGTTGGTTTGAATTTCAAGGTTTGATACAAGAAAGAGAAACGAGATTGGGCACCAAAGGCAGCCATTTTTCCTTCATTGAGGAGGATAGCAAGGGCTTTTTTGTCAGAACTTTCGTTTTTAGTAGCGACTTCTTGGATGCTTTTGTCTAGGTTGGCTAATTCTTCTTTGGCTTTCTGTGTACCAGTTTCACCGAAGGCACTTGCAAGGGATTCGATGTTAGCCTTGGTAGAAGTCCAGTAGTCGTCCTTGCTTGCTTGGAAGAGAACGGTTGGCGCGATTTCTTTGAACTTGTCTACGAATTTTTGGGTACGTGGAGAGGCAATGATCAAATCCGGTTCAAGAGCAGCAATGGCTTCTAGGTCTGGCTCAACCATGGAACCCACATTGTTGACATTTCCCGCAAGATCTTTTAGGTAAGTCGGAACAGTTTTTGTAGGCATTCCGACGATATTCTTTTCAAAACCTAAAGCGCGAATAGTGTCCGCAGCACCGAGGTCAAAGGTTACAATCTTTTCAGGAACCTTTGAAAGTTTGACCTCGTCTAGTGAACTTTTAATGGTTATCTCTGTTGGAGCAGAGCTACTTGTATCTGTCTGGCTAGTGCTTGAGTTTGTATTTGTACTACATGCACCAAGTAAGAGCAAGAAGCTGGCCACTAGGGCAGTGAAATAAAGTTTAAGGGATGTTTTCATGATTTTTCCTTTTTAAAATGTGATAACGATGTAAGGGGCTCTTAGATAGGCTTGTTAGCTAAGAGGCAGAGGGTTCTCTAACATGAATTCAGAATAGCTAGCTATAGATACAGATCTTTTTGCCATTGATATCAGCTAGCGTGATGGGGATCTCATAGAGTTGACTGAGCAGGTCAGCCTGCATGATTTGAGCAGTCGTTCCCTTGCAAAAGACTTGGCCGTCCTTGAAGGCAACAATTTCATCCGCATACTGACTAGCCATATTGATATCGTGTAGGACGATGATAACGGTCTTCCCTAGTTCCTCCACCAGTCGCTTGAGAATCTGCATCATGCTGACACTTTGCTTGATATCGAGATTATTGAGCGGTTCGTCTAGCAAGATAAAGTCTGTATCTTGGGCTAGTACCATGGCGATAAAGACACGTTGGAGCTGTCCACCAGACAGACTATCGATGTAGCGGTCTTTTAAGTTTGTCAGTTCCAGATAGTCCAGAGTTTCTCGGATTTTTTCCCAGTCTTCTGCCTTCAGTCGACCACGGCTGTAGGGAAAACGTCCAAAACTGACCAGTTCTTCTACAGTCAATTTGGCTTGGTAATTGATCTTCTGCTTTAGGATGGTAAGCTCTCGAGCCAGTTCTTGCGAATTCCAACTTTCAATTTCACGACCTTTGATACTGAGAATTCCCTGATCCTTCTTGGTTAGTCTGCTCATAATGGAGAGGAGAGTTGATTTTCCAGCACCATTTGGACCAATAAAGGCTGTCAGTTTCTGAGGACTGACTTCAAGCGAAATGTCTTGCAAAATATCCTGTTTTTGAATGGATTTGTCAATGTTTTCCAGTTTCACCGACGCGCCCTCCTATAAAGTAAGATAAAGAATAAGAAGCCACCCACACTCTCGATGATCATACTGATGCGAATTTCCAGCGCAAAGACTCGTTCGATTAGGGCTTGCCCCAAGGTCAAACTAATAAATCCAATCAGAATGGCTACGATAAAGAGCAACTTGTGCCGATAATCTTTGATGATTAGGTAGGTGAGGTTAGCAAGCATAAAGCCGAAGAAAGCCATAGGCCCTACCAAGGCAGTGGCTGTTGAGGTCAAAAGCACGATGCCCCAAAGGAGCTCTCTCTGTTCTTTTTCAACATCGAGTCCCAGTATCTGAGCCGTTTCTCTTTGCAGGTGTAGGACATCCAGAATAACTGCTTTTCGAAAGAAAAAGATTGTCAAAGCGAGGATGATCAGAGAACCGATGGCTAGGATGGAAGTGTTGAGATGCTGAAAGGAGGCGAAGAGACTGTTCTGTAGTTTATCGTATTCATTTGGATTCATCAGGACTTGGAGGAAGGTACTGATATTTCGAAAGAGACTTCCGAGTGCTAGACAGATTAGCAGGATGAAGACCAGGTCTTGTTTCATCAGTGTCTTCAAGTAGCCTTGTAAGGCAAGAAAGAAGAGGGATTGAAGCAGAAGCAAGACTAGAAATTCTAAGATAGGAGACTTTTCAAGCTGTAGAAATTTGCTTTCAAAAACCAGTAGCAGGGTCTGTAGCAAGACATAGAAGGATTCGATTCCCAAAATACTTGGCGTTAGGAAGCGATTTTCCGTCAGGGTTTGAAAACTAATGGTCGAAATTCCTGTCGCGATAGCTACCAAGAGATAAACGACAATCTTTTGAGAACGAAGTTTCCAAGCAAAGACAGATAGGTGACTAATAGGCCAAAAGTAGAGGAGACAAGCTCCGATGGCCAGAATAATGAGAAGGCAGAAGAGCTTGGTATGTTTGCTTTTAAACTGCATCTTTTCGTCCCCCTCTCCAGAGAAGTAGAATAAAGACGAGGCTACCGATGATTCCTAGCAAGAGACTGACAGACAGCTCATAGGGCCGAATGAGAACTCGAGAGAGGATATCGCAGGCCAGAACCAGATTGGCTCCGACCAGTGCGACGATGAGTTTGGTTTGGCTCAGGTTATCTCCATAGCGCTTGCGGACCAGATTGGGAACGATGACCCCGAGAAAAGGCAAGGCACCCACGGTAATCATGGTGACGCTTGTCGTTAGCGCCACCAGAAAGAGGGCCAGTTTTTCCAGTAGGGAATAAGAAATCCCCAAACTTTCACTGGTTTCTTTCCCTAGATTCATGATGGTAAAAGTTTGGGACAATTTCCAAACGGCTATCAGGATGATGAGGCCTAAGAAGAGCCACTCATACTGATGGGTCTGAATCATGGAGAAGGAGCCCTGGGTCCAAGCAGTCATACTCTGAACCAGATTGAAACGATAGGCGATAACTTCTGTGATAGAACCGATAATCCCACTATAGATGATCCCGATCAAGGGCAACATCCACCTTTCCTTTATAGAAAAAATAGTTATAAAGGCCAGGAAGAAGAGGGTAAATAAAATAGATGAGCCAAAAGCAAAGAGCATCTTTTGGGTCAGACTCGCAGATGGAAAGACAAAGAGGCTCAACACCATTCCCAGTTTGGCGGCTTCGGTCGTTCCGACTGTACTCGGAGCAGCAAACTGATTTTGGGTAATGGTCTGCATGAGGAGCCCTGCCATGCTCATACTAGAGGCTGCAAGCAGAATACTGATGGTTCTTGGAAGACGCGACTCTTGAAAGAGAAGCCAAGTCTGTTGGTCAAAAGCAAAGAATTTTTCCCAAGAAAAATCACTGGTTCCAATGGTAATGGAGAGAAAGACTAGGAGTAGAAGTAAGCCTGTTAAAATATGAGAGAGTTTCATACCCCGTCCTTTCGTGTAGATTTGGTACCGAAAGATACCTGCGGATATAAATGTAACATGATTTCTTTAATCTGTCAATAAATTTTCTGACAATTTAATGTAAAAAGAAAGAAAAATTCCTGAAATTACATCTGGCCCTCTCTTTTATTGGAAAACTGAGTAAAAACCAATCTACCTTCCCACTATCCTTCTCCTATAAAAAGTGGTAAAATGGAGGACAGAAGGAAGGAACTGATATGACAACATTATTTTCAAAAATCAAAGAAGTAACAGAGCTTGCTGCAATCTCAGGACATGAAGCGCCTGTCCGTGCCTATCTTCGTGAGAAGTTGACTCCGCATGTGGATGAAGTGGTGACAGATGGCTTGGGTGGTATTTTTGGTATCAAGCATTCAGAAGCTGCCGATGCGCCCCGTGTTTTGGTCGCTTCTCATATGGACGAAGTTGGTTTTATGGTCAGCGAGATTAAGCCAGATGGTACCTTCCGTGTCGTTGAAATCGGTGGCTGGAATCCAATGGTGGTCAGCAGCCAACGTTTCAAACTCTTTACTCGTGACGGTCGTGAAATTCCTGTGATTTCAGGTTCTGTCCCTCCACATTTGACACGTGGAACAGGTGGACCAACCATGCTTGCTATCGCAGATATCGTCTTTGATGGTGGTTTTGCAGACAAGGCTGAGGCAGAAAGTTTTGGCATCCGTCCTGGTGACACGATTGTCCCTGATAGTAGCGCAATTCTTACAGCAAATGAAAAGAATATCATTTCAAAAGCCTGGGACAACCGCTACGGTGTCCTCATGGTAAGTGAGCTAGCAGAAGCCCTTTCAGGTCAAAAACTCGGAAATGAACTCTATCTTGGTGCCAATGTCCAAGAAGAGGTTGGTCTTCGTGGCGCTCATACTTCTACAACTAAGTTTGACCCAGAAGTCTTCCTAGCAGTTGACTGTTCACCTGCTGGTGATGTCTACGGTGGCCAAGGTAAGATTGGGGATGGAACCTTGATTCGCTTCTACGATCCAGGTCACTTGCTCCTCCCAGGTATGAAGGATTTCCTTTTGACAACGGCTGAAGAAGCTGGCATCAAGTACCAATACTACTGTGGAAAAGGCGGAACAGACGCTGGAGCAGCTCATCTGAAAAATGGTGGTGTCCCATCTACAACTATCGGTGTCTGTGCTCGTTATATCCATTCTCACCAAACTCTCTACGCGATGGATGACTTCCTAGAAGCTCAAGCTTTCTTGCAAGCCTTGGTGAAAAAATTGGACCGTTCAACGGTTGATTTGATTAAAAATTATTAAACATAAGGGAGGTGGTCAGGATGGCAGAACCAAACCTAGAAAGCCTTATAAGAGATCTCTACAACCATGCTCGTCAGGGTTTGAGTGAAGATTTAGTTGCTGCTCTCCTAGAGACTGCTAAAAAACTACCTACTACAAATGAGCAATTACTAGCAGTCCGACTCTCAGGACTGGTCACCCGTGAATTGCTCACCAATCCCAAACACCCAGCACCTGAGTTGCTCAACTTGGCGCGCTTTATCAAAAGAGAAGAGGCCAAGTACAGAGGCACTGCAGTTTCTGCTATCATGTTTGGAGAACTCTTTAAGATGCTTTGATTCCATTGTGAATCAAAGTATTTTTTATATGCTCCAAAAGAAATTCTTAATGAGGAGACGAAAAAAGCCATCCCATTCAGGATAGCTTCTTGTTTATTAGATTTGTTCAGCGATAACCTTTTCAGCTAGATTCATAGCGTGGTCAGATACACGAGTATAGTGGGAAATAATGTCGATGAAGTTGACTCCAGCTTGTGTAGAACACTCACCCTTGTTAAGGCGTTTGATGTGGGTCTTTCTGAGAACGCGTTCCATATTGTTGATTTCTTTATGACGTTCAATCAGCCTTTGAGCTTTTTCAATATCATTGTTTTCCACACTATCAAGAGCATCTTTGATGAACTCAGTGGTAGCGTGATAAATCTCAGCTAGCTCTTCCAAAGCGGCCTCAGAGAACTGAACATTCTTGCGTTGGAGATAGTCTGTTAGGTTGATTAACCCTTCTGCGTGGTCTCCAATCCGTTCCAAATCACGTGATGAGTCAAGAATATTGGTTAAAATTTCACTTTCCTTTTGACTCAAGGATTCGCTTGAAAGGCTAATCAGGTAACGAGTGAGTTTTTCGTCAATTGTGTTAATTGCTTCCTCAGTCTTATGGCCTTTCTCAGCTAGTTTTTCATCTAGATTGACGATGTAGTCGTAGGAAAGGTCAAAAGCTTTTGCAGCATAGTTCCCCAAGTGAAGAAGTTCTTTTTTGGCATTTCCTAGAGCGATAGAAGGCGCCTGTTTGATGAGTTGTTCATCCAAGTAGAGAGCCTCGTATTTAACAACTTCATCTTCACCAGGAATGAGCTTGGTCACAATGTAAGCCAAGGCGCCGATGAATGGGAACTGGATAATGGTATTTGTAATATTAAAGGTTCCGTGGGCAAAGGCAATGGTCATTTCTGGAGCTAGATTGAGTGCAGATTCAAACCATTGAATCAAGCCAGTGAAAGGTACAAGGAAGACAATACAGATAACCGTACCAATCACATTAAAGGCAACGTGGGCACCGGCAACACGTTTGGCAGCGATATTGGCTCCAAGAGAAGCAATGATGGCTGTAATGGTCGTTCCGATATTATCACCAAACAAGACCGGTAGGGCACCTTGTAGGTCAATCAAACCACTTGCGTATAAGTTCTGTAAGATACCGATAGTTGCGGATGAAGCTTGAATGAGTAGGGTCAGTCCAGTTCCGACAAAGACACCTAGAATAGGACTCTTACTTAGTTCAACCATGTAGTCTCTAAAGACTTGCAGGTCTTTTAGGGGTTCCATTGCACCGCTCATAAGATTGAGAGCGAAGAAGATACCTCCTACACCAAAGATAATCCGTCCGATGTTATTGATGGAGCGATTCTTGGTGAAGAAAAGACAGACCGCTCCGATAAAGAGCATAGGTAAGGCGTAATCTCCTAGCTTAAAACCGATGATAAAGGATGTAACGGTGGTTCCAATATTGGCACCCATGACAATACCGATAGCCTGACGCAAGGTCAATAGTCCTGCACTGACTAGTCCTACTGTAATGACTGTAACACCAGAACTTGATTGAATCAGCGCCGTCATACCGATACCAACCAGCACACCAAAGAAGGGATTGCTGGTATATTTGTCAATGTAAAAACGAAGGCGATCTCCAGCAGCTTGTTGCAAACCGTCCCCCATGGTCTTGATACTATATAAGAATAGCCCCAGACCACCTAAAAAGTGAAATAAAATTTCCTGCCAATTAATGGACATTTCTTTTTCCTCCGAAAAATAATCGCGGAATTTCTCCTATTCTATTTTAAAGGATAAAAGTAAATCTCACAAGTGTTTAGCTGAAGTTTTCATAAGAAACAAGAACTTTCTTTTAAAATGAGAGATAGATTCCCTTTGAGATAGTCGATTTAGAGGATTGTGTCCAAATTTTACTGATTATTATCCTAGTTATAGTTTTTGTGTCAAGTATATTGACAACGCTTTCATGTTAGATAAAATGAAGATGATCCTGTTCTGGTGTTGTGCACTGAGAACAGTTACTTTTTTTGTTCTATTAGGAGGATAAGATGAAAGATCTATTTTTTGAAAAACGTTGCCGTTACAGTATTCGAAAGCTGTCAATCGGAGCTTGTTCCTTGATGATTGGTTCAGCTCTATTCGCAAGCCCAGCTCTTGCCGAACAGGTCGCTGTCCCTGAAACAGCCGCAAACACGAGAGCTCAAGCGACAAGTGCGAGTGAAACTGCTAATCCAGACACAACAGCTCTCGAAAAACAATTATCGGAAACTGAAAACAAAGTAGCTGAGCAACCTATTTCAGAAAACCCTCCAGCAATAACGGATCTGGTTAATGAAAAAGAAGAAGCAAAACCCGCTCCGGCAGATAAAGCTGAAAAACCTGCTCAACCAACTGATAAAGAAGAAGTCAAATCAGAGGAAGCTCCTCAAGTAGCTGAAAAGAAAGCGAACAAACCGACTCTAGCAGACGTTCCTAAAAATGAAGAAAAGAGTCTCCGACCAAAAGAAATCAAATTTGATACATGGGAAGATTTGTTGAAATGGGAACCGGGTGCGCGTGAGGATGATCCCATTAACCGTTCATCAGTTGAACTCGCCAAGCGCCATAGGGGCCAGTTGGTTAACGAAAAAGCAAGCAGAAGAGCCAAGGTTCAGGCGCTAGCAAACACCAACTCGAAAGCTAAAGACCACGCTTCTGTTGGTGGAGAAGAATTCAAGGCTTACGCCTTTGACTACTGGCAATACTTAGATTCAATGGTCTTCTGGGAAGGTCTAGTCCCTACTCCAGATGTCATTGATGCAGGCCACCGCAACGGAGTTCCCGTTTATGGAACCCTCTTTTTCAACTGGTCAAACAGTATTGCCGACCAAGAGAAATTTGCCGCTGCCTTGAAACAAGATGAGGATGGCACTTTCCCAATTGCACGCAAACTCGTTGATCTCGCTAAATACTATGGCTTTGATGGCTATTTCATCAACCAAGAAACAACAGGGGAATTGGTAGCACCTCTTGGTGAAAAAATGCGCCAATTCATGCTCTATACAAAAGAATACGCGGCTAAGGTCAACCACCCAATCAAGTATGCTTGGTACGATGCTATGACCTACAAATATGGCCGTTACCACGAAGATGGTCTAGGCGATTACAACTACCAGTTCATGCAAAAAGAAGGAGACAAGGTACCTGCGGATCAATTCTTTGCCAATTTCAACTGGAACAAGGAAAAGAATGACCACTCCGTAGAGATGGCAAAATGGCTAGAACGTAGCCAATATGATGTCTTTGCAGGTTTGGAATTGCAACAAGGTGGTTCTTATAAGACCAAAGTCAACTGGGATGCTCTTTTAGATGAAAATGGCAAGTTGCGCTTGTCTCTTGGACTTTTTGCGCCAGATACGATTACCAGTCTAGGAAAAACGGGTGAAGACTACCACAAGAACGAAGACATCTTTTTCACAGGTTACCAAGGAGATCCAACGGCTCAAAAACCAGGTGATAAAGAGTGGTATGGAATTGCCAATTTAGTTGCGGACCGCACACCAGCAGTAGGACGCACCTTCACTACCTCTTTTAATACAGGTCATGGTAGAAAGTGGTTTGTAGACGGCAAAGTTTCTAAGGATTCTGAATGGAACTACCGTTCTGTTTCAGGTGTTTTACCAACATGGCGTTGGTGGCAGACTTCAACGGGGGGGAAACTTCGTGCAGAATATGACTTTACAGATGCCTACAATGGCGGAAATTCTCTTAAATTCTCAGGTGATGTAGCTGGTAAGACGGACCAGGATGTGAATTTGTATTCTACTAAACTAGAAGTAACGGAGAAAACCAAACTTCGGGTTGCCCACAAGGGAGGAAAAGGCTCCAAAGTTTATATGGCCTTCTCTACGACTCCAGACTACAAATTTGAGGATGCGGAGGCATGGAAAGAACTGACTCTTTCTGACAACTGGACAAATGAAGAAATTGACCTTAGCTCACTAGCAGGTAAAACCATCTATGCAGTTAAACTCTTCTTCGAACATGGAGGTGCTGTAAAAGATTATCAGTTCAACCTAGGACAATTAACTATCACGGACAATCACCAAGCGCCACAAGCACCTACAGGTCTCTCTGTGGTGAAGCAATCTCTTAAGAATGCCCAAGAAGCTGAAGCAGTGGTCCAGTTTGCGGGTAACCAAGATGCAGATTTCTATGAAGTCTACGAAAAAGATGGAGATAACTGGCGCTTATTGACAGGATCATCTGCTTCCACTATCTACTTGCCAAAAGTTAGCCGCTCTGCTAATGCGACTGGTACGACTCAGGAATTGAAAGTCGTTACAGTTGGTAAAAATGGCCTTCGTTCTGAAGCGGGGACGGCATCCTTCAACTGGGGGATGACAGTTCAGGATACAACTCTCCCAAGACCTTTGGCTGAAAATATTGTTCCAGGGGCAACGGTTATTGGTAGCACTTTCCCAAATACTGAAGGTGGAGAAGGCATTGAAGGTATGTTGAACGGTACCATTACTAGCTTGTCAGATAAGTGGTCTTCAGCTCAGTTGAGCGGTAGTGTGGATATTCGCTTGACCCAACCACGCCGTGTTGTTAGATGGGTCATGGATCATGCAGGAGCTGGAGGTGAGTCTGTTAACGATGGTTTGATGAACACCAAGGACTTTGATCTTTACTACAAGGATACAGATGGTGAGTGGAAGCTAGCTAAGGAAGTTCGTGGCAATAAAGCGCACGTGACGGATATCACCCTTGATAAACCAATCACCGCTCAAGACTGGCGTCTAAAAGTTATCACATCTGATAACGGAACACCTTGGAAAGCCATTCGTATCTACAACTGGAAGATGTACGAAACCTTGGACACAGAAAGTCAAAATATTTCAATGGCTAAGGTAGCTGCTCGTTCACTTGGAAACCACCAAGTTCAACTAGGCTTCTCTGATGTTCCAGCAGGCGCAACCATCACCGTTTACGACAGGGCAGATTCACAAACACCAATTGCAACCTTGAAGACTGAAACTGGTGGCGACCTGGCAACTGCACCATTGGCCTTTGACAAGCAACCAAATCTCCTCTATTATCGTACCCAACTACCTGGCAAAGAAATCAGTAACACCTTGGCAGTAGCGATTCCGCAGGATGAAAGAAAAATTGCTGCAGTTAGCCTTGAAAAAGGACCTAAGAAGACAGTTTATAAAGAAGGTGAAAATCTCGACCTCAGAGGCGGAACCCTCCGTGTTCAATACGAAGGGGGGCAAGCCGATGAGCTGATCAACCTTACTCACTCAGGTGTGACAGTATCTGGCTACGACGCTCATCAAAAAGGGGAACAAAAGCTCACAGTCAGCTACCTTGGACTTCCAGTTACTGGTGACTTGAAGGTACAAGTGACTGGTCAAGATGAAGGAAAACCAAAGGAAGTAGCAGGCTTGTACCTTACTCAGAAACCAAAAACAGACTATTTGGTAGGAGATCAACTGGAACTCTCTGAAGGTCGCTTTGGAGTTCTCTATGATGATGAGACAGAAGAGACTCACGGCTTTACTGATAAAGGTGTTGAAATTACGGGCTACGATGCTCAAAAGACCGGCCGTCAAACCTTGACCTTGCATTACAAGGGGCACACAGCTGAGTTTGATGTCTTGGTTTCTCCAAAGGCTGCAGTCAATGATGAGTACCTCAAACAAGAAATTACTGCTGCCCAAGGTCGTCAGTCAACCCTCGCCTATACCTTCTCAAGTGAGGACAAACAAGGAGCGTTAGTAGAGAAGCTCAATGCTGCGAAAGCTGTTGTAGAAAACCATGATGCCAGTCAAGAAGAAGTCAACAAAGCCTTGAATGAGTTGAAACAAGCGGGTGCGGACTTGGATGGTACTCAGCGTTACCAAACTGCTAGAGAAGAATTGGAAGGCTTGCTCGAATCCGTCCGTGAAAAAGATTCTCAAGATGAGTTGATTGCCCAAGCTGAAGCTTTATTGTCTTCACAAACACCAACTCCACAAGCTTTTGCGGACATGAAAGAAAAGCTGAATAAGAAACTAGCCCCTGCAGAAGAAAGTCACCACGTTGGAAGCATGAATCCAAGTGAAGTAGCCCCAACAGTTGAAGCCCTCCCTGAACTAGTTGTTGAAACTGAAACAACAGCCTATGAACGTCAAGAGAGACAAAATATGGATCTTCTGAAAGGTCAACGTCAACTTGTCCAAAAAGGAGAAGAAGGGCAAAATCGTCGTCTAGTAGAAGTAGATGCCCAAGGCAAACGCACTCTTCGTTCGACTGAGGTAGTCAAGGAAGCAATCCCAGAAATCACAGAAGTTGGAACAAAAGTTCTATCAAGCAACCAACCAGCTGAGGGAGTAAAAGACCTAGTTTTAGAAATTCCGAAACTAGAAATTGAAGAGGACACAGTGGCCTTCGATCGTCAAGAGCGACCAAATGCAAGCCTTCTAAAAGGTCAACGCCAGCTAATCCAAGCAGGTGTGGAAGGTCAAGTTCGTCGCTTTGTAGAAGTTGATGGTCAGGGCAAACGGACTCTTCTTTCGACTGAAGTTCTCAAGGAAGCTGTCCCAGAAATTGTTGAAATTGGTACCAAGGAAAAAGTTGAACAGCTAGTACCAAGTACAGACAATTCAATGGTGGAAACACCAGTCAAAGCAGAAAAGGCAACAAATCAACTTCCAAATACTGGTGTAGAAACAGATGCCAGTCTAGTAGCTCTGGGACTTCTCGGAGCAATGAGTGGTTATGGCTTGCTTGCTAGAAAGAAGAAAGAAGACTAATCGATTTAGAATTCTTGGATTTCCTCATAAAAACTAAAAACAAGGTTTGGCTGCAGTCAAACCTTGTTTTGATTATTTTATCTCGCATTGATTACTTATTTGATAAGGTTTTTCTAGATTTGATTTTAAAAAATGCTAGTTTTAATTATAAGAAAGAACAAGAAAAGTTTAGGGTTTTTCTATCTCTTTTGTTGATTTTGTGATATAATTAACACGTATAAAAAAAGAAGGAGTCATATCTAATGGCAAAATTGACTGTTAAAGACGTTGACTTGAAAGGGAAAAAAGTTCTCGTTCGTGTTGACTTCAACGTACCTGTTAAAGATGGCGTGATTACTAATGACAACCGTATCACTGCAGCTCTTCCAACTATCAAGTACATCCTTGAACAAGGTGGACGTGCAATCCTCTTCTCTCACCTTGGACGTGTAAAAGAAGAAGCAGACAAAGAAGGTAAATCACTCGCTCCTGTAGCTGCTGACTTGGCTGCTAAATTGGGACAAGAAGTTAAATTTATCCCGGGTGTTACACGTGGTGCTGAATTGGAAGCAGCAATCAACGCTCTTGAAGATGGACAAGTTCTCTTGGTTGAAAACACTCGTTTCGAAGATGTTGATGGCAAGAAAGAATCTAAAAATGATCCTGAACTTGGTAAATACTGGGCATCACTTGGAGATGGTATCTTCGTAAACGATGCATTCGGTACAGCTCACCGTGCACACGCATCTAACGTTGGTATCTCAGCAAACGTTGAAAAAGCTGTTGCTGGTTTCCTTCTTGAAAACGAAATTGCTTACATCCAAGAAGCTGTTGAAGCTCCAGAACGTCCATTCGTAGCGATTCTTGGCGGTTCAAAAGTTTCAGACAAGATCGGTGTTATCGAAAACTTGCTTGAAAAAGCTGATAAAGTTCTTATCGGTGGTGGGATGACTTACACATTCTACAAAGCTCAAGGTATCGAAATCGGTAACTCACTTGTAGAAGAAGACAAATTGGATGTCGCTAAAGCTCTTCTTGAAAAAGCAAACGGCAAATTGATCTTGCCAGTTGACTCAAAAGAAGCAAACGCATTTGCTGACTACACTGAAGTGAAAGACACTGAAGGTGAAGCAGTAGATCCAGGTTTCCTTGGTTTGGATATCGGTCCAAAATCTATCGCTAAATTCGATCAAGAATTGACTGGTGCCAAAACAGTTGTATGGAACGGACCTATGGGTGTGTTTGAAAACCCAGACTTCCAAGCTGGTACAATCGGTGTCATGGATGCTATCGTGAAACAACCAGGTGTGAAATCAATCATCGGTGGTGGTGACTCAGCTGCCGCAGCGATCAACCTTGGACGTGCAGACAAGTTCTCATGGATCTCTACTGGTGGTGGAGCTTCAATGGAGCTCCTCGAAGGTAAAGTTCTTCCAGGACTTGCAGCCTTGACTGAAAAATAAATAGTTTAACTAAAAGAAGATGGTTTAACCATCTTCTTTTTAATTTCATTTATAAATATGTTAGATTTATCGATAAATGAAGGGGGTAGAGCAAATATTTGCATCTTTCCTTGTAAAATGTTAGTATAGGAAGTAACGACTAAATTTAGATAAGGAAATGGCTTATAATGAAAAATAAAAAAGAAGTCTATGGATTTCGTAAAAGCAAAGTTGCGAAAACTTTGTGTGGTGCTGTTTTAGGAACTGCTTTGATTGCTTTTGCAGATCAGGCAGTTTTTGCTGATGAAGTCACAGAGACGAAGAGCACAAGTACAGTTGAGGTGGCTACTACAGGAAACCCAGCCACAAATCTACCTGAAGCTCAGGGTGAAATGAGCCAAGTTGCTAAAGAGAGCCAAGCTAAGGCTGGTTCTAAAGACTCAGCTTTGCCAGTAGAAGTATCATCAGCTGATTTGGATAAAACAGTTGCCGATGCAAAATCTGCAGGAGTTAAGGTAGTTCAAGATGAAACAAAAGACAAAGGAACAGCCACAACTGCTACAGAGAATGCTCAAAAACAAGATGAGATCAAAAGCGACTATGCTAAACGGGCTAAAGAAATAAAGACAACAACTGAAGCATATAAAAAAGAAGTCGCAGCTCATCAGGCAGAAACAGATAAAATCAATGCTGAAAACAAAGCAGCGGATGACAAGTATCAAAAAGATCTAAAAAATCATCAAGAAGAAGTTGAAAAAATCAACACTGCCAATGCAACAGCTAAAGCAGAATATGAGGCTAAGCTAGCACAATATCAAAAAGATTTAGCAACTGTCAAAAAAGCAAATGAAGATAGCCAACAGGATTATCAAAATAAACTTTCAGCTTACCAGACAGAATTAGCTCGAGTACAAAAGGCAAATGCTGATGCTAAAGAAGCTTATGAAAAAGCAGTAAAGGAAAATACTGCTAAAAATGCTTATGAAAAAGCAGTAAAGGAAAATACTGCTAAAAATGCTGCACTCCAAGCTGAAAATGAAGCGATTAAGCAACGTAATGAAACTGCCAAAGCAAACTATGACGCAGCGATGAAGCAGTATGAAGCAGATCTTGCAGCTATTAAGAAAGCCAACGAAGATAATGATGCTGATTATCAGGCTAAATTAGCAACTTACCAGACAGAATTAGCTCGAGTACAAAAAGCTAATGCTGATGCTAAGGCAGCCTATGAAAAGGCCGTTGAAGACAACACAGCTAAAAACACAGCAATTCAAGCTGAAAATGAAGCCATTAAGCAACGTAATGAGACAGCTAAAGCGACTTATGAAGCAGCATTGAAGCAATATGAAGCAGATTTGGCAGTAGTAAAGAAAGCCAACGAAGACAGTGAAGCTGACTACCAAGCTAAGCTAGCCAAATACCAGACAGAACTAGCTCGCGTTCAAAAAGCGAATGCCGATGCAAAAGCAGCTTATGAGAAGGCAGTTGAAGACAACAAGGCAAAAAATGCTGCGCTTAAAGCTGAAAACGAAGAAATCAAGCAACGTAATGCCACGGCTAAAACAGATTATGAAGCTAAATTAGCAAAATATGAAGCAGATCTTGCCAAGTATAGGAAAGAGTTGGCAGAGTATCCGGCTAAATTAAAGGCGTATGAAGATGAGCAGGCCAAAATTAAGGCGGCCCTTGTAGAACTTGAAAAAAACAAGGATCAGGACGGGTACTTGTCTAAGCCATCTGCTCAGAGCTTGGTTTATGATTTAGAATCGAAAGCTCAACTGGACCTTAAAACAGAAGGAAAACTTCTTACAGCAGCAGCAGTTGATGAAGCCTTTAAGAAAGACACAGTAAAATATGGCAAGAAAAATCTTCAGTTAGACAATCTCAATGTCAAGAACTTGGAGAACGGTGCGACTACTTCTTCAGTGGAATTGTATGGTAATATTGGAGACAAATCTGACTGGACCACCAATGTAGGGAATAAAACTGAAGTTAAATGGGGCTCAGTTCTTCTAGAACGTGGACAAAGCGTAACTGCAACTTATACCAACCTTCAAAATTCCTACTACAATGGTAAAAAGATTTCGAAGATTGTTTACAAATATACTGTAGATCCATCTTCAAAATTCCAAAATCCTAGTGGGAAAGTTTGGTTGGGAATCTTTAGTGATCCAACTTTGGGAGTCTTTGCTTCTGCTTACACTGGTGATGTTGAAAAAGGGACTTCAATTTTCATTAAAAATGAATTTACCTTCTATGATGAAAATGACCAACCAATTAATTTCGACAATGCCCTTCTTTCAGTAGCATCTCTAAATAGAGAAAATAATTCTATTGAGATGGCCAAGGATTACACTGGTAACTTTATTAAAATTTCTGGTTCCTCTGTTGGAGAAAAAGACGGAAAGATTTATGCTACTGAAACCTTGAACTTTAAACAAGGCCAAGGTGGATCTCGTTGGACCATGTATAAAAATAGTCAACCTGGTTCAGGTTGGGATTCATCAGATGCTCCAAACTCTTGGTATGGTGCAGGAGCAATTAGCATGTCTGGTTCAACTAACCGTGTTACTGTCGGTGCCATTTCAGCTACTTTAGTAGTTCCTTCTGATCCAGTTATGGCGGTTGATACAGGTAAAAGACCAAACATCTGGTACTCACTCAATGGTAAGATTCGTGCCGTTAACGTTCCGAAAATTACAAAAGAAAAACCAACTCCACCGGTAGCACCAACTGCACCACAAGCTCCTACTTATGAGACAGAGAAACCATTGGATCCTGCTCCAGTAGCACCAAGCTATGAAAATGAGCCAACACCACCGGTAAAAACTCCAGATCAACCGGAACCATCAAAACCGGAAGAGCCAACATATGAGACGGAGAAACCATTGGAACCAGCTCCAGTAGCGCCAAGCTATGAAAATGAGCCAACACCACCGGTAAAAACTCCAGATCAACCAGAGCCATCAAAACCAGAAGAGCCAACATATGAGACAGAGAAACCATTGGAACCAGCTCCAGTAGCACCAAGCTATGAAAATGAGCCAACTCCACCAGTTAAGACTCCAGATCAACCAGAGCCATCAAAACCAGAAGAGCCAAATTATGATCCATTGCCAACTCCGCCTGTAGCACCAACTCCTAAGCAGTTGCCGACACCACCAGCGGTGCCAACAGTTCACTTCCATTACAATCGTCTATTTGCACAACCTCAGATTAATAAAGAAATTAAGAATGAAGATGGAGTAGATATCGATCGTACTCTAGTTGCTAAGCAGTCTGTAGTGAAGTTTGAGCTGAAAACGGAAGCTTTAACTGCAGGGCGTCCAAAAACAACTTCGTTTGTATTGGTAGATCCACTTCCAACTGGCTATCAGTTTGATTTAGAAGCGACCAAGGCTGCAAGCAAAGGTTTTGAAACAAGCTATGACAAAGCTAGTCACACTGTAACCTTTAAGGCGACTGATGAGACATTGGCAACATACAATGCTGATTTAACTAAACCTGTTGAAACTCTTTATCCAACGGTTGTTGGTCGTGTCTTGAATGATGGGGCAACTTATACAAATAACTTTACATTGACAGTTAACGATGCCTACGGTGTTAAGTCAAATATTGTTCGTGTAACGACTCCAGGTAAACCAAATGATCCTGACAATCCAAACAACAACTACATCAAGCCTTTGAAAGTTAACAAGAACAAGCAAGGTGTGAATATTGATGGCAAAGAAGTTCTAGCTGGTTCAACCAACTACTATGAACTCACATGGGATTTGGACCAATACAAGGGAGATAAATCTTCTAAAGAAGCAATTCAAAATGGTTTCTACTATGTGGATGATTATCCAGAAGAAGCCTTAACCCTTCAACCAGAATTGGTTAAGATTCGTGATCTAGAGGGCAATCTTGTATCAGGTATCAGTGTTCAACAATTTGATAGTTTAGAAGCTGCGCCTAAGAAGGTTCAAGAGCTGTTGAAGAAAGCAAACATCACTGTTAAAGGTGCTTTCCAACTCTTCTCAGCTGATAATCCAGCCGAATTCTACAAGAACTATGTGGCAGCAGGAAAATCATTGCTAATCACAGATCCGATGACAGTTAAACCTGAATTTGGTCAAACGGGTGGTAAGTATGAAAACAAAGCCTACCAAATTGATTTTGGAAATGGCTATGCTACAGAAGTAGTTGTCAACAACGTACCGAAAATCACACCGAAAAAAGATGTGACAATCAGTATGGATCCAAGCAGTGACAATATAGATGGCCAAACAATTCCGTTGAACCAATACTTCAATTATCGTTTAATCGGAGGTTTGATTCCACAAAATCATTCTGAGGACTTGAATGACTATAGTTTTGTAGATGATTATGACCAAAAAGGTGATCAATACACTGGAAACTATAAAGTTCTTGCTAAGGTTGATATCCGATTGAAAGACGGTCGTGTTATTAAGGCAGGAACAGACTTAACAGCTGAAACACAGGTTGAACATGATCAAGATAAGGGAATGATTACAATTCGCTTCAAGGAAGAATTCCTTCAAGAGATTCAGTTGGATTCTCCATTCCAGGCTGAGACTTATATTCAAATGAAACGAATTGCTGTTGGAACCTTTGAAAATACCTATGTAAATACTGTGAACAAAGTCGCTTACGCTTCAAATACAGTTCGCACGACAACACCAGAACCTAAGAAACCAGAGGAGCCAACAACCCCTAATTCTAATCCAAATCCAAAAGGAAACCCTACTCTACCTCAAACAGGTACAAATGATTCAAGCTACATGCCGTATCTTGGTTTAGCAGCTTTAGTAGGAGTTTTAGGACTTGGTCAGTTGAAACGAAAAGAAGACGAAAGCAACTAATTTCTGGAAGTTAAATAGAAAAGAGGAACTCTGCTTCCTCTTTTTTATAGCCTAAATTAAAAACGTTTCCTATTGATTTTGGCTCATAAAATCAACTAATTTATGTTAAAATGGTAGTAGAAAGTTGAGATTATGAGTTATTTTAAAAAATATAAATTTGATAAGTCACAGTTCAAACTTGGTATGCGGACTTTTAAAACGGGAATTGCCGTTTTTTTAGTTCTTTTGATTTTTGACTTTTTTGGCTGGAAAGGTCTTCAAATCGGCGCTCTGACAGCGGTTTTTAGTCTGAGGGAGAGTTTTGATAAGAGTGTTCATTTTGGGACTTCACGTATTCTAGGAAATAGTATCGGTGGTTTCTACGCCCTTATCTTTTTTCTCTTAAATACCTTATTTCACGGAGCCTTTTGGGTGACCTTGGTGGTTGTTCCAATCTGCACTATGTTAACCATTATGACAAATGTGGCCATGAATAATAAATCGGGGGTTATTGGTGGTGTAGCAGCTATGTTAATCATTACCCTCTCAATACCGAGCGGTGAAACAATTTTGTACGTGTTTGCGCGTGTATCGGAAACTTTCATGGGAGTTTTTGTCGCAATTCTCGTAAATTATGATATTGATCGTATTCATCTCTTTTTAGAGAAAAAAGAAAAATAATGTTACATTTTATAACATTATCGATTGACGTATGTATTTTTTTAGACTATAATAGACAGAAAGAAGGAAATTGTAAATGAAGGAAAGAGAATTTCGCCGAAATATGGCTGTTTTTCCTATCGGTAGTGTGATGAAGTTGACCGATCTATCAGCGCGTCAGATTCGTTATTATGAAGATCAAGAGTTGATTAAACCTGATCGAAACGAAGGAAACCGTCGCATGTATTCGTTGAATGACATGGATCGTTTGCTTGAGATCAAAGATTATATCTCTGAAGGCTACAATATCGCTGCCATTAAGAAAAAATATGCTGAACGTGAGGCGAAGTCCAAGAAAGTGGTGAGTCAGACGGAGGTGCGTCGCGCACTTCATAATGAACTCCTCCAACAAGGTCGCTTTGCTTCAGTACGGTCACCTTTTGGTCGCGGTTAGGCAACCGCAAGTAGTCATATATTAAGGAGAAAAACCATGCCAATCACAGCTGCAGATATTCGTCGTGAAGTCAAGGAAAAAAATGTTACCTTTATTCGTCTCATGTTCTCAGATATTTTGGGAACGATGAAAAACGTCGAAATTCCTGCTACAGATGAACAGTTAGATAAAGTCTTGTCAAACAAGGCTATGTTTGATGGATCTTCTATTGAAGGTTTTGTACGTATCAATGAGTCAGATATGTACTTGTACCCAGACTTGGATACATGGACAGTCTTCCCTTGGGGAGATGAAAACGGAAGTGTTGCAGGTTTGATCTGTGATGTCTATACAACAGAAGGTAAACCATTTGCAGGTGACCCTCGTGGCAATTTGAAACGTGCTCTTCGCCATATGGAAGAAGTAGGATTCAAATCCTTCAACCTTGGACCAGAGCCAGAATTCTTCCTATTTAAGCTAGATGAAAATGGGGATCCGACTCTTGAGGTAAATGACAAAGGTGGCTACTTTGATTTGGCGCCTACTGACCTTGCAGACAATACGCGTCGTGAGATTGTGAATGTCTTGACCAAAATGGGATTTGAAGTAGAAGCAAGTCACCACGAGGTTGCGGTTGGACAACATGAAATTGATTTCAAGTATGATGAAGTGCTTCGCGCTTGTGATAAGATTCAAATCTTTAAACTCGTTGTTAAAACGATTGCTCGTAAACACGGTTTGTACGCAACCTTTATGGCGAAACCAAAATTTGGTATTGCTGGATCAGGTATGCACTGTAATATGTCCTTGTTTGATGCAGAAGGAAACAATGCCTTCTTTGATCCAAATGATCCAAAAGGAATGCAGTTGTCTGAAACGGCCTATCATTTCCTTGGTGGTTTGATCAAGCATGCCTACAACTATACTGCCATCATGAACCCAACTGTTAACTCCTACAAACGTTTGGTTCCTGGTTATGAAGCGCCAGTTTATATTGCATGGGCTGGACGTAATCGTTCACCGCTTGTGCGCGTACCTGCTTCACGTGGTATGGGAACTCGCCTTGAATTGCGCTCGGTAGACCCAATGGCAAACCCATACATCGCGATGGCAGTTCTTCTGGAAGTTGGTTTGCACGGTATTGAAAACAAAATCGAAGCACCAGCTCCGATCGAAGAAAACATCTACATCATGACAGCTGATGAACGTAAGGAAGCTGGAATCACAGACCTTCCATCAACGCTTCATAACGCTTTGAAAGCTTTGACTGAGGACGAAGTAGTCAAGGCTGCCCTAGGTGAGCACATCTATACGAGCTTCCTTGAAGCCAAACGTATCGAGTGGGCTAGCTATGCAACCTTTGTGTCGCAATGGGAAGTTGATAATTATCTAGATTTGTATTAAATAGTAGAAAAGAGGTTGTCCGAATGGGCAATCTTTTTTCGTTTGCAAAGTTATAAATGTATTTTGATACAGATTTTAGTATAGAAAATATAGGTAATTCATATTTTTTATCTAGCTTACAATTATGCATCAGAATGGGAATATTCTGACAAATATCAGAAAGCGATATCAAGTTTATGTTTAGATTTTCTTTATAACGATGGTATTTAATGGCGATTTTCTACTTTGTCTCACATCTATTGTAACACTACAAAAAAAGTAAATATTTTTTATATCTGCTTTTAATTGACCTTTTTTTGTTTAAGAAAAATTTAATGAAGTGCTTGCCCAAAATGCTTGATTAATGATATAATTGAGTGTGGGTTACTAGTCTCTCTGAGAGCTATAACTCTTGTCTTTAACTTTTACTTTGAGTGCTAAACTAAAAAGCATTTATTGACAAGCTCTTTTGATAAGAATTGGTAGGTTAGCTGGGAAAACTACTAATTTGGGTACTAATAACGGAGTTCTTACCATATGGAGAATGGCAATAAATTTCTTTTTATGTGTAATCATAAAAAGTAAAAAGAAATTTAATAAGGAGAAAAAGAATGATAAAGTCGAAAAACAGGCTTAAAAAGACAATCGTTGGAATGATAACCTTTGTTTTAGCGTTTTTCTTACTGCCGTTTCAAGGCCTTTTTGCGGCACCGCAAGAAATAAAGGATGACACAGATCTTTCTGCACTAAGTCTTTACCAGTTTCAGTTAACTACGGATAACATGAGTGTTGTATCTAAGTCATCTGCCGTGCAGCAATACCATATGGATGCTCCAGGTTTTGGAGATCTACAACATAAATATCCTGGTTATCCAATGGAAAATTTCACCCTCAAGGTAGATAAAACCAAAAAGGAAGATCAAACCTTTGATAAACCTTTGTCTTTGAAATTTACCAATGCTGGAACAGTCAATGGTAAGCAAGTAGATGCTTATTTAACGATTAATAAAGTTACTCTTCATTATATCAACAACTCAGAAGCTCCGGCTCAAATGGCTGATGTTAATAAGAAAACAGTTAACTTTTTCAACGTTTCTAATTTATGGGGAGCAAACCAATTTGAAATTGGGAATATCGCATATGTTGATGAGGCACATGACGATGTCATGAAAAATACCTTTACGGTTGATGCAGATATAACAGCAGAACTTAAGTATTCAGATGGTTCAGAACCTGACATGAAATTGGTGATGAAACCAACTGATATTGATGCAAATGGTCTATGGAATACCAAGGAAGCTTTCTATGTTACCAATTACAACACTAGCGTTGACAAGCGAGTGATGAACAACCGCAATAATTTGGAAGCGGTTCAAGAAGGTGATAAAACTGTTTGGAATGCAGGCCCAGGTGGTGGTACAAGTGGTGCGGAGGCCGAAAATAATATTTCCGGTTTAGCCCTACGCTCAGTTAACAACACCATGAACTTTGGTTACCGTTCAGCGAACTATGCCTCTGCAACTTTCTCTCTTTACATGGAACAAGTACAGTTTGCCCCAGAAAAGGAGGTAGATCCAGCTCAAATCCCAGCACAAGCAGGAGAGGCAGTTACTTATAAAACTCTTTTCAAGATTCCAAAACCAGGTAAAGAAATCATTGCAGCTTTATCAAGCCTTGATTTCGTTGATACCTTTGATGATCGTTTAGATTTCAAAGATCTTACAGTTGATGCAGATGGTGTTGTGTTGGCAAAGGATACAGACTATACTGTTGAGAAGTCAGGTCAAAAAGTAACTGTCAAGATGGCTGCTGCCTACTTGAACAAAGATAAGGCCGGAACACCTATTCGTATTACTTATAATACAGTAACAAATAATAAGGTTGGTGACAAAGCTTCAGGACCTATCGAAAACATTGTAGCTATGCAACCCGATAACCTTTATTTCGCATCAAACAAGGTAACAACGACCTTACTTTACAACAAGATTCATGAATTTGAGAGCGGTACACCTGGTAAGACCCTTCCACAAGAAGTTACAAACTTGTTACCAGCTAAAGTATCAGGTCTTGCAAATGGAACGACTGTAAATCCTACTCAACCAACAACTACCAAAGTATCTGTTCCAGAAGGTAACTGGGTATTCAAAGGTTACGACAAGGATTCAGAAGTTGTTGAAAATGGAGATGTGAAATTCATCGGTAAATGGGAATTCACTCCAGCG
>NZ_GL397254.1:162210-225019 GCF_000146755.1 Streptococcus sp. oral taxon 071 str. 73H25AP
CCCCAGCTCCAACTGTACGTCCAATTACTTCTTTTGTAGATACTAAGGGGAATACATTAATTCCAAGCGAAGATGGCGAACAACCTAAGAAAGACATTCCAGGTTACCGCTTCGTAGAGACTAAGAAACTTCCAAACGGCGACACTGAACATGTCTACGAAAAAGTGAAGACCAGTCACAAGGATAAGGAAGGAAACGACATTCCAGGATATCCAAGTGAAGATGGGGAACAACCTAAGAAAGATATTCCAGGTTACCGCTTCGTAGAGACTAAGAAACTTCCAAATGGAGATACAGAGCACATCTACGAAAAAGTTAAGACAAGTCATAAGGATAAAGACGGAAATGAAATTCCAAACTATCCAACAGAAGATGGGGAACAACCTAAGAAAGATATCCCAGGCTACCGCTTCGTAGAGACTAAGAAACTTCCAAATGGAGATACAGAGCACATCTACGAAAAAGTTAAGACATCATTCAAGGATAAAGAAGGAAACGAGATTCCAAACTATCCAACAGAAGACGGCGAACAACCTAAGAAAGACATTCCAGGTTATCGCTTCGTAGAGACTAAGAAACTTCCAAACGGCGACACTGAACATGTCTACGAAAAAGTTAAGACCAGTCACAAGGATAAGGAAGGCAACGACATTCCAGGATATCCAAGTGAAGATGGCGAACAACCTAAGAAAGACATTCCAGGCTACCGCTTCGTAGAGACTAAGAAACTTCCAAACGGCGACACTGAACATGTCTACGAAAAAGTTGTTACTGCCCCTCAACAAAAACCGACTAAAGCAACCAAAGAATTACCTAATACTGGTACAGAAGATCACTCTAGCCTAGCAGCTCTTGGACTTCTTGGAGTATTGAGCGGATTTGGTCTTGTGGCACGCAAGAAAAAAGAAGACTAATGTTTTAATCATTAAAGATTAAACAAAGGAATTCAATTTCATAAATGAAAACCCAACTAATCAAGCGATTAGTTGGGTTTTTTAGGAGGTTATTGGCCATAAGTACCAATCCCATGTCAATTCTTACTTGACGTTTGCCTCTTAGATTACATCTCTTGTAACCCAAACAAGCCTTTATCTGCCCAAAGACAGGTTCCACATCAATCTTGCGTTGAGCGAAAATCTGTCTACCTTCAGGAGATAAAAGCGCCTGACATTCTTTAGCTTTCAAGTGTTGATAACGTTCGTTGATATATAGTCCCTTTGGAGGGGCTATTTCAGGTTCATCAGCGGAATAAACCTTGATTTCCTGTTGAAAGTCCGTCTGTGTTTTCTGATGTTTGATATGATGAAAACGATAGCACCAGCCATCAGGATGTATATAGCTATCCTCCTTGTTATCATAGTGCCAATTCGCTAAGTTTCTAGCCGACTGTTTATACCCTTTCTTCTGTTCCTGATCAAACATGGCATATTTAATCAGATGCTTCACCTCCTTTTCATCTAAACGAAGAAGGTTCTCTTCACTTCCATATCCAGCATCTGCGACAACTGTCTTTAGGTCATGCGGATAGGTTTCAAGTAAGGGGAGAAGAGTCTTGGTGTCTGTCGGATTTGAGAAGACATCATAGTGAAGCACAAATTGATTTTCAGTAGCGATTTGAAGATTATAAGCAGCCTTGAGTTGTCCATTTCTCATATGATCCTCCTTCATCCGCATAAAAGTGGCATCTGGATCTGTTTTGGAAAAGCTGTTACGACCTTCAAATGTCTCCTGATAGCTCTCAAATTTTTAGCACGTACTGAAAAATCCTCCTTGACTTTACGCAAAACTTTCTTGAGTTTACGACGCTGGGTTTTACGTTCATCCTTCCCTTTAACGGATGTCTCCTCCATGTCTTGGTTCCGTTTTTCCAATTCTTCTTCAAGGATTTGAGCGAATGCAAGCAACTGCTCTGAGGAGATAGGCTCTTGTGTATCCAGTTCGATAGCTTGATGGATCAGGGGAGTGATTTCTTCTTGAAAATAGACCTGTATCTGTTCTTGAAGTTTTGGCGGAAAACTTGTCTGTCGCTTTCTTCCAAACAAAACTATACTTGTTGGCGTTGGCTTCAATCTTAGTCCCGTCAATAAACAGACAATCTAAGGTCACTAACTCTTCCATTTTTAAACGAAGATTGAGGTCGATGAAAAGATCACGAATGAGTTCTTCCATCCCTTTAGCGACTCGAAATCGATTGATGGTGCGGTAGCTGACAAGCAACTGTCCTGTTAGGTATTGCATAGCGAGATTTTCAATCATCATTTTTTCAATTTTTCGTCCAGAGAAAATCCCTTGTGAATAGGCAAATAGTAGAGTAGCTACAAGCATTTTAGGGTGATAAGACGGGCGACCGAAGGTATGATAGAAAGCCTGGAAGTGACGATCCTCCAAGGCATTCACCACTTTTTCAATGGTAAAGACAAGATGATCTTGTGGCAAGAAAGAATGGATTTCTAGTGGTAAAGTCGTTTGATTTGTGTTATAGTGAATATGCGTGGGATAGCCTTTCTAAATGGTTTATTGAGCAATTCTATTTTAGCAAGACTGTCGCAATCATGCAAAAAGCAACGGCAAATCCGTTGCTTTTTTTGTAGCAAAGGGACTATTGTCCCAGACTCCTCAATTGTTTTTGGATCGTCGAGCAAGACGCAGTGGTTGAGTGGGCTCTACTACGCTGATTTCATCAGCTTTTACAGCCCTACTCAACTGTGCGGAGGCGGGACGACGAAATCGAATTCTAACGAATTACCGATTTCTGTCCCACTCTCTTTTGTCATGTTTACAAGAGGATAAGGTATAGAACTAGACCGATGAAAATATTTTTCGGCCTTTTTTTGTTTTTCCTTGACAGTTAAATTGTCAGAATTTATAATAAAAGAAGAAAGGCGATAACGGTGTTATCGAATTAAAATCATGAAAAAAGAAACAGATGAGTTAAACGAAAAAATCTTGGAAAGCGCAAGGAGTGAGTTCTTGGTTTATGGCTATCAGGATGCTTCACTGCGGAGAATTTGTCGCGCTGCTGGCTTGACGACTGGGGCTCTTTATAAGCGCTATGAGAGTAAGGACAGTCTCTTTACTGCTCTGCTTGAGCCTACTCTGACAGCCTTAGACCAGTATGGACAAGATCAGAAGCGACGTGACTATGCTTTTCTAGAAGAGGGACACCTGTCTGACATGTGGGCACATCGCTTAGAGGATCTCCAGTCCCTGATGCGGATTCTCTATAAGTATAAGGATATTATGCAGCTCTTGCTCTTTAAATCTCAGGGTTCTTCGCAAGCGGACTTCAGGATGCGTCTGCCTCATTTGGCTGCTAACGAGACTTATCGTTATTTGGAGCTGGCTTACAAAGAGGGGAAAATCAATCATTTGGTCAAACACGAGTTTCTGCGATCGTGCATGACAGCTTATTACACAGCTGTATTTGAGCCCTTGGCTCAAGACTGGCCCCAAGAGCAGGCGCTGGAATTTTGCCATTCCATCATGGACTTGTTTGACTGGGGAGGTTTGCTTGGTTTTTGATAGAAAGAAGGAAATTCTATGAAGAAAAAATCTGTTCTTGCTTGGATCTGGGACTTTGTTTCCCTTCATAAGATATATTTTGTGCTCAGTCTAATCTTTGCCTTTGCCTCTGTGATTTCAGGATTTCTGCCTTATTTCTTTATTGGCGGAATGATTAATCAGCTCTTGGCTGGCAATAAAAACTGGGATTTCTACCTGCAAGAGTCGGCTTGGGTGGCTCTGGCTTGGATTGGCTACTGGGGATTTCACGGTATTTCCACCATGCTGTCACATACGGCAACTTTTAAGATTCTAGCAGAAATGCGGCACCGCTTGACAGATAAGCTAGCAAGGTTGCCTTTAGGTATAGTGCTTAGTCAGTCATCAGGCAGCTATAAAAACATTATCGTTGAGAGGGTGGATGCGACCGAAACGACCTTGGCTCACCTAATTCCAGAGTTTACTGCTGGGATTTTTGGTCCGATTATTGTTCTCATTGCCATGCTGGTTATCGATTGGCGGCTGACCTTGCTGTCTCTCCTGACTATTCCCGTCGTGGCGCTGGCATATATACGAATGGTTGCTAATAGCGAAACTGACTATCAAAATACTCTGGTCAAGACCAAAAAACTCAATGATACAGCGGTGGAATACATCAATGGGATTGAGGTTATCAAGGTTTTTGGCAAGGAAAAATTTTCTTACGATAAGTTTGTGACGGCTGCTAGAGAAGGAGCAGATTGCTTTATTGAGTGGATGCACAAGTTCAATCTGGAGATGGGCATTGTGACTGCATTTCTGCCATCAGGCTTGCTCTTTCTGCTGCCGGCTGGCTGTTATTTCTATCTGCAAGGTAGCTTGACTGCCAGCAATTTCATTCTGATGATTATTCTTTCGCTCAGTCTTCTGACTCCTCTGATTTTAGTGGCTAGTTACATGGACGATTTACGGAAAATCGGGACTATTTTTGGCCAAGTCATTGATATTTTGGAAAAGCCTGATTTGAAAAGACCTCAGGATTTGCGAGAACTTCCAAAAGGAAGGGATCTGGTCATGACGAATGTCAGCTTTGGTTATACAAATGAAGAGGAGGTGCTACATGGAATTTCGTTAGATATTAAGACTGGTAGCATCAATGCTTTAGTTGGGCCATCTGGCTCAGGTAAGTCTACAATTGCCAAGCTTCTAGCTTCTTTCTGGGATGTCACTTCTGGCCAGATTACTTATGGTGGCTTGGACATTCGCCAGCTTCCGCTAGACTATTACAGCCGGCAGATTGCTTACGTGACCCAGGATAATTACCTCTTTGATGAGACTATTATGGAAAATATCCGGATGGGAAATCCAGCAGCTTCTGATGAAGATGTCATCGAGATTGCCCGTCGCTGTGGCTGTTATGACTTTATCATGAACTTGGAAAATGGCTTTGAGACTCAGGTAGGCTCTGGCGGTGGTCATCTATCTGGTGGGGAGCGTCAGCGGATTGCCATCGCCCGTGCCATGCTTAAGGATGCGCCGATTCTTATCTTGGATGAAGCGACTGCTTATACAGATCCGGAAAATGAAGCACGGATTCAGTCCAGTCTAGCTCGTCTGATTGAGGGACGGACCTTGATTGTCATTGCCCACAGGCTGTCTACGATTATGAGTGCAGACCAGATAGTCCTGGTCAATGATGGTCGGATTGAAGCTAGGGGTCGGCATGAAGAGTTGCTGGCAGCTAGTCCGCTTTATGCTTCCATGTGGCGGACCCATATTGCTACCAGGGATAGTGGTGAGATGGAAGGAGGGCTGACCCATGCTTAATATACTGAAGAAATTCTTTGATTTTTGTACGGCAGAGGACCGTAAGAAATTTTATCAGTCCATTTATCTGGGCATCATCAAGTCCTTTATCATCGCTCTGCGTATCCCAGCAATCGGCCTAGTTCTTATGGGACTGATTGAGAAGAATCTCTCTATGCAGACCTTCTGGCTGGCTCTAGGAATCATGCTGGTATCCACTGTGCTAA
Organism: Streptococcus sp. oral taxon 071 str. 73H25AP; assembly: GCF_000146755.1. Taxonomy (NCBI): domain Bacteria; kingdom Bacillati; phylum Bacillota; class Bacilli; order Lactobacillales; family Streptococcaceae; genus Streptococcus; species Streptococcus sp. oral taxon 071. The sequence goes on from NZ_GL397254.1 coordinate 167,724, forward strand.
ACGTTTGGATTACCCTGAAAATCACCATGCTGCAGACGGAAGCGGGCTATCACACTTGTGCTCAGAAGCGGATTGAAATTGCCGAGCACATGCGCTATCTACCCATGGGTTACTTTAATCAAAATAGCTTGGGCAAGATTACCAGTGTTACAACTAATACGCTGGAAGGACTGTCTGATGTAGCTACCAGAGTGGTTATGATGACTGTGCAGGGCTTTCTGACGACTGGTCTCATCACTATTTTGGTCTTTCTATATGATTGGCGGGTTGGTCTGGTTCTCTTGGTGGGTCTCATTCTCTTTCTCCTGCCTAATACCCTCATGCGTTGGCAAGTTGGTAAGGTTTCTGATGACAAGTATCAGGCAGATACGGACCTAGTAGCTGTTGTTTTGGAGTATAGCCAAGGGATTGCTGAAGTTAAGAACTACAATCTGGTCAACCGTTCTGCTAAGAAGCTGTCCAAGGCTATTGAAGGCAAGAGTCAGCTAGATACCAAAATGACACTCGTGACCTCACCTTACATTGCCCTCCAGGGCATAGTGACCAAGCTGACCGGTCTCTTTATGGGGCTTTTCTCTATCTATTTTTATCTCAATGGCAGTATGGAACTGCTGGTAACCATTATGATGATTGTCAGTGGTTTTATGATTTATGAAAATCTAGACGGCGTTGGCTCTTTCTCTTCTCTCCTTCGCATTGTTGATCTGTCGGTTGATATGGTCAATCAAGTCTTGGCTATCCAGCCGATGGACATCAGTGGTCAGGACATTGAACCTAAGAGCAGCCAGATTGAGCTGAGAGATGTTGGCTTCTCTTATGGAAATAAGAAAATTATTGACCAGGTTTCCCTCACCATTCCCGAAAAAACAACAACTGCCTTGGTCGGACCTTCTGGCTCTGGCAAAACAACGCTCTGCTACCTCATCGCCCGCTTCTGGGATGTGGATCAAGGCAGTATCAGTCTGGACGGACATGATGTTAGAGATTACAGCTATGACAGCCTGATTCGTAATTTCAGCTTTGTCTTCCAAAGCGTCTATCTCTTTGAGGATACCATTGCCAATAACATTCGTTTTGGGAAGCCAGAGGCCAGTCAGGAAGAAGTGATAGAGGCTGCTAAGAAAGCTGCCTGTCATGACTTTATCCTCTCACTGCCTGATGGCTATGATACCAAGATCGGTGAAGGAGGTGCTAGTCTTTCTGGAGGTGAGCGTCAGCGCATTTCCATCGCACGGGCTATTATCAAGGATGCGCCTATTATCATTCTGGATGAAGCAACAGCCAATGTTGACCCAGAAAACGAAGAAGCCCTCATGCAGGCTATTCGGGCTCTGACTCGAGATAAGACCATTATCATGATTGCCCACCGACTCAAGACGGTTGAGCATGCAGACCAGATTCTAGTGTTGGATCAAGGCCGCATTGTCGAGCAAGGAAAACATCAAGACTTACTAGCCAAACAAGGTATCTATAGTAAGTTTATCCAAGAAAGAAAAACAGCTACCAGCTGGAGGATAGATACGGAAAGTTAAAGAAATATCTTTGCTAACAGGAGATTTGCGTCGTCCCACCTCCGCACAGTTGAGTAGGGCTGTAAAAGCTGATGAAATCAGCGTAGTAGAGCCCACTCAACCACTGCGTCTTGCTCGACGATCCAAAAACAATTGAGGAGGCTGGGACAATAGTCCCTTATCTCCAAAAAAAGCAACGGTTTTGTGCCGTTGCTTTTTTGTGGCAAAGAGACTTTTGTCCCAGATCTTTTTTCTTGTGTTTTATATCGAACTGTGATATAGTTTATATAACGAGGTGCGATATATCGAATTAAATAGGAGGTGTGATTAAATGGAATTAACAGATAAAATCAGGCGTGTTTACCTTCCAATGACGGAAACAGGTTTTTATATCTTGTTTTGTCTACAGAAGGAGAACCATGGATATGGTATCACACAAAAGGTCAAGGAGATGACAGATTCGCAAGTTTCGATTAGTCCTGGAACTATGTATGGTACCTTGTCAAAGATGGAAAAGGATGGTTTGATTTCCTTTGTCCGCGAAGAGGAAAAACGGAAAATCTATCAGATAACAGATTTGGGACGAAAGGTTTTGGAGATTGAATTGAAACGTATTGAGCGGCTCTACAGAAACAGTCGGGAGGAAGGTTGATGGAAAAGAAAATTGTTTACCGAATTTTTACCATTGCGGATTATGATAGAGAGGCTTTATATCTTAGAAAAATGCATGCTAAGGGCTGGAAACTTAGGAAAGTAAGCTATTCTATCTTATTGTTTGCAGTTAAGTATACCTTTGAAAAGTGTCACCCTGAGCAAGTGTCTTATCAGTTGGATTTTTATCCCATGAAAAAATCAGAGAGAGCTTCCTATTTACAACTGTTTAAAGATTGTGGATGGGAGCATATTACAGACTTTAATGGTTTTTCCTACTTTAGAAAGGTTCTTTCTAACATTGAGTCGGATGCAGAGTTTGAAATTTATAATGATGCGACCGGGAAGTTAGCTATGATCAAGCGGATTTTAATAATGCGAATGTTCCCTATTTTGCTTCTATTTTCAGCTCTGCTATTGGTTTTCTCAAAGTTACTCACTGGAAAAGGTTATTTCAGTTGGGAAGTATTTTTGATTTTCATAATAGATTGGGTTTTATTGATCGTTTTTGCGATTCAGATTTCTTATATTTTTTGGAGATTGTTTCAAAAGTGGAAAGAATTATCTGATAAATGAAGCAATACCTGTTTTCTAATCTGGAGGTAAGACAATGAATAGCAAAGTACAATTTAGGATTTTCACCATTGTTGATTTGGACAAGGAGGAAGAATATTTACATGAGATGCACTTGAAAGGTTGGAGATATAGAACTAACCGTTTTGGTTTTTTCTATTTTGAACAATGCCAACCTGACGATGTCATCTACCATATCTATGATTCTAGATTTCTTAAAAAGTATAAGCATGAACTACAAGATTTTAGAAATAGCGGTTGGGAATTGATAGAAACAGGTTTTTGTTCAATTCTTCGTAAACCAACTTCTGATATACTTTCAGAGGAGAAAGTCTATATGAGTAATGGTCTCAGATGGGAAGTTATGCGGTCTAGACTTCGTTCCTGTATAGCCACTTTTTCAGGTGGTCTTGTTGTTTGCATGAGTTTGTATCGAGAAAATTTGTCTCGGTCTTTCTTTATTATTTTCTTGTTATACGCTTGTTTAATTTCTTATCTGATCTATGGATATTACAGACTTAAAAGGAAATACCAAGCAGATGAGAAGTAAGATTCTAGGTCTTTAGACTGATTTTTAGCACTCTTGACAAAAGAGTGCTAATTTTTTAAGTTTTTGTCTTGACATTCTCTTCTAAGGGTGTATAATAGAATCATGAGTTAGCACTTGGGTGTATCGAGTGCTAATTGATCAGACAGAGAGGAGTGATGAGATGGTTACAGAGCGTCAGCAGGATATTTTAAATCTGATTATTGACATCTTTACCAAAACGCACGAACCTGTCGGATCCAAGGCGCTACAAGAGTCTATCAGCTCTAGCAGTGCAACCATTCGTAATGACATGGCGGCTCTAGAAAAGCAAGGTTTGCTTGAGAAAGCTCATACTTCAAGTGGTCGGATGCCAAGTGTCGCGGGGTTTCAGTACTATGTGAAACACTCACTGGATTTTGACAGACTGGCTGAAAATGAGGTATACGAGATTGTCAAAGCCTTTGATCAGGAATTCTTCAAACTGGAGGATATTCTGCAAGAGGCTGCTAATTTACTAACAGACTTGAGTGGCTGTACGGTAGTGGCTCTAGATGTTGAACCAAGTAGACAGCGCCTGACGGCTTTCGATATTGTCGTTCTAGGACAACACACTGCTCTTGCAGTTTTCACCCTAGACGAGTCTCGAACGGTTACCAGTCAGTTTTTGATTCCAAGGAATTTCTTGCAGGAAGACTTGCTGAAACTGAAGAGCATCATTCAGGAACGTTTCTTGGAACACACTGTTCTAGATATTCACTACAAGATTCGGACGGAGATCCCACAGATTATCCAGCGTTACTTTACAACAACAGACAATGTCATGGATCTCTTTGAACACATTTTTAAAGAAATGTTCAACGAAAACATTGTAGTGTCGGGCAAGGTCAATCTCTTGAATTTTGCCAATCTAGCGGCCTATCAGTTCTTTGACCAACCGCAAAAGGTGGCTTTGGAGATTCGTGAGGGTCTGCATGAAGATCAGATGCAAAATGTCCGTGTTGCGGACAGTCAGGAGTCTTGTCTAGCAAACTTGGCGGTGATTAGCAGTAAATTCCTCATTCCTTATCGAGGTTTTGGAATTCTAGCGATTATCGGTCCAGTCAACCTGGATTACCAGCAATTGGTCAACCAAGTCAATGTGGTCAATCGTGTTTTGACCATGAAGTTGACAGATTTTTATCGCTATCTCAGCAGTAATCATTACGAAGTAAATTAAAATTGTAATTATTAAAGGAGGCGAAAATGGCCCAAGATAAAAAAATCGAAGAAATGAAAGAAGAGGAAGTTGTGGAAACAACTCCTGAGAAGTCTGAGTTGGACTTGGCAAATGAACGTGCGGATGAGTTCGAAAACAAATACCTTCGCGCTCATGCAGAAATGCAGAATATTCAACGTCGTGCGAATGAAGAGCGTCAAAACTTGCAACGTTACCGTAGCCAGGACCTAGCAAAAGCAATCTTACCGTCGCTTGACAACTTAGAACGTGCACTAGCAGTTGAAGGTTTGACAGACGACGTCAAAAAAGGATTGGAGATGGTGCAAGAGAGCTTGATTCACGCTTTGAAAGAAGAAGGAATCGAAGAAATCGCAGCTGACGGCGAATTTGACCATAACTATCACATGGCCATCCAAACTCTCCCAGCAGACGATGAACATCCAGCAGATACCATCGCCCAAGTCTTTCAAAAAGGCTACAAACTCCATGACCGCATTCTACGCCCAGCCATGGTGGTAGTCTATAACTAGGCAATAGAGTTTAAAAATTTTGTCCGAAATGACAATAAACTATGAAAGAAAGATAAAAAAGTAGTTCAGCTTTGCAATAGTGAGCGAAGCGAACCAAAGGCGATACTCTTCGCCGTGGCGTTATTTACGCAAACTTTAAGACCTTAGGCTCAAAGTTTAGTCAAAGAGATTGACGAAGTCAAGCTCTGACAGCGCCGCCATCTAAGAAGAGTATCAAAAAGAAAAATAGAATATAAAATTTAAGGAGAAAAACACATGTCTAAAATTATCGGTATTGACTTAGGTACAACAAACTCAGCAGTAGCAGTTCTTGAAGGAACTGAAAGCAAAATCATCGCAAATCCAGAAGGAAACCGCACAACTCCATCTGTAGTTTCATTCAAAAACGGTGAAATCATCGTTGGTGATGCCGCAAAACGTCAAGCAGTTACAAACCCAGATACAGTTATCTCTATCAAATCTAAGATGGGAACTTCTGAAAAAGTTTCTGCTAACGGAAAAGAATATACTCCACAAGAAATCTCAGCTATGATCCTTCAATACTTGAAAGGTTACGCTGAAGATTACCTTGGTGAAAAAGTAACTAAAGCTGTTATCACAGTACCTGCTTACTTCAATGATGCACAACGCCAAGCTACAAAAGACGCTGGTAAAATCGCTGGTCTTGAAGTAGAACGTATTGTCAACGAACCAACTGCAGCAGCTCTTGCTTATGGTTTGGACAAGACTGACAAAGAAGAAAAAATCTTGGTATTTGACCTTGGTGGTGGTACATTCGACGTATCTATCCTTGAATTGGGTGACGGTGTCTTCGATGTATTGGCGACTGCAGGGGATAACAAACTCGGTGGTGACGACTTTGACCAAAAAATCATCAATCACATGATTGCAGAATTCAAGAAAGAAAATGGTATTGACTTGTCTACTGACAAGATGGCTCTTCAACGTTTGAAAGATGCGGCTGAAAAAGCGAAGAAAGACCTTTCTGGTGTAACTTCAACTCAAATCAGCTTGCCATTCATCACTGCTGGTGAAGCTGGACCTCTTCACTTGGAAATGACTTTGACTCGTGCGAAATTCGATGACTTGACTCGTGACCTTGTAGAACGTACAAAAGTCCCAGTTCGTCAAGCCCTTTCAGATGCAGGTTTGAGCTTGTCAGAAATCGACGAAGTTATCCTTGTTGGTGGTTCAACTCGTATCCCAGCCGTTGTAGAAGCTGTTAAGGCTGAAACTGGTAAAGAACCAAATAAATCAGTAAACCCTGATGAAGTTGTTGCTATGGGTGCTGCGATCCAAGGTGGTGTCATTACTGGTGATGTCAAAGACGTTGTCCTTCTTGACGTAACACCGTTGTCACTTGGTATCGAAACAATGGGTGGCGTCTTCACAAAACTGATCGACCGCAACACAACGATTCCAACATCCAAATCACAAGTCTTCTCAACTGCAGCAGACAACCAACCAGCCGTTGATATCCACGTTCTTCAAGGTGAACGCCCAATGGCAGCAGATAACAAGACTCTTGGACGCTTCCAATTGACTGATATCCCAGCTGCACCTCGTGGTATCCCACAAATCGAAGTAACATTTGACATCGACAAGAACGGTATCGTATCTGTTAAGGCAAAAGATCTTGGAACTCAAAAAGAACAAACTATTGTTATCCAATCAAACTCAGGTTTGACTGATGAAGAAATCGACCGCATGATGAAAGATGCAGAAGCAAACGCTGAAGCAGATAAGAAACGTAAGGAAGAAGTAGATCTTCGTAACGAAGTTGACCAAGCCATCTTTGCGACTGAAAAGACAATCAAGGAAACTGAAGGTAAAGGCTTTGACGCAGAACGCGATGCTGCACAAGCTGCCCTTGATGACCTTAAGAAAGCGCAAGAAGACAACAACTTGGATGATATGAAGGCAAAACTCGAAACATTGAACGAAAAAGCTCAAGCCCTTGCAGTGAAACTCTATGAACAAGCTGCATCACAACATGCACACACAGAAAGTCAAGGCGCTGAAAATGCAAGCTCAAGCAAGGCTGACGATGACGTCGTAGACGGAGAGTTTACGGAAAAATAAGATGCAAAGCCCTTTAAAACCTCACAGTGAAAATAGGAAATCTGACGCAGAAACTTTAGTTTCTAGGAAGATTTGTCTTTTTCACCAAGAGGTTAGGGAGTGCTCGATTTAGCATTACTAGTTTGATTTTTAAAACTCGAACGTCGTAATGATAAGAAGAAATCCAGAGGTTGCAACCCAGCCTCTGTTTTTCGGTAAAATAGAGGATGTTGCGTATGAAAAAAGTACTTTGTATCATTTATCCTAATTTTTCTCTTTATGAGATAACCGCTTTAACAAGTACTTTAGCTCTGCCTTTTGACATCACGATTGATTATGTTGCTTCAGATTATTCGATAGTTATATCTGAGGATGGCTTACCTTGTCAACCTACAAAAACATTGGATCAAATCTGTATAGAAGAGTATTCTTGTATCATTTTACCAGGAATGGTAAATATAGGGCCTGCTCTACAGGATGAAAAATTAAATTCTTTTTTGAGAGAACTCGGTGAGCAGGATATCTTAATTACAGCAATTTCTTCTGCGCCCATTTTGTTAGCGAAAGCTGGCTTGTTGAATGACACGAAATTTACTGGTGGGATTTGGCAAAACTTCTTTGACTATTTTGAATTTCTTCCTCAGGAAAATTTCAAAGCAAAAGCTGTCCTGCAAGATAAAAATATCATTACTGCTATTGGCTTTGCACATCAAGAGTTTGCAAGAAAAGTGATACTTGGTCTAGGTTTGGCAGAAAATACTGACAACTATTTTAAAGAACAGAACGAATATTCAGAAGAGGACTTGATTTTTACTCTATCGGATAAAGAGTTTGATGAAGTGAAGCAGAGTATAGAAAATACACTCTAATGATTTACTTATAAACTATAGAAAGGAATAAGGGTGTTCGTAACTGAACATGGGTTCCAGAAATTCTGATTCAATATAAAAGAAAGGAATTGAACCCGACCTAAATTCTTGGAAAAAAGAGAAATCTGTCTAGGAGCATCGCTCCAGCGTCAGATTTCCTATTTTTCAGTCGAATTTTACGGTCTTGGTATCTTGTATGAACAATACTGAATTTTATGATCGTCTGGGGGTGTCAAAAAACGCTTCGGCAGACGAGATCAAAAAGGCTTATCGTAAGCTTTCTAAAAAATATCACCCAGATATCAACAAGGAGCCTGGTGCTGAGGAAAAATACAAGGAAGTTCAAGAAGCCTATGAGACTTTGAGTGACGACCAAAAGCGTGCAGCCTACGACCAATATGGGGCTGCGGGTGCCAACGGTGGCTTTGGTGGTGCTGGCGGTTTCGGTGGCTTTGACGGAGCAAGTGGCTTCGGTGGTTTTGAGGATATTTTCTCAAGTTTCTTCGGTGGAGGCGGAGCTTCGCGCAATCCAAACGCTCCTCGTCAAGGGGATGATCTCCAGTATCGTGTGAACTTGACCTTTGAAGAAGCTATCTTCGGAACAGAAAAGGAAGTTAAGTACAACCGTGAAGCCAGCTGTCGTACATGTAATGGATCTGGTGCTAAGCCAGGGACAAGTCCAGTCACATGTGGACGCTGTCATGGTGCTGGTGTCATTAACGTCGATACGCAGACTCCTCTTGGTATGATGCGTCGCCAAGTAACCTGTGATGTCTGTCATGGTCGCGGAAAGGAAATCAAAGATCCATGTACAACTTGTCACGGAACAGGCCATGAAAAACAAGCTCATAGCGTACATGTGAAGATTCCTGCTGGTGTGGAAACAGGTCAACAAATCCGCCTAGCGGGTCAAGGTGAAGCAGGCTTTAACGGTGGACCTTACGGAGACTTGTACGTGGTGGTTTCAGTTGAAGCTAGTGATAAGTTTGAACGTGAAGGAACGACTATCTTCTACAATCTGAACCTCAACTTTGTCCAAGCAGCCCTTGGAGATACTGTGGAAATTCCAACCGTGCATGGCGATGTTGAATTGGTCATCCCAGAAGGAACTCAGACAGGCAAGAAATTCCGTCTACGTGGCAAGGGAGCACCGAGCCTTCGTGGAGGTGCCGTTGGTGATCAATATGTTACAGTCAATGTCGTGACTCCGACAGGCTTAAACGACCGCCAAAAAGCAGCTTTGAAGGAATTCGCAGCTGCAGGTGACTTGAAAGTCAATCCAAAGAAAAAAGGCTTCTTTGACCATATAAAAGATGCCTTTGAAGGAGAATAAAGTAAAAAGAGCCGATTGGCTCTTTTTTTGTATAATCTTGGGAAATTTAGTATCGAGAAATCATTCTCCAGTTAGTCTACTATTTATACTTTTGAGTGAGCAAGCCAGCTGCATCCATCTCCTGAATGAGTTGCTTGATTTCCGCTTCCTTGCCAGGCTTAATGGTAATAGTATCAATGTGTTTGATTGCCGAGTTATCTTGAATATCCACTAAGGTCAAAGCTTTTTCATAGAATGCAATTCCCTTTTTAAGATTTTCCTGATCTTTCCAATTTAGAATTGTGTAAGAAGAATTTGATTTCTTTCCTTTTTCTTGGAAATACTTCTCACTTTCCTTTTCTAAAAATTGTATTAAACCATGATTGAACAAGTTGTCTCCTACCTTATAGTATGAAATATCCCCTGCCTGTAGGACATAGACTTCCAGTCGGTTTTTGGTGAGTTTTGGACTTTCTTTTAGGACGGGGTGACTATTGATAACCTCATCTGAGAAAGTAACATAGAAATTTAAGCCTCCACCCTCGAATTGATACCTTCCATTTGATTCTACTTTCTCAGGAGGCATGTCAAGAGAGATAAATATTTGTTTTAAGGATTCATTTCCTTTTTGGATGTCACTCGGTGAGGCCTTGAAAAGATTCATCAGTAGTAGAAATGCTAGAGCCGTCAGAAGGCAGAGACAGCCACAAGGGATCGCGATGACCTTCGCTAGAACTTTTAAAAACTGTTTCACTTTCATTCCCTCCCTTTTCTGTTCGAATCTAGTAACCCAAAAAGGATTTAAGGAAACTTGGAGGCTCTCTTATTCTTGTTTTTCTTCTTGGAGGACCGCCATTCTAGTTTGAAAATCCTTTTCCAAGACTTTGAATTTATAGGTTAAATCTTTTTGGTATTCCTTGATAAGGGATTTTTGTTGGTCGATGATTTGTAGGCTGTTTTGGATGATATCCAAATCATCTTTGATAGCTTCGACGCGGTCAGTTGTATCTAGCACTTCATCCTGAATGGCTTGGCGATTTTTCACGACAAAATAACTTCCAGCTGCAGCTCCTGCAAATAGCAATAGATTGGATAGTTTCATGGCAACTCCTTAAGCATTTTTAATGGTTTCAGCGACTTGGGCGAGTTTGTCAAAGTCTGGTTCGTGGGCGATAAAGTCAATCTTAAGGTCATCTTCTGCACTGTAGCGAGGTACGAGGTGCACGTGTGTATGAAAGACCGTTTGACCCGCGACTTCCTCGCAGTTGGCGATGATATTCATACCAGCAGCTTTGGTAGCTTTCATAACTTTTTGAGCTACTAGTGGCACTTGGGCAAAGAGTTGGCTGGCACTTGCTGCATCCATCTCCAAAAGATTGCGATAATGTTCTTTTGGTACGACTAACGTGTGTCCAGGCGTTACTTGAGAGATATCAAGAAAGGCAAGAACTTGCTCATCCTCGTATACTTTTGAAGCAGGAATCTCCCCTGCGATGATCTTACAAAAAATGCAATCTGACATAAAATCCACCTCTACTGTATTGAATTTTGATATAATATAGCTACATTATACCAGATTCGGAGAAAATATGTTAGAAATTAAAAACCTGACAGGAGGCTATGTTCACGTCCCTGTCTTGAAAGATGTGTCCTTTACAGTTGAAAGTGGGCAGTTGGTTGGTTTGATTGGTCTTAACGGTGCTGGAAAATCAACGACTATCAATGAGATTATCGGTCTTTTGACGCCTTATAGTGGGGAAATTAAGATTAATGGTTTGACCCTGCGAGAGGATGCGACCAACTACCGCAAACAGATTGGCTACATCCCAGAAACGCCTAGCTTGTATGAGGAATTGACCCTCAGAGAGCATATCGAGACGGTTGCCATGGCCTATGGTATTGAGCAAAAAGTCGCTTTTGAGCGAGTAGAACCTTTGCTAAAGATGTTTCGTCTGGATCAAAAATTAGACTGGTTTCCTGTTCATTTCTCCAAAGGGATGAAGCAGAAGGTCATGATTATCTGTGCTTTTGTCGTAGATCCGAGTCTTTTCATCGTTGATGAGCCTTTCCTTGGGCTCGATCCGCTGGCCATTTCTGACTTGATTCAGCTTTTGGAAGTAGAAAAGCAAAAAGGCAAGTCCATCCTCATGAGTACCCATGTGCTGGATTCGGCGGAAAAGATGTGTGACGCCTTTGTTATCCTCCACAAGGGAGAGGTGCGGGCTCAGGGGAACCTCCAGCAACTCCGCGAGGCTTTTGATATGCCCGAGGCTAGCTTGAACGACATTTACTTGGCTCTAACTAAAGAGGGGGACCTATGAAAGACTTGTTTTTAAGGAGAAAGCAGGCTTTTCGTAAGGAGTGTGTCGGTTATCTGCGTTATGTTCTCAATGACCACTTTGTCTTATTCCTGCTGGTTCTCATCGGTTTTTTAGCCTACCAGTACAGTCAACTCTTGCAAGATTTTCCTGAAAATCATTGGCCCATCCTCTTGTTTTTGGGAATTGTATCTACCTTGCTTTTGGCTTGGGGAGGGATTGCCACTTGTATGGAGGCACCTGACAAGCTCTTTCTCTTAGTCAGTGAAGAAGAGGTTAAGTCCCATCTCAAAGAGCAGACGGTACGCTCACTGGTCTTTTGGCTCTTTGTCCAAACCCTTTTCTTGCTTTTATTTGCGCCCTTATTTTTAGCCATGGGCTATGGCTTGCCAGTCTTTCTTGCCTATGTGCTTTTATTAGGAGCTGGGAAATACCTAGTCTTTCGTCAAAAAGCCAGCAAATTTTTCACTGAAACTGGACTGGACTGGGACTATGTGATTGCCCAAGAAAGCAAGCGCAAGCAAGTCTTGCTTCGTTTCTTTGCTCTCTTTACTCAGGTCAAGGGCGTTTCAAATAGTGTCAAGCGTCGGGCCTATCTGGACTTTATCCTAAAGGCTGTTCAAAAGGTACCTGGCAAGATCTGGCAAAACCTCTACCTTCGTTCTTACCTGCGAAATGGAGATCTCTTTGCTCTCAGTTTGCGCCTCTTGCTCCTATCCTTGCTAGCTCTAGTCTTTATCGAGCAAGCTTGGATAGCGACAGCAGTGGTGGTTCTATTTAACTACCTCTTGCTCTTCCAATTGCTAGCCCTCTATCACGCCTTTGACTACCAATACTTGACCCAGCTCTTTCCATTAGAAAAAGGGGAGAAAGAGAAAGGACTACAGGCAGTTATCCGAGGATTGACAGGTTTTGTTTTATTAGTTCAACTGATAGTTGGTTTGATTACCCTCCAAGAAAAACTAGCCCTTCTAGCCCTGCTTGGAGCTGGACTGGTTTTACAAGTCTTGTATTTGCCTTATCAGGTAAAACGTCAGATGCAAGACTAACATTGCTTAAACAATACAAAAAGAAGTTGAGTTCAGTCTGTCTCAGCTTCTTTTATTTTCTACAAGATAATAGTTGGTCCGTAGAGACTTAGCTTGGTTTTGACTTGGTCAAAGTGGAAACGGTCATAGGCCCGCCAAGCGGCGCGAGTAGGAGCATCTGGATTGAGAGCGCTGAGTCCCATGAGAAGACTGGAAGTCTGGTAAAATTTTTCCAGTTCAATCAAGAATCGATTATCCACTGTCTCAGTTTTAGAGAGAAAGTCAAGGATATTGTCCAGCTGCTCCTGAAAGCGGACATCGTCAGCTGTTGCCTGTTTGCAGACTTGGTAGGCTTTGTTTAAGTCAGTAATCAAAGTATGAGCTCTTTTAATAGGGTCTGTATCTGTCATGAGAATGCCTCCTTTGTGATGGTTCTAAAGCTGTTTCAAGTGATTGTCTTTCTATAATCATAGCTTATCACTTTTAATTCTTTTTTTATCTTCAAATCTTTAATTGTCATTGAAATTTCCTGAATGGTTATTGCAGGATTTTATGATAAAATAATTGTAAGATTATCATAGCCATTTTGCGAATGATTCGACACTTTAGGAATTTTTGAGAACCGTTTAGGATTTGGTGAAAAATAGTTTCTAGATTTATGCTATCCTCTTTTTAGGAGGTTTTATCCATGAACTACATTATCATCCAAAAAGAGAAAGAAATTTTCAAATTAAACATAGAGGATATCTACTATATCCAAACGCATCCAAGCAAAGCCCATACCGTGCAGATTGTTACAGAAAACGCTAGCTTTGATCTATTTCAAAATTTAAGCAATCTTGAGAAACAATATGGAGAAACCTTGACGAGATGTCATCGAAATTGTCTGGTTAACCTTGAACGGCTAAAATCCATGGATATCCAAAGAAAGACTCTTTTTCTTGGAGAAGAAGGTCGATATGCTGTTCAGTATGCCAGACGTCGCTATAGAGATATTCGCCAAAGATGGTTGAAACAAGGAGAGTAAGAAGATGAGAATATTTGTTTTAGAAGATGATTTCTCCCAACAGACTAGGATTGAAACGACGATTGAGAAACTCTTGAAAGAACATCATATCATTCCCAGCTCTTTTGAAGTCTTTGGCAAGCCAGACCAACTTCTGGCAGAGATGCATGAGAAGGGAGCACATCAGCTATTCTTTTTGGACATTGAGATTCGAAATGAGGAGATGAAAGGCCTAGAAGTGGCAAGAAAGATTCGGGATCGAGATCCTTATGCCCTGATCGTCTTTGTGACGACTCACTCGGAGTTTATGCCCCTGTCCTTTCGCTGCCAAGTGTCTGCTTTGGACTACATTGATAAGTCCTTGTCGGCGGAGGAGTTTGAGTCTCGTATCGAGACAGCTCTTCTCTATGCCGATAGTCAAGACAGCAAAAGCCTGGCGGAAGATTGCTTTTACTTTAAATCAAAATTTGCTCAATTCCAGTATCCTTTTAAAGAGGTTTACTATCTCGAAACGTCTCCTAGAGCCCATCGTGTTATTCTCTATACCAAGACGGATAGACTGGAATTTACGGCGAGCCTAGAGGAGGTTCTCAAGCAGGAGCCTCGTCTCTTGCAGTGTCATCGTTCTTTTCTCATCAATCCTGCAAATGTGGTGCATTTGGATAAGAAAGAAAAACTGCTTTTCTTTCCCAATGGTGGAAGTTGTCTAATCGCGCGTTATAAGGTTAGGGAAGTTTCTGAGGCTATCAATAATTTGCATTGAGCTAGGAGAATTTATGAATATTGCTTGGATATTATTGTATACACTTATTACTAATGGGCTAGAAATTGTCATTTTCTTTAAGGTAGATGGAATTGATCTTACTTTCGAGAGGATTTTTAAGGCCTTTCTTCTGAAATTTCTCCTAGGGGCCATTTTTGCGACTTTTCAATTTTTAGCTGTGAGTGAATATTTGTCATATTTTATAGAACCTTTGTTTGGCATAGGGTTATCTTTCTTATTGTTAAGAGGGCTTCCTAAAAAACTCCTTTTCTTTTATGGTCTCTTTCCAATGATATTGGTGAATCTCTTTTATAGAGGTGTTTCTTATTTTGTTCTTCCATTTTTGGGACAAGGGCAAGTATATGACAGTTATTCATTTATTTGGTTATGTATAATGATTTTCAATTTCTTCATTTCTCTAGTCTTTTTGAAATGGTTGGACTATGATTTTACTAGTTTGAGAAGGGAGATTCTAGATAAAGGTTTTCAAAAGTCTCTGACTAAAATTAACTGGATAATGGGAACCTACTATCTAGTTATGGAAACTCTGTCTTTCTTTGAATATGAACAAAGCATTCAATCAAAGATTGTTCGCCATCTGATCCTAGTGTTTTACATGCTCTTTTTTATGGGGGTTATCAAGAAGCTGGATACCTATTTGAAGGAAAAACTTCAGGAGAAACTGAACCAAGAGCAGACCTTGCGCTATAGAGATATTGAACGGTATAGTCGGCATATAGAGGAACTTTATAAGGAAGTTCGGAGCTTTCGTCATGATTATACCAACCTCTTGACCAGCTTACGCCTAGGTATTGAAGAGGAGGATATGGAGCAGATAAAAGAGATCTACGACTCCGTCTTGAAGGATTCTAGTGAAAAATTGCAGGACAACAAATATGACCTTGGTAGATTGGTGAATATTCGGGATCGTGCCCTCAAAAGTCTCCTCGCAGGAAAATTTATAAAAGTCAGAGAAAAGGATATTGTCTTTAATGTCGAAGTTCCTGAGGAGATTCAAGTTGAGGGGATGAGTCTACTTGATTTTCTAACCATTGTGTCTATCCTTTGTGACAATGCTATTGAAGCTAGTGAAGAGGCCAGTCAACCTCATGTTTCAATCGCCCTTTTTAAAAATGGGGCACAGGAGACCTTTATCATTGAAAACTCCATCAAAGAAGAGGACATAGATGTTTCTGAAATCTTCTCTTTTGGAGTTAGTTCTAAAGGGGAGGAGAGAGGAGTTGGTCTTTATACCGTTATGAAGATAGTGGAAAGTTATCCCAATGCTAGTCTCAATACTATCTGTCAAAATCAAGTCTTTCGTCAGATACTTACTATGATGCATACAGAATGATGAAAATAAGACCGAGAGTTCTTGTATCTCGATCTTATTTTTTTATAGTTGTATTGGCTGATGAAGTCCTTGTGTGATGTTATGAGAATATCTATTAACGCTATATAAGAAATTTTCCCACCATCCTCCACCTGTAATCTGGTTGAGTTCAGTAGTTGTTAGTTCTTGAAATGAAGTTAGGTTTTGATTCTTATCCATGTTACGATTCTCCTTTTTGATAAGATAATAAATAGTTCTAGAGTGTTATCTGAAAATTAATCAGAATGTGTTAAAATTTTATCTTTGAAATAATCAAAATATGTTTTCTTTGCAGTTACACTAGTGACGCGACCTTGTAGGCCATATTGGATGAGTTTACTATCCTCATTAGATAGTTTTGCAAGAGCGGTTAATTTAAAGAGATTGCCTTGCTCTGTTCTGGTGGGAGTTTGATCAATGCTCTGAAGTTGACCGATGATGGTAATGCCGTGATTTCCAATCTTCTCAAGTTTTAATCTTACAGTTTGTCCTTTATCTAGTAAGGGGAGATGGTCAGATGATACGTAGTAAGTGATTAGTACTTCTCTTGTATCTGTTATAATAGGGAATATTTGAGCAATTTCTGTACCAGTTGGAATTCTATTTTTACCTTCAAATTCGCTGTTCAGATGAATGATACCTTTACTTGGAGCGGTTAAGGTATTGTTTTCCAAACGCTGTGTCGCTTGATCTAGTTGTACTTTTAATTCTGTTAATTGATTCTCCACGGTTAGTTGTTGCTGAGAAGCTGTTTGTAAAAACTGAGTGCGGAGTACTTCAATTTTGGTTTCTAAACTATTATCATAAGTTGCTACACTTCCGATACCAGCTTGCTGAATTTTGAGGCTTGCGATAGATGATTCAAGATTTGCAATACTTTGATTGATTTGAGATAAAAATGGCTCCTCTGCAGTTCCCTGTGTTTGTCCTTGTGAGGCTACAAGATAACGATTCAAAATTGACTGGTGTGGATTGCTGGTTGGTAAGCGTGCCCTTTTATTTATGATAGCATCTCTCAGCTCCTGATATTCTCCAATTTGTTGTTGCACTTTTGTAATTTCTTGTTCGATGGCTGATGAACTGCTATTGGCAAGATTAGCTTGATTTGAAACCTCAGTGTTAGTCTTTGTGATACCCAGTTCAATATCATGGGATTGTTTAGTAAAATTCATAAAGGTATTATGGTAGCCAAACTCATCCTCGCCAGAAAAAAGATCAGTCGCTTTTTCTAAGCTTTGTTTCAAAATTCCAAGTCCTTCTTTTTGCTTCTCAAGTCTTTGTAATTGAGTTTCTAAGGCAGTTTTCTGACTTTCTTCCATTGTTTCAGAGTATTTGATGAGTAAGTCTCCTTTTTCAACTACTTGATTTGCCACTAAATGATTAGCAAGGATAGGATTGTCACTTGTTGACTGAATGGATGCAATGACACTTGTAGGGGTGATTTCTCCTTGGGAAGTAACAGTAATTTCTTTTGTGGCAACAAGGGAGAAAATCAAGATGAAAGTAAACAGTAATGAAAGTGGTATGATTAATACTGTCGCATAGTTATGGTAACGTCTCTGATAAAACTCGACGCTTCTAAAAAGATTAGGATTCATAACATTCTCCTTATTTATTGAACAGATGATGGTAGAAGCCTTGCGCCTGTATTAACTCTTTATGACTCCCAACTTCAATGATTTTACCCTGGTCAAGAACAATGACACGGTTGGTTCGTTCGGCTATACTGAGACGATGGGCTACAAAAAGAATGGTTTTATCAGTTAGGGACATAAGATTATCTATAACCTTTTTCTCGGTCAAGACATCAAGACCGCTAGTAGCTTCATCTAGTATTAAAACAGGAGCTTTAGTTAGGAGAGCACGAGCGAGAGCGATTCGTTGCTTTTGTCCTCCTGATAAACCAGCTCCATCAGAGAGCTGAGTTTGATAGCCCATAGGCATTCTTTCAATATCTTGACGGATTTCAGCTAATTCGCAAGCTTTTAGAATATCTTCTTGGCTAATCATATTATTACCGCCCAAGGTCAAGTTTTCCAAGATAGAGCCATTAAAGATATAGGCTTGTTGGGGCAGGTAATTAATATGACGTCGCAAGATTTTTTTATCAATATTTTTAATATCCTGATGATTGATGGTAATCTGTCCTTTGTAAGGGTCAAAGAAATTGACAATCATTTTGGCTAGAGTTGTTTTACCAGAACCACTAACTCCAACCAGGCTAACCTTATCTCCTTGTTTAATCGTTAGATTAATATCCGTTAAGGTATCTCGTCCAAAACCATACTTATAAGAAAGGTCATCAAATTCAATATCGCCCATCAAAAAATTTGAATGAACAGGATTTTCTTGAACTTGAAATTCAGATTCGACTAAATAGACCTCGTTCAAGCGGTTATTAGCAACCTTCGCAGATTGGAGTTTAGTTTGTAGGTTGATAATATTTTCCATAGGAGTTGTAAAGTAAGAAAGAAGTGTATTAAAGGTAATCAGCTGACCGATAGAAATCTTACTCGACATGACTAATTGAGCACCAAACCATAGGATAAAGATATTAAGAACTAACTTTGTTCCTTGCTTTAAATTAGTTTGTAAAATAGAATATTTAGTAAGTTTAAAGGATTTTTCCAAATAATCGACAAATTCACTGTCAATATTTTGGTAGCGATTTTCTTCACTTGTGAGTGACTTGATGGTTTCGATCCCGTTGATATCTTCGATAATGGCAGAACTAACCATAGAATTGCTTTGCATGACATCGTGGTTCATTTTTTCAAAAGGTTTCATAAAAGAAAAGATGATGAACATGTATATAGGAACGGAAATAAGAGAAAGAAGGAAGAGATTAGGGTTTTGTGCCAGTAAGACGCTCCCTACAAGAATCAGAATGGAAACATCAAGAAAAAGAGAGAGAATGGTAGAAGCTAAGGCATCTATAATAGAGTTGGCATCTGTGAAGCGTGAAATGATTTCTCCTGTACGACGTGTCGTAAAGAAAGACATAGGAAGTTCAAAGATATGACGAATATAGGCCAAAATTACATCAATGCTTAATCTCTGACTCAGAACAGTTAGGAGATAATCTCTGGAGAAGCTCAT
The DNA here is from genome assembly GCF_000146755.1 of Streptococcus sp. oral taxon 071 str. 73H25AP. Classification (NCBI taxonomy): domain Bacteria; kingdom Bacillati; phylum Bacillota; class Bacilli; order Lactobacillales; family Streptococcaceae; genus Streptococcus; species Streptococcus sp. oral taxon 071. Next base: position 186,562 of record NZ_GL397254.1, read on the forward strand.
GGCTTGTTGGAGGATATAGGTGATAATTAGACCAATTGAGATAATTCCTAAAGTTGATTTCATCTGATTTGGGATGTATTCATCTAAGATTCCTTGGAGATAATAAGAACCACCGATATTGATAATAGTGACTAATAAGCTTGAGAGAACAATGTAAGCAATGAGAGATTTTTGTTTGAAAATCAGAGGGAGGAAGCTCAGTAGACCATTCTTTTTATCTTTATGGGGTTGATAGCTGGGTTTGGGAGCTAGAAAAATAGCTACTCCAGTCCATTCAGAGAAAAAGCGTTCTTTTGACATTTTGGTGATTTTTACAGAAGGATCAGGATCACCAATAATCAGATAGTCTTTCTTTGTTTGATAGACAACATAGTAATGTTGGAGTTTCCCTTCTTTGTTAACGTGAACGATAAATGGATAGGGGACATCGCTCATGTCAAAGAGCGTTTTATCTGCTTGAACAGGCCTTGTTTCAAAGCCCATTTCATCAGCGGCTTTTACAATGCCAAGAGCAGTCGTCCCTTCTTTATTGGTCTTTGCAAGTTCTCTCAAGTGAGCTAGAGAAAAATCTGAACCATAGAATTTGGCAATCGAGGCTAAGGCAGCGACACCACAGTCTCTAGCATCTATTTGAGGAACAAATGTACGTTTATAAGAAGTCATTGGCAAATCCTTTCATATAGAATATGAATTTATTATACCATGATACTAAGTTCATATTTTATAAAATCTTGAATTGTCATTGAAACTTCCTGAATGGTAAAAAAGTGATTAGAAATTATCTTTTTTTAAAAAATTTAGAGGTGGTTTCAAATGAAAAGCTAATTCAAGACGTTTCGATGACAATTCAAGATTTGGATGAAAAACTTTAACAAACAATGATATGCTAAACTTGTCAAGGTTGCAACAGGACAAAAATTAAAAATAAAAAAGGAGTATTTGTCATGAATACAAAAATGATGTCACAATTTGAGATTATGGATACTGATATGCTTGCGAAAGTTGAAGGAGGTTTCGGAGGTTGGGGAGATATGATTGCTGGTTTATTGGGTGGGCTAGCACCTTCTCCAACTTTGGATCAATTAAATGGTAAGTGGCCTATTATACATTTTTCAAAACCATGTGGTCCTTATGGTATAGGGGGAACTCCAAACTCATGTAATGGTATTTAAAAAGGATTGAAGCTATGAAGGCAAAATATGGGAATCAAATTGTTGATGTTTGGGAAATTGGTCAAGCAACTCCTAAACCAAGTTGGGTAGAGGAAGCTTTTCAAAAAAATTATATGGTTTGGTTGGATAATCATGTGCGCATTCTAATGGCAGGTCTCAACACTTCTCTCGCAACGAATATCAAGTTTGGTCTAGTTGGAACAGTTGGAGGAGGATTCGCTGGTTATGGAATGTATGTTCTTGGTTATCCAGGTGATTATATAGATATCACCAATCATAGAGTTGTTTCTGCTAAAACATTTCACAAAAGTTATCAAATTTTAGAAAATGATTAGATGTCATTTAATTGTAATGGAGAAAGCAATGAAAAAAATATTTTTAAAAAAACGGATCATCTTCCTTGCGAGATTGTTCCTAGGGCAGTTGCCCTTGCTTGTCTCTACTTATCTATTTCTATCTCGTCAATTTTTAAATTTTTCCTTGGTTTTCCAATTTCTTTTAGTGGTTATTAACTTAGCTTCTATTTTGGCTACTGTTTATCTCACTAGGGAAATGAAGATAAGAGAGTTTGAAGATGATGATTTGGTTAGTCCTAGAACCAATCAACTCATGTTCATCGGCTTGACAGGCTTTATGTCTATTATCTGTTTGTATAGAGGTATCACAGCAGGAGAATCTTACCAACAACTAATCGCTTATATTGGCGCGGTTCTATGCTTGCTTATCATGCTTTTGCTTATTTGGGGTTTGAAGTATTATAAAAAGTAGAGGTTAATGAAGTATAAAAGGGTGAGTATTTTCGAAATACTCACCCTTTTATAATGAAGTTTTTGCAATTCAAGACGTTTCGATGACAATTCAAGATTTGGATGAAAAATTTTAAAAAACAATGATATACTAAACTTGTCAAGGTTGCAACAGGACAAAAATTAAAAATTAAAAATAAAAAAGGAGTATTTATCATGAATACAAAAATGATGTCACAATTTGAGATTATGGATACTGATATGCTCGCTTGCGTTGAAGGTGGAGATAAAGTAGGGGCTGGAGAAGTTGTTCAAGCATTGGGAGTTTGTACAATAGGAGGTGCAGCTCTGGGGAGTGTTATCCCAGTTGTGGGAACTCTTGCTGGAGGGATTTTAGGAGCACAGTTCTGTACAGCAGTTTGGGGAGCTTTGAGGGCAAGTTAAACTTTTAAAGATAGTAGTAAGGAGGAGATTTATATGAGATATAGATTATTTGTTGTTATTTTCTTGACTAGTATTTTGGATATTCTTTTAGGGACATTTTTGCAAATCTCTAATGTATCGATTGGGTGGATTGTTCTCTACAGTGGCTTGTTCGAAGTAGGAGTTTTCCTTCTTGCTAATAAAGGAGTAACGGTAAAAATCAAGGAAGTAGAAATTCGAAATCGCTTTAAATTTATTTTTGGAAAAACGTTATGGTTTCAAATCCTTTTGCTTATCTTTGTGATGGTCAAACTGTATCTTGGTTTGGATGCGAAGTTGATTTTATTTTACGGACATATTTTCATTATCTTTAATGCCTTAATCTATCTTTTATCTACTAGCCAAATTAATTTAATAAAGAAAGTGTGAAAAGAATGGAACAATCAGTCAATAATTTCTTCATTTTATCCGATGAAAAACTAACAACGATAACAGCTGGTGATAAACAACTTGCAGATGCATTTTTAAGTGGAGTAGGTGGTGCAGTTGAGGGGATTTCGCTTTGTATGCAGACAATCCCTTTCCCAACTCCTCAGATTTATTTGATTTGCGCAGCTGGTGGGGCAGCAGCTTCAGTTTTATGGCCACATTAGAGGATTGAGTTAGTATAGAGAGTTATTAATCTGGGTATTTCTTTGAGTTTATACTCTCTATACTGTATAGGAATATATCATGTATAAACACTTATTTTTCCCATATTCAAAAACCTTAGACTGGTTGACACCCTATATTCTAGTCTTGGCTTCCGACACCATTGCCTTTAATGTTTTTGTGCTAACCTTTGTGTCTGCGGTGGTCTTTAATTTCCTAAATCCCATGCTAGCTTTTATAGTTATATTTTTGGGGGCTGGCTATGTTGTCGGATTTTGGTTACTAAAATGGTTTGTTTTGGAAAGACTAGAGCTCAAGGATGACTTGTAGGGAAGTTTGTTTGTTGAGGAGGATAGCTTTATGGCCATTTTCAATAAGTGCCACGCCTTGTTTTTGGATTTTTAGTATTTGCAATCCTTGGTGCAGCGGGTTATTCCATCAATCAAGGAGATTATTTTCAACACCAGTACACATTCATTGCTGTAAAGAGTCTCTTGCTTTTCCTTAGTTTTGGCTATGCGAAATGGTTTGATATGATTTCTTTTGGGATTTTAAGCAAGAAACAACTCTTGCTCTTTATTGGAATCTTTTTTCTCACTATGCTGGTAAATATAGGCTATCATGCTTTTTTCTCAGTTGCTTCTGGTGCCTCGGCTCAACACCTTGAGGAAACGAGTAAAGGACTTTCGCTTTCCTTTATTGTCAGTGCCACAGTTTTGGCACCTATCCAGGAGGAATTTATGTTTAGAGGAATTCTTCAAGGTGCGGTTTTTGAAAATTCTTGGCTAGGGCTTGTGCTGACTTCCTCTCTCTTTTCTTTTATGCATGGACCTTATGATGTGCCTTCGTTTTTCTATTATCTACTTGGGGGCTTGTTGCTGGGCTTTGCTTATAAAAAGAGCCAAAATTTATGGGTTTCTACTCTAGTCCATATGTTTTACAACAGTTTGCCACTTTTAACTTATTTCTAAAAATCATGAAAAGGTAAGCAGAAGACGGTGCTTGCCTTTTTTAAGCTATAATGATAGCCTGAGCCAATTGAGATGCATTTCTTTGAGAATCAGTTGTGGAGCGGTTGACGAATAGACCAAAAACTAGTAGAATAGTAAGGAAACTTTATACGGAGGAAAGAAATGGACTTGGGTGATAATGAGCTAACGCTGACCCCTATCCCTGGGAAGAGCGGCAAGGCTTATATGGGAAGCTACCCTGATGGGAAGCGCGTCTTTGTAAAAATGAACACCTCTCCAATCCTACCTGGCCTAGCCAGAGAACAAATCGCTCCTCAATTACTATGGACTCGTCGTTTGCCAGATGGCAGTGATATGTGTGCTCAGGAATGGCTGACGGGCAAAATCTTGACCCCTTACGATATGAATCGCAAGCAGATTATCAATATCTTGAACCGTCTTCACCGCTCGCGTCCCTTGATGAAGCAGTTGAGCCGTTTGGGATATACCATGGAAACACCAGTTGATTTGCTACGTTCTTGGCAACAAGAAGTACCAGAAATCTTGCAACAGAATCACTATTTGAACAGTGTGATTGCGGAGCTAGATAAGACGGTTCCAGGTTTTAGAGAAGACCATGCAACGATTGTGCATGGGGATCTTCGCCATAGTAATTGGATTGAGACAGAGAGTGGACTCGTTTATCTAGTGGATTGGGATTCGGTTCGCCTGACGGATCGTATGTTTGATGTGGCGCATTTGCTATGCCACTACATTCCAGATTATCAGTGGCGCCAATGGTTGAGAGACTATGGCTATAAGTACAATCAAACAGTGTTAGATAAATTGTATTGGTATGGTCAGTATTCTTACTTGAATCAGATTGCCAAATACTGTGAAAATCAAGATTTAGACAATGTAAACCGGGAGATTTATGCCTTGCGTGTCTTCCGTGACAAGTATGGAAAGAAGAGATGAGAGTTAGAAATCGTAAAGGGGCGACAGAATTACTAGAGGCCAATCCTCAGTATGTGGTCCTCAATCCCTTAGAAGCAAAAGGGAAATGGCGAGACTTGTTTGGAAATGATCATCCGATTCATGTTGAGGTTGGAAGTGGAAAAGGGGCCTTCGTATCAGGAATGGCCAAACAAAACCCTGACATCAACTATATCGGGATTGACATCCAAAAGTCGGTATTGAGTTATGCTTTGGATAAGGTATTAGAAGTTGGAGTCCCCAATATCAAGTTGTTGTGGGTAGATGGTTCAGATTTGACTGACTACTTTGAAGACGGTGAGATTGATCGTCTCTACCTAAACTTTTCAGATCCCTGGCCTAAAAAACGCCATGAAAAACGTCGTTTGACTTACAAGAGTTTCTTGGATACCTTCAATCGCATCTTGCCTGAGAATGGGGAAATCCATTTCAAGACAGATAACCGTGGCTTGTTTGAGTACAGTCTAGTGAGCTTTTCTCAGTATGGGATGAAACTCAATGGTGTTTGGCTGGACTTGCATGCCAGTGATTTTGAAGGCAATGTCATGACGGAATATGAGCAAAAATTCTCCAACAAAGGTCAAGTGATCTACCGAGTTGAAGCAGAATTTTAAGAAATAGCTTGAAAACCAGCTGTTTGAGTGCTAATGCTTTACATAAATTGACAAACGTGCTATACTGATAGTAAGAATATGAGAAAGAGAGGCGGGGAAATATCTTCGCCTCTTGCTTATGAGGAGGTGGACGCAATCGCAACAATCGTAGAATTAGTCAGAGAAGTTGTAGAACCTGTCATCCAAGCGCCTTTCGAACTCGTGGATATCGAGTATGGAAAGATTGGCAGTGACATGATTCTCAGTATTTTTGTAGATAAACCTGAAGGAATTACCTTGAACGACACGGCAGACTTGACAGAAATCATCAGTCCTGTCCTAGACACCATCAAGCCTGATCCCTTCCCGGAACAATATTTCCTAGAAATCACCAGTCCAGGCTTGGAACGTCCTTTGAAAACCAAGGATGCTGTCGCTGGAGCTGTTGGGAAATACATCCATGTCGGGCTCTACCAAGCCATCGATAAGCAAAAAGTCTTTGAAGGGACCTTAGTGTCCTTTGAAGGGGATGAGTTGACTATGGAGTATATGGACAAGACACGTAAGAAAACCGTCCAAATTCCATACAGTTTAGTATCAAAAGCACGTTTAGCAGTAAAATTATAGAAAAGAAAGGATAGCTTTTGAGGATTCAAAAGTGAAGAAAACATGAGTAAAGAAATGCTAGAGGCCTTCCGCATTTTGGAAGAAGACAAGGGAATCAAAAAAGAAGACATCATCGACGCAGTAGTAGAGTCGCTTCGTTCCGCTTATCGCAGACGCTATGGTCAATCAGACAGCGTAGCCATCGACTTCAATGAAAAAACAGGAGACTTTACAGTTTACACTGTTCGTGAGGTTGTTGATGAAGTATTTGATAGCCGTTTGGAAATCAGCTTGAAAGATGCTCTTGCCATCAATTCAGCCTATGAACTTGGAGACAAAATCAAGTTTGAAGAAGCACCAGCTGAGTTTGGTCGTGTAGCAGCTCAATCTGCTAAACAAACCATCATGGAAAAAATGCGCAAGCAAACACGTGCCATCACCTATAATACTTACAAGGAACATGAACAAGAAATCATGTCTGGTACGGTAGAACGATTTGACAACCGCTTTATTTACGTCAACCTTGGCAGCATCGAAGCCCAATTATCAAAACAAGACCAAATCCCTGGAGAAGTTTTTGCTTCCCACGACCGTATCGAAGTCTATGTTTACAAAGTCGAAGACAACCCTCGTGGAGTTAACGTCTTTGTTAGCCGTAGCCATCCAGAAATGATCAAACGCTTGATGGAGCAAGAAATTCCAGAAGTGTACGATGGAACGGTTGAAATCATGAGCGTAGCTCGTGAAGCAGGTGACCGTACCAAGGTTGCCGTTCGTAGCCACAATCCAAACGTGGACGCTATCGGGACAATCGTTGGACGTGGTGGTGCTAACATCAAGAAAATCACCAGCAAATTCCACCCAGCTCGTTACGATGCCAAGAGTGACCGTATGATTCCTGTCGAAGAAAACATCGACGTTATCGAGTGGGTAGCGGATCCAGCTGAATTTATCTACAATGCCATCGCACCGGCAGAGGTTGACCAAGTTATCTTTGATGAAAACGACAGCAAACGTGCCTTGGTCGTTGTGCCTGATAACAAGCTTTCTCTTGCCATCGGTCGTCGTGGACAAAACGTTCGCTTGGCAGCTCATTTGACGGGTTACCGTATCGATATCAAGTCTGCCAGTGAGTTTGAAGCTATGGAAGAAGTAGGTCAAGTGGATTACGCAGCTGCGGATGAATTGATCGAAGAATAAAAGCTGCTAGAGGAGGGAAAGATGAAAACAAGAAAAATCCCTTTGCGCAAGTCTGTTGTATCCAACGAAGTGATTGATAAGCGTGATTTGCTCCGCATTGTCAAGAACAAAGAAGGAGAGATCTTTATCGATCCGACAGGCAAGGCCAATGGCCGTGGCGCTTATATCAAGCTAGACAATGCAGAAGCCCTAGAGGCAAAAAAGAAGAAAGTCTTTAACCGTAGCTTTAACATGGAAGTGGAAGAAAGCTTTTATGACGAGTTGATCGCTTATGTTGATCACAAAGTAAAAAGAAGAGAGTTAGGACTTGAATAAGCAAAAGATAAGCAATCTCTTGGGACTTGCTCAACGAGCAGGTCGAATCATATCAGGTGAGGAATTGGTGGTCAAGGCCATTCAAGACCAGAAAGCCAAGCTAGTCTTTCTAGCCCATGATGCTGGCCCCAATCTAACCAAGAAGATTCAAGATAAAAGTGACTATTATCAAGTAGAAGTTATAACCGTGTTTTCAACACTGGAATTAAGCATAGCAGTCGGGAAACCGAGAAAGGTTTTGGCTGTGACAGATGCTGGATTTACAAAGAAAATGAGGTCTCTTATGGAATAGAAGAGGAGGACATGATTTGTCTAAGAAAAGATTGTACGAAATCGCAAAAGAACTTGGAAAAGAAAGTAAAGAAGTTGTAGCGCGTGCAAAAGAGTTAGGTTTGGATGTGAAAAGCCACTCATCGAGCGTGGAAGCTGCTGCTGCTGAGCAAATCGTAGCGAGCTTTAAGCCTGCACCTGCTCCTAAGGCAGAAGTAAAACCTGTAGCACCAAAAGCAAGTGTAGAAAAGAAAGTTGAAAAGCCTGCATCAGCTAAACCAGCTGTCGCAAAGGAAGAGAGCAAACCAGCTACACCCGCAGCTCCTAAGGAAGAAAAAGTAGTGGCAGCGAGACCACAAAGTCGAAACTTCAAGGCGGAGCGTGAGGCGCGTGCCAAAGAGCAGGCAGAGCGACGCAAACAAAACAAGGGCAACAACCGTGACCAACAACAAAACGGCAACCGTCAGAAAAACGACGGCCGTAATGGTGGTAAACCTGGTCAAGGGAACCGCGACAATCGCCGTTTTAACGACCAAGGGAAAAAACCACAAGGTCAAGGGAATCGTGGCAATAATCGCCGTCAGCAACAAGACTTCCAGCCAAAACCAGCTGGACCACGTGTTGACTTTAAAGCCCGTGCAGCAGCCCTAAAAGCAGAGCAAAATGCAGAGTACGCACGCTCAAGCGAGGAGCGCTTCAAACAATCGCAAGCTGCCAAAGAAGCCTTGGCTCAAGCTAATAAACGCAAGGAGCCAGAGGAAATCTTTGAAGAAGCTGCTAAGCTAGCTGAACAAACGCAGCCAGCCGTAACAGTAGCTCCTGTAGTTAAAGAAGCGCCAGTGGATACACGTCGTAAAAAACAAGCTCGACCAGACAAAGAACGTGACGATTATGATCACGAAGAAGATGGTCCTAGAAAACAACAAAAGAATCGAAGTAGTCAAAATCAAGTGAGAAATCAAAGAAATAGTAACTGGAATAACAATAAGAAGAACAAAAAAGGCAATAACAAGAACAACCGTAACCAGGCTCCAAAACCTGTTACAGAGCGCAAGTTCCATGAATTGCCAACAGAATTCGAATATACAGATGGTATGACTGTTGCGGAAATCGCAAAACGTATCAAACGTGAACCAGCTGAAATCGTTAAGAAGCTTTTCATGATGGGAATTATGGCCACACAAAACCAATCTTTGGATGGAGAAACCATCGAACTCCTCATGGTGGATTACGGTATCGAAGCCAAACAAAAGGTTGAAGTGGACAATGCAGACATCGAACGTTTCTTTGTCGAAGATGGTTACCTCAATGAAGATGAATTGGTTGAGCGTCCACCAGTTGTAACCATCATGGGACACGTTGACCATGGTAAGACAACCCTTTTGGATACCCTTCGTAATTCTCGTGTTGCGACGGGTGAAGCGGGTGGTATCACTCAGCATATCGGTGCCTACCAAATTGTGGAAAATGGCAAGAAGATTACCTTCCTTGATACACCAGGACACGCGGCCTTTACATCTATGCGTGCGCGTGGTGCCTCTGTTACCGACATTACCATCTTGGTTGTAGCGGCAGACGACGGGGTTATGCCTCAAACTATCGAAGCCATCAACCACTCAAAAGCAGCGAACGTTCCAATCATCGTAGCCATCAACAAGATTGATAAACCAGGTGCTAATCCAGAACGTGTTATCGGTGAATTGGCAGAACACGGTGTCATGTCAACTGCCTGGGGTGGAGATTCTGAGTTTGTAGAAATCTCAGCTAAATTCAACCAAAATATCGATGAACTCTTGGAAACGGTTCTACTTGTGGCTGAAATCCAAGAACTCAAAGCAGATCCAACAGTTCGTGCCATTGGTACTGTTATTGAAGCTCGTTTGGATAAAGGAAAAGGTGCAGTTGCGACCCTCCTTGTCCAACAAGGTACTTTGAACGTTCAAGATCCAATCGTTGTCGGAAATACTTTCGGACGTGTCCGTGCCATGACCAATGACCTCGGCCGTCGTGTTAAGGTTGCAGGCCCATCAACACCAGTTTCTATCACAGGTTTGAATGAAGCGCCAATGGCGGGTGACCACTTTGCTGTTTACGAAGATGAAAAATCTGCGCGTGCAGCAGGTGAAGAACGTGCCAAACGTGCCCTTATGAAACAACGTCAAGTTACCCAACGTGTCAGCCTTGAAAACCTCTTTGATACGCTTAAAGCTGGTGAACTTAAGTCTGTTAACGTCATCATCAAGGCCGACGTACAAGGTTCTGTTGAAGCCCTTTCTGCCTCACTTCAGAAGATCGATGTGGAGGGTGTTAAAGTGACCATCGTCCACTCAGCGGTCGGTGCTATCAACGAATCTGATGTGACTCTTGCGGAAGCTTCAAATGCCTTTATCATCGGTTTCAATGTGCGCCCTACACCACAAGCGCGTCAACAAGCAGAAGAAGATGATGTAGAAATCCGTCTCCACAGCATTATCTACAAGGTCATCGAAGAGATGGAAGAAGCCATGAAAGGAATGCTTGATCCAGAATTTGAAGAAAAAGTTATTGGTGAAGCAGTTATCCGTGAAACCTTCAAGGTTTCTAAAGTGGGAACTATCGGTGGATTCATGGTTACGAGTGGTAAAGTTACCCGTGACTCTAAAGTCCGTGTTATTCGTGATGGTGTTGTTATCTATGATGGTGAACTTGCAAGCTTGAAACACTACAAAGACGACGTGAAAGAAGTTACGAACGGTCGTGAAGGTGGATTGATGATTGAGGGCTACAATGATATCAAGATGGATGATGTGATTGAAGCTTATATCATGGAAGAAATCAAGAGATAAGATTTTTGCTCCTTTCTTAGGTGGGGAGGGACGCAAGCAAACCGATGGTTTCATTGCTTATTTTTGAGCCTAGGGTCTCAAAAATCCCCTGTGATGGGACTGATAAATCAGTTCCATCACTTTCACCACGGCGAAAGAAGCGAATGAGTTCAAATTGAACTTCGTTTCAATTTGAACTGAAAATCAATAAGTTTAAAAATAGCTAGGTCTGCTGGCCTAGCTTTTGGTTCAAAGTAGAGAAAGGAATATCATGGCAAATCATTTCCGTACGGATCGTGTGGGCATGGAAATCAAGCGTGAAGTCAATGAGATTTTGCAAAAGAAAGTCCGTGATCCGCGTGTCCAAGGTGTGACCATCACAGATGTTCAGATGCTGGGTGACCTATCCGTTGCCAAAGTTTACTACACCATTTTGAGTAACCTTGCTTCGGATAACCAAAAAGCTCAAATCGGGCTTGAAAAAGCAACTGGTACTATCAAACGTGAACTTGGTCGCAATTTGAAATTGTACAAAATCCCAGATTTGACCTTCGTCAAAGACGAGTCCATCGAGTATGGAAACAAGATTGACGAGATGCTACGCAATCTGGATAAGAACTAAGAAGGAGGGGGAACCCTCTTTTTTGATAGGTAAATGACTATACAGCATGCTGGAGGAATCTCCTTAGAGTTAAACATTATTAAAAAGCTTTATAAAATTTAGCTTGTATGATATTATAGGAAATGAAAAGAGTGAGATAAAACGATTTTTCAGCAATAGCCAGCAAGACTGCTATCGTCAACATTTTGAAAATGTATTTAAACGAGGGAAGATAATATGGGTCTCATAAAAATATTAGCTAAAACTTACGGGAATTACTTTTTTACGATGCAAGGTTTAAAAGTGATGAAAACGATAAAGAAAGATGACCATGCCGTTGTCGGTCTGGGGAAACTCTTTATTGCAGACAAACTAATGGATACAGCTCGGTGGCTCATCAAGCCAGAGGATAGAAAATGAAATTTTTTTGGGCAATTCTTGCTATTCTTTTTATCAAACCGATTATTGGTATTGTGAAATTCTTTTGGATGATCATCTCTTTTGCAGTCCAATTGCTGTTTTACAAGATAGTATTTAAGATATTGGATTGGCTCTTTAAACTTATTTAGGCCGTAATTCAAGTCGCAGAGAACTAGCAGGAACTCCACTGCTAGTTTTTTAATCTCTTTCCTTGTGGTATAATATAAGCAGTAAAATCATTTTAGAATATACAATGGAGGTCGTCATGGATAATATCATCGATGTGTCAATTCCCGTTGCAGAAGTGGTGGACAAGCATCCAGAAGTCTTAGAAATTCTAGTGGAGCTAGGTTTTAAACCACTTGCCAATCCCTTGATGCGCAATACCGTCGGTCGCAAGGTATCGCTCAAACAGGGTTCGAAGCTCGAAGGAACACCTATGGACAAGATTGTTCGCACACTGGAAGCGAATGGCTACGAAGTGATTGGATTAGACTAATGGCAGATGAACGGATTCATATCCTACGGGATATTTTGTTAGAATTGCACAATGGCGCCTCTCCTGAGTCAGTTCAGGAGCGTTTTGATGCGACCTTTACAGGTGTGTCAGCCATCGAAATTTCCCTCATGGAGCACGAGTTGATGAACTCAGACTCAGGTGTTACTTTTGAAGATGTTATGGAGCTCTGTGATGTCCATGCCAATCTTTTTAAAAACGCTGTTAGGGGTGTCGAAGTAGAGGATACTGAGCATCCTGGCCACCCCGTTCGTGTCTTCAAGGATGAAAATCTGGCTCTCCGTGCTACCTTGATTCGCATTCGGAGACTGTTAGATACCTATGAGTCTATGGAAGACGAGGAAATGCTGGCAGAAATGCGCAAGGGCTTGGTCCGTCAAATGGGGCTTTTGGGGCAATTTGACATCCACTATCAGCGCAAGGAAGAACTCTTCTTTCCTATCATGGAGCGCTATGGACACGATTCACCTCCAAAAGTTATGTGGGGAGTGGATGACCAGATTAGAGAACTCTTTCAAACAGCTCTAACGACAGCCAAGTCACTACCAGAAGTGTCGATTAGCAGTGTAAAAGAAGATTTTGAAGCTTTTGCGACAGAGTTTGAGAGCATGATTTTCAAGGAAGAGTCCATCCTTCTCATGATTCTCCTCGAGTCCTTCACTCAGGATGACTGGATTCAGATTGCGGAGGAGAGTGAAGCCTATGGCTACGCCATCATCCGTCCGTCTGAGAAATGGGTGCCAGAACGCCAGAGTTTTGTTGAGGAAAAGAGTGCAGAGGAGCCCGTGCAACTAGACAGGGCTGAAGGCCAAGTGCAGCAAGTTATCGATACACCAGAAGGCCAGTTTACCATTACCTTTACCCCTAAGGAAAAGGAAGCAGTGCTGGACCGCCATAGTCAACAGGCTTTTGGCAATGGCTATCTCTCGGTCGAGCAGGCCAACCTCATCCTCAATCACCTTCCCATGGAGATTACCTTTGTCAATAAAGACGATATTTTTCAGTATTACAATGACAATACGCCAGCTGATGAGATGATTTTCAAACGGACTCCGTCCCAAGTTGGGCGCAATGTCGAGTTATGTCACCCTCCAAAATATCTGGAGAAAGTCAAAGCCATCATGCAAGGTCTTCGTGAAGGGGTCAAGGACAAGTATGAAATGTGGTTCAAGTCTGAGTCGCGAGGTAAGTTTGTCCACATCACCTATGCTGCGGTACACGATGAAAACGGGGAATTCCAAGGCGTGTTGGAGTATGTTCAGGATATCCAGCCCTACCGAGAGATTGATACGGACTTCTTCCGTGGATTAGAATAAGGAGAATCAATGAGTTACGAACAAGAATTTATGAAGGAATTTGAAGCCTGGGTCAATACCCAGATCATGATCAACGACATGGCGCATAAGGAAAGTCAAAAAGTTTACGAAGAAGACCAGGACGAGCGTGCCAAAGATGCCATGATTCGCTACGAAAGTCGCTTGGATGCCTACCAGTTCTTGCTGGGTAAGTTTGAAAACTTCAAAGCAGGCAAGGGATTTCATGATCTGCCAGAGGGCTTGTTTGGTGAGCGAAACTATTAAAATACAGATACTTTCTTGATTTTTTGCCAAAATCTTGATAGAATATCTTTATTAAATCCTTGTCAGAGCAGGGATTTTTTATTGAAAGGATTTTATCATGTCAAAGAAACTCCAACGTAAAAAACAATTGCGAAATAGCCTTCGTCGTTCAGGTGCATTCTCGACTACAGTGACCAAGGTTGTAGAAGAGACCAAAAAAGTCGTGAAACATGCAGAAAAATCTACCAGCCAAGCAGGAAAAGTTGTCTCTAAAAAAGTGGAACAAGCAGTAGAAGCGACCAAGGAACAAGCTCAAAAAGTGGCGAATTCAGTAGAAGATTTCGCAGCTACTTTGGGTGGTCTCTCAGTAGATCGCGCTAAGACTTTCTATGATGAAGGCATCAAGTCAGCTTCTGACTTCAAAAACTGGACTGAAAAAGAACTCCTTGCCTTGAAGGGAATCGGCCCAGCTACGATTAAGAAATTAAAAGAACACGGAATCAGTTTCAAGTAATCTTTCTTGAGCCTTGCATTTCCGTGAAAAACTTGTTACAATAAAGCCATTAGAGGTGTTTTGAATCCCACATTTTACAGAAAGTGGCGGAGCTGAGAAGTCCACAAATGTGTCAAAACTGGTTGCTGATGAAGAAAAATGAAATAAAAGTGTCTTTGTATATCCTTCAAAGACAAGAGTTGCGGGCGCTGCCCGAAATTGGGTGGTACCGCGGATAAACACATTCGTCCCTGTCATGTAGATGGCAGGGGCATTTTTTTATGGAAAGCGAGGGAGAAGGATGACAAGAGCAGCATTACCAGAACGAATAGAGACTAAGCGACTTGTCTTGCGAGTTCGCACAGTGGCTGATGCCGAGGATATCCATGCCTACGCTAGTCTCCCAGAGGTCGCCTATCCAGCAGGCTTTCCGCCCGTCAAGACTTTGGAAGATGAGATTTATTACCTAGACCATATCCTTCCTGAGCGCAATGAAAAGGACAATCTCCCAGCTAGCTATGGAATTGTCGTCAAGGGAACCGATAAAGTCATTGGTTCTGTTGACTTCAATCACCGCCATGAAGATGATGTTCTTGAGATTGGCTATACCTTGCACCCAGACTATTGGGGTCGAGGCTATGTGCCAGAAGCGACGCGTGCCTTGATTGACCTAGGTTTTAAAGATTTGGGTCTTCACAAGATAGAACTATCTTGCTTTGGCTACAATGTCCAAAGTCAACGAGTCGCAGAAAAACTTGGATTCACCCTCGAAGCTCGCATAAGGGACCGCAAAGATGCTCAAGGCAATCGCTGTGATGATTTGAGGTATGGACTGCTCAAGAGGGAGTGGGAGGATTTAAGTAATGCTTAGTGGTCATTCAATCGTTACTATTAATAATTATGATTTAATTCAAGTTTCTGATATTAAAAATTATTCTGCAAATTTCAATCCTCACTTATATTTTATTTTAGGTGTACCTAGATGGTATTTTAAAAAAGTTAGGAGTTGTTTTTTTGATAGAACAAAAGTAAAATATACAGTTATAAGTGAAGATGGAACCAAGTATTCTAATACTTTCCGATTTGCGGATAAAAAGGGCAACTTGCTTAAAATTAATAAACTTGAAATTTCAAGAGATTCGCTTTTTTTAACTATAAATGGAACAGAAAAATATTCTGCAACAAATATTATGTTAAATAATAGAAATTTTATACCAGCTTTTGAGATACTATATATTGGACAAGCAAAAGGTAATGATTTTAATAGATTTGCTCAAGATAGATTGAAAAGTCATTCTACCCTTCAAAATATTTTATCGCAGATAATTGACTCTAGAATCATATATGATATTAAAGTACTTCTGTTATCAACAAGTGAAGTTAAAATTGCTACTACTATGGATTCTGGTAAGTTTGCTACAATATCTGCGGAAGAAATATTAGATTTTCCTGATGAAACTAGTCACATCAATCTAGTTGAAGCAAAATTAATTAATTATTTTAAACCTGAATTTAACGAAAAATTCAAAAATTGGTATGTTCCTGAGGAGCATCACAAGTCCTATGATGATTATTATAAAAAGAAGTTTAATTCTATGGTAATCACTTTTGAAAATTTATTTCCATGTTCTTTCTATACAGATCATGTTAAAGATTTTACAGTACCGTTTGAAATTATAGACTATTCGATAATTGGGAGTGAAAATTTTTTTGAATCTGTGATAGACCCGTATATTAATTTGAAGGAGAATTAAAATGAAACAACTTTCACCTAAATACAATCCAGCCGAGGTTGAGGCTGGTCGTTACCAAAAATGGCTTGATGCGGATGTTTTCAAGCCTTCAGGAGATCAAAAGGCTAAGCCTTATTCAATCGTGATTCCACCACCAAACGTAACTGGTAAACTCCACCTTGGTCACGCTTGGGATACGACTTTGCAGGATATTATCATCCGTCAAAAACGCATGCAAGGTTTTGATACGCTTTGGCTTCCAGGTATGGACCACGCTGGGATTGCCACTCAGGCTAAGGTTGAGGAGCGCTTGCGTGGTGAGGGCATTAGTCGTTACGATCTCGGTCGTGAAAAATTCCTAGAGAAAGTCTGGGAATGGAAAGACGAATATGCCACTACCATCAAGGAACAATGGGGAAAGATGGGTCTCTCTGTAGACTACTCTCGCGAGCGTTTCACTCTTGACGAAGGTTTGTCAAAAGCCGTTCGTAAGGTCTTTGTGGACCTTTACAAGAAAGGCTGGATCTACCGTGGTGAGTTTATCATCAACTGGGACCCAGCAGCTCGCACAGCCCTTTCTGATATCGAGGTGATCCACAAGGATGTCGAAGGTGCCTTCTACCACATGAACTACATGCTGGAAGACGGCTCACGCGCTCTTGAAGTTGCGACAACTCGTCCTGAGACCATGTTTGGGGACGTTGCCGTTGCGGTCAATCCAGAAGACCCACGCTACAAGGACTTGATTGGTCAAAACGTCATCCTTCCAATCGCTAATAAATTAATCCCAATCGTTGGGGACGAACACGCAGATCCTGAGTTTGGGACTGGTGTCGTAAAAATCACACCTGCCCACGATCCAAACGACTTCTTAGTTGGTCAACGTCATAACTTGCCACAAGTCAGCGTCATGAACGACGACGGAACTATGAACGAGCTTGCCTTCGAATTTGCCGGCATGGATCGTTTTGAAGCACGTAAGGCAGTCGTAGCCAAGTTGGAAGAAATCGGTGCCCTTGTTAAAATCGAAAAACGTATCCACAGTGTTGGTCACTCAGAGCGTACAGGTGTCGTAGTTGAGCCACGCTTGTCAACTCAGTGGTTCGTCAAGATGGACCAATTGGCTAAGAATGCCATTGCCAACCAGGACACAGAGGACAAGGTTGACTTCTACCCACCTCGTTTCAACGATACCTTCCTCCAATGGATGGAAAATGTCCACGACTGGGTAATCTCTCGTCAGCTCTGGTGGGGTCACCAAATCCCTGCTTGGTACAATGCTGAGGGTGAAATGTACGTCGGTGAGGAAGCTCCAAAAGGCGACGGATGGACTCAGGACGAAGATGTTTTGGATACTTGGTTCAGTTCTGCCCTTTGGCCATTCTCTACCATGGGCTGGCCGGATGTCGACTCAGAAGACTTCAAACGTTACTTCCCAACTTCAACCTTGGTAACAGGTTACGACATCATCTTCTTCTGGGTGTCTCGTATGATCTTCCAATCCTTGGAATTCACTGGTCGTCAGCCATTCCAAAACGTGCTTATCCACGGTCTCATTCGTGACGAGCAAGGACGCAAGATGTCAAAATCTCTCGGTAACGGGATTGACCCAATGGATGTCATCGAGAAATACGGTGCCGATGCCCTTCGTTGGTTCCTTTCAAACGGTTCTGCACCAGGGCAAGACGTGCGCTTCTCTTATGAGAAAATGGATGCTTCATGGAACTTCATTAACAAGATCTGGAACATCTCTCGCTACATCCTCATGAACAATGAATGTTTGACTCTCGAGCAGGCAACTGCCAATGTCGAAAAAGTTGTCAACAAGGAAGCTGGAAATGTCACTGACCGCTGGATTCTCCACAACCTCAATGAAACTATCGGAAAAGTCACTGAAAACTTTGACAAGTTTGAATTTGGTGTGGCTGGACACATCCTCTACAACTTCATCTGGGACGAGTTTGCGGATTGGTACGTTGAATTAACCAAGGAAGTCCTCTATAGTGATAACGAAGAAGAGAAATTCATCACACGTTCTGTTCTCCTTTACACTTTGGACAAGATCCTTCGTCTCCTCCACCCAATCATGCCATTCGTGACAGAGGAAATCTTTGGACAAATCTCAGAAGGATCTATCGTCACAGCAGCATACCCAACTGTTAATCCAGCATTTGAAGACCTCGCGGCTCATACAGGAGTGGAAAGCCTCAAAGACTTGATCCGCGCCGTTCGTAATGCCCGTGCAGAAGTAAACGTTGCACCAAGCAAGCCAATCACCATCCTTGTTAAGACAAGTGATAGCGACTTGGAAGCCTTCTTTAACAGCAATGTCAACTACATCAAACGCTTCACAAATCCAGAACACTTGGAAATCGCGTCAACCATCCCTGCACCTGAACTCGCTATGTCAAGCGTCATCACAGGAGCAGAAATCTACTTGCCACTGGCTGACCTCCTCAATGTCGAGGAAGAACTGGCTCGTCTCGACAAGGAACTGGCTAAATGGCAAAAAGAATTGGATATGGTTGGTAAGAAGCTTTCTAACGAACGCTTCGTAGCCAATGCCAAACCAGAAGTCGTCCAAAAAGAACGCGACAAACAAGCCGACTACCAAGCTAAATACGACGCGACCGTAGCACGTATTGATGAGATGAAGAAGTTGGTGAAATAAACACAGAAACACGGTTGAATGCCGTGTTTCCTACTACATTAGATAGAAAGTATAGTTATATGACTACTCGAAATGATAATACTGATTTGAAGAAGAAGGTTCAAATCATTTGTTTGTATTTCTCAAAATTGCATAGCGACGATAAAAGAAGAAGAAAAATTATTAGTAAATATCGTGAACTTGAAATGTTAACAGGAATTAAAGCTAACACAATCCGACAATGGACTGATTCATTTGATCCTTATTTTGATAATGGTAGAAAAGGATTCTATCAAAGGAATTTAGAGACTTCAAATAAGAATCTTTGGGAGATTTATAAGGAATATGAAGGTTTTTCATTAAGTGAACTTCAAAATAAGGTGTCTGAGATATATAAAGAATTAGACAAGAATTCATATTTCCTTTGTATAGGAGGCAAAGAAGTATATCTTTATAGTATCAAAACTAAAAAAGAAGAAACTTCAACCTCTCTCTACAATTTAGATGCTACTACCGAAATAATTGATTATAATGTTCGAATCGATAATCTGAACCGATACAATCCTAAAACATCAAATAGTCAAAAACTTAAAGTCGGTGATTTTTTATTCCTATCCCTAGGAGGAGATAATGAGAAATGGAAGAAATGGGAAAATGGACTGACAGCTATTGGTCAGGTAGAAAATATTTATGTGGAAAATTCATCTAAAAATTATGAAATAAGTGCTAGAGTTTTAATTAAGCTACCTACAGAAATAACACCATCAGATCTATATTATTATCCAGATACTTCAAATGAATTTAATATTGGTCCTAGTCTCAAAGGAACTCCTAATCAAGCTATTAATCGTGTTTCAACAAAAGGTGCGCTTTCTATCTTTAGTGCTATTTGTGACCTTTTTCCTGATTATGAACATAGCATAAAACTTTTGATTGGCGATGAGAATTTCAAACATTTAGATAAAGTACCTAAATTATTGACAGGGGGTGAACATGAAGAAAATAATATAATAGATACTCTCGAGCTTGATTATGAAGGTAGTTCTGATTTAATAGATAAAGTTAATAAACTAGATATTACCTCTGATACTTATGGAGAAATATCAGATATACATGTAAAATTAATAGCTAATCAAGTTGAATTTGACGAAGCTAAGGATAGCTTGATGAAATCCTCTTTAATTGAACAAGAAAAAAAAATATCCGTCTCTTCTCGCCCTCTAAGTATAACAGATATTAAAAAACTATATAACCGTTTTTGTGACTATAAAAATGATGTTAAAACAGACAATGATATAAATGAATATCAAAATGATTATTCAAATTTAGTAGGTGCGTTGATACTTGAGCCTAATTTTCAGCGAGAATATGTTTGGGGAAAGCTAAAACAACGTCAATTAATTGATAGTATTATTTTAGGTATTCCCTTACCAACATTTTATTTTTCTACTGATAAAAATGGTAATTTTTTAGTAGTTGATGGAAAGCAACGATTGAAGGCTATATTAGATTTTTTAAATGGAGAATTATCTTTACCGAAAGAATATTCATTTTTGTCTAAGAATAAAGAGAATAAGGAGGTATATTTTAATGACCTTGAAACAATAGTCAAAACAAAAATCGAAGATTTTAGCTTATCATGTTATGTAGTCAATTCTACTCTTATACCCAGTATACAAAATTTGATTTTCATGAGAGTGAATCGTGGAGGGATGGCGTTAAATCAACAAGAGATAAGAAATGCTTCCAATGTTGGGAAATCAACCTACTTATTAAATAAAATCTCTAATACTAAGGAGTTAGAGATTGTGCCACTTAAGAGAAAGAAAGATCAGTATTTGGCCATTAGATTTTTTGCATTTTACTTAGTTCAGAATAATTTAGACTTCAATGGTATATATAATTTTGAAGAGCAATATGACGGAATGGATAATTTTTTAGATTTAGTGATGAAGTTTCTTAATATACAAACAAATCAAAAAATTGAAGAATATTTTGATTTGTATCAAACTAGATTACTCTTAGCACTAAAATTGTTTGAGATTTCATCAACTAGACCATTCAGTCGGACCGGTTACTCTGTTGTAAATATGAATATTTTTGAAACTTGGATGTTGATTCTTTCACAATTTGATATATCAATTATTGAAGAGAATGAAAAATTATTCTTGGAGGTTTATGAATCTATATTAAAAAGTAATGATTTTATTGATAATATTTTATACTTACGAGATCAGAAAGATAGAATAATTTGGAGACTTAACTTTATTTCTTCAAAAATAAAAGAAATTAATTTAAAGCTAGGAGAATAAAATGGTTTTACGTTCGGTGACTATAAATAATTATAAATCATATGCAGTCGAAACAACTATTAATTGCTCGAAATTAAATGTTTTAGCCGGTACAAACTCAAGTGGGAAAACATCATTTATTGAAAGCTTATTGATTTTAGGTCAGTTAAGAGATGTGAATTTTTTTAATGGACATTTAAAAAAATTGGGTGATATATCTAATTTAAAAAATAAACAACTGAGTTCAAATGAAATAAATTTTATTTATAAATTTGATGATAGAGATTTTAATTTGTCGATAAATGATATAAACCCAAGTAAAATTAACGAAGATGAGTTTAATCTTATATATTTAGCAGCTGAGAGGATTGGCATACAAGATAGTTATCCCAAAAATAGGAATGAGAAACTATTTGATGCCGATGGCACAGGATTAATATCACTACTATTTGAAAGAAAAGATGATAAATCTTTTATAAAAGACAACATGAGCTTATTTACTAAGGATAATCCTGTTTTCACAGAATTTGAAAATCTTTATTTTTTTGAAAACGATCCAGAAGAACAGATTAAGCTGAGTTTACAAGGAAAAAAATATGTTGATTATACCAATGAGAATGGGGCTTTTTTAAATATTGTTAACATGTGGTTTCAAGAATTGACTGGATATACTGTTGAAATAAGACAAATGAGTTCCCAATTATTGCAGTTGATTTATCAAAAAGATGGATATGAGTTTGAACCTCAGCATGTAGGGACAGGTATAACGTTTATATTATTCCAATTGATTGCGTTAATGGCTACACCTAAAGATTATATAGTAATAATAGAAAACCCAGAAATTCATTTGCATCCTAGTCTTCAATCACGACTCATGTATTTTTATAGATGGATATCAAATGAAGAACGGCAAATATTTATTGAAACTCATAGTGATCATATTTTTAATGTTGCAAAGTACTTTAAATTTAGAAAGGATAATTGTATAGTTAATTTCTTTAAAATAGAGGAAATAAAATCTGTTGAACACGGTACTTTGAACACTGTAGTCATTAAAGAGGTTCAATTAGATTCAGAAGGAAATATCTTAGATTACCCAGATGGTTTGTTTGATCAATATTTGATTGACAATTCTAGATTTTATAAAGAAGTTTTTAAAGAAAATGGATTAGGAAGGGGAAGTTTAGGAAAATCGTGAACGAAAGTGATTATAGTAAACTTGAAAGAAAAATTTCGTTCTTTATACCTGTTTTTATAAAGTATAATTTTGCGAAAGATACTGTATCTAATGAATTATCAATAATAATAGATTTGTTAGAAAATAAAATGCTTTTACCTGTTTTTTCTAGAAATTTTAAATCGGATTTATCAGAATGCTTTAGTTTTAATGATAAAAATTTAAGTCTTAAGATTATGCAAATTTTTGGTTATATAAAAAAATTTAAGAATAATGATGAACTTATTGTAGCTCCACAGAATCAAAAAAGGTTAACTAAAACTATCCAATACTTCTCGGATTTAATCTCACAATGTGGGGAAGATACAGGTAAAATCAATTATTTTATACAAAAAAATTTTATGACTTTCCCTGGAATGTATTTTAATCTTATAAGTCAGCAAAAATGTGAAAGCTTTCTTACGGATACTGAATACAATAATGAAATTATTCAATTTAAGAGTGTTTATTTCGAAAAATACAATGGGAGGTGCAAATCTTTAGCGAAGCATTGTGACACAGAATATTCTGGAAAGTATCGAATAGATCAAATGGACACTCAAACCAATGACAAAAAAGAAGGTGAAAAGTTAAATTTGCCTCATTTTCATATTGATGATGATTATTCGTTCTATTTAATTGATCAATTTTTTGATATTGAGACTAATGTTAAAAATCATTGGAAACACTATAAGAATAATACAAAATATAATTTAACAAGTGAGATATGCGAATTAATTACAAAGCCTGAATTTGACTTTCAAGTTCCAATAAATATTATAATTTAGTTTTTAGAAAGCAGGTAACTACATGACAAATTCTGTAAGTTCGAACCGCTCTGAGAAGTACAACATTGCAGCTTTCTTCTCAGGTGTTGGGGGAATTGAGTTGGGATTTGAACAGACCAACGAGTTCAGAGTGGTGTATGCCAATGAGTTTGATAAGTATGCGCGTCAGACTTATCAGTTAAACCATCCAGATACCTATTTGGATGGCCGTGATATTCATGATGTTCAACCAGAGGATATTCCGGTTGAGCGCGTGGATATTATTATGGGAGGTTTCCCTTGCCAGGCCTTTAGTATTGCGGGTTATCGCAAGGGCTTTGATGATGATCGTGGCGATCTTTTCTTTGAGTTGCTTCGCATGATTGAAGGACGTAAACCTCGTGCCATTTTTATCGAAAACGTCAAGAACATGGTCGGTCATGACCATGGCAATACCTTCAAGGTTATTCGCGAAGCCTTGACGGAGAACAACTACTTCATCAAGTGGAAGGTTCTTAACGGGAAGGACTACGGAAATATCCCACAAAACCGTGAGCGGATCTACATTGTTGGTTTTGATACCAAGGAAGCTTATGACTTGTTTGAGTTCCCAGAGGAAATCAAGCTGACTACGACTCTTCAGGATGTGATTAACTTCGGCGATAAGCTAGACGAGGTCTACTACTACCGTGAAGGAAAACAGAATTTCTACGACCAGTTAAAGTTTGAAGTCACCAGTCAAGATACGGTTTACCAGTGGCGCCGTCAGTATGTCCGTGAAAATAAAAACGGTGTCGTACCTACCTTGACAGCCAATATGGGAACAGGTGGACATAACGTTCCATTGATTCTGACAGATAGTGGCGAGATTCGCAAGTTGACTCCCAAAGAAACCTTTAATGTTCAAGGTTATCCTAAGTCCTTTAAAATCCCAGAAGGGGTTTCCAATGGTCAGCTCTACAAGCAAGCTGGAAACAGTGTGGTTGTTCCCGTGATTAAACGTATCGCGGAAAATGTTGCCAAGGCCTTGAATAAAAGCAAGGGGCAATCTCAGCTTCATCGTTCGGGAAAAATTGCAATTATCTACATTAAGATGAATGGTCAGTTTGAAGGTGAGTCGTATGTCAAAGATTTTGTACGGAATGAAGCTGAGGCATACGAAAAAATCTATACTGAATACAGAGATAATCTTGAGGTTATTTCTTCTAAACAGTATAGATCATTGATTCGTAATAAAAAAAGTAAAGAGTTTTATATGCTATCCATAAATAGATAATAAATATTTGTGTTTTGTTGTTTCGGATGAAGAGCTTATTACATTGTCCGAAAATCGTGGCAATTTGATAAATTAGAGTATTTTTGATAGTTTTTCCGAAATATATAAGTGGGAACTAGTGCTTAAGCTAGTCTTTTTACAAATATAATATAGGTACGTGAGGCATAATTCATGTGGGAACATCTAAAATCTGAACAAAAAGAAAAATACAAAATCTTAATTACCAACTTCGCTAGTTTGAGCCAAGCTTTCTCTCAAAAGTCTGAATCCGAAGAAGAGGAACAAACAGAGAATTATGTTGCTCCGATTGTTAACTCTAAATTTCAGGAAACTGTTTTCCAGAAGGCTTTTAATGCGGTTGGAGAAGATATCGCCAATACTTCCTATGATGCTTCCGTCGTTGTCGATGAAAATCATAAATACCTAGTGGGGATCAAGTCTTTTGGAATCAATTCAGGAGACCAAAAAATTGCCCAGTTTAAGAAAGATTCTCAATCTTGGACGGAATTGTTGGGTGATATCAAGTTTCATGCAGATATTTCAGTAGATAAAGAAGCAGCAGACAAGGAAAACTATCAACGCTATGAGGAGTTGGCACGAAAGATTTCGACTTTGAGAAACCAGAGAATTGAATCCTCTAAGGCACAAATTAAGGGTTTCAGCTCGGATTCGGTCAATGTTGAAGCTGTTTATCATGTTTTGATGCCAACACCAAAGGGAGAAAATCCTAAGATTTTTGTCGGTGAAACGACTTATTTACCAGTCGATATTGATAATCTGGTCATTGAAGGATCAACCACCAAAAACAATCCAACCAATTTCCGTTTTACAGATGGGCAACACCACTACAAGTATACAGCAGCTGACAGCCAGCTCCACATGACTTTTAACAATAAAGACATTGTGGTAGATACTTGGGACGTCCATTATATCGAAGATCCTTTTTCTCTCTTTGAAAATCTTCATTTACTAACAGCTGAAAAGGAACAATCCGATATCTTAGAAACAGTGTCTTGGGTTATCACAGACAAACATGGCAATGTGGAAGAAAACTCAGGTTTCAATGCCTTTAACGGTGGTTCAAAATTAGCCAAAAAAGATCGTCTGCCACGGATTTTAAAGATTCAGGATAAATTTAAGGACTGTCTGGCTCCAGAAGAATTAGCCTTTGTGACCTTTTCTTTAGAAGAAATCCTCTTGAAAAAGTGGACTAGCAAGGAAGAAAAAGTTCAGATGAAGGCTATTCGTGAGGATTTGATTCACTTTGTTCATAATACTGGAAATAAAAAACTCATTAAAGAAATTGAACAGCTGGTTTATCGTCCAGTTAGCGAAGTATACATTCCTCTGCCTGACTCCAAAAATTTCCATGATGAAAGACCTGATTTCTTTGGTCCTGGATTTGGGACTTTTGAACCCGGCACTAAAAAACTAGCTCTACCGAAAGAGGAAAGAACCTTTAAGCTACGCTTCTTATCTTCTGGAGATGTTATCAATGCCTATATCAACCAAGAAGCTGGCAAGGCGATTCAATCCACTGATAAGCAAGAAATTCTTGGGAATTGGATTTTGCGTGGCGTTTTCCAGTTGAAGGAACGAGAAGTCTTGACAGGTCAACGACTCAATGAGCTGGAAATCAATGGCATACGATTGACCAAATTTAAAAATGGTGAAATTGGTATTGAATTTATCTGGATTGATACCGAAAACCCACCTAGCGACACCATCGGCTGGGTAGCAAAGAAATAAAAAGTCCTGTCACTTTCTCCCATTTAACCTTTGACTATTCCGCAAAATTATCGTACAATAAAGAGTACATGATAAAATGAGGTCAGAGTCTGTTCGCTCTGGCGATAGTAGTAAAAATGAGGAGAAACGCTTTGGAATTAGAAGTATTTGCTGGGCAAGAAAAAAGTGAACTATCTATGATTGAGGTGGCGCGTGCTATCTTGGAACTTCGTGGTCGCGATCATGAGATGCATTTTAGCGATCTTGTAAACGAAATTCAAAACTACCTTGGAACATCAAACAGCGATATCCGCGAAGCTTTGCCTTTGTTCTACACAGAGTTGAACTTTGACGGTAGCTTCATCTCTCTTGGGGACAACAAATGGGGTCTTCGTTCATGGTATGGTGTAGACGAAATCGACGAAGAAATCATCGCTCTTGAAGAAAGTGACGACGATGAAGTAGCACCAAAAGCTAAGAAGCAGCGTGTCAATGCCTTCATGGATGGTGATTCAGATGCCATTGACTACAATGCAGATGATCCAGAAGACGAAGATGCATACGAAGCAGATCCAGCTCTTTCATACGATGATGAAAATCCAGATGATGAGAAAAATGAAGTGGAAGCTTACGATGCAGAAATCAACGAAATCGCTCCTGATGACTTGGGTGAAGACGTGGATCTCAACGAAGAAGACGACGAGTTTTCAGACGATGACGCTGAAACAAGTGAAGAAGAGTAAAAGACTTCACAGAGGAGATTGCCTGATCTCCTTTTTTGTTGCTTGGGCAAAGTAGTTGAGTGATACATCCGTTTGGATGCGACTCTTTAGTTGGTTTTCTGAAAGCAATCTTCTTATTTTCAGGTTTTACCAATTCGAGTTGACAAATGTTCTGCTTTAAGGTATCATATTGTTCGGGCACCTCTTTTAGAGGTCGGGGCTCCCTAGTTACTAGGGGGCTATTTTTGTTTTTTTCAGGAAGTTTTCTTGAAAAGTCGTTATCCATAAGGGTCTTGTTTTCGATCTCCCCTCGTAGTTAACAAGGCCTTGAGCATTTTAGAAAGAGGAATCTATGTCTACGAAATATATTTTTGTAACTGGTGGTGTGGTGTCGTCTATTGGGAAAGGGATTGTGGCAGCAAGTCTGGGTCGTCTCTTGAAAAATCGTGGTCTAAAAGTGACTATTCAGAAGTTTGACCCTTATATCAATATCGATCCGGGAACCATGAGTCCTTACCAGCACGGAGAAGTCTTTGTGACAGATGATGGGGCTGAGACAGATTTGGACTTGGGTCACTATGAACGTTTCATCGATATCAACCTCAACAAATATTCAAACGTGACAACTGGTAAAATTTACAGTGAAGTTCTTCGTAAGGAACGCCGTGGCGAGTACCTTGGGGCAACTGTTCAAGTTATTCCTCATATCACAGATGCTTTGAAGGAAAAAATCAAGCGTGCCGCTCTAACGACCGACTCTGATGTCATTATCACAGAGGTTGGTGGAACCGTTGGAGATATCGAGTCCTTGCCATTTCTAGAGGCCCTTCGTCAGATGAAGGCAGATGTGGGTGCAGATAATGTTATGTATATCCACACAACCTTGCTTCCTTATCTAAAGGTTGCTGGTGAAATGAAGACTAAGCCGACTCAGCATTCTGTAAAAGAATTGCGCGGTTTGGGAATCCAGCCAAATATGTTGGTCATTCGTACAGAAAAACCAGCTGGTCAAGGAATTAAAAACAAACTAGCCCAGTTCTGTGACGTAGCACCAGAAGCTGTCATCGAATCATTGGATGTTGAACATCTTTACCAAATTCCACTGAACTTGCAGGCACAAGGCATGGACCAAATTGTTTGTGACCATTTGAAATTAGACGCACCAGCAGCGGATATGACAGAATGGTCAGCCATGGTGGACAAGGTCATGAACCTCAAGAAGCAAGTCAAGATTTCCCTTGTCGGTAAGTATGTTGAGTTGCAAGATGCTTATATCTCAGTGGTCGAAGCATTGAAACACTCTGGGTATGCCAACGACGCAGAAGTGAAGATTAATTGGGTCAATGCCAATGATGTGACAGCAGAGAATGTAGCAGAGCTTTTGTCTGATGCAGACGGGATCATCGTACCAGGCGGTTTTGGTCAACGTGGTACGGAAGGGAAAATCCAAGTCATTCGCTATGCACGTGAGAATGATGTTCCAATGTTGGGAGTCTGCTTGGGAATGCAGTTGACTTGTATCGAATTTGCTCGTCACGTTTTAGGGCTTGAAGGTGCCAATTCTGCAGAACTTGCACCAGATACAAAATACCCTATCATTGATATCATGCGTGACCAGGTTGATGTTGAGGATATGGGTGGAACCCTTCGTTTGGGACTTTATCCATCTAAGTTGAAACGTGGTTCTAAGGCAGCGGCTGCTTATCACAATCAAGAAGTGGTGCAACGCCGTCACCGTCACCGTTATGAGTTTAACAACGCCTTTCGTGAACAGTTTGAGGCAGCAGGCTTTGTCTTTTCAGGAGTTTCTCCTGATAATCGTTTGGTAGAAATAGTGGAGATTCCTGAAAATAAATTCTTTGTGGCTTGTCAGTATCACCCTGAACTGTCAAGCCGTCCAAACCGTCCAGAAGAACTCTACACTGCCTTTGTGACTGCAGCAGTTGAGAATAGTAATTAGTAAAATCAGAACCTTTGAGAACAATCTCAGAGGTTTTTTGCTTGCATATTTAGGATAAGATTTGCAAACAAAAAACATAGTGATATAATTAACGTAACAACATCTGAGGAGGATTTACAATGAAAAAAATCACACTATTTGGTTTGTCTCTAGCAGGTCTAGCCCTACTAGCTCTCCCCCAAACTGGTCAAGCGTTTGAACTGAAAGAGGTTTGGCCTATTAAGGGTGGTATTATCTATGAAAATGGCAAGGTAGCTCGTTTTAACAATGGTCATGAAGTAGATATTCAGGTCTTGGATTTGCCAAAAACTGAAAAAATCGAATGGACGATCAGTCTAAACGGTCAGGATCAAACGACAAATTTCCTAGGTGAAGAAAAGGAAAAATCCATGGTCGGAGAGGAAGGACGTTACTTGAATTTCTACGTTCCTTATGGCTATAGCGGGGATATCAAGGTGGAGGCCAAGAGTGGAGATGAAGTCAAGACTTGGTCTACAAAAGTAATGGACGATATTTATCACGGAGGAAAGAGTAGTTATTATCGCCTTGAGGAGGAAAAAGACCAGTACACTTATTTAGATACCAAGTGGGATTATAAAACAAAGACTTATACAGCAACCCTGCCTGATACTTCTAAGGGTAAGAAGGTCGTAGCATGGAGAGGAAGTCAATATGATAGTGTGAAGCTTGAGAAACCCGGAGAAATAACTCGACCATACAGCGGAACTAGTTTGCTAAGTTTTTATCCAATTTTTGAAACTGCAGGCTGGTTCAAATCAGACTCAATCTGGTACTACCAAAAACAAGGCGAGCTAGTTAAAAATGACTGGTTAAAATACCAAGGATATTGGTATTTCATGGATGGGGCTGGTGGCATGATTCATGGTGGTTGGATCTGCAGTGAAGATATTTGGTACTATTTCAAAGATTCTGGCATTATGATGAGTAATGAGTGGAAATTTTACAATAATCGTTGGTACTATCTCAAATCTTCAGGAGCCATGGCGAGTAACGAATGGATTTATGACCAAGGCAACTGGTATTTTGTAAAATCGTCAGGAGCTATGGCAAGCCAAGAATGGGTGTATATCCAAGGTAAATGGTATTATTTTGAATCATCAGGTGTCATGAAAAAGAGCACATGGTTCTTCTACCGAGGTGACTGGTATTACCTAACCGATTCAGGCGCTCTCTTGAGAGATGACTGGTTCTACTATGGTGATACTTGGTACTATCTTAAAGGCTCAGGAGTTATGGCAAGTAACGAATGGATTCAAGTCCAAGGCAAGTGGTACTACTTAGACTCATCTGGTAAAATGCTTCGCAATACCTACACACCTGATGGCTATTATGTGGGCAGTTCAGGCGCTTGGCAATAAGGATAAGATGTCCTCTTTCCTCATTGAGGGAAGGGGATTTTCCTTGCCATATACTGCTTCCCTATTTGTCCTAGAGCACTTTTTGTGTTACAATGAAAGGTATGAAAGCTAAGAAATTATGGATGACTGGCTTGACTGTGGCTGGTCTAAGTGCCCTTGCTTTGGGTGCCAAAAAAGCAGCAGATAACCACAAACTCATGAAGACTCAAGAAGAGTTGACCGCTATCGTGCGGGATCTTTTCTCAGATATGGGTGAGATTGCGACTCTCTATGTTCAAGTATACGAAAGTAGTCTAGAGCGACTCGTCGGAGGAGTCATTTTCGAGGATGGTCGTCACTATACTTTTGTCTATGAAAATGAAGACCTAGTCTATGAGGAGGAAGTCTTATGATACAACCAGCAAGTTTAGAAGAATTGGCATCTTTAGTAGAAAAAGATGGCAAGAAAGTTTTTCTTTTTGTGGCAGACTGGTGTGGCGATTGTCGTTATATCTATCCATCCTTGCCAGAGATTGAGGAGACTAATCCAGAGTTCACCTTTATTCGAGTGGACCGAGACCAGTATCTGGATCTTGCCAAGTTGTGGGATGTTTACGGAATTCCTAGCCTTGTTGTGCTAGAAAAGGACAAGGAAATCGGCCGTTTTGTCAACCGTGACCGTAAAAGCAAGGAACAAATTAACGACTTTTTAGCAGTACTGAAATAGGAGAAAAAGGAAAGAATGATTTTTACATATAATAAAGAGCATGTTGGCGATGTCCTTATGGTTATAGTGAAAAACAGCGGAGATGCCAAGTTGGACGTGGAGCGCAAAGGCAATATTGCCCGTGTTTTCCTCAAAGAAAATGGGGAAACAGTGGCTTGGAATATTTTCGACCTTTCAAGTTTGTTTGAAATTGCAGAGCGTGGTCAAGTCTTTTTGACAGATGAGCAAGTAGCTCGTTTGAACCAAGAGTTGCAGGCGGAAGGCTTTGCAGAAGAGATTATCAATGACAAAGAACCTAAGTTTGTTGTCGGTGAAATTGTCGAGATGGTAGCCCATCCAGATAGTGACCACCTCAATATCTGCCAAGTAGCAGTATCGAGTGACAAGACGGTACAAATTGTTGCAGGTGCTCCCAATGCGCGTGTCGGGTTGAAAACCATTGTAGCTCTTCCAGGTGCCATGATGCCAAAAGGTAATCTCATTTTCCCAGGCGAACTTCGTGGCGAAAAGAGTTTTGGTATGATGTGTAGCCCTCGTGAATTGCATTTGCCAAATGCTCCGCAAAAACGTGGTGTTATTGAATTATCAGAAGATCAAGTTGTCGGAACTCCATTCGACCCAGCTAAACACTGGACTACCTAGGAGGTTGTCAGTATCTGATACACCAGATAGAAGGAAATAAGATGGCAAAAAATGTAGTGATTACAGGGGCGACCTCAGGAATCGGTGAAGCGATTGCGCGTGCTTATCTGGAGCAGGGGGAGAATGTCGTTCTAACAGGACGACGGACAGACAGACTAGAAGCTCTTAAGGCGGAGTTTGCAGAAGTCTTTCCAAATCAAACAGTTTGGACCTTTTCACTGGATGTGACGGATATGACCATGGTAAAGACTGTTTGTTCCGATATTCTAGAAATGATAGGTCAGATTGATATCTTGGTCAATAACGCCGGGCTGGCTCTTGGCTTAGCTCCCTATCAAGACTATGAAGAGCTGGATATGCTGACCATGTTGGATACCAATGTCAAGGGGTTGATGGCAGTCACTCGTTCTTTCTTGCCAGCAATGGTAAAAGCCAATCAAGGTCATATCATCAATATGGGCTCAACTGCAGGAATTTATGCCTATGCTGGGGCAGCTGTTTACTCAGCCACTAAGGCAGCAGTTAAGACTTTTTCAGATGGCCTGCGAATTGATACCATCGCAACGGATATCAAGGTGACCACCATTCAGCCAGGGATTGTCGAAACAGATTTCTCTACAGTTCGTTTTCATGGTGACAAAGAGCGTGCTGCCACCGTCTATCAGGGAATTGAAGCTCTGCAAGCACAAGACATCGCAGACACTGTTGTCTATGTGACCAGTCAGCCCCGTCGTGTGCAGATTACAGATATGACCATTATGGCCAATCAACAGGCGACAGGTTTCATGGTTCATAAAAAATAAAAAATTTTCTCGAAAAGTTACAAATTTCTGTAACTTTTTTTGATTCCTTGCGAATAGATAAGTAGGAGGAAGAAAATATGTATAATAAAGTTATTCTTATTGGGCGCTTGACGTCTACACCAGAATTGCACAAAACCAACAATGACAAGTCAGTAGCTCGAGCAACTATTGCTGTGAACCGTCGTTACAAAGACCAAAATGGGGAACGTGAAGCTGATTTTGTCAATTTGGTTCTTTGGGGAAAATTGGCTGAAACCTTGGCAAGTTACGCGACCAAAGGAAGCCTCATTTCCGTTGATGGGGAATTGCGTACCCGTCGTTTTGAGAAAAATGGCCAGATGAATTATGTGACCGAAGTCCTTGTCACAGGATTCCAACTCTTGGAAAGCCGTGCCCAACGTGCCATGCGTGAAAATAATGCAGGACAGGATTTGGCAGATTTGGTCTTGGAAGAGGAAGAATTGCCATTTTAATACTCTTCGAAAATCTCTTCAAACCACGTCAGCTTCACCTTGCTGTAGGTATAGGTAGCTGACTTCGTCAATCTTATCTACAACCTCAAAACCATGTTTTGAGCTGACTTCGTCAGTTCTATCTACAACCTCAAAGCAGTGCTTTGAGCAACCTGTGGCTAGCTTCCTAGTTTGATCTTTGATTTTCATTGAGTATAAACATTGAAAAGTCTGAGTTGGTCTCAGGCTTTTTTATATTGAGAAAGTCAGACTTTTTTCTTGACTATTTCTGACCAAGTGATACAATAGAACTATAAATTAGCACTCAGTCATAAAGAGTGCTAATAATATGTAGTTTATCATGGAGGAAAGCAGATGTTGAAACCATTAGGAGACCGTGTGGTCTTGAAAATCGAAGAAAAAGAACAAACTGTTGGAGGCTTTGTCCTTGCAGGCTCAGCCCAAGAAAAAACAAAAACAGCCCAAGTTGTAGCTACTGGACAAGGTGTTCGTACCTTGAACGGTGACTTGGTTGCTCCAAGCGTTAAGCCTGGGGACCGTGTCTTAGTTGAAGCTCATGCAGGTATTGATGTCAAAGATGGCGATGAAAAGTACATTATCGTAGGCGAAGCCAACATCTTGGCAATCATTGAAGAATAGAAGGAGAAAGTAAGTATGTCAAAAGAAATTAAATTTTCATCTGATGCTCGTTCAGCGATGGTCCGTGGTGTCGATATCCTAGCGGACACAGTTAAAGTAACCTTAGGACCAAAGGGTCGTAATGTCGTTCTTGAAAAATCATTTGGCTCACCATTGATTACCAATGACGGTGTTACTATTGCCAAAGAAATTGAACTAGAAGACCATTTTGAAAATATGGGTGCCAAGTTGGTATCAGAAGTAGCTTCTAAAACCAACGATATCGCAGGTGACGGAACGACAACTGCAACTGTTTTGACTCAAGCTATCGTCCGCGAAGGAATCAAAAACGTCACAGCAGGTGCTAATCCAATCGGTATTCGTCGGGGGATTGAAGCTGCGGTCGCTGCAGCCGTTGAAGCCTTGAAGAATAATGCTATTCCAGTTGCCAATAAAGAAGCCATCGCTCAGGTTGCCGCTGTATCTTCTCGTTCTGAAAAAGTCGGCGAATACATCTCTGAAGCCATGGAAAAAGTGGGCAAAGATGGAGTCATCACTATTGAAGAGTCACGTGGTATGGAAACAGAGCTTGAAGTCGTAGAAGGAATGCAGTTTGACCGCGGTTACCTTTCACAGTACATGGTGACAGATAGCGAAAAGATGGTGGCTGACCTTGAAAATCCATACATCTTGATTACCGACAAGAAGATTTCCAATATCCAAGAAATCTTGCCTCTTCTAGAAAGCATTCTCCAAAGCAATCGTCCACTCTTGATTATTGCAGATGATGTGGATGGCGAAGCTCTTCCGACTCTTGTATTGAACAAGATTCGTGGAACCTTCAACGTCGTTGCTGTCAAAGCCCCTGGTTTCGGTGACCGTCGCAAAGCCATGCTTGAAGATATCGCCATCTTGACAGGAGGAACAGTCATCACAGAGGATCTTGGTCTTGAGTTGAAAGACGCTACTATTGAGGCGCTAGGTCAAGCAGCGAGAGTGACTGTGGACAAAGATAGCACGGTTATCGTAGAAGGTGCTGGAAATCCTGAAGCGATTTCTCACCGTATTGCGGTTATCAAGTCACAAATTGAAACCACAACTTCAGAATTCGACCGTGAAAAACTCCAAGAACGCTTGGCGAAATTATCAGGTGGTGTCGCTGTTATCAAGGTCGGTGCAGCAACTGAAACTGAGTTGAAAGAAATGAAACTCCGCATTGAAGATGCCCTCAACGCTACTCGTGCAGCTGTTGAAGAAGGAATCGTTGCAGGTGGTGGAACAGCCCTTGTAAATGTTATCCCTGCCGTAGCTGATTTGGAATTGACAGGAGACGAAGCCACAGGACGCAATATTGTTCTCCGTGCCTTGGAAGAACCTGTTCGTCAAATCGCCCACAATGCGGGATTCGAAGGGTCTATTGTTATTGACCGCTTGAAGAATGCTGAAGTTGGTACAGGCTTCAATGCAGCAACTGGTGAGTGGGTTAATATGATTGAAGAAGGGATCATCGACCCAGTTAAAGTAAGTCGTTCAGCCCTACAAAATGCAGCATCTGTAGCCAGCTTGATATTGACAACAGAAGCAGTCGTAGCTAATAAACCAGAACCAGTCGCCCCAGCTCCAGCCATGGATCCAAGCATGATGGGCGGGATGATGTAAGCTTTCGATACGAAGCAATTCATAAGAAACACAAAAGGAGGGAAGAACATTCCCTCCTTTTAAGGTTTTCTATTCTAAATAGATTTGAGCTCTCCTAACTTATATGATAAAATAAGACTAGAAAAAGGAGAAGAACATGATCGATGTAGAAGAAATCCTGAGCAAGATGAATCCCAATCAGAAGATTAATTATGACCGTGTTATGCAGAGAATGGTTCAGGTTTGGGAGAAAAATGAGCAACGTCCCACTATTCTCATGCATGTTTGCTGTGCTCCTTGTAGTACCTACACCCTAGAGTACCTGACCAAATACGCTGATGTGACCATCTATTTTGCCAATTCTAACATTCATCCCAAGGCAGAATACCACAAGCGGGCTTACGTCACCAAGAAATTTGTCAGTGATTTCAATGAGCGAACAGGAAATACGGTCCAGTATATAGAAGTCCCATATGAACCTAATGAATACCGGAAGTTAGTCAGAGGACTGGAAGAAGAACCTGAAGGTGGCGACCGTTGCAAGGTGTGCTTTGACTACCGTCTGGATAAAACAGCGCAAGTAGCCATGGACTTGGGCTTTGACTACTTTGGTTCAGCCTTGACCATTAGTCCCCATAAGAATTCTCAAACCATCAACAGCATCGGGATCGATGTGCAAAAGATTTATACGACCCACTATCTTCCAAGTGATTTCAAGAAAAATCAAGGCTACAAACGATCGGTGGAGATGTGCGAGGAGTATGATATCTATCGTCAATGTTATTGTGGATGCGTCTATGCAGCTCAAGCCCAGAACATAGACCTTGTTCAGGTTAAGAAGGATGCCACGGCTTTCTTGTTAGATAAGGATGTTGAAAAAGATTATTCCCATATTAAGTTTACTGTCACTAAATTAGATATATAGCAATTAACCCAGCTTCCAGGCTGGGTTTTTCAAATAAAAAACCAGGGCTCTCACCCCGGCTTGACAACTTTACCGATTCTTTAGTTCTATGTAGCGTTTGTACCAAATGTTGACATAGACCTCTGAGAAAGGACCGCGTCCATTGTTGATCCAATCAACAAGGATTTTAACATGCTCTTTCAAAATATAGTCTAAATCATCAGAATACTTCATTTTGCGTTTATGGCGCTCATACTCTTCAACGTCCAAGAGACGCTTTTCACCATCAGTGAAAACCTTGACATCCAAATCATAATCAATGTATTTCAGGGCTTCCTCATCTAGATAGTAAGGACTCGCCATATTGCAATAGTAGGAAATCCCATTATCACGAATCATAGCAATGATATTAAACCAATATTTTTTGTGAAAGTAAACAATAGCCGGTTCTCGAGTCACCCAACGACGACCGTCACTTTCGGTAACAAGTGTGTGGTCGTTGACGCCAATAATAGCGTTCTCTGTTGTTTTTAGTACCATGGTGTCCCGCCAAGTACGGTGAAGACTCCCATCATGCTTATAACTTTGAATTGTAATAAAGTCGCCTTCTTTTGGAAGTTTCATAACTAACCAACTTTCTACAATTTATAAGTTTATCGTTTACTATTATATCATAAATTGGTCTAATTTTTTTGAATTTTACCTGAAAATGTTAAAGATATTCTCTGAGAGCGCTCGCTATATCCGAAAAATCATAGCCTTTTCTAGCTAAAACTTGGGTCAAACGTTGCTTTAGTTCGTAACCTTCATATTTACGAGCATATTTAGCATATTGTTTATCCAGTTCTTTAAAAATGAGCTCTTGAGTCGTTTCTTGGTCGACTTGACTGTCCAAGTTATCAAAGGCACTTTTAGCATCAGAATAGGAGAAGCCTTTGTTCGTCAAGTTTTGAATAATCTTATCCTGCAAGGCACGAGCGGGAAGCTTTCCCGTGTATTTTTTTAGAAGTTTCTCCGCCACACGTTGAGCAGCCTCCGAAAAATCAAAATCCTTTAGAACATCTTCGATGGTTGATTTGTCAATTCCTTTTTGAGACAGTTTTTGAGCTAGCACATAAGGTCCCTTATCTCCAGAAAGTTGATTGGCATTGATGATAGAGTAGGCATACTGACGATCATTAATCCAGTTATCCTCTTTAAGGTTAGCGATAACTTGACTTGTGATTTTTTCATCAAGATCATACTTTTTCAGATACTCACGAACTTCCTTTTCGGTTCGAGCTTTAAATGATAGATGGTAGAGGGCGAGATTCTTACCATAAGAAAACTGAGCAAAGCCCTGAATCTCGGTCAATTCTTCAGTGCTAACCACCTTATCTTTAGACAACATAAAACGGACAATGGTATCCTCCGTGATATAAGAGGTTTGCTGTCCATCTAACTCCATCAAGTAGAGGCGTTTTTTCTTTTCAAGTTTTGTGATTTTCATAGTTCTATTATACCCTAAAATGTGATAAGATAGGGGTATGAATCTGAAAGTCAAACAAAAAATACCTTTAAAAATTAAGCGTATGGGTATCAATGGTGAGGGAATCGGTTTTTACCAGAAAACCCTCGTTTTTGTGCCAGGTGCCCTCAAGGGAGAAGATATCTATTGTCAGATTACTTCTATTAAACGTAACTTTGTTGAAGCCAAATTGCTAAAGGTTAATAAGAAGTCTAAATTTCGAGTCGTACCTGCATGTACGATTTATAATGAATGTGGTGGTTGCCAAATCATGCACCTCCACTACGATAAACAGTTAGAGTTCAAAACGGATTTGCTCCATCAAGCCCTGAAAAAATTTGCCCCTGCAGGATATGAAAACTATGAAATTCGTCCAACTATTGGAATGCAGGAACCGAAGTACTACCGTGCTAAGTTGCAATTTCAAACTCGGAAATTTAAAAATCAGGTCAAGGCAGGTTTGTATGCGCAAAACTCTCATTATCTTGTAGAATTGAAAGACTGTTTGGTACAAGATAAGGAAACCCAAGTGATTGCGAATCGCCTAGCTGAGCTTCTCACTTATCATCAAATTCCCATCACCGATGAGAGAAAAACGCTAGGTGTTCGCACCATCATGGTACGCCGAGCGAGAAAAACGGGTCAAGTTCAGATTATCATCGTCACGAATCGCCAGCTTAATTTGAATCAACTAGTCAAAGACCTAGTTAATGATTTTCCAGAAGTTGTCACGGTTGCTGTCAATACA
Organism: Streptococcus sp. oral taxon 071 str. 73H25AP; assembly: GCF_000146755.1. Classification (NCBI taxonomy): domain Bacteria; kingdom Bacillati; phylum Bacillota; class Bacilli; order Lactobacillales; family Streptococcaceae; genus Streptococcus; species Streptococcus sp. oral taxon 071. Next base: position 224,639 of record NZ_GL397254.1, read on the forward strand.
AATACAGCAAAAACAAGTGAAATCTATGGTGAAAAGACGGAAATTATCTGGGGCCAAGAGAGTATTCGGGAAGGAGTACTCGACTATGAGTTTTCACTCTCCCCTCGAGCTTTTTATCAGCTTAATCCTGAACAGACAGAAATTCTCTATAGTGAAGCAGTTAAGGCTCTGGATGTCAGCAAAGAAGACCATCTGATTGATGCGTATTGTGGTGTTGGTACGATCGGATTTGCCTTCGCAAAAAAGGTCAAGAGTCTCAGAGGAATGGATATTATTCCAGAAGCCATTGAAGATGCTAAGCGAAATGCTAAAAAAATGGGATTTGACAATACCCATTACGAAGCGGGAACAGCAGAAGAGATTATTCCACGCTGGTATCAA
>NZ_GL397254.1:228820-513907 GCF_000146755.1 Streptococcus sp. oral taxon 071 str. 73H25AP
CATGGCGGTGTAGCTCAGCTGGCTAGAGCGTCCGGTTCATACCCGGGAGGTCGGGGGTTCGATCCCCTTCGCCGCTATATTGATCTTGTTGGACCTTTAGCTCAGCTGGTTAGAGCTCTCGGCTCATAACCGAGTGGTCGTAGGTTCAAGTCCTACAAGGTCCATTGTAAATAATGGAGGATTACCCAAGTCCGGCTGAAGGGAACGGTCTTGAAAACCGTCAGGCGTGTAAAAGCGTGCGTGGGTTCGAATCCCACATCCTCCTTTTTATATTAACGCGGGATGGAGCAGCTCGGTAGCTCGTCGGGCTCATAACCCGAAGGTCGTAGGTTCAAATCCTGCTCCCGCAATTTGGCTCGGTAGCTCAGTTGGTAGAGCAATGGATTGAAGCTCCATGTGTCGGCGGTTCGATTCCGTCTCGCGCCATATTTTGTTTTATTAAGCGGGTGTAGTTTAGTGGTAAAACTACAGCCTTCCAAGCTGTTGTCGCGAGTTCGATTCTCGTCACCCGCTTTGAACGAAAGTTCATACCAAGTTTTTGAACTTGGGCGCGTAGCTCAGGTGGTTAGAGCGCACGCCTGATAAGCGTGAGGTCGGTGGTTCGAGTCCACTCGTGCCCATTAATAGGAGAATTACTCAAGAGGCTGAAGAGGACGGTTTGCTAAATCGTTAGGTCGGGTAACCGGCGCGGGGGTTCGAATCCCCCATTCTCCGTACTTAGAGAGCTAGTAAGCTCTTTTTTTGTGTGTAGTTCTTTTAAAATAATAGTGAGTAAAAATTTTTAATATAGCAACAGCTTTGCTAGGTTTAGTGCTTTATTAGGAATAAAGATTTTGAAATATCAGGTGATTCTATATGAAAAATGGAGTAAAATTTCGTAGTATTTTTTATAGATTTATACTATTTATCTTTGTAGTATTTCTAACTGTGATTTCAATGATCTTAGATGCAAAAAAAGCGCAAATTCGCTTTTTTAACCTATCCTTGACTATCGGGAAAGAGGAGTTGAGGATTGTTACAGTTGTGGTTTTGCTCCTTACTTTTCTTTTATCTTTCATGTTCAAATGGAAATGTTCAATTCATAAAAAAGGGATTTATCTAAGAAAAATTGATTTATTTGTAGCTTTGGATGAGATTAGAGGTCTTAGCCATGTCTGGATCAATGAATATCATCGTGGACCTCATGGTTTCCTGTTCTATAATCGTAAGACGCTGGTTATTTATAGGAAAAATTACCAGCCGATTTGCCTTTATAATATTTCAATATTGGCCTTATATGTGGCTAAATGTTATCATCCAAAATTGAAAACCAATATAGTCTCAGCAACGTTGGCAAGTCTCTTCAATATGGCTTTAAATGCATGCTTCTTGTACGAGATGTTTAGTAAAAATTTGGTGAATATAAAAGCTGAAGTCTTTATGTTTTGGCTGCTTTTATATGCTGTTAAAGTTTTTGCGCTGCCATTGATTATGCTTGAATATGAGAATCACTGCTATGGAGCTTCTTTGGTACATAGCACGGCATATAAAAAGAATGCCTCAAAAGCTATCCACCTGTAAATTGTTGATAGGGAGTCGGCTATTTATATATCTGTTACTTTCTACATTCAAACAGCACTATATGCTTGCTAGATGAGGTTCTAGACACCATATAGTGCTGTTATTAAGTCCAGCTAGTGAGTGAGATTTCACCACTATTGAGCCAGATTTCTGTCTGGTCATCAAGCTGAATAAGGAGTTGTCCTTTGTCGGAGATGTCCTTGGCGACTCCTTTTTTTTTAGTCTGATCTTGGATAAAACTGACCTCTCTTCCTAGAACAAGAGAGTGTTCTTTATAAAGGTAGAGTAGTTCTTCGGGTGCTGTTTGGTAGAAACAACGCCAAATTTCTGAGATTAGTTCGTTTCGTGTGATAGGTGCAGGTGGCATAAATAGTCTACCTGCTTTTTCTTTTAGGCCTTCTGGGAAGTCTTCTATAGCAAAGTTTATTCCAAGTCCGATAATGACGTCTGTAACCAAGCCTGTCTCAACAGACGTCATAGCTTCGGTAAGGATACCTGCTATTTTTTTATTTTTAAAGTAGATGTCATTTACCCACTTGATATCGACTTCTATCATAGTTAGGTTTTTAATGGCTTTGTAGACTGCAGCAGCTACAAGGAGAGTATAGGATGGGAGCTTTTCGTAGTGAAGGTTTGGTTGAATATGCAGGGACATATAGATGCCTCCCTGAGATGGAGAATAGTAGGGACGTTGAAAGCGTCCACGACCTGCTGTTTGACAGGTTGAAAGATAGAGTGTATTTCCTTTGTTTCCAGCTTCAATTCCTTCTTTTGCATCTGTTTGGGTTGATTTGGTCTCAGGTTTGTAGTGAACGATTAAGTTGGTTTTCTTTTGAATCAAATCAGGCAATATCAGGTCGCCTTGAATAAGCTTGTATCCTCTATTTTTGATACTGTCAATTTCTAGGCCTTCTTGTTGAAGACGTTGAATCGCTTTCCATATGGATGTACGGCTTAAATTCAGTTCTTCTCCGATTTTTTCTCCGCTAACATAATCGTTTTCTCTAGCTAATATTTGGTAAACTAGTTGGTGTGATTTCATTGATTTTCCTTTCTAGCTAAGAGGGAGTGAGAGAGTTCTTTTCGAGTTTGACTCGGTGATTTATGAAAAAAATGTTTGTAGGCTTTTGAGAAATGTAGTGGATCTGAAAAACCCACTGAGTATGCAATGACTTTAATTGTTTCGTTGGTATGTTCTAGTAACTGTTGCGCACGATTCATTCGAACGAAAAGTAAATATTCTTTTGGCGAGAGTTGGTGAAATCCTTTAAACACACTAGTTAAGTAACTTCTATGAACTGATAGCTCTTTTGCTAAATCTTGAATGGTGAGCGATTGTGGATAGTGACTATCAATTAATCGTTTGCAGTCAAGATAGAGTTGGTGAGTTGATGAAATATTTTCTTTTTTCTGATTGGGAGCAATAGTTCCTAGATGAAACATTAGTTCATGGAGTTGTCCCATGATGTGGAGTTGAGCCAATTCATTTGATTTTGTAATCTGAGCGAAGCGGACAATATCTGAGATGAGTTTTGCAGTTGTTTGGGTATTACAGTGCTCTGATTGAATTAAGTAGGATTGGTCAGAAATTTGAGATAGAGCAAAGTAGTCAGGTGCCCTCCCTCCAGTAATTCCCAACCAGTAGTAAGCCCAAGGATCCTGGCTATCTGCTTGATAGAATGTTAATTCATCTGGTTTTAGTAAAAAGAAATCTCCTGTCTTTAAATCAACAATTTTCCCCTTATAATGGAATTGACCTTTTCCTTTAGTAATGTAATGTAGTACATAGGTATCTCGAATAGCTGGGCCAAAAGAGTAGTTAGGCGTGCATTCTTCATAACCGTAGAAGCTAAGAGAAAGATCAATTGTTCCAGTCTGGTATTCTGAAAAAACGAGCATGGGCCACCTCCTACCTAACATTTTACCATACTTTAGAGACATTTTTCTATTTTAGAAAGCGCTTTTATTTGCTAAAATTTTATCAAGAAATGGATGAGGTACAATTTATGGGAATTCGGATAGAGAATAATCTATTTTACGTTGAGAGTAAAGGTTTAAGTTTGATTATTGAAAATAGGGATGGGTTCTTATTATTAAAACATTTAGGAAAGACTATTAAGAACTATAGAGGGGCTAATAGTGTTTACGAACGCGATCATGCTTTTTCAGGTAATCCAACAGCTAATAATCGCACCTTTAGTTTGGATACGCAACGTCAAATTTTTGGACAACATGGTTTAGGTGATTTCAGAAGACCAACCTTACAGGTTCAGCATGATGCAACTGAGGTAACAGACTTTCGATTTGTAGAAGCAAAGATTTTAAAAGGTCAGAATGGTCCACAGGGCTTACCTTCTCCTCACAGCATGGATGATACAGAAACTCTTGCCTTGATTTTAAAAGATTTTAAGACTCAACTTAGTCTGACTTTGTATTATACTGCTTTTGATAATGATGCGACAATTGCTAGCTACAGTAAATTAGAGAATAATAGTAATCAGGAAGTTGTCATCCATAAAGATTTTTCTTTTATGGCTGATGTTCCAGCTGCGGATTACGAAATCGTAACTTTGCAGGGAGCTTATGCTCGTGAAAAGACTATCAGACGTCAACAGGTAGAACAAGGAATCTTTTCGATTAGTTCGAACCGTGGAGCTTCTGGTCATGCTCAAACACCAGCTCTTCTAATATGTGATCAAGGAGTCACAGAGGATGCTGGGAATGTGTTTGCTCTGCAACTACTGTATAGTGGAAACTTCGAAGCTTTTGTCCAAAAAAATCAACTGAATGAAGTTCGGGTGGCTATTGGCATTAATCCAGAAAACTTTTCTTGGAAGTTAGATCCTGAGGAAAATTTTGAAACACCGGTAGCTTTAGTGACCTATTCAGATCAAGGATTAACTGGTATTAGTCATGAAAGTCAGAATTTTGTACTTAAGCACATTATACCAAGTCAGTTTTCTAAAAAAGAACGTCCAATTCTAATCAATAACTGGGAAGCAACTTACTTTGACTTTCAGAGAGAAAAACTGTTAGAGTTGGCAGATGAGGCTAAGAAAGTTGGAGTTGAACTTTTTGTATTAGATGATGGGTGGTTTGGTAATCGCTTTGATGATAATCGGGCTTTAGGTGATTGGGTTGTTAATGAGAAAAAACTGGGTGGAAGTCTTGAAAGTCTGATTTCAGCTATCCATGACAGAGGTTTGCAGTTTGGTCTTTGGTTAGAACCGGAGATGATTTCTGTTGATAGCGACTTGTATCGCAAACATCCTGACTGGGCTATTCAGGTTCCAGGATATGAGCATACTTACTCTCGGAATCAATTAGTTCTTAATCTTGCCAATCCACAGGTAGTAGAATATCTGAAAAATGTTTTAGATGAACTCCTCTCTCATCATAAAATTGACTACATCAAATGGGATATGAACCGCAATATTACTAATCTGGGGAATGGTTCAGCCTACTTGGAAACCCAAATGCAGTCTCATCAGTATATGTTGGGGCTTTACGAACTCGTTTCTTATCTGACAGAGAAACACAGTCATATTCTCTTTGAGTCCTGCTCTGGTGGTGGTGGACGAAATGATCTTGGTATGATGCGCTATTTCCCACAAGTCTGGGCTAGTGATAATACTGATGCCATAGCACGTTTACCTATACAGTATGGATCATCTTATCTCTATCCAACCATTTCTATGGGAGCTCATGTGTCAGCTGTACCGAATCATCAGATGGGACGAATGACACCATTGGAAACTCGTGGTCATGTAGCAATGATGGGAAATCTTGGGTATGAGCTTGATTTGACAAGTTTATCAGATGATGAGAAAGCTGAGATTGCTAATCAGGTGAACTTGTATAAAGAATTGCGACCAGTAGTCCAGTTGGGAAAACAGTATAGGTTAATCAATCCCAATGCTGAATCCAATGAAGCAGCTGTACAATTTAACTATGGAAATCAAACGATTGTAACCTACGTTCGAGTCCTATCAGTTGTGGAAACAATAGAAACAACTTTAAAGTTAAAAGATTTGGATGAAGAGGGACGGTATGAATTACAGGAAAATGGTGTAGTTTACTCAGGTGCAGAACTCATGTATGCGGGTATTACTATGGGGCTTCCACAGGGAGATTATCTCAGCAGGCAGTTACATTTCATTAGAAGATAAGGAGATAGAATCATGAGATGGTATAAAAAGATGAGCTTAATTGCTACTACAGGACTCTGCCTTTTGGGACTGTCAGCCTGTAGTAGTCAAGAGAAGTCAGCTGATGGCAAGGTAACGATTGAGTTTTTTAACCAGAAGACCGAGATGGCAGATACCTTGCAAAGGATAGTGGATGATTTTGAAAAGGAACACCCTAATATTGATGTGAAGCTGACTACAGTACCTTCAGCTGGAATTGTGCTAAAGACTCGGATTTTATCAGGAGATGTTCCAGATATTATTAATATCTATCCTCAAAATATGGATTTTCAGGAGTGGGCGAAGGCAGGCTATTTTGCAGATATGACGGGAAAACCCTATCTTGAGAACATCAAGAATGACTATGCCGAAAAGTATGCAATCAATAACAAGATTTATAGTGTGCCATTAACAGCCAACCTTTATGGAATCTATTACAATAAAACGAAGTTTAAAGAATTAGGGCTTGAGGAACCGAAGACTTTTAAAGAGTTTCAAGAGATTGTTAAAAAGATAAAAGATAGTGGAAATTCTCCGTTTGCGGTTGCAGGCAATGAAGGCTGGACATTAAATGGTTACCACCAACTTTCTCTCATTACCCTTACGGGTAGTGGAGACGCGGCTAATAACTATCTTCGCTTTTCAAAACCAAACGCCATTTCTGCAGATGATGCTATTTTAAAAGCAGATGCGGAACGACTCGATTTATTAGCAGATAATGCTCAAGATGGTTGGCGTGGTGCCTCTTATAATGATGCGGTGGTAGCATTTTCGAGTGGAAAAGCCTTGATGATGCCACAAGGATCATGGGCATTAGCCGCAATTAATCAACAGGATCCAAAATTTGAGGTGGGGATGTTTGCCTTTCCTGGAGAAGAAGTAGGAAAAGAAGTCACTGTTGGTGCAGGGGACATGGCATTATCAACTTCAGCTACTACCAAACATCCGAAAGAAACCGAAGAATTTATCAGCTATATGACTAGTCCAAAAGCTATGCAGTTATACTATGATGTAGATGGATCACCAGTTGCGGTGAAAGGCATACAGGAAAAAGAAGATTCAGCGCTTGCAGCTATTTCTAAACTGGCTTTTACGGACAAGCATTATGTTTGGTTGGGCCAACGCTGGAACTCTGAAGAAGACTTTTTTAATCTAAGTGCAGGTTACCTGATGGATAAAAATCTGAAAAATATGGCAAACAATCTCAATGCTTTCTTTAATCCAATGAAGGCAGATTTGGACTAGAATAGGAGTTAAGATGATATGGCTATTCGAAAATTTTTAAATAAATACTGGGGTTGGACATTTTTGCTTATCCCGCTTGCTTTACAAGCTATCTTCTTTTACTTTCCAATGGTACAAGGCGCTTTCTATAGTTTGACTAACTGGACTGGATTGACCTATAATTATAAATTTGTTGGTTTAAATAACTACAAATTGCTGATGATTGATGGTAAATTCTTCACAGCCATAGCCTTTACTTTGATTTTAACTCTGGCATTGATTGTTGGTGAGATTACAATTGGGATGGTTGTGGCACGAGCCTTAAATTCGAAGATGAAGGGGCAGACCTTCTTTAGAGCTTGGTTCTTTTTCCCGGCTGTTTTGTCTGGTTTGACAGTTTCCTTGATTTTTAAACAATTTTTCAACTATGGTCTTCCAACGATTGGAAAAATTTTAGGAATTAGCTTTTTACAAGAGAGTCTATTGGGGACACCAGTCGGAGCGGTAGTGGCAACTATTTTTGTTCTTCTATGGCAAGGAGTAGCAATGCCAATCATTCTCTTTCTTGCTGGTCTTCAGAGTATTCCATCTGATATTTTAGAGGCTGCATCAATTGATGGTGCAACAAGTAAACAAACCTTTTGGAAGATTGAATTGCCATATTTATTGCCAACGATTTCTATGGTTTTTATTCTGGCTCTTAAGTCCGGTTTGACAGCCTTTGACCAGATTTTTGCCTTGACGAGTGGTGGTCCAAATAATGCTACAACGTCTCTTGGACTTTTAGTCTACAACTATGCTTTCAAGAGTAATCAATATGGATATGCGAATGCAATTGCCTTGATTTTATTCTTAATCATTGGAATTGTTTCTCTTATCCAAATCAAGCTATCAAAGAAATTTGAAATCTAATAGAGGAGTCCTACACATGAAAAAAGAAGAAAAATTGAATCAGTTTTGGAAATATGTCCTCTTGATAGTAGGTGGTATTCTTATACTTGTTCCTTTGTTGGTAACGGTTTTCAGTTCCTTCAAGACAACCAAGGATATCATGAATCATTTCTTTAGTTTGCCCAATCCTTTTACCTTAAGTAATTATGAACGATTAATTTCGGATGGGATTGGAGGCTATTTCTGGAATTCAGCTGTTATTACGGTGTTATCATTGATTGTAGTAGCTTTCTTTATACCAGCTGCAGCTTATTCCATTGCTCGAAACATGTCCAAGAAAAAAGCCTTTGCAATTATGTATTCGCTCTTGATTTTAGGAATATTTGTTCCATTTCAGGTGATTATGATTCCCATCACAGTTATGATGAGTAAACTCGGTCTGGCAAATATGTGGGGATTGGTATTACTCTATCTAACTTATGCAATTTCACAGACTCTCTTCTTGTATGTTGGTTATATAAAAATCAGTGTACCAGATAGTTTGGATGAAGCTGCGGAAATCGATGGGGCTGATCGTTTTACAACTTATCGTCGAATCATTTTTCCAATGCTGAAGCCCATGCATGCGACAACTTTGATTATCAATGCTCTCTGGTTCTGGAATGACTTTATGTTGCCACTGTTGATTCTGAATAAGGATTCAAAGATGTGGACTTTACCTCTCTTCCAATACAACTACCAAGGTCAATACTTCAATGACTATGGGCCAAGTTTTGCATCTTATATTGTTGGAATTGTAACGATAACCATTGTCTACCTCATCTTCCAAAAACATATCATTTCAGGAATGAGTAACGGGGCAGTGAAGTAAGAAAGTGCTTAGGGAATTTATAATTCCATACATAGACGAACGGTTCAGCTTGTTGACAATTCTATGTAGAAAACAAGAAAGTCGTACTTAGTTGCTTGCAGTTTAGTACGAGTTCAATGTGAACAAAAATCTAAAAATATCTTTCATTTACGAAGCCAGGTCATATAAGACTTGGCTTTCATCAGAAAAAGGAGAACATCTATGACCATTCAAAATAAAACTATGTTGATTACTTACTCAGATAGTCTTGGAAATAATCTTAAAGACTTATATGAGAATTTGGAAGAGCATTTTGGTGATGCTATTGGAGGAGTTCACCTTCTACCATTTTTCCCATCAACAGGTGATCGTGGATTTGCGCCAGTTGACTATGATGAAGTGGATTCAGCTTTTGGTGATTGGGAGGACGTTAAGCGTTTAGGTGAGAAATATTATCTTATGTTTGACTTTATGATTAATCATATTTCTCGTCAATCTAAGTATTATAGGGACTATCAAGAAAAACATGAAGCCAGTGAATTTAAAGATCTCTTTTTAAACTGGGATAAGTTTTGGCCAGAGAACCGTCCGACACAGTCTGACGTAGATTTAATCTACAAGCGTAAGGATCGTGCACCAAAGCAAGAGATTGTTTTTGCAGATGGTTCAGTAGAACATTTGTGGAATACCTTTGGTGAGGAACAAATTGATCTTGATGTGACCAAAGAAGTAACGATGGCATTCATCCGTAAGACCATTCAGCACCTGGCAAGTAATGGTTGTGATTTGATTCGTCTAGATGCCTTTGCTTATGCAGTGAAGAAATTGGATACCAATGATTTCTTTGTGGAACCAGATATTTGGGATTTATTGGACAAAGTTCGAGATATCGCTGCTGAGTATGTGACAGAGCTCTTACCTGAGATTCATGAACACTATTCGATTCAGTTTAAAATAGCGGACCATGATTACTATGTTTACGATTTTGCCCTTCCAATGGTGACCCTTTATACTCTTTACAGTTCCAGAACAGAGCGCTTGGCTAAGTGGTTAAAGATGAGCCCGATGAAGCAATTTACGACACTAGATACTCATGATGGAATTGGAGTGGTGGATGTCAAAGATATCCTGACTGATGAGGAAGTTGACTATGCTTCAAATGAGCTCTATAAGGTTGGAGCGAATGTCAAACGGAAGTACTCCAGTGCAGAGTATAACAATCTAGATATCTACCAAATCAATTCAACCTACTATTCTGCGCTTGGAGATGATGATGTCAAGTATTTCCTCGCTCGTTTGATTCAAGCTTTTGCTCCAGGCATTCCTCAGGTTTACTATGTGGGTCTATTAGCAGGAAAAAATGACTTGAAATTGTTAGAAGAAACCAAAGAAGGTCGAAATATTAATCGTCATTACTATAGCAACGAGGAAATAGCAGAAGAAGTTCAACGTCCTGTGGTGAAGTCTCTTCTCAATCTATTTTCTTTCCGTAATCAATCAGAGGCCTTTGACCTAGAAGGAACTATTGACGTTGAAACACCAACAGCTCACAGCATTGTAATCAAACGTCAAAATAAAGACAAGTCCGTAACAGCAGTAGCAGAAATTGATTTGCAAAGTCAAACCTATCAAGTATTGGAAAACGGCAGAAAAATTCAGTTCTAGTGCTATATTAATGAAAGAGTTTTTTTGTGGCGAAAACGTGTTCATTGTTCCCAAATGACAGAAAAAATGGTAGAATATAAAGATAGTTTAGCATTTATCTTCTGGAGAAATCCAGAACAGAAAGGATCCGTTTTGAAATCAATTGGATTACTGGATAAGATAAGAGGGCTTTCGAAAAAAGATTTCTTTTTGTATTTGATGATCATAAGTATCTTTTTACCTTTTTATTTGTTCTTAGCGCTCTTTGCTTTATATTTGATAGGTTTACTTGTTACTGGGGAGATGAAGGGAATTATCAAAGGATTAATCAAACATCCTGTACTTCTCTTTTTTATTGCCTATAGTAGTATCATCTCTATCGTCGCCAAGAACTGGCTTGGATTGGTTGCATCTTTACTGATGTTTCTCTTCCTCATTTTCTTTAGCTTCTACCAGAAACGTCTGACGCATGCTTTCTTTCGACTGATTCTGCAGACAATCTTGTTTGGTAGTGTGCTCTCTGCGGCTTTTGCTACTTTGGAGCATTTTCAAATTGTAAAGAAATTTAACTATGCCTTTCTTTCGCCCAATATGCAAGTATGGCACCAAAACCGTGCAGAGGTGACCTTCTTCAATCCTAACTACTATGGGATCATTTGTTGCTTCTGTATCATGATTGCCTTTTATCTCTTTACAACGACGAAGCTAAGATGGTTGAAAGTCTTTTGTGTGCTAGCAGGTTTTGTGAATCTATTTGGTTTGAATTTTACACAAAATAGAACAGCCTTTCCTGCCATCATCGCTGGTGCCATCATTTATCTCTTTACAACCATTAAAAACTGGCGTGCCTTCTGGCTCAGTATTGGAGTTTTCGGGATTGGCCTTTGTTTCCTCTTCTCAAGCGATTTGGGTGTCCGTATGGGAACACTAGATTCTTCAATGGAGGAGCGTGTTTCAATCTGGAATGCGGGTATGACTTTGTTTAAACAAAATCCGATCTGGGGTGAAGGACCACTGACCTATATGAATTCCTATCCGAGAATCCATGCTCCCTATCATGAACACGCGCACAGTCTTTACATTGATACCATTTTGAGTTATGGATTGATTGGAACAATTCTCTTATCCATTTCTTCGGTTATCCCAGTTCATATGATGATGGATATGAGCCAGGAGTCTGGTAAACGACCAATTATCGGTCTTTATCTGTCTTTCCTTACAGTAGTCGCTGTACATGGAATTTTTGACCTGGCTCTCTTCTGGATACAGTCAGGATTCATCTTCTTGCTGGTTATGTGCAGTCTACCACTGGAACATCGAACACTGGTGTCCGAAATGACAGATTAAGTTGATCAAGATTAGAGATCTTCTACTTTAGGTAGGAGGTCTTTTTTGTTGGTGGAAATTATTTCTAAATCGAAATAGTTGACAGATGGAACGAGAGGTGTTACAATGAAAATAATTCGATATAGAAATAAATTGGAGAGGTCATGAAAGATAGTCATTTAGTTGCCCATCATATTCGTTTGCTGAATGGGCGGATTTTTCAAAAGTTACTGAGTCAGGATCCGGAGGCTCTTTATCGAAGTGAGCAGGGCAAGATTCTCACTGTTTTATGGAATAGTGAAACTGGCTGTGCAACTGCGACAGATATTGCGCTGGCGACTGGTCTCACCAACAATACGCTTACGACTATGATTAAGAAACTTGAGGAGCAAAAGCTGATCACGATTAGTCCATGTGGGGTAGATAAGAGGAAGAAATATGTCAAGTTGACAGAGCGGGGTTGGTCCCAGAAAGAAGTGGGCCATCGTATCAGTCAAAAACTGGATGCTATTTTTTATAAAGGCTTCTCAGAGGAAGAAATTCGGCAGTTTGAAAGCTATCAGGAACGCATTTTAGACAATCTGAAAGAGAAGGAACATGAGGTTTAGAATGGGGTAAATTAGTTATTAAAAGTTTGGTAACTTGACCAATCGAGGAAAATTTTAAATTGAGGACAAAGAATGATTGAATACAAAAATGTGGCGCTACGCTATACAGAAAAAGATGTTTTGAGAGATGTCAATTTACGGATTGAGAATGGGGAGTTCATGGTTTTAGTTGGGCCTTCTGGGTCCGGTAAGACGACCATGATTAAGATGATTAACCGTCTTTTGGAACCCACTGATGGAAATATTTACATGGATGGCAAGCGCATCAAAGACTATAATGAGCGTGAACTTCGTCTTTCTACTGGTTATGTTTTACAGGCCATTGCTCTGTTTCCCAATCTAACGGTTGCAGAAAATATTGCTCTCATTCCTGAGATGAAGGGCTGGACTAAGGAAAAAATTGCGAAGAAAACAGAAGAGCTTTTAGCTAAAGTTGGCTTGCCAGTAGTTGAGTATGGGCATCGACTTCCGAGTGCATTATCTGGTGGAGAACAGCAACGGGTCGGGATTGTCCGTGCCATGATTGGTCAGCCTAAGATCCTCCTCATGGATGAGCCCTTTTCAGCTCTAGATGCAATTTCGAGAAAACAGTTGCAGGTTCTGACGAAAGAATTGCATAAAGAGTTTGGGATGACAACGATTTTTGTGACCCATGATACGGATGAGGCCTTGAAGTTGGCGGACCGTATTGCTGTCTTGCAGGATGGAGAGATTCGTCAGGTGGCGAATCCCGAGACGATTTTAAAAGCTCCTGCCACAGAATTTGTAGCAGACTTGTTTGGAGGTAGTGTTCATGACTAATTTAATTGCAACTTTTCAGGATCGTTTTAGTGATTGGTTGACAGCTCTATCTCAACATTTGCAGTTGTCACTTTTGACCTTGTTGCTGGCCATCTTTATAGCGATTCCCTTGGCTGTTTATCTTCGCTATCATGAGAAGCTGGCGGATTGGGTCTTACAGATTGCAGGGATTTTCCAGACCATCCCGTCTCTGGCCTTGTTGGGGCTCTTTATCCCCTTGATGGGAATTGGGACCTTACCAGCTTTGACAGCTCTTGTGATTTATGCGATTTTTCCGATTTTACAAAATACCATTACTGGGTTGAAGGGAATTGATCCAAGTCTGCAGGAGGCTGGGATTGCCTTTGGGATGACCAGATGGGAACGTCTCAAGAAGTTTGAAATTCCACTGGCCATGCCTGTTATCATGTCTGGGATTCGGACGGCAGCGGTCTTGATTATCGGTACAGCAACCTTGGCTGCCTTGATTGGTGCAGGGGGACTGGGTTCCTTTATCCTTTTGGGAATTGACCGTAATAATGCCAGTCTGATTTTGATTGGGGCCCTTTCTTCTGCAGTGCTTGCCATTGCCTTTAACTTCCTGCTAAAAGTGATGGAAAAAGCAAAATTGCGGACGATTTTCTCTGGTTTTGCCTTGGTGACCATATTACTCGGTCTGTCTTATAGTCCAGCTTTATTAGCTCAAAAAGAGAAAGAAAACTTGGTTATTGCTGGGAAATTAGGACCGGAACCAGAAATTTTGGCCAATATGTATAAACTCCTCATTGAAGAGAATACCAGTATGACTGCGACTGTTAAACCGAATTTTGGGAAAACAAGCTTCCTCTATGAAGCTTTGAAAAAGGACGATATTGACATCTATCCTGAATTTACAGGAACGGTGACTGAAAGTTTGCTTCAACCATCACCCAAGGTGGGTCATGAGCCAGAGCAGGTTTATCAGGTGGCGCGTGATGGCATTGCCAAGCAGGATCATCTGGCCTATCTCAAACCTATGTCTTATCAAAATACCTACGCTGTAGCTGTTCCGAAAAAGATTGCTCAAGAATATGGCTTGAAGACCATTTCGGACTTGAAAAAAGTGGAAGGGCAGTTGAAGGCAGGCTTTACACTTGAGTTTAATGACCGTGAAGATGGAAATAAAGGCTTGCAGTCAATGTATGGTCTCAATCTCAATGTGGCGACCATGGAGCCAGCCCTTCGCTATCAGGCAATTCAGTCAGGTGATATTCAAATCACGGATGCCTATTCGACCGATGCAGAGTTGGCGCGTTATGATTTGCAGGTCTTGGAGGATGACAAACAACTCTTCCCACCTTATCAAGGGGCTCCACTAATGAAAGAAGCTCTTCTCAAGAAACATCCTGAGTTGGAGACGGTTCTCAATAAATTGGCTGGTAAAATTACTGAAAGCCAGATGAGCCAGCTCAACTACCAAGTCGGTGTTGAAGGCAAGTCAGCAGAACAAGTAGCCAAGGAATTTCTGCAAGAACAAGGTTTCTTGAAGAAATAGCTTGAAAATGCTGAACTCAACTTCCTTAAACGACTATATAGAAGAATGCTCAGACAATCTTGTCTGGGCTTTTTGGGTGTCAGAATTAATGATTTTCATTTTTTAATGGAAAATAAGAGGAAATTTTTAGGATTTTCTAAAATTTTACTGTAAATACACTTGACTATTCAGAAATTAGGTGTATAATGTGTTGTGAACTACTTAACAAATAAGGATTTCCAGCTCATGTCGACTAAGGATGGAAATCTTGTGTATAGACAGTTCAGTAGATATATAATAGAGCGTTGCGTCCGAAAGTCTATCCAGACACGGCTCTTTAAAAACAAAAGGAGAAGATTATGAAAACAGAACCGATTCATCGTACCAGTATGTGGAAATTTAAGTTAAGTGCTGCCACCATGACTTTGATTCCCGCTGCCGTGGGTATTAACTATGTTGCCAAAGCCTTGGCGGAGGGGTTAAAGTTGCCCGTTTGGCTGGGGTCTTTGGGAACCTTTCTTACCAGCATGTTGGCTGGGCCGGTTGCCGGTGCCATTAGTGGTTTCATCAACAACGTGATCTATGGGCTGACCTTATCGCCAATTTCAACCGTGTATGCGATTACCAGCATCGGAATTGGGATTGCTGTCGGAGTTTTGCACGCCAATGGGTGGTTCTCGTCAGCGCGACGAGTATTTGTTTCTGCTATTATTATTGCCATCGTTTCAGCTGTCATTTCAACGCCGCTCAATGTCATCTTTTGGGGTGGTCAGACCGGTATCGCTTGGGGTGACTCATTGTTTGCGGTAATGGTCGCCAATCATGCACCAGTGTGGCTGGCCTCATTTACCGATGAGTTTGTCTTGGATATTTTGGATAAAGTCTGCGTGGCCTACCTGGCATTCTTCATCTATCGTCAGCTGCCGAAGCGGATGGTGCACTTCTTTAGCGATGATAAATGATGACTGATAAAACATTGATTTCTGGAGCGCCACGGGTCAAGCTCAAGTGGTACCAGGTGATCGATCCGATTACTAAGCTCTTGTTCATCTTGGACATGACGTTGTTGAGCTTTGCCAGTATGAATTTATTGCTTCAGGCCGGATTAATTCTTGTCGCAACACTGCTATTGTTATTTTCCAAATTGAGTTCTACCACCTTTAAGGCGCTGGGATTCAGCCTGTTTCTGATTTGCACCATGCTGATCATCCAAGGGTTATTTTACAGTCGGAATCAAACTGTGCTGTTTTCTGTGCTTGGGGTGTCGTTCTACAAAGAAGGCCTGATTTACGCCACCACTCTGGGTTGTCGAGTATTGGTGATTATTTTGACCAGTGGCTTTTTTATGGTGACCACGAGTATTTCAGAAAACGCGGCCTATTTGGAACTGTCCGGATTGTCTTATAAAACCGTCTACGTTCTGATGTCGGTGTGTTATATTTTGCCGGAAATGATGCGCAATATGCGGAAAATCCAGCAGGCACAAAAAGTTCGCGGAACCAATCCGCAAAAAACGTTGATTCAGAAATTAAAGTCAGTCCTGCCGGTTCTAATTCCATTGGTGATTAAGACCTTGGATCAATCGATGACGCGGTCGATTTCTCTCCAACTGAGAGGTTTTGATAATCTCAACCGGACTGTCAGAACCTCCCAGCGCGTGTATCGCCTGTCGCGGACGCTGCACATTGGTCTGACTGGATTGGCAATTTTATTGATTGGGTGGAAGATATGGACGAAGATAAACGGATTGTAATTGAAAATTTGACCACCCGTTATCCGGGTACTGAGCAACCACAACTGCGTCAGATTAACGCGGAGGTTCATACTGGCCAGGTGGTTGGGATTATCGGGAATAGCCACTCCGGCAAATCGACTTTGTGCCGTGTGCTGGCAGGGGTCATTCCCAAAATTGTGTCTGCTGAGATTGAGGGCGATTGGCACATGTTTGGCCAGCGAGTGTCCGACAATTGGCCCGTTTATAATGCCATGAATGGAGTTGTACTGCAAAATCCAGCTGGCCAACTAAGCGGGTTGGCAGACACGGTTGCCGATGAAATCGCCTTTGACTTGATTAATCAGGGAATGGCTGAAGGACTGATTCAAAAACGGGTTGAAGAAGTTGCCACGCAAATGGGGCTGATTGAACAGCTGAATTTGCGTCCCGAGAGCCTTTCCGGTGGTCAGATCCAGCGGTTGGCAATTGCCACGGCGATTGTGGCTAATCCGGCTGTTTTGATTATGGATGATCCGACCAGTGAGATGGATCCCCTTGGCCGCCGGCAATTTTTCCAATGGCTGGCCCAAGTCAAAGAGACGACTGTCTTCATTGTCACCAGTGAAATTGACGATTTGTGCGAAGTCGCCGACGTTGTGTGGGTGCTGCACGAGGGTCAAATGGTAGCCCAGGGCAGGCCGGGTGAGGTGTTTAATCATTTGGCAGCTGACTGGCAGATTCCAGCCCCGACAATCCAGCAACTTGCTCAAAAAATGGATTGGCACTTGGCTGATGGCCGGTATCCGGTGAATTACGCTGATCTGAAGGAGGTTCGTTATGTCCACAATTGAACTGAGCCACCTGACGTTCACTTATCCGGAACGGTCCTTTAGCTTGGATGTTGAAGACAAACACTTCGCCGATCCGATGGTGGCGATTGTCGGCCAAAATGGTGCCGGCAAATCAACGCTCTTCAAATTGTTGACGGGTTTGCTGACACCACAAACCGGTGTGATTAAGATCGATGGAGAAAATTTTAATGATCTTAAACCAGTCGAAAAGTTACTGAAGGTTGGGATTACTTTTCAGAATCCTGACGATCAGCTTTTCAACCCGACCGTTCAACGAGAGGTGGAGTGGAATGTCGCGCAGGTCATGGATGACCACGACACGATTACGAGGCGGGCTTTAGCGGCTCTAAAAAGAGTTGGCTTGGATGATAAAACAGCTGAAAGTCCATATGACCTGTCATTGTCGGAACGCAAGCTGTTGAGCGTTGCCACAGTTTTGGCAGTGGATCCGGCGATTTATTTATTTGATGAGCCGATGATGTCGCTTGATTGGGAAAGCCGGCGCAAGTTGACCGCAATTTTCCATCAGTTGGCTGATTCGGGCCACCAAGTTGTGACCATCACCCATGACATGGATTGGGTCGCCGCCGAGTTTGAGTCGGTGTATGTTATGGAACACGGGAAGTTTGGCTTCGCCGGCAGTCCACGGGAATTGTTCAGCAATCACGAACTTGTCCAGCGAGTGGGATTACTACCACCGCGGATTATGGACATAGCGGAGTCGCTGGGTGATTCACAGACATATTTATCGGTTAATGATTATTGCCAGCAAAATCGAGATGTATAGAAAAAGTCACCTCTGCGGGTTTTCCAGGTTGAAGGATTAACTTCAGCTTCTGGCAAGAACTCACATGGGTGACTTTTGTGTTTAATAACGTTTCATGATCATCGGGTGCTTCCTCAGATCACTCGGTTTGATTTTACTTTGTTTCATGGTCATAATCATATACCATTTCTTTTGGATTTTTTGTTTGACTAATACAAAATAGGTCTTCATAGGTCTTCGCATTTTTAGCGCCCATTAGGATCATCAGTATAATTTTCTGAATTAGGAGACTGTCCCATCACTATTCGAACTTCGTCTCCCAACTTACGCTGTTCCCATTCATCCGTGAATCCTTTAAATCGCAATTCTGGAACTTTCTTTTTAACTGAATCATCTATTTTCGCCATAGTCCCCACCATTTTATTGGTTTTTCTTGTTCTTCTATCCTTTTTTGATCTTTGATTTGTTCCTGTAAATTTTCCAACTTCTCTTTAAGAGCGTTCACTTCATCTTTATATTGATTGTCTAAGTGTTTGAATTCTGTTTCCTGTGAGGGCATTTTGAGGGCTTTTAAGTTATCATTTTCCGCCTTGTATTCTTCTAGCAACTTTTTATCTTGCAAGGCTAATCGTTGTTACTGGTCTAACAAATTAGTTAGTTTTTCTATTTGTTGGTCTTTGCTACTTATTTGTTGGTCTTTGCTACTTATTTGTTGGTCTTTGGTATTTGATTTGCTACTACTTTCTACTTTACCTAAAATTATTTTTTCTGCTTTAGAATTTATTAGATTAGACCCATTGGAACTTTTAAGCTGTAATTCTTTTGGTAACCTTTGGTAGTGATATTGAATATTTTGTTTTGTAACACTCAACTCATCCGCCAGCTCTTTGATCGTTTTTAAGTCTTCACTCATGGTTTAAGTCCTGCCTTTTAACCGTTGGTAGATATTGTTCAATGGCTTTTTTGAGGTAGCGTGCGATATTATGCTTAGAATATTCTTCACGTCTGCTGGCAACATAAGACAAGTGGTCTTTGACACTATTTAGCCCTCTTAATTCTTTCAGTTCGTCATAGAGGGGGTAAACATGGACTTGCAATCCTGCCATGATTTTTGTATCTTGCATTTCAAACGGACTTAGCAACATATTTTCTAGCAATAGCGTGGTGTACTTGCTTTTCATTGCTTCAATAGCTAGCTTATCTTCGGTTTCTGCTTTGCGTGCTTTATCTTCTTGATAGGCGGTATCTTCTAACTTATAGCTGTTATCGTCTGCTCGACGTTTCTTTCGTAACCAGATATCCAATGTTAAACCGTCCGCATCAATCGCTTGATAGAGATAATGCCAACGCCCCTTAATTTTGATATAGGTTTCATCCATTTTCCACGAATAGAAGGACTGTTTATTTTTCTTTTTCCAGAGATGATAGAGGATTTTACTGTATTCTTGAACCCACCGATAAATCGTAGTGTGACAAACATTTATTCCACGGTCATAAAGCAATTCCTGAACTTCACGATAGCTCAGATTGTAACGTAGGTAATAACCAACAGCGACAATGATGATGTCTTGTTGGAATTGTTTGCCTTTAAAATGATTCATCTCTCAAGCCTTACTAACCTTTTTTCTGCTCTTTGAGAAGCTGAAGGTCGTGCTAGTAACTACCTATTTGGTTTGATTAATTCCATCATTTATCTGGTGCTTGCCCTTCAAAAAGGCTTCTATGGTGAGGTTTTAACAACTCTCTATTTTACAATTATGCAGCCAATTGGTCTCTTGGTTTGGATTTATCAAGCCCAGTTTAAGAAAGAACAACAAGAGTTTGTCGCGCGTAAGCTGGACGGCAAAGGTTGGACCAAGTATCTTTCCATTAGTGTTCTTTGGTGGTTGGTATTTGGGTTCATTTATCAGTCTATCGGAGCCAATCGTCCTTATCGCGATTCCCTCACCGATGCGACCAATGGGGTTGGGCAAATCCTCATGACAGCTGTTTACCGTGAGCAATGGATATTCTGGGCAGCTACTAATGTCTTTTCAATCTATCTCTGGTGGGGAGAAAGCCTGCAAATCCAAGGGAAATACCTGATTTATCTCATTAACAGTCTAGTTGGTTGGTACCAGTGGAGCAAGGCAGCAAAAAGCGCTTAAAAAATAAAAAAGGATCAGAAGATCCTTTTTTGTGTTAGAGCAAAATGAGTAACACGGTAATAACGATAGCGCTCGTTATACGAATGATGTGGTGCGATATATGTTGACTTTCTTGCTGTTGCCCATTCCAGTAAGCACCGTAGCAGATGATGCTAGAGCCCACTATCCATAAGATGACCGTTGCAAGCGGGACAAAGAAAAAGATAGCAAGAGCTAGTGAGGTGAGACAGCTTCCCACCAAGATACACATATTTCCCCGACAGTAGTTTTTTTCTTTCATGGCTGCGAAAGCAGCTGCGAGATGGAGAAGTGAAAAACCGAGAGCTAGTACAATTGTCAGTATTCCTAGGATAATAGAATTTAACATGGTTGATTCCTTTCTTTGTAACAGGATTAAATCTCGAGTGATTTTGTAGAAGTCATCTCAATCACATCTAAGTAAAATCTCACTACTTGGTCTTCGGTATATGATTTTCCTTTTTTTAGCCACCAAGTTAGGGTCTCGATAAAGTTCGTCACAACAAAATGCTGGAGGTAGGAAGCCGGTATGTTCGGATAGGCTTCTTGCAAGTCATCCGCCACCATGGGGTAAACATGGTGTTCGAGCTCCTTGTGTAGTTGGCGGAGGAAGTAGTCGTTTTTGGAAAAAAGGAGACTGGTGACGTGGTCCTGATTTTTTTGAAAATGTAAAAAGATATGAGCGAGGTAGTCCTCGGTAGTAAAGTGTCCTTCCCTTTCAAAGAGATGATGAAAGAGATAGCGACAGAGTTCATCTAAAAGCAGTTCCTTACTCTCGTAATGACAGTAAAAAGTAGAACGTCCAACATCTGCGAGGTCAATGATATCCTGGACAGTAGTGGCATCATAGCCTTTGTCGTTCAAAAGTTGTAAAAAAGCTTGATAGATGGCTTTTTTAGTCTTGTTGACTCGACGGTCTCTTTTTAGCATATAGACACTTGAGACAAACTGTTCAGAACTGAACATGGCTGACAGTTTGCTTCTATCCTTTCTTTGGATTTTATTAGATAATACAAATGAAAGAAGTATGTATATACCCATTATACCAAAGGAGGGAGAGAAATGAGTTCTAAAACATCAATCTGGTTAGTTTTTTTCTTAAATTTAAGCTATGCTATTGTTGAGTTTATCGCAGGAGGAATCTTTGGTTCGAGTGCTGTTCTTGCTGATTCTGTTCATGACTTAGGAGATGCTATAGCCATTGGCATATCAGCCCTCCTAGAAACGATCTCCAATCGTGAAGAAGATGGGCAGTACACCTTGGGTTACAAGCGTTTCAGCCTTCTAGGGGCCATTCTAACAGCTGTGATTCTTATGATAGGGTCTGTCCTAGTGATTTTGGAAAATGTCACAAAGATCGTTCACCCACAACCCGTTAATGAGGAAGGGATCCTCTGGCTGGGAATCATTGCAGTGGCCATTAATGTGCTAGCTAGTCTAGTAGTCCATAAAGGAAAGACAAAGAACGAGTCAATTCTTAGCTTGCATTTTTTGGAAGACACCCTTGGTTGGTTGGCTGTCATTCTAATGGCGATTATTCTTCGGTATACAGATTGGTATATCCTCGATCCGCTTTTGTCTCTAGTTATTTCTATCTTTATTCTATCGAAAGCCATTCCTCGCTTTTGGAGCACGCTGAAAATTTTCCTAGATGCTGTGCCAGAAGGGGTTGAGACAAGTGATTTGGAGAAGGATTTAGAGGCTCTACCCAATGTCAAAAGTGTCAATCAACTTAGCATTTGGTCCATGGATGGTCTAGAGAACAATGCCCTTGTTCACATTTGTATCAAGGACTGGGAGCAGATGATGGAGACCAAAGAAGTGGTGCGTCAATTTTTAGAAGAAAGAGGCGTGCAGAATATCACTATTGAAGTGGATAGCAGTCAAAGCAATCATGCGCAACATAGGCGGAAGGTGAGAGAATTAGAGCAGAAGCATGGGCATCATCATTAGAAAAACGACCTCTAGCGAGGTCGTTTTGTTATCCTATTCATTCCTTGTACTTTCTCTCAAAGTCAGTCTGGTTCCTAGCATAGTCAGGCTAGGAATTTTCCGACCATGGAGAACTTCCTTGTTAAGAATATCCATACCTGCTCGGCCCATTTCTTCGGTATAGACGGTAATGCTAGAAAGAGGAGGATAGACCTGCTTGGTCAGGCTAGTGTCGTTAAAAGAAATGAGGCTGACGCGGTCTGGTAGGCTAATTCCAGCTTCTTGGAGGGCACGGAGGGCACCGATAGCTAAACTATCGCTAGCTGCGAAAAAGGCTGGGGGGAGTTGGTCTCCTAAGCTCTGAATGGCCTCCTTCATCAAGTCATAGCCAGACTGGGCAGTAAAGCTCCCCTGAAAGACCAGTTCTTCATGGTAGATTCCCTTTGCTTGGGCAATGTCTTTGAAATTTTCAAGTCGCTTATCCTGGACGATTTCTTCTTGGTCAGTTGTTTCCTCAAGACCTGTTAGAATCCCGATACGATCAAGCCCTTGTCTGAGGAAGTGATCGACAACTTGTTTCACAGCGGTGTAAAAGTCAGTGATAATACAGGTATGACCTAGTGAGAGGGTGTCGCTGTCTATAAAGACTAGAGGTTTTTGGTATTCTTCAAAGGCAGAAATCTGTGCTCGACTGAACTTTCCGATGCAGAGAATGCCAATCACTTCCTCACTCAGTGTAAAAGGATGGTCATTAAAATAGCGCAAGATATCATAGTCCAACTCTTGGGCTCTTTTTTCAATACCGAGACGAATCTGGTAGTAGTAGAGGTCGTCTAGCTCCCCCTGCTCGCTGACCCATTGGATAATGGCAATTTTCTGCTTGGGCTTGTGGGATTCGCCTATCTTGAGGTGCTTGGTATAGCCCAGCTCTTCAGCGACAGTTAAAATACGGTGTCTGGTTTCTTCTGTAACAGATAGACTCTGGTCGCGATTGAGGACACGGGATACGGTCGCGATAGAGACAGAGGCTAGCTGTGCAATGTCTTTTAAGGTAGCCATAAATCCTCCTCCTTTTAGGTTAGTATATCATATTTTTCTTCTTTTTACTGATTGTTTAGTAAAACTTTAGTAAAAAGGATTGACCTTGGTAAAAGCCTTGGATACAATAGAAGAAAACGATTACACGTTAAGACGACTTAACGGACAGTCAAAGGAGAATTCATATGACACAACATCTTACTGCTGAAGCCCTTCGAAAAGACTTTCTTGCCGTTTTTGGTCAAGAAGCAGACCAAACCTTCTTTTCACCAGGCCGTATCAATTTGATTGGTGAACACACAGACTACAACGGTGGGCACGTTTTTCCTGCTGCTATTTCCTTGGGAACCTATGGGGCGGCTCGCAAGCGTGACGATCAAGTTTTGCGTTTCTACTCAGCCAACTTTGAGGATAAGGGGATCATCGAAGTTCCTCTCGCTGACCTCAAGTTTGAAAAAGAGCACAACTGGACCAACTATCCAAAAGGGGTTCTCCATTTCTTGCAAGAAGCAGGCCATGTCATTGACAAAGGTTTTGATTTCTATGTCTTTGGGAATATTCCAAATGGTGCTGGCTTGTCTTCTTCTGCATCCTTGGAACTCTTGACAGGGGTCGTGGCAGAGCATCTCTTTGATTTAAAACTAGACCGTTTGGATTTGGTTAAAATCGGAAAACAAACTGAGAATAACTTTATCGGAGTAAACTCTGGTATCATGGACCAGTTTGCCATCGGTATGGGTGCTGACCAGCGCGCTATTTACCTAGATACCAACACTTTAGAGTACGACTTGGTGCCACTTGATTTGAAGGACAATGTCATTGTTATTATGAATACCAATAAACGCCGTGAACTAGCGGACTCTAAATACAACGAACGTCGTGCCGAGTGTGAGAAAGCCGTGGAAGAATTGCAAGTTGCCTTGGAGATTCAGACCTTGGGTGACTTGGACGAGTGGGTCTTTGACCAATACAGCTATCTGATTAAAGACGAAAATCGTTTAAAACGTGCTCGCCATGCTGTGCTTGAAAACCAACGTACCCTTAAAGCTCAAGCAGCTCTTCAAGCAGGAGATTTGGAAACATTTGGACGCTTGATGAATGCGTCACACGTTTCTCTTGAGCATGATTATGAAGTAACTGGCTTGGAATTGGATACCCTTGTTCACACAGCTTGGGCACAAGAAGGTGTTCTCGGTGCTCGTATGACAGGTGCTGGTTTTGGCGGTTGTGCCATTGCCTTGGTGCAAAAAGATACTGTTGATGCCTTTAAGGAAGTTGTAGGCAAACACTACGAGGAAGTAGTTGGATATGCTCCAAGCTTCTATATCGCTGAAGTTGCAGGTGGCACTCGCGTCCTTGACTAGTCAAAAGGAGGCTTTATAGTGACCTTAGTAGATAAATTTGTAACACATATCATTGCAGAAAGTACCTTTGAGGAAATGGATCGAATCTACTTAACCAATCGTGTTTTGGCACGAGTGGGAGAAGGTGTTTTGGAAGTTGAGACTGATATGGATAAATTGATTGACCTCAAGGACCAGCTGATTGAGGAAGCGGTTCGATTAGAGACGATTGAGGATAGTCAGACTGCGCGTGAAATCCTCGGTGCTGAACTGATGGACTTGGTGACCCCTTGTCCGAGTCAGGTCAATCGTGATTTCTGGGCAACCTACGCCCACTCTCCAGAGCAAGCGATAGAGGATTTTTACCAACTTAGTCAGAAAAATGACTACATCAAACTCAAGGCCATTGCTAAAAATATCGCTTATCGTGTTCCATCTGACTACGGAGAGCTTGAGATTACCATCAATCTCTCCAAGCCCGAAAAGGATCCGAAAGAGATTGCAGTAGCCAAGTTGGTACAAGCCAGCAATTATCCTCAGTGTCAGCTTTGTCTAGAGAATGAGGGCTATCATGGTCGGGTCAACCACCCGGCTCGTAGCAATCACCGTATTATCCGTTTTGAAATGGCGGGTCAGGAGTGGGGATTCCAGTATTCGCCCTATGCTTATTTTAATGAGCACTGTATTTTCTTAGATGGCCAGCATCGTCCCATGGCTATTAGTCGTCAGAGTTTTGAACGTCTGTTGGCTATTGTAGACCAGTTTCCAGGTTATTTTGTTGGCTCTAATGCCGACCTACCGATTGTGGGAGGCTCTATCTTAACCCACGACCACTATCAGGGAGGCCGTCACGTATTTCCTATGGAATTGGCTCCCTTGCAAAAGGCCTTCCGATTTACTGGTTTTGAACAGGTCAAGGCTGGGATTGTCAAGTGGCCTATGTCAGTGTTGCGTTTGACTTCGGATTCCAAAGAGGATTTGATTAACTTGGCTGACAAGATTTTGCAGGAATGGCGTCAGTATTCAGATCCTAGTGTGCAGATTTTAGCAGAGACAGACGGGACACCGCATCACACTATCACACCTATTGCCCGTAAGCGTGATGGACAGTTTGAGTTGGACTTAGTCTTGCGGGACAATCAGACATCGCCAGAGCATCCTGACGGCATCTATCATCCACACAAGGATGTCCAACATGTTAAGAAGGAAAATATCGGCTTGATTGAGGTCATGGGCTTGGCTATCCTGCCACCACGCCTGAAAGAAGAAGTGGAGCAAGTAGCAGCCTACCTTGTCGGAGAAGATATTTCAGTTGCCGCTTATCATCAGGAGTGGGCAGACCAACTTAAAGCACAATATCCAGATCTAACGGATAAAGAAAAAGCCCTTGAAATCGTCAAGAACTCTGTGGGTGCTATCTTTGCGCGTGTACTTGAGGATGCAGGAATCTACAAGCAGACTGAGCAAGGACAGGCAGCCTTTATGCGCTTTGTAGAGCAGGTCGGAATTTTGTCAGACTAGGAGCTTTCTCCTTGCACAGTCCTATAAAAAGTAGTATCATAGTGTCGTTTGAAATATCAGGAGGAAACGATGAAAGATTTTCACTTTGACGCTATATCAGCTTTTGAAAATTAT
The DNA here is from genome assembly GCF_000146755.1 of Streptococcus sp. oral taxon 071 str. 73H25AP. Lineage (NCBI taxonomy): Bacteria > Bacillati > Bacillota > Bacilli > Lactobacillales > Streptococcaceae > Streptococcus > Streptococcus sp. oral taxon 071. The sequence goes on from NZ_GL397254.1 coordinate 254,848, forward strand.
GAAATTGAACAAATGAAAGATGGCCACGTTGTGGTGACGACCAAAGTAGTGGACTCGTCGCTCAACTACTATGGCAATGCTCATGGTGGTTATCTCTTTACCCTCTGTGATCAGATTAGTGGCTTGGTGGTCATATCTCTGGGACTTGATGGAGTGACACTCCAGTCCTCTATCAACTACCTCAAGGCAGGAAAACGCGACGATGTGCTGACCATTAAAGGAGAATGTGTCCATCATGGACGCACAACCTGTGTCGTGGATGTCGATATCACCAATCAAGAAGGCAGAAATGTCTGCAAGGCAACCTTTACCATGTTTGTCACAGGTCAACGGTCAGAAGAAAGACAGGTAAGGATATAAAAGAAAGAATGAGTAGGAAAATTATCCTACTCATTTTTAATTTATGAAATATGTTAGAAGGAAATATAAAAGAGAGTGGTGAAATACAGGGTAATGGGTACGTATATGTGGTATACTAGTTATAGTAGATTTTAATTGCTTATATAAAGTGAATTCTCATATTAGTGAGGAATTTTTGAATGGAATTACAACTTAATTTAGAATTAGTAGAAAACTATAAAAGTAATAGCCAAAAGGCTCGTATTCTAACGGAAGATTGGGTTTATCGTCAGTCTTATTGTCCTAATTGTGGGAAAAATCCCTTAAATCATTTTGAAAATAATCGGCCTGTAGCAGATTTTTACTGTAATCATTGTAGTGAGGAGTTTGAACTAAAGAGCAAAAAAGGAAATTTTTCATCAACAATCAATGATGGTGCTTATGCAACGATGATGGAGCGTGTGCGGGCAGATAATAATCCTAATTTCTTTTTTTTAACTTACACAAAAAATTTTGAGGTAAATAACTTTCTTGTCCTTCCGAAGCAATTTGTCACACCGAAATCGATTATTCAAAGAAAACCACTTGCACCGACTACTAGACGAGCCGGTTGGATTGGTTGTAACATAGATTTATCGCAAGTACCTTCCAAAGGAAGAATATTTCTCGTACAAAATGGGCAAGTTAGGGATCCAGAAAAAGTTACAAAAGAATTTAAGCAAAGTTTGTTTCTAAGAAAAAACTCCCTTTCATCAAGAGGTTGGACAATAGAAATTCTGAATTGTATAGATAAGCTAGAGGGTTCAGAATTCACACTTGAAGATATGTATCGTTTTGAAGATGACCTAAAAAGTATCTTTGTTAGGAACAATCATATCAAAGAAAAAATTAGGCAACAGCTTCAAATATTAAGAGACAAAGAAATAATAGAGTTTAAAGGTAGAGGAAAGTATCGGAAATTATGAAAACGAAACAACTTGTTGCACCAGAAGAGGTGTATGATTTCTTAAAAGTCATCTGGTCTAATTATGAAACAGAGAGTAATTATGAAAACTTAAGTTTAATGGTCTATACTTTATCAGACCCTGATTGTGTGAGATGGTTATCTGAAAATATGGAGTTTGGTAATGACGAACAACTTTCTTTGTTGAATAAAAAATATAGCTGGGAATATGGAGATGAATTACCAGAGTGGTTGGAAAGTCCCAAACATAGATTATTGCTAATAAGTGAATTATTGGAGAGAAATTTAAGATGAAAAAGTTTACCATAGAAATTACTGAAACTCTAACCCGTTTAGTGAGTATAGAAGCTGAAGATGAGTATGAAGCGGAATGTATTGTAAGAGAAAAGTATAAGAATGGTGAAATAGTTCTTGATGCAGATGATTTTCAGGAATATGACACTAGCATATATGAGTAGGTAAATGTTTTTATTTTGTCACACAAAAAAGAGGCTCACACCTCTTTTTCTTATTTCTTTTTCCGATTTAATACGGCATTGAGTACAATGGCAAGTAGGCTTGCTACGACAATTCCATTTGAGAAGAACATTTGGAAGGCTGTTGGCATGCTGACAAAGAGATTACTGTTATTTAGACCTACACCAGCAGCGATTGAAACAGCTGCGATAAGGAAGTTGTGTTCATTGTTAGCAAAATCAACGCGCGCTAGGATTTGCATCCCTTGAAGGGAAACAAAGCCAAACATAACCAGCATAGCACCACCAAGGACAGGGCTCGGAATGATTTGGGCAAGGGCACCAAACTTAGGTAGGAGTCCAAGGAGGACTAGGAAACCAGCTGCATAATAGATTGGCAGACGGGTCTTGATACCAGACAATTTGACCAAGCCAACGTTTTGTGAAAATCCTGTGTAAGGGAAGGTGTTAAAGATTCCTCCGAGAAGTACGGCCAAACCTTCTGCGCGGTAACCGTTACGCAGGCGCGTGCTGTCGATTGGATCCTTTGTGATATCAGACAAGGCTAGGTAAACACCAGTGGATTCAACCATAGACACCGTTGCAATGATACACATCATGACAATAGAGGAAATTTCAAAAGTTGGCATCCCAAAGTAGAGTGGAGTTGGGACATGGACAAGCGGTGCTGCAGCGACGGGAGAGAAGTCTACCAAGCCCATGGTAGCAGCAATGGCTGTTCCGACAACCAGACCAATCAAAATGGAGATAGACTTGATAAATCCTTTGGTAAAGATGTTGATCAAGAGGATGATCAGAACAGTGATGGCTGCAAGCAAGAGACTTTGACCAGTTGGCTCTGGGACATTATTTCCCATATTTCCGATAGCGACAGGAATTAAGGTCAATCCAATCGTGGTAATGACAGAGCCTGTTACGATAGATGGGAAGAGATTGGCCACTTTTGAGAAGATGCCTGAAATCAGAACCACATAAATCCCTGAAATGATAAGGGCACCAAACATAGCACCGCTACCGTGGCTTTGCCCAATCATAATCAAAGGAGCAACCGACTGGAAGGCAACTCCGAGAACAACTGGAAGTCCAATCCCAAAGTATTTATTGAGTTGGAGTTGGAGGAAGGTCGCCACCCCACACATGAAGATATCTGTGGAGATTAGGTAGGTCAACTGCTCAGCTGAATAGCCAAGAGCTGTCGCAATCATGATAGGAACTAGGATAGAACCTGAGTACATGGCTAGTAAGTGCTGTAAGCCAAGAACGGCTGCTTGCGAGTGTTTTTCTTGTTTTTGCATTAGAGATCTGCCTCCTTAAATACGACTTGACCATTTTCGAAACGATCCAAGCGAGCGAGCGATAGTACAGGGTAGCCTGCTTTTTCAAGTAAATCACGACCATCTTGGAAGGATTTTTCAATCACGATACCAATCGCTTCAACTTTTGCTCCGGCCTGTTCGATGATTTGAATCAAGCCTTTGGCAGCTTGTCCATTGGCTAGGAAATCATCGATAATCAAGACCTTGTCCTCTGGTGAGAGGAATTTTCCAGCGATGGAAACCGTGCTCGTCACCTGCTTGGTAAAGGAGTAAACCTCAGCAGTTAAGATGCCTTCGTTCATGGTGATGTTTTTAGCTTTTTTGGCGAAAATCATGGGAATGTTTAGGGCTTCAGCTGTAAAAACGGCTGGGGCAATACCTGACGCTTCAATAGTCACGACCTTGGTAATGCCAGCAGAAGCGAATTTATCCGCAAATACCTTACCGATTTCCCGCATCAAGCTGAAGTCAACTTGGTGGGTTAAAAAGGAATCTACCTTGAGGATGTTGTCACCCAAGATATGCCCATCCTGAAGGATGCGCTCTTCTAATAATTTCATAAGACCTCCTAAAGTCTAAAAGATGCTTCATTTGCTTGTCTAGAGTTTCTAGTATGTAATAGAAAAAGGACCTACTTAATCCCCTAAGTAAGTCCTCAAAATAGGCATGGCCAACACCATACCTTCAGCTGACATACTCATTGTTAGGTGTTCCGGCACCTTGTAGAAACGTCGTGCCAATTCACGACATAAACAAGTAAAATGATATTCAATTTTAAAAAGGCTGCTGCCAATGTTTTTATTTTACACCAATTAGCTTTAGAAATCAAATGTTTTGTTAGTGTTTTAATGAAAAAAACGAACAAAAAAGAAACCTACAACGAGATACAGTATTGTAGGGTTCTATTATTCTATTCACTAAATCTTAAAAAATAGCCATCTGGGTCCAAGACTGCAAATTCGTGAGGATAGATATAGTGATCCCCAACACGAAATGTTCTCTTGGTCAAAGGACGATAAATAGGATAGTTGGCCTCGGTCACTTTTTGATAAAGTTGTGGGACATCCTTTATACCAAAGGAAATATTGACACCGCGCCCGAAAGGATAGGTTAGTTGGGCTAATTCTTCTGTGCTGCCTTCTTCTAGCATAAGTTGGCAGTCTTCAAGCGAGAGGAAGAGAAATTTCTCCTCTGGACGCTCGTATTCGACAGAAAATCCCAGCAAGTCGCAGTAGAAGTGGCGTGACTTTTCGAGGTCAGATACTACAAATTCAGGAATGACAGCTTGATAGTCCATTAGCTTTCTCCTTAGAGTTCAATTTCCAATACAATCGGCGTATGGTCTTGACGCGCACCTGAGTCAATCATGTCAGACTTGGTCACCTTGTCTGATACGCGGTTGCTAGTGAGCCAGTAGTCGATTCTCCAGCCTGTATTGTTGATTTTAGAAGTCTTGCTGCGTTGCGCCCACCAAGTATAACGCTCAGGGACATCACCGTGAATGTGGCGGAAGGTGTCGGTAAATCCAGTTGCCAAAAGGTTGGTAAAACCAGCACGTTCCTCGTCTGTAAATCCAGGTGAACGGCGATTGCTAGCAGGATTTGCAAGGTCGATTTCCTTGTGAGCTACGTTGTAGTCTCCAGTCGCAAGGACTGGTTTTTCTTTGTCTAGTTGAGCCAGATACTCAGCATATTTCACATCCCAGACTTGACGCTCTTCCAAGCGTTTGAGACCATCGCCAGCGTTTGGTGTGTATACTTGGGTCACGAAAAATGTATCAAATTCCAAGGTGATGATGCGGCCTTCCAAGTCCATGGTAGAAGGAGCACCGATTTCTGGGAAGCTGATCGTTGGTGTGAGTTCTTTCTTATAAAGGAACATGGTTCCAGCATAGCCTTTGCGGGCAGGTTCTTGGGAAGAACGCCAAGTGTTTTCGTAGCCTGGGAAGAGTTCTTCTAAAATTTCCAGATGTTTTTTTGTAGGACCCTTTGCAGAAAGTTTGGTTTCTTGGATAGCGATAATATCAGCATTTTCAGCGACCAAGATTTGTAGGACTTCTTGGGACAATTTTGCACGAGCTGAGTCGCTCGTTAGGGCTGCATTGAGGGAATCAATATTCCATGATATGAGTTTCATAATGTTACCTTTTTCATTCAGATTATAGATTTTATTATACCAAAAAAAGGTCTATTTCCTCAACGTATGGTTTGAAAAATCACCCTCTTTCGTTTATAATTAAGAATGATTTTATGAAAGGGAGTGAAAATACATGAAATTCTATTCTTACGACTATGTACTCAGCCAAATCGGTCAGCAAAATGGCATCATGATTGGTTTAGGGATTGTCCTATTAGCTGTGACAGGATTTCTAGCTTTCAAGGCTTATCATGATAAAAAGGGGACCAAATTTCGTGAGTTGGTCATGATTTCAGCTTTGACCTTGCTAGCTCTCCTTTTAATTAGTATCTCGACTTACCAAAACAATCAAGTTTCTAATAATAAATTTCAAGCTTCACTTCATTTCATCGAGCTTGTTTCCAAAGCATTGGGAGTTGACAAGTCAGAGATCTATGTCAATACTTCCACAAACACTGATGGTGCACTTATCAAGGTAGGTGATCGCTATTATCGTGCCTTAAACGGAAGTGAGCCAGACAAGTACCTGCTAGAGAAAGTGGAATTGTATAAAACAGATGTAATTGAACTGGTGGAGGTGAACAAATGACACTCAATTATATCGAAATTTTAATCAAACTAGCCCTGGGTCTCTTTTCTCTGGTTTTCGTGATTAATGTGACAGGAAAGGGCAACCTAGCGCCTAACTCAGCGATAGATCAAATTCAGAACTATGTGCTCGGGGGGATCATCGGTGGGGTGATTTACAATAGCGCTATCAGTATCCTTCAGTATGCAGTTATCCTGATTATATGGACCATTCTGGTCTTGACTCTCAAGTGGCTTAACAACAATGTTCACTTTGTGAAACGTTTGATTGATGGGAAACCAACCCTGCTCATCAAAAATGGGAAGATTGATCCAGAAGCCTGCCGTTCGGTTGGTTTATCAGCAGCGGACGTAGCTCTTAAGCTCCGTAGTCAGGGAATTTTCCAAATGAAACAAGTCAAACGCGCTATGCAGGAGCAGAACGGTCAACTCATCGTGGTCCAAATGGGAGATGAGAATCCCAAGTATCCTGTTGTCACAGACGGTGTAATCCAAGTCGAAATTTTGGAGACCATTGGTCGCAGCGAAGAATGGCTGCTTGATGACCTCAGCAAACAAGGGTATGACAATGTTGCTAATATCTTTATCGCTGAGTATGACAAGGGTGTCGTCTCAGTCGTAACTTATGAATAAGAAAAACCTGGGGTCTTGTACTCTTCAAAAATCAAATTCAAACTGCGTCAACGTCGCCTTGCCGTACTCAAGTACAGCCTGCGGCTAGTTTCCTAGTTTGCTCTTTGATTTTCATTGAGTCTTGGCCTCAGGTTTCCATTTGCAATCAGAAAGGGATTTTATGTCCATTATTCAAAAGCTTTGGTGGTTTTTCAAGTTAGAAAAACGCCGTTATCTAGTCGGGATTGTGGCCTTGGTCTTGGTTTCCGTCCTCAATCTCATTCCCCCCATGGTCATGGGACGGGTGATTGATGCCATTACGTCGGGGAAATTAACCCAGCAGGACCTCCTTCTTAATCTATTTTATCTACTGCTGGCAGCCTTTGGGATGTACTATCTGCGCTATGTTTGGCGCATGTATATCCTTGGAACTTCCTACCGTCTGGGGCAGATTATGCGGTCTCGTTTGTTTGAGCATTTTACTAAAATGTCGCCAGCCTTTTATCAGACCTATCGAACGGGGGACTTGATGGCACACGCCACCAACGATATCAATGCCTTAACTCGTCTCGCAGGTGGCGGCGTCATGTCTGCGGTGGATGCCTCTATCACGGCACTGGTGACTTTGTTGACCATGCTTTTTAGCATTTCGTGGCAGATGACTCTGGTTGCTATTTTGCCCTTGCCTTTCATGGCTTATGCGACCAGTCGTTTAGGGAGAAAGACTCACAAGGCTTTCGGAGAATCGCAGGCTGCCTTTTCCGAACTCAATAATAAGGTACAGGAGTCTGTATCAGGTATCAAAGTAACCAAGTCTTTCGGTTATCAGGCGGACGAGCTGAAGTCCTTTCAGGCAGTTAATGAATTGACCTTCCAAAAGAATCTCCAAACCATGAAATACGATAGTCTCTTTGACCCTATGGTTCTATTGTTTGTTGGTTCGTCCTACGTTTTAACTCTTTTGGTCGGTTCTTTGATGGTTCAGAAAGGGCAAATCACCGTTGGAAATCTGGTCACCTTCATCAGCTACTTAGATATGTTGGTTTGGCCTCTTATGGCTATTGGTTTCCTCTTTAATATTACTCAGCGAGGGAAGGTGTCCTATCAGCGGATTGAGGATCTTTTGTCTCAGGAATCACCTGTAAAAGACCCTGAATTTCCTCTGGACGGTATCGAAAATGGACGTTTGGAGTACGCCATTGACAGCTTTGCCTTTGAAAATGAGGAGACACTGACGGATATTCACTTTAGTCTGGAAAAAGGGCAAACCCTAGGCTTGGTCGGGCAGACAGGTTCTGGTAAAACGTCCTTGATCAAGCTCCTCTTGCGTGAGTACGATGTGGATAAGGGAGCTATTTACCTAAACGGTCACGATATTCGGAACTATCGCCTGACAGACCTTCGCAGTCTCATGGGCTATGTTCCTCAGGATCAGTTTCTCTTTGCGGCCTCTATCTTAGACAATATCCGCTTTGGAAATCCTAATTTGCCCCTTTCAACGGTTGAGGAAGCGACTAAGCTAGCCCAAGTTTACCAAGACATTGTAGCTATGCCTCGGGGATTTGATACGCTTATTGGTGAAAAAGGAGTTAGTCTCTCAGGTGGTCAAAAGCAACGTCTGGCCATGAGTCGGGCTATGATTTTAGACCCTGATATCTTAATTTTAGATGATTCTTTGTCAGCCGTGGATGCTAAGACAGAGTATGCGATTATTGACAATCTCAAGGAGACGCGGAAGGACAAGACAACCATTATTACGGCCCATCGCCTCAGTGCGGTTGTCCATGCAGATCTGATCTTGGTTCTGCAAAATGGTCAAATTATCGAACGGGGCAGGCACGAAGACTTGCTAGCCCTGAATGGCTGGTATGCCCAAACCTATCAGTCTCAGCAGTTGGAAATAAAAGGAGAAGAAGATGCAGAATAAGAAAGAACAATGGACTGTATTGAAGCGCTTAATGTCTTATCTCAAGCCCTATGGATTCCTGACCTTTTTGGCCCTGACCTTTCTCCTAGCGACGACAGTCATTAAAAGTGTGATTCCCCTCGTTGCTTCCCACTTTATCGACCAGTATCTCAGCAACCTAAACCATCTTGCCGTGACCGTTTTGCTGGCCTACTACGGTCTTTATATCCTACAAACTCTAGTTCAGTATGTCGGCAATCTTCTCTTTGCGCGGGTGTCCTACAGTATTGTCAAAGATATTCGTCGCGATGCCTTTGCCAATATGGAGAAACTCGGCATGTCTTATTTTGACAAGACGCCAGCAGGCTCCATCGTTTCTCGTTTGACAAATGATACCGAGACCATCAGTGATATGTTTTCAGGGATTTTATCCAGCTTTATTTCAGCAGTTTTCATCTTTCTGACAACTCTGTATACCATGTTGGTACTGGATTTTCGTTTGACAGGTTTAGTCTTGCTCTTTCTTCCCTTGATTTTCCTTTTGGTCAATCTCTATCGGAAAAAATCAGTAAAAATCATCGAAAAAACTAGAAGTCTCTTGTCGGATATCAATAGCAAGCTAGCAGAAAGTATTGAAGGGATCAGAATTATCCAAGCCTTCAATCAAGAGAAGCGCCTGCAGGCAGAATTTGATGAAATCAACCAAGAACACTTGGTCTACGCCAACCGTTCTGTAGCCTTGGACGCCCTCTTTTTACGTCCTGCCATGAGTTTACTGAAACTCCTAGGCTACGCTGTTTTGATGGCTTATTTTGGCTACCGTGGGCTTTATCTGGGAATAACAGCAGGAACCATGTATGCCTTTATCCAGTACATCAACCGCCTCTTTGACCCTTTGATTGAGGTGACGCAAAACTTTTCAACCCTTCAAACGTCCATGGTGTCTGCAGGCCGTGTCTTTGCTCTGATCGACGAGAGGACCTATGAACCCCTTCAAGAAAACGGCCAGGCCGAGGTCAAAGAAGGCAATATTCGTTTTGAACATGTATGTTTCTCATATGACGGTAAACACCAGATTCTGGATGATATTTCCTTTTCAGTTAACAAGGGCGAAACCATTGCCTTTGTAGGTCATACAGGTTCGGGGAAATCTTCGATTATCAATGTCCTCATGCGTTTTTATGAATTTCAGTCAGGCCGAGTTCTCTTGGATGGTGTGGATATTAGGGACTACAGTCAGGAAGAGCTGAGAAAGAACATCGGTCTGGTCTTGCAGGATCCCTTCCTCTATCACGGGACTATCAAGTCCAATATCGCCATGTACCAAGATCTTAGTGATGAAGAGGTAAAGGCTGCAGCTAGCTTCGTAGATGCAGATTCCTTTATTCAGGACCTCCCTCAGGGGTATGATTCCCCCGTTTCCGAGCGTGGTTCGAGCTTTTCTACTGGCCAGCGCCAACTTCTTGCTTTTGCCAGAACAGTCGCCAATCAGCCTAAAATCTTGATTTTGGATGAAGCGACAGCCAATATTGACTCGGAGACAGAAAGTTTGGTTCAGGATTCTCTGGCTAAAATGAGACAGGGACGGACAACCATTGCCATCGCTCATCGTCTTTCAACTATTCAAGATGCCACCTGTATCTACGTTTTGGACAAGGGGCGCATCATCGAGAGTGGAACCCATGAGGAACTCTTGGCCTTGGGAGGAATCTATCACAAGATGTATAGCTTGCAGGCAGGAGCTATGTCCTAATACTCGTTGAAAATCTATTCTAACCACGTCAGCTTTATCTGCAACCTCAAAGCTGTACTTTGAGCAGCCTGTGGCTAGCCTCCTAGTTTGCGTTTCGATTTTCATTGAGTATAAGAAGGAAATTCTTTAAATTACAGATTTCTTGCACCGCCTTTTCCATTTTGTGGTATAATGAAAAATGTTGACAAATAGTATAATAAAAACAAAGGAGAAACAGCATGCTGAAATGGGAAGACTTGCCCGTGGAAATGCAATCAAGCGAGGTTGAGTCTTACTACCAGCTTGTCTCTAAAAGGAAAGGTTCGCTGATTTTCAAGCGTTGTCTGGACTGGGTTCTGGCCTTGGTTTTACTGATTTTGACTTCCCCAATCTTTCTCATCTTGAGCATTTGGATCAAGTTGGATAGCAAGGGACCTGTCATTTACAAGCAAGAGCGCGTGACCCAGTACAATCGTCCATTCAAGATTTGGAAGTTCCGTACCATGGTAACGGATGCGGATAAAAAAGGAAGTCTAGTGACTTCAGCTAACGATAGCCGTATTACCAAAGTGGGAAATTTCATTCGCCGTGTGCGCTTGGACGAACTGCCTCAGCTGGTCAATGTCCTTAAAGGCGAGATGTCCTTTGTAGGCACAAGACCTGAGGTGCCACGTTACACCGAGCAGTATAGCCCTGAAATGATGGCGACCTTGCTCTTGCCAGCCGGAATCACCTCTCCAGCTAGTATCAACTACAAGGATGAGGACACCATCATCAGTCAAATGACCGAAAAAGGCCTGTCGGTTGATCAGGCCTATGTCGAACATGTCCTCCCTGAAAAGATGCGCTATAATCTCGCCTATCTCCGAGAATTTAGTTTCCTTGGAGACATCAAAATCATGTTTCAAACCGTGTTTGAGGTACTAAAATAAAGTAGTCATGAGAAAATGAGTACAGATAAAAGGAGCAAATCAATGCCAAATTACAATATTCCATTTTCACCACCTGATATTACGGAAGCTGAAATTGCTGAAGTAGCAGATACCCTACGTTCTGGTTGGATCACAACAGGTCCGAAGACAAAAGAACTGGAGCGTCGCTTGTCCCAATACACACAGACGCCTAAGACTGTCTGCCTCAACTCTGCGACAGCCGCTCTTGAGTTGATTTTACGTGTGTTGGAAGTGGGACCTGGTGATGAAGTCATCGTTCCAGCTATGACTTACACAGCTTCATGTAGTGTGATCACACACGTAGGAGCAACACCTGTCATGGTGGATATCCAAGCAGATACGTTTGAGATGGACTATGACCTTCTTGAGCAAGCTATCACTGAGAAAACTAAGGTCATCATCCCAGTAGACCTTGCAGGGATTGTTTGCAACTATGACCGTTTGTTCCAAATTGTGGAGAAGAAACGCGATCTCTTTACTGCTTCAAGTAAGTGGCAAAAGGTCTTTAACCGTATTGTGCTTGTCTCTGATAGTGCCCATGCTTTGGGATCAACTTATAAAGGACACCCTGCTGGCTCTATCGCTGACTTTACTTCCTTCTCATTCCATGCCGTTAAAAACTTTACAACGGCTGAGGGAGGAAGTGCGACTTGGAAGGCCAATCCAGCGATTGACGACGAAGAAATGTACAAGGAATTCCAAATCCTTTCCCTTCATGGTCAGACTAAGGATGCTCTTGCTAAGATGCAATTGGGTTCATGGGAGTACGATATCGTAACACCAGCCTATAAGTGCAACATGACGGATATCATGGCTTCGATAGGTTTGGTACAATTGGATCGTTACCCTGGTTTGCTACAACGTCGTAAGGACATCGTGGATAGCTATAATCGTGGCTTTGCGGGTACTCGTATTCACCCACTGGCACACAAGACTGATACTGTCGAATCTTGTCGTCACCTCTACATCACCCATGTAGAAGGTGCTAGTCTAGAAGAGCGTAATCGTATTATCCAAGAATTGGCCAAAGCAGGAATTGCAAGTAATGTACACTACAAACCGCTTCCTCTCTTGACAGCCTATAAAAATCTTGGTTTTGATATGGCAGATTATCCAAGAGCCTATGCCTTCTTTGAAAATGAAATTACGCTCCCTCTTCACACGAAATTAAGCGATGATGAGGTTGATTATATCGTTCAGACTTTGGTGAGAATTTCCGAAGAAATACTCGGTCCAGGAAAAAAATCATAAAAAAATCTTGACAAAGATAGAAGAATAACATATAATATTCTCAATAAATCAGAAAAGTAACTATATTCGATCTTCAGGGAGCCTGTGGTGATTGTGAACAGGTGGTTGGAAGTAGTGAAAGTGGGCTGATTTTAAAAATGAATTTGAAACAATGAAAATTCGGTGCGCACACCTTATAGTGCAACTTGTTGTTAGACAAGGCAGAGATGTAAAGTGGGATAGTCCCTTTACAATTGAGGTGGCACCGCGTTACCAACGCCCTCACACAGATTGTTTTCTGTGTGTGGGCTTTTTTCATATCTTTAAATCAATACTGAAAGAGGAAAAATTTATGACAACTAAAGGTTATTTTGGACAATTTGGTGGTAGTTTTGTACCGGAGCCGATTCAGGCTTTGTTGGATGAGTTGGAAGTGACATTTGATAAGTACAAGGATGATCCAGAGTTTTTGGCTGAATTTCGCCATTACTTGAAGGACTATTCCGGTCGCGAAACACCGCTCTATTTTGCGGAAAGTTTAACAGACCACCTAGGTGGGGCTAAGATTTATCTCAAGCGCGAAGACCTGAATCACCTTGGTTCTCACAAGCTTAACAACGTTTTAGGACAAATTCTTCTTGCCAAACGTATGGGCAAAAAACGAGTGATCGCGGAAACAGGAGCTGGTCAACACGGGGTTGCGACTGCAGCGGCTGCAGCCAAGTTTGGTATGGCTTGTGATGTCTACATGGGGGCAGAAGATGTGGAACGTCAACGCCTCAATGTTTTCCGCATGGAGATGTTGGGAGCAACTGTTCACGCGGTTGAAACGGGAACACGAACTCTCAAGGATGCGGTTGATGCAGCCTTTGGAGCATGGATGAATGATCTTGAAGCCTTCTATGTGTTGGGATCTGCTGTAGGTCCTCATCCTTATCCTACAATTGTTCATGAATTCCAAAAGGTCATCAGTGAAGAATCTCGTCGTCAAATTTTAGAAAAAGAAGGCCGTTTACCAGACTACGTCATTGCCTGTGTAGGTGGTGGTTCAAATGCCATCGGTGCTTTTTCGCAGTATGTGGCTGATGAAGAAGTCAAATTGGTAGGAGTAGAAGCTGCCGGTCACGGACTGGATACAGACAAGCATGCAGCCACTATGACAAAAGGTAGTGTTGGAATTGTCGACGGGATGAAGACCTATGCAGTCTTTAAGGAAGATGGAGAGCTAGCCCCAGTTTACTCTATTTCAGCTGGTTTGGACTATCCAGGCGTTGGTCCAGAACACGCCTACTTTAAAGATTCAGGTCGCGTGGAATATGTGGCTGCGACAGACGAAGAAGCTGTTCAAGCCTTGCTCCTTCTCAGCAAGACAGAAGGGATTATCCCAGCGATTGAAAGTTCGCATGCCATCGCAGAAGCAGTTAAACGTGCACCGAAACTAAGTAAAGATGAGATTATCATCATCAATGTCTCTGGTCGTGGAGATAAGGACGTAGCTGCGATTGCAGACTACCTAGAAGCTAAAAAATAAGAGATGGAAAAATTACAGTTATTTCTTTCACAGAGAGCTTGTGGTTGCTGGAAACAAGCAGAGAAAGCTGTAAGGTTGGGTCCATCTGAAACGAGAGAAGAAAACATAATTCTCAAGGGAGTGCCCTTTATCGCACAGCCTGTTACAGGAAGGTTCTGAGACAGGAATGAGAGATAGGAGAAATCCTATAATTGAGGTGGCACCGCGAATTTCGTCCTCACGCAAGTTATTTTGCGTGGGGATTTTTCATACAGTCGCCACGGACTAGAATTAGAACTGAAAGGGAAATTACAATGGAACGAATCATTCATGGAGATGTCTTATCACCAATCTTGGCTTATATGCGCCTAAAGGGGCAACACAAGGTGATCCTAGAAAGTATTCCGAGAGACAAGGAAACCGCTCGTTTTTCTATCCTAGCCTATAATCCAGTTTTTGAGATTCAGTTTGAAAATGGAGTCCTTTATCAAAATGGACAAGTGATTGATCGTGATCCCTTGGATTTTCTTTATGAAGTGACTCATAAGAGCCAGCACCATTCAGACCTCCCTTTTGGTGGGGGATCCATTGGCTTTGTGGGTTACGATATGATTTCTCTATATGAAGAAATTGGACAAATCCCTCAAGATACGATTGGGACGCCAGACATGCATTTCTTTGTCTATGAGAGCTACATGGTCTTTGACCACAAGAAGGAAAAAATCCATGTCATCGAGGATGCTCTCTATGGTGATCGCAGTCAAGAAGATTTGGAAGAAGCCTTGAAGCAAGTGCTGGAGGAATTACGCATTCCTGTTTCAAATGAATTTGAAGATTTGGATTTATCTCCGCTCGATTTCAAACCCCATATCGCTCCTCAGAAGTTTGAGCAAATGGTCGAAACAGCTCGTGACTTGATTCGTAATGGCGATATGTTCCAATGCGTGCTCAGTCAACGTTTCTCAGCAGAAGTTACTGGAAATCCATTTGACTTCTACAGAAATCTCCGCGTGACCAATCCTTCTAATTACCTTTATTTCTATGACTTTGGAGATTATCAAATCATTGGTGCTAGTCCAGAAAATTTGGTTTCTGTCAAAAACGGCATCGTGACAACCAATCCGATTGCCGGTACACGACCAAGAGGAGCTACGGATGAAGAGGACAAGGCCTTGGCGACAGACCTGCTTTCTGATGAGAAGGAAACAGCAGAACATCAGATGTTGGTAGACTTGGGACGTAATGATATTGGTCGCATCTCTGAAACGGCAAGTGTCCAAGTTACCAAGTATATGGAAGTGGAGCTCTTCCGCTACGTCATGCATTTGACCAGTGTGGTCAAGGGTCGTTTGCTTCCAGAACTCACTGCCATGGATGCCTTGAAAGCTACACTTCCAGCTGGAACTGTTTCTGGAGCACCAAAGATTCGAGCTATGAGACGCATTTATGAACTGGAAACAGAAAAACGGGGCGTATACGCAGGAGCAATCGGCTACTTGTCTGCGACAGGTGATATGGACTTTGCCATTGCCATCCGAACTATGATTCTTAAAAATCAAACAGCTTATGTGCAGGCTGGGGCAGGGATTGTCTATGACTCCATCGCCCAAAACGAATACCAAGAAACCATTAACAAAGCAAAATCTATGACTAGAATTGGAGAGCTAAGACCATGATTTTATTGATTGACAACTATGATTCCTTTACCTATAACTTAGCCCAATACATCGGGAATTTTGCAGAAGTGCAGGTCTTGAGAAATGATGATCCTAAGCTGTATGAAGAAGCTGAAAAAGCAGATGGTCTGGTCTTTTCTCCTGGTCCCGGTTGGCCAGTTGATGCTGGAAAGATGGAAGACATGATTCGTGATTTTGCTGGTAAGAAGCCGATTTTAGGGATTTGTTTGGGTCATCAAGCCATCGCAGAAGTCTTTGGTGGGAAGCTAGGTTTGGCTCCAAAAGTCATGCATGGGAAACAGAGCCATATCAGCTTTGAAGCGCCTTCTGTTCTCTATCAAGGCATCGAGGATGGTCGTCCGGTTATGCGTTACCATAGTATTTTAATTGAAGAAATGCCTGGGGACTTTGAAGTGACAGCTCGTTCGACTGATGATCAAGCTATCATGGGAATTCAACACAAAAACCTTCCAATTTATGGCTTCCAGTACCATCCAGAGAGTATCGGAACGCCAGATGGCTTGTCTTCTATTCGGAATTTTATCGAGAAGGTTGTAAAGTGAGGAAACCAGGATGAAAGAGATTATTGAAAAACTAGCAAAATTTGAAAATTTATCAGGTGTGGAAATGACGGATGTCATTGAGCGTATCGTTACTGGACGTGTCACTGAAGCGCAGATTGCTTCTCTCCTCTTGGCACTTAAGATGAAGGGGGAAACACCTGAAGAACGTACAGCTATTGCCCAAGTCATGCGAGGACATGCTCAACACATTCCAACTGAAATCCATGATGCTATGGACAACTGCGGTACAGGTGGGGATAAGTCCTTCAGCTTTAACATCTCCACAACTGCAGCCTTTGTCTTGGCTGGTGGCGGTGTTCATATGGCTAAGCATGGTAACCGCTCGATTTCTTCTAAATCGGGTTCGGCAGATGTCCTTCAAGCCTTGGGTATCAATCTAGACCTCAAACCAGCTGAACTAGGTAAGGTTTTCGATAAAACTGGAATCGTATTTCTCTTTGCTAAAAATATGCACCCAGCTATGAAATACATCATGCCAGCTCGTTTGGAGTTGGGAATTCCAACGATTATGAACTTGACTGGTCCCCTGATTCACCCAATGGCCTTGGAAACACAGCTTCTTGGGATTAGTCGTCCAGACCTTCTAGAAAGTACAGCTCAGGTATTGAAAAATATGGGTCGCAAACGTGCCATCGTGGTTGCTGGACCAGAAGGGCTTGATGAAGCTGGCTTGAACGGAACAACCAATATTGCCCTTCTTGAAAATGGCGAAATCACCTTGTCAAGCTTTGATCCAGAGGATTTGGGGATGGGACGCTATGCTATCGAAGATATCCGTGGTGGCAATGCTCAGGAAAATGCAGAAATTTTGCTTAGCGTTCTTAAAAACGAACCAAGCCCATTCTTGGAAACGACAGTTCTAAATGCTGGTCTTGGTTTCTATGCTAATGGTAAGGTAGCTAGTATCAAGGAAGGAGTTTCCTTGGCCCGTCAAGTGATTGCTAGTGGCAAGGCCCTTGAAAAACTTAGACTGTTACAGGAGTACCAAAAATGAGTCAGGAATTTTTAGCACGAATCTTAGAGCAGAAGGCGCGTGAGGTCGAGCAGATGGAGCTGGAGGAAGTCCAGCCCTTGCACCAGACCTATCGCTTAGCAGAATTTTTGAAGAATCACCGTGACCGTTTGCAGGTAATCGCTGAGGTCAAGAAAGCTAGCCCTAGTCTGGGAGATATTAATCTCGATGTGGATATTGCGCAACAGGCCCAGACTTATGAAGTGAATGGTGCAGTGATGATTTCAGTTTTGACAGATGATATTTTCTTTAAAGGGCATTTGGATTATCTACGGGAGATTTCCAGTCAGGTGGAGATTCCGACGCTCAACAAGGACTTTATCATCGACGAAAAGCAAATCGTCCGCGCTCGCAATGCAGGTGCAACAGTCATCCTGCTCATTGTGGCCGCCTTGTCAGAAGAACGTCTCAAGGAACTGTATGACTACGCAACAGAGCTTGGTCTGGAAGTCTTGGTGGAAACCCACAATCTAGCTGAACTAGAAGTAGCCCACAGACTTGGTGCTCAGATTATCGGAGTTAACAACCGCAATTTGACTACCTTTGAGGTTGAATTGCAGACCAGTGTAGACTTGGCTAAACACTTCAAAGATGATTGCTTGTACATATCTGAATCTGCTATTTTCACAAGGCAGGATGCGGAACGAGTAGCACCATACTTTAATGGAATTTTAGTAGGGACAGCTCTCATGCAGGCTGAAGATGTAGCCCAGAGAATCAAGGAGTTGCAGATTGACAAAGGTTAAAATTTGCGGATTATCGACTAAAGAAGCAGTAGAGACAGCTGTATCAGCAGGGGCGGACTACATCGGTTTTGTCTTTGCACCTAGTAAAAGACAGGTGACCTTGGAACAGGCTGCTGAGCTGGCAAAGCTCATTCCTGTCAACGTTAAAAAGGTTGGTGTATTTGTTTCACCAAGTCGAGCAGAACTGCTAAAAGCGATTGACAAAGTTGGCTTGGACTTGGTACAAGTTCATGGTCAGGTAGGGGATGATTTGTTTGAGGATTTACCTTGTGCCAGCATTCAGGCGGTGCAGGTGGATAGAAATGGACATGTGCCCAATTCTCGTGCAGATTATCTACTCTTTGATGCTCCTGTGGCAGGAAGTGGTCAGACATTTGACTGGGGTCAACTGGATACGGCTGGACTAGCTCAGACCTTCTTTATCGCAGGTGGGCTTAATGAAGACAATGTAGTAAAAGCAATTCAACACTTTACTCCCTATGCAGTCGATGTATCGAGTGGAGTGGAGACGGATGGACAAAAAGATCATGAAAAGATTAGAAGATTTATAGAGAGGGTAAAGCATGGCATATCAAGAACCAAATAAAGATGGATTTTACGGGAAATTCGGTGGACGTTTTGTCCCAGAAACATTGATGACAGCAGTATTGGAATTAGAAGAGGCTTATCGTGAAAGTCAGGCAGACCCAAGTTTCCAAGAGGAATTAAACCAACTTTTACGCCAGTATGTAGGACGTGAAACTCCTCTTTACTATGCAAAAAACTTGACCCAGCATATCGGCGGAGCCAAGATTTACCTCAAACGGGAAGATCTCAACCATACAGGGGCCCACAAGATTAACAATGCCTTGGGACAAGTTCTTCTGGCTAAACGTATGGGTAAAAAGAAAATTATCGCAGAAACAGGTGCTGGTCAGCACGGTGTGGCAACTGCAACAGCTGCAGCCCTCTTTAACATGGAATGTACCATCTACATGGGTGAGGAAGATGTTAAACGCCAAGCCCTCAATGTTTTCCGTATGGAACTTTTGGGAGCCAAGGTCGAGGCTGTGACAGATGGTTCGCGCGTGCTCAAGGATGCGGTCAATGCAGCCCTTCGTTCATGGGTGGCTAATATCGATGATACCCACTATATACTTGGTTCTGCCTTGGGGCCTCATCCTTTCCCAGAAATCGTTCGAGACTTCCAAAGTGTCATCGGTCGAGAAGCTAAGCAACAGTACCGTGATTTGACAGGTCAAGACCTTCCAGATGCCCTAGTAGCCTGTGTTGGTGGTGGTTCTAATGCCATCGGGCTCTTCCATCCATTTGTAGAAGATGAGTCTGTAGCCATGTATGGAGCTGAAGCGGCAGGACTTGGTGTGGATACAGAGCACCATGCAGCTACCCTGACCAAGGGTCGTCCAGGGGTCCTTCACGGTTCCCTCATGGATGTACTCCAAGATGCTCATGGTCAAATTCTTGAAGCCTTCTCTATCTCAGCAGGATTGGATTATCCTGGTATCGGTCCAGAGCATTCTCACTACCACGATATCAAACGTGCCAGCTATGTCCCTGTGACAGACGAGGAAGCCTTGGAAGGTTTCCAACTCTTGTCTCGTGTGGAAGGGATTATCCCAGCCTTGGAATCTAGCCATGCTATCGCTTTTGCAGTGAAATTGGCCAAAGAACTCGGACCAGACAAGTCTATGATTGTCTGTCTATCAGGTCGTGGGGACAAGGATGTGGTTCAAGTCAAAGACCGCTTGGAAGCAGATGCAGCAAAGAAGGGAGAAGCTCATGCCTAAGACACTAACAGAAAAATTAAAGGCCATAAAAGCAGCTGGAAAGGGAATTTTCGTTCCCTATATCATGGCTGGAGACCATGAGAAAGGTTTGGATGGACTAGGAGAAACAATCCACTTTTTAGAAGATTTGGGCGTTTCTGCCATTGAAGTGGGTATTCCCTTTTCAGACCCTGTTGCAGATGGACCTGTTATCGAAGAAGCTGGCTTGCGCAGTCTAGCTCATGGTACTTCGACACAAGCTTTGGTTGAAACCTTGAAAACCATTGAAACAGAAGTACCACTTGTCATCATGACCTACTTTAACCCCCTCTTTCAGTACGGTGTGGAGAATTTTGTCAAAGATTTGGCAGATACAGCGGTTAAGGGCTTGATTATCCCAGACCTGCCTCATGAACATGCCAACTTTGTAGAGCCCTTTTTGGTGGGTACAGATATCGCTTTGATTCCCCTAGTTAGTTTGACAACAGGGATTGAGCGTCAGAAAGAATTGATTGAAGGGGCAGAAGGCTTTGTCTATGCTGTTGCCATCAATGGGGTGACAGGGAAATCAGGCAATTACCGTGCAGACTTGGACAAGCACTTGGCACAATTGCATCAAGTGGCTGACATTCCAGTATTGACAGGATTTGGCGTATCTAGTCAAGCCGATGTAGAACGCTTCAATGCAGTGTCAGATGGTGTTATCGTTGGTTCGAAAATTGTAAAAGCTCTCCACCAAGGAGAGCCGATTCAGGACTTTATCAAACAAGCAGTAGCTTACAAAAAATAATCAAACAAGCAGCTAGTAAGAGGAAAGGCACAAAGGGCAGTCTTTCCTTTTTCCTTTGTAGGAGAAAGGCCAGAATCCCCGTCGCCGAAGCAAACTGAATCAAGATCAGTAACTCTGTTACACTAAAGACGAGCGCACAAGATGATAGAAAGAGAAAATCACCTGCTCCTATACGAATGTCGATAAAATGGGCCATAATTCCGAGAACAAGGAAGAAGACCATAACCAGACTCCAACCACAGAAAGCTATGAGGATTATATGAAAAGTCATCCAGACTAGTAAAGGATATTCCTGATGGCGAAAGTCGTAGATGCCCAAGGTCAAACCAGCAGTGATTAGGATGACTTGACCCAAGGAAAGAAAGCCCCAAGACCAAGACAGAAAGAGGCATCCCAAGCCCAATTCAAAGAGGGCATACCAGAATGGATAGCGAGCCTTGCAGTAGCGACAGCGAAAACAATTAACTACCTGCGAAAGGATAGGAATCAAATCTAGCGAACGCAAGCGAGTCTGACAGGAATCGCAGTGGCTAGCTGGTCGAATAATGGATTGCTCTGGGAAACGGTCAATGACCAAACCCAAGAAAGAAGCGAGAATGCACCCGACAAGAAAAAAATAAAAATCAATCATACTTATCTATTCGTAAAAAATGGAAGAAGTAGTATAATGGAGAAACACAGATAAGATGGTGAGGTCAAGATGACAATTCGTTTTGAAGAAAAAGTAAGTATAGAAAACGCTCAATTCGTATGCCAATGGTCCAACTCCCTTGGCAAATCCTTTCAAGAACAATGGATGGGACCAATGATTCCTTTTCCCTTGACAATTCAAGTCTTGCAAGATTTGGAAGGAATCTTTTCAATCTTTGATGGACAAGAGTTTGTGGGGCTTATCCAGAAAATCAGGCTAGAAGACAAGACTCTTCATATCGGGAGATTTTTTATCAACCCCCAGAAACAGGGGCAAGGCTTAGGTAGCCAGGCTTTAAGGAAATTTGTTAGTTTGGCCTTTGAAAATGAAGACATAGATACTATTTCTCTAAATGTCTACGAGGCAAATCAAACAGCTTACAATCTTTACCAAAAAGAAGGATTCGAAATCGTTCAAATGGTTGAAGTACCTGTACGAAAATATATTATGAAAAAGACTAGATAAAAAGCAAAAAGCCTTGAAAACAAGGTTTTCCTGATGTATTTAGATGCCCTCTACAAAAAAATCAGGAGTTGAATAAAAGAACTCGTAAGCTTTTTTGCTTCTGTTATACCAATAATTAGTTGATTATCTTTGTAGTTCAAGATAAAAATGGAACAAATATAGTTTTATATTTTAAAAGTTATGTAATAGGTATAGTACAGTAAATTAGAGGAGAAACACTAATGAAGAATATAAAAAATTATGATAGTAAAACTGATATAGATACAATTAAAAAAGAAATTCAAACACTAGTAAAAGAGAAATTAAAATGCTATCGTTTAGACTTTTCAAAAAAGGAGGATATTGAGCTGTTTTTTGGTGAGTGATATTTTAGAGTAAGATATACAAGTGAATCTAAAAAATAAGTAAATATGATACAATAGAAATGTTAATAACTTATTCCTTTCAAAAATTAGAGATTGGTGGTAATTATGAAGCCTGAACAATTTAACGAACGTCCGCATCAAAGCGAGAAAGAAGAAGCACTTAATTATATAAGAACTTTAATGGAACAAGCTAGGAGAGATTCAAAATTAGAAGATATTCCTAAATTAGAGAAACTTATTGAGCTGGTTGATTCTAAACGTTATGGACTAGTATGGGAAGAACATGCTGAATTAGTTGAAGAAGAAATGAAAACTAAAATACCTGTTTTTTTAGAAGATGAGACAAAAAAAATAGTAGAAAATATAGATTCGGAGAATTATAACTTTTTACTAGAAGGTGATAATCTTCATAGTTTGCATTTGCTAGAAAAAACACATGCGGGAAGAATAGATGTTATCTATATTGATCCTCCATATAACACAGGTAAAAAAGATTTTGTTTATAACGACAAAATTATTGATAAAAAAGACGTATATTCTCATTCTAAATGGCTAAGTTTCATGAATAAAAGATTAGAAATTGCTAAAAATCTACTTTCGGAAACAGGTGTTATATTTATATCTATCGACGACAATGAACAGGCACAATTAAAGTTGTTATGTAATGAGGTGTTTGGAGAAAATAATTTTCTTACTCAATTTATTGTCGAAAACAATCCAAAAGGTCGGAAAAATTCTAATTTTGCTTCAGTTACCAGTGAGTATTGTATTTCTTATGCAAAAAATAGCGAAAAAGCTTATTTTGTTGAGAATATACCTAAGGCTTCGTCGGATATGAGACTAGACGAAGAAGGAAGATATGTTCATAGTAGTGGTAGAAGAGTCATTGTAGGACAAAATGACTTTAATAATATTGTATCTGATTTTGAGTCAGATAAACATTACTCCTTATATTTCAAAAAAAAAGACTATGACTATCGTTTTATAAAAGAAGATAGTATTGATTTGATAGATAATAATTTATTAAGAGAAGGCTTCAAAAGATATATAAGTTATAGAGAAAATAGTTTTGTTGAAAACACTTATACGCAGAAAAAAATGGAGGAACTACTAAAAAAACGGGCGCTAGATTTTACTGAAGATAAGATTTATGAGAAAAATTTTAGAAGTACTATTCGTATTAAAAATCTGCTAATCAATAGGAAATACGAAGCGATTATTGATAACAAAAAAGAAATGTATGAGATAGATTTAAAGACGACATCAGCTAAGCGTCAATTAGCAAGTTTATTTGATGGGAAATCACCTTTCGATTATCCAAAGAATGTGGGATTAATTAAGTTGTTGCTTACATTGAATGACAGACGTGATATAACAATTTTAGATTTTTTCGCTGGGTCCGGGACAACTGGGCATGCTGTTGCTCAATTGAATAACGAAGATGGTGGGAAACGAAAGTATATTCTATGCACAAATAATGAGAATAATATATGTGAAGAAGTAACATATAAAAGATTGTTAAACATACAAAAAGATTTACCACATAATCTAAAGTATTTTAAAACTAAATTTATAAACAAAGACGATGATGATTTAGAATATTCACTCCTCAATAATGTTAAGACTTTGATTGAGTTAGAACATGCGATTGATTTAGAAGAAAGTGATAAAGCAGTAGCATTCACCTTATCAGAAATACGAAACCTCGATCTGTCAGGTATTAAGACAGTTTATGTTCGCCAGCATTCACACGCTTTAATGGATAAAGAGGATAAACAAAGATATGAGAATATCGAGCTGATAGATGTACCAGAATATTATTTTGCAAGTGAGATGAGAGAGGCAGGCTTATAATGAAATTATTCCCTTTTCAAGAACAAGCAGTTCAAACATTACAAGATAAATTTTTCTATTCTAAAAAGCAAACAATTGTTTTTTATGCTCCTACAGGATCAGGAAAAACGATAATGCTCATTAACTTAATGGACAGAATCATAGAGTATAATCCTAATTATAGAGATTATGTTTTCGTTTGGTTGACTCCAGGAAATGGAGAATTAGAAGAACAATCATGGAATAAATCTAAAGACTGTGGTAAGTTTGTAAAGTCTTTATCACTTGATGAATCTTTAACAAGTGGTTTTCAGGCCAATACAGCAACTTTTTTAAACTGGGAGCGTGTAAAAAATGATAAAGTGATAGCTCTTAGAGGAGGAGATACTAAGTCTCTTGATGATATTATTAAAAATGCTAAGCATAGAGGATTGGAATTCGTAGTAATAGTAGATGAGGAACATAGAAATCAAACTGAAAATGCACAGTGGATTATTGATAAATTTACTCCACATAAAATCATAAGAGCATCAGCAACTCCTAAGTCACAATCATCCGATTATGATAATGTTCAAGTCAATGACGAAGATGTAATTTCTCAAGGTTTAATTGTTCGCAACGTTGAACTTAATCCAGATGGAGTAGATGGAGACGTTGTTGACAATATGGTTCAATATTTCCTGGATTTGGCAGACGATAAACGTCGTCAAATTAAAATTGAATATGAGAAATTAGGGTTATCTGTCAATCCTTTAGTTTTAATACAATTTCCAGATGAGAAAAAATCAAATAAGGAAGAACGTAACATTCTTATCAAACAGGTGAGGGAGTATTTATCTGAAATTGGTCAGCGAGATGGAGAAGTTGCAACGTGGTTAGCAAATGAAAAAATTAATATATCTGATATTGAAAAAGTAGATAATCCGGTTAATTATTTGTTAATGAAGCAGGCAGTTTCTACAGGTTGGGATGCCCCTCGTGCTAAAATACTAGTAAAATTACGACTTAATACTGAACCAAGTTTTACTCTACAAACAATTGGTAGAATTCGTAGAATGCCAGAGCAAAAACATTATGATAATACTTTGTTAGACAATGCATTTATATACTCGAACGATCAGAAGTATATATTGGAGGTATTACAAAATGGGGCGGCTTCTTATATTGCTACATACGAACTACATGAAGAAGCTCCTGATTTTCAACTAACATCTGTTAAGCCTAACTCACGAGCTGGTTTAACTAATAGTGAAGTTATCCAAGCTCTAAGAAGTCAGTTTAAAAAAGAATATGGTTTAGTTGAACAAAATGGGAAGCAAAACCGTGAAAAATTAGAGAGTTTTGGTTATATTTTTGGTACAACAGTACATCAGAAATTAGTTAAGTCTGATAAATTAGAACGAGATATTATTACCGAGACTCTTCATTCATATGATGTTGAAATGCCTGTAAGTGTTAGAGATAATAGTTTAGACTTATTGAATGCTGAACAAGCAATCCAAAAATATTTGTATCGTGATGATTCGAAAGACGTAAAAAATATTCTATTAGAATTATTCTCAAATCGTAGCGAGGAACCAAATAAGAGATTTTTAAGTTTAAAACCTTCTGAAATTAGGGCTTTTGTTATTAATAATTATAAGCTAATTCGAGATACTGCTAAGAATGCAGATGCAAATGGGCTGTTTAATAAGCAGTTGTCTTTAGAATATGGCATTAGCCATTCAGAATTAGATCTCAAACCATTTGAGTTACCCAAATATGAAATGTATAAAGCCTTGAAAAACGAATCAGGAGTTGTGTTCTCAAAAAATGTTTACAAAGGTTATGGAACTAATAATTGGGTTCAGACTTCAAAACCTGAGAAAGCTTTTGAAGAATGGTTAGAGAAAAGTGATAAAGTTCAATGGTGGTATAGAAGTAAAGATAGAGGAG
Organism: Streptococcus sp. oral taxon 071 str. 73H25AP; assembly: GCF_000146755.1. Taxonomy (NCBI): domain Bacteria; kingdom Bacillati; phylum Bacillota; class Bacilli; order Lactobacillales; family Streptococcaceae; genus Streptococcus; species Streptococcus sp. oral taxon 071. Next base: position 280,473 of record NZ_GL397254.1, read on the forward strand.
ATAAGTATTTCTCGGTAGCATATGGACAAAAGAAGGAAGGCTTTTTCCCTGATTACATTTTTCTTGGTACTGATGGTATAACTTATGTTATTGAGACAAAGGGTGGCAATAAGCAGAATATTGATATTTATTCAGAAGCTAAATTTAAGGCAATTCGTGAGTGGTCTGAGAATAACCTAACGAATCCAAATGGAGCAAAATTTGCCTTTGTACGCCCGTTAATTGATAGAGACGGTGAAATCACTGGTTTACTATTCAACAACACAATCTGGAAAGAAGATACTAATGATAGAACTCATTGGTTGCCGATAAATGATTTATTTGAAAGTAATCTATTTGAAGGATAGTACGGTCAAGTTTCAAATAAAAAAGTGAGGATTATCATTATCCCCACTTTTTTATTTGCTAAAAATATATTTTAAATTGTAAATCCTATTTTGAATGTTCTTCAATGTACTTTAGTTTCTCATAAAGTTCATTGATTTCATCTTTAAAACTGGTATGAGATATGGAGAATTGATAGCTCTTACTTGGTCTGATGTAGACTTAAAAAAGCCTGATTTTTACTCATAGACGTTTTAATACTTCCACTTAGAAATTTGTTCCTCCTAAAAACAAGACTTCAGTTCGCTATATTCCAATAAGCGAAGAAACTATCGAAGTATTGAAATCATTAAAAAAATACAAGAAGTTTTTAATAGGGAATTAGATTTAGAAAACTCTCGAGATCTAGTTTTCTACCAATATGGCTATCGTAACTATGTTCCAAATATAGGTACAGTAAATAAAGCGTTACATGTCCTTCTGACCAAAATAAACATCTCCCCAATGATATCAAATAAAGGAGTTCGCCATACTTATGGTAGTTACCTATGGCATAAAGGTATTGATTTAGGAGTTATTGCGAAAATTTTAGGACACAAAGATATCTCTATGCTGGTTGAAGTTTATGGTCATACATTGGAGGAGAAAATTAGTGAGGAATTCATGGCTGTGAAAAGTTTGTTGTAAAAACACGGCAAATTGCACGACAATTTTTAAAAGGAAAGTAAAAAAGCCCTATATTATAAGGCTTTTCCTGTTGTATGTAGATGCCCCCTGCAGGGCTCGAACCTGCGACCCATAGATTAAGAGTCTACTGCTCTACCAACTGAGCTAAGAAGGCAAATAAAAAGCTGTATTGGTGCCGAAACTTCACGGTTTGTATTGAACCCGCGCAATTAAGCAGGTGGGCAACTCGCTCTAACTGAAGCTGTTTCCGTGTGAGACGGCCTACATGCTGTTAGAAGACTTTTGTTTCCCTAATAATACAAAAAATAGTCGGTCAACACTTAAGTGTGAAGTCGTACACCACAGCGTTTCTATGTTTATATGATACCACTTTTTCAAAAAAAATCAAGAGGGAAATGCAATTATTTGAAAAGGATTTCACAAGTTTCGTAATTTATCAATGGTTTCCTTACGTTGCGCCAAAGCTCGTTCGTATTTGCCGGTATCTTTTGGAGTAAAATAGTGGTGATTTTGGATTTTTTCTGGCAGATAGTCTTGCTTGACCCAATTTCCAGGATAGTTGTGTGGATAGAGATAATCTTGGGCGTTGCCTAGTTCCTTGCTCCCACTGTAGTGACCATCACGCAGGTGCCGAGGGATAGGCAAATGACCTGATTTTTTGAGGTCAGCAAGGGCCTTGTCCATAGCCACATAGGCTGAGTTGGACTTGGGTGAAAGAGCCAGATCAATCACAACATTAGCAATGAGGATGCGAGCTTCTGGGAAACCAATCCTTTGTGCAGCATCTAGAGCAGTTACAGTATGGATCTGCGCTTCAGGATTGGCCAAGCCGATATCTTCATAAGCAATCACAGTCAAGCGACGAGCGAGGCTAGGAAGATCCCCAGCTTCAATCAAGCGGGCTGCGTAGTGGAGACTGGCATCCACATCTGAGCCGCGGATGGACTTTTGCAGGGCTGAGAGGACATCATAATGACCGTCCCCATCCTTGTCCATTGTAATATAGCTCCTTTGTAGGCTATTTTCTATGATATCAAGAGTGATATGGCGGATGCCCTTGTCATTTTCGGGAGTAGAGAGAACAGCCAAATCTAGTGAATTAAAGGCAGAACGCAGGTCTCCATTGGTAGATGTTGCGATAAAATCTAGCGCATCATCATCCAACTCTACTAGGAAGTCAAAACCACGATCAGGGTTAGTTAGGGCGATTTGAATGGCCTCTTTGACATCTTGGTTGGACAAGGGTTCGAGTTCAAAAATCTGAACACGGCTACGAATGGCTGGCGTGACAGAAAAGAAGGGATTTTCAGTCGTAGCTCCAATCATGATAACCAGGGCACTTTCCAAGAGAGGTAAGAGGAAATCTTGCTTGGTCTTATCGAGACGATGAATCTCGTCTAGTAACAGGACTAATCCTCCTGAGAATTTAGCTTCTTCAGCGATTTCTTGTAGCCGTTTTTTACTATCAACAGTGGCATTGAAGGTCCGAAAGGCATACTTGGTGGTCCCAGCGATGGCAGAGGCGATACTGGTCTTGCCGATTCCTGGAGGTCCGTAGAGAATCATGGAGGACAGACGATTGGCCTCCACCATGCGACGGATAATTTTTCCAGGTCCGACCAGATGCTCCTGACCGATGACCTGGTCGATGGTTTTTGGGCGCATGCGAAGCGCGAGATTGTCTGGCATAGCAGTCCTTTCTAACATGGATTTTCTGATGTATATGTGGTAAGATGGTAGTATCTATTTTAGCATAATTCCGAGTAATCGGGGCGATTTAAGAGTCACATAGAAAGAGGACAAAATGGCAACATATGGATTTTTAGATGTTTTAGAGGAAGAATTGGACAAGAACTTTCCTTTTGACTTTGAGATTAGCTGGGATAAGCGCAACCATGCGGTAGAAGTGAGTTTTCTATTGGAAGCACAAAACGCTGCAGGTGTGGAAATGGTGGATGAGGACGGAGAGGTTTCTTCAGATGATATCCTCTTTGAGGAAGCAGTGCTTTTTTACAATCCTGCCAAGTCAACAGTCAATAAAGAAGACTATTTAACGGTCATCCCTTATCTACCTAAGAAAGGTTTCTCGCGCGAGTTTTTAGCTTATTTTGCGCTTTTCCTAAAAGATACTGCCGAGGTTGGGCTGGATGCGCTCATGGACTTTTTGGAAGATCCAGAAGCAGAAGAATTTGTCATGGAATGGAACCAAGAAGTCTTTGAAGAAGGGAAAGCAGGCTTGGAAGAAGGAGAATTTTACCCTTATCCGAGATACTAGGAGTATGATATGGAAATAGAAATTTCTGATTTTACAGGTTGCAAAATTGCCCTCTTTTGTGGTGATAAGCTCTTGACTATCCTACGTGATGATAAATCAAACATTCCATACCCTAATACCTGGGAATTGCCAGGTGGCGGACGAGAGGGTGATGAAAGTCCCTTTGAGTGTGCGGCGCGTGAAGTTTACGAAGAGCTGGGAATTCATTTGATTGAAGAGTGTCTGCTTTGGAGTAAGGTTTACCCAAGTATGCTTTTTGAGGGGAAGGAATCCGTCTTTCTAGTTGGTAAGTTAAGGCAGGAACAGTTTGATAGTATCGTCTTTGGCGATGAGGGACAAGGATATAGACTGATGAGTATTGAGGAGTTTCTTAGCTCAGATAAGGTTGTCCCCCAGTTGCAGGGGAGAGTGAGGGATTATTTGGAGGAAGTAAAATGATTTTTGCAGTTGCAACAACGACACTAAATAAGGAAGTTAAACGCAAACTAAAAGCTGGACAATACTCTAGAGAAGAAGCTACATTCATCTATTTGGAATATTTAAAGTTAAAGAAGCAGAGAGAAAGTGGTACGAAAGTAGCTGGGATTTCTATGGCTGTTATTTGGGTATTAATGCTTGCTATACCCTTACTGAGTGGTAGAGGTCTCGTACTGCCCCTTCCAGTATATTTTTTATTTTTGATACTGTTTGCAGGAATTGTTCTATTTGTTTATTATCTTATGTTTGGTATTTTTAAACAGCAGATTCATAACGCAATGAAAGAACACTACACGGATGTGATTGAAGAATTTGAGGGTCAGTAAAACAGCGTGTGGAAGAGCATAGGAAGCGAGTTGAGAGAGTGGATTTGGAGGTATTAGTATGATTCAGATTATCCGAGCAGGAGCAGAGGATTTAGAAACCGTAATTGCAATTCAAAGAGCTAGCTTTAAGGCTGTCTATGAAAAATATCAAGATGAGTATGATCCTTATCTGGAGGACCGCGAACGAATCAAATGGAAACTAGTCGAGCGTCTTAATAGTTATTACTACTTTGTAAAAGAAAAGGACGAAATTATCGGTTTTTTACGAATTCAGACCAATGAAGAGTTGACGGAGGCTTGGTTGGGAACGGCAGCGATTTTGCCCCAGTACCAAGGAAAAGGGTATGGATCTGAGGGACTGAGCTTGCTGGAAAAAGAATTTCCAACCATCACACAGTGGGATTTGTGTACGGTATTACAGGATGCGGGCATGGTCGCTTTTTATGAGAAAAATGGCTACCGCAAAACCCATATCGAACCTGAAAAAGAAGGTATGGATATGGTCTACATGAAAAAATTGATTGACAAATAGAAAGGATGGTTCGGTTACATTTCTAAACTGAACCCGCCCTAAACACTGTGCCAAAAAGATAAACTTCTCTTAGACCCAAGCGTCTTCAGAGAATTTCCTATTTTGGCTTTGTGTTTTACGGGCTTGGTATCTTAATTATGGAAACATGGCAAGAGCTAAAAGTTACAGTGAAGCGCGAGGGAGAGGAGCTGGTCTCTAATCTCTTGATTGAGCTAGGTGCTCAAGGTGTTGCGATCGAAGACAGTATGGACTATGTGGGAAATGTAGATCGTTTTGGTGAGATTTTCCCAGAGGTTGAACAGCAGGAAGAAATCGTGGTGACAGCCTACTATCCTGAAACGGTGGATGTGACAGCGGTTGAGGCAGACTTGCAGGCACGTCTGGCAGACTTGACGGATTTTATGGACTTAGGAGAAGTCAAGATTGGCACGACTGCCTTGGCTGAGGAGGACTGGGCAGATAACTGGAAGAAATACTATGAGCCAGCTCGTATCACTCATGACTTGACCATCGTGCCGTCTTGGACAGACTATGAGGCGACTGCGGGAGAGAAGATTATCAAGCTGGATCCTGGTATGGCCTTCGGGACAGGAACCCATCCGACGACCAAGATGAGCCTTTTTGCTTTGGAGCAGGTTCTTCGTGGTGGCGAAACGGTGCTGGATGTGGGGACAGGTTCAGGTGTCCTCTCCATTGCCAGCTCGTTGCTTGGTGCCAAGGAAATCTTCGCCTATGACCTAGATGATGTGGCAGTTCGTGTGGCTCAGGAAAATATTGAGCTCAACCCTGGCATGGAAAATATCCATGTAGCGGCAGGTGATTTGCTCAAGGGTGTGGAGATTGAGGCAGATGTGATTGTGGCTAATATCTTAGCGGATATTCTCATTCATCTGACGGATGATGCTTATCGCTTGGTCAAGGATGAAGGCTACCTGATCATGAGTGGCATTATCAAGGACAAGTGGGATATGGTGCGTGAGTCAGCTGAGTCGGCAGGTTTCTTCCTTGAAACCCATATGATTCAAGGGGAATGGAATGCCTGTGTCTTTAAGAAGACCAAGGATATCTCTGGTGTGATTGGAGGCTAGCATGCAACAGTATTTTGTCAAGGGCAGTGCAATCTCTCCTGTCACCATTGAGGACAAGGAAACCAGCAAGCATATGTTTCAGGTTATGCGCTTGAAAGAAGATGATGAGGTGACCTTGGTCTTTGATGATGGCATTAAGCGCTTGGCGCGCGTGGTAGATGTGGAAAATCGTCAGTTTGAGTTGGTTGAAGAATTAGTTGACAATGTGGAACTGCCAATCCAAGTGACCATCGCATCTGGATTTCCCAAGGGAGACAAGCTAGAGTTCATCACTCAAAAAGTAACCGAACTAGGCGCTAGCCAAATCTGGGCCTTCCCTGCCGACTGGTCGGTTGCTAAGTGGGACGGCAAGAAACTAGGCAAAAAGGTTGAAAAACTGGAAAAAATCGCCCTTGGAGCAGCAGAACAAAGCAAGCGTAATATCGTCCCAAGTATCCAGCTCTTCGAGAAAAAAGCAGATTTTCTAGCTCAGCTTGACCAGTTTGACTCTATCATAGTAGCCTATGAAGAATCAGCAAAAGAAGGAGAAGTCGCTGCGCTTTTACAAGCAGTCGCTGGACTTGAAAAAGGAGCTAAATTGCTCTTTATCTTTGGCCCAGAAGGCGGTCTCTCACCAGCAGAAATTGAAAGTTTTGAAGCCAAAGGAGCTGTTTTGGCAGGTCTTGGACCTCGTATATTAAGAGCAGAAACAGCCCCGCTTTACGCCTTATCAGTCCTTAGCGTATTATTAGAATTAGAGAAATAAGAGGAAGAAAATGGAACAAAAACACCGTTCAGAATTTCCAGAAAAGGAACTTTGGGATTTAACAGCCTTATACCAAGATCGTGAGGATTTCTTGCGAGCAATCGAAAAGGCTCGCGAAGACATCAACCAATTTAGCCGTGACTACAAGGGCAATCTTCACACTTTTGAGGAGTTTGAGAAGGCCTTTGCGGAATTGGAACAAATCTATATCCAGATGAGTCATATCGGCAATTATTCTTTTATGCCTCAGACGACGGACTATAGCAATGAGGATTTTGCTAATATCGCCCAAGCTGGGATGGAATTTGAAACAGACGCCAGCGTAGCCTTGACCTTCTTTGACGACGCCTTAGTGGCTGCAGACGAGGAAGTCTTGGACCGTTTGGGTGAGCTGCCACACTTAACGGCAGCCATTCGTCAGGCCAAAATCAAAAAAGCCCACTACCTAGGGGCTGATGTGGAGAAGGCTTTGACAAATCTGGGTGAAGTTTTCTACAGCCCACAGGACATTTACACTAAGATGCGAGCTGGGGATTTCGAAATGGCTGACTTTGAAGCCCATGGCAAGACTTATAAAAACAGCTTTGTGACTTATGAGAATTTCTACCAAAACCATGAAGATGCTGAAATTCGTGAGAAATCCTTCCGTTCCTTCTCAGAAGGACTCCGTAAGCACCAAAATACAGCAGCCGCAGCCTATCTAGCTCAGGTTAAGTCTGAAAAACTATTAGCAGATATGAAGGGCTACGACTCAGTTTTTGACTATCTCCTGGCTGAGCAAGAAGTGGACCGTGCCATGTTTGACCGCCAGATTGACCTCATCATGAAGGATTTTGCGCCAGTTGCTCAGAGATACCTCAAGCATGTTGCCAAGGTTAATGGTCTTGAAAAGATGACTTTTGCTGACTGGAAATTGGACTTGGATAGCGCTCTTAATCCTGAAGTGACTATTGACGACGCCTATGATTTGGTCATGAAGTCAGTCGCACCATTGGGTCAAGAATACACCCAAGAAATTGCTCGCTATCAAGAAGAACGTTGGGTGGACTTCGCTGCTAACAGTGGCAAGGATTCTGGTGGTTATGCGGCGGATCCATATCGCGTGCACCCTTATGTCCTTATGAGTTGGACAGGCCGTTTGAGCGATGTCTATACTTTGATTCATGAGATCGGGCATTCTGGTCAATTTATCTTTTCTGACAATCATCAGAGTTACTTTAATGCCCACATGTCTACTTATTACGTCGAAGCGCCGTCAACCTTCAATGAATTGCTTTTAAGTGATTATTTGGAACATCAGTCTGACGACCCTCGTCAAAAACGCTTTGCTCTTGCCCACCGCTTGACAGATACCTACTTCCATAACTTTATTACCCACCTCTTGGAAGCAGCCTTCCAGCGCAAGGTTTATACATTGATTGAAGAAGGAGAAACCTTTGGGGCAAGCAAGCTCAACAGTATTATGAAGGAAGTTTTGACGGACTTCTGGGGAGATGCTATTGAGATTGATGACGATGCGGCCTTGACTTGGATGCGCCAAGCTCACTATTACATGGGCTTGTATAGCTATACCTACTCAGCGGGACTAGTTATTTCGACTGCGGGTTATCTTCATCTGAAACATTCAGAAACTGGAGCTGAAGACTGGCTTAATCTCCTCAAATCAGGTGGTAGCAAGACACCGCTTGAGTCAGCCATGATTATCGGAGCCGATATCTCAACGGATAAACCACTCCGTGATACGATTCAGTTCTTGTCTGACACGGTTGATCAGATTATTGCCTACAGTGCTGAGTTGGGGGAGTAAAGATTGGACAGAGTTTTAGGAGAGTAATATGAATAGAATCAAAGAATGGCTAGAGCAAGACCCCAAAAGAATGCTCTTTATCAAAATTGGTCTAGTTTTATTGGGAATCATTTTATTGATTGCTTTGCCTACTCTCTATCTTGTTTTGAGCGGAGTTGGTATTTGGTATTTTGTAAAGAAATCGCCAGATATTCGAAAAAGAAATCTAATGATAGGGCTTTTCATTGTCAGTTTTGTTGCAGTTGCTCTTAAAACTCCGACAGTCACAAAGAAAATTTCATCTTCTCAATCAGAAACTAAGCAGACTGCGACATCTACTACTTCGACAGCTTCAACTACGGATACTTCATCTAGTATAGAAGAGGCAAAACGAGTTGAAGAAGAGAAAAAATCTAAAGAAAAAGCAGAAGAAGAGAGAATTGCCAAAGAAAAAGTTGCAAAGGAGTTGCAAGAAAAAGGTGAAACCTTAGTCAAACAATTGGAAGAAAGTCAAGATGCGAGCCAAGTGAAGTCTGCTAAAGAGATAGTTAATCAGATTGAAAATAATGATAAAAAGACAGAGCTGCTTGATAGAATAGGTGCAGTTGAATCATCAATTTCTCAAAAAGTAGAAGAAAAAAGAATTACACGTGAAGCTGAAACCAAAGCTCAACAGCAAGATAGAATTGTCTATGTTGCAAACAATGGAAAATCAAAAGTTTATTGGTATAGTAAGGATAGAATGCCTTCAAAAACGAATAATGCCAACGTTGTTGAGATGACCGAAGCAGATGCGATTGCAGCAGGAAAAACTCCATCAAAAATAGAATGAGAAAAAAAGTCATCTTCGGATGACTTTTTGATAAGTTACTAGAAATCCAGAGGTACTTTAGATGCATAAGATGCATAAAGAATTACAAAGAAAAGTGACAGAAGAAAAACCAAGCTATAGCCGAGAAGAAATTCAGTGGTTGCTTGAGCATTTAGGGGATGCCTCTCCAGAAATTCGAGACGAACTTGTTTTTACGAGTTTAGCAAGAGGGATTCAAGAAGAGTTGTTTTCCCTTGAGCAGTTTCAGTTTATCTCAGAAGGGGTCTCCTCTGATGAAGGTCTATACAAAGAAATTGATAGTAGAGGTGTCTCGGCTCTTAAACGTTCTTTTAGGGCGCTTATTTATGCCAATCTACTGTCCTGCGATGGTACTAAGGAATCACTTTATTACCAGCAGTTGTCTTCTCCTATCAGGGTTACCATGCTAAATCAAGGCTTACACTATCTTACAAAGGAAAAAGAGACGACGGGTTACTCTCATCAGTTTGGGTGGATCCACGCATTTGCGCATGGGGCTGATCTCTTGACGGAGGTTATATGCCATCCTAGCTTTCCAAAGTCAGATATAGCCGAAGCATTTGAAATCATTGGGAAAATCTTTAAACGTGTTGAGATTCGTTTTACAAATGATGAAGATTGGCGGTTAGCGAGAGTACTTTATGAACCAATCTTACGAGGGAAAATCGAATCGTCTCTCCTCACTGCTTGGCTGCAAACAGTCGAATTTCCCTTGAAAGAAGTAAATGATTTCCATAAATTTTCCAATTTCAGATCTTGTTTGCTAGAAATTTACCTTCAACTAGACTGTCATAAACTTTTACAAGATGACTTGAAAGAAGCTATTCAATCCTTTCAGTACTAAGGATAAGCGAGTCGGTTCATGATCTTCAAATAACTTTCCAGTCAATTTTCTTGAAACCCTTTCCTTCTTTTGATAGACTAATACATAGTTTAAAAAAAGGAGACTTATCATGAAAAAATTTATTGCTGAATTAATCGGTACATTTATGCTTGTGTTCATCGGAACAGGAGCTGTTGTTTTTGGGAATGGTGTTGAAGGTCTTGGCCACCTTGGGATTGCTTTTGCCTTTGGTTTGGCAATTGTAGTCGCAGCTTTCTCAATCGGAACTGTTTCAGGGGCTCACTTGAACCCGGCAGTTTCGATCGCTATGTTTGTAAACAAACGTTTGTCATCTTCAGAACTTGTAAACTACATCCTTGGACAAGTAGTTGGAGCTTTCCTTGCGTCGGCTGCAGTATTCTTCCTCTTGTCTAACTCAGGCATGTCAACTGCTAGTCTTGGCGAAAATGCCTTGGCAAACGGTGTCACTGTCTTTGGTGGTTTCTTGTTTGAAACAATCGCAACTTTCTTGTTTGTCCTAGTTATCATGACTGTAACATCAGCAAGCAAGGGCAATGGCGCAATCGCTGGTTTGATAATCGGTTTGTCATTGACAGCCTTGATCCTTGTGGGATTGAACATCACTGGACTTTCAGTAAACCCAGCTCGTAGCTTGGCTCCTGCTGTCTTGGCAGGTGGCGCAGCCCTTCAACAAGTATGGATTTTCATCCTTGCCCCAATCGTTGGTGGTGTTCTTGCAGCCCTTGTTGCGAAAAACTTTCTTGGAATAGAAGAATAATTGAAACTCAAAAAGCCTTGCTCCTCGTTTTGAGGAACAGGGCTTTTTCGTATGATACTCTTCGAAAATCTCTTCAAACCACGTCAGCGTCCATCTGCAACCTCAAAACACTGTTTTGAGCTGACTTCGTCAGTCTTATCTACGACCTCAAAGCAGTGCTTTGAGCAACCTGCGGCTAACTTCCTAGTTTGCTCTTTGATTTTAATTGAGTATGAGTTTAGCGGTTGTCAATTTTCTCTGGATAAAGATCGTGTTGGAAGAGGCGTTGTTCTGCCAGGCCTTCATACTTGGTTCCAGGTCTACCGTAGTTGTAGTAAGGGTCGATTGAAATGCCCCCGCGTGGAGTGAATTTTCCCCAGACCTCTAAATAGCGAGGGTCTAGCAAGTTGACCAAGTCTTTCCCGATAGTGTTGATACAGTTTTCGTGAAAATCCCCATGATTTCGATAGCTAAAGAGGTAGAGTTTGAGGGATTTTGACTCGACACAGAGCTTGTCAGGAATGTAGGAAATATAAATCGTCGCAAAATCTGGCTGAGCAGTGATTGGGCAAAGCGAGGTAAATTCAGGACAGTTGAATTTGATGAAATAGTCATTTTCCACATGACGATTGTCAAAAGATTCGAGGACATCTGGTTGATAGTCAAAAATGTAGTTGGTTTCTTTGTTGCCCAGTAGGCTTAGGTTTTTCATTTCTTCTTGTTGTGACATGATTTTTTCTTTCTAATCTTAAACACCACGTTGGTTGTCGTAGAGGAGGGTATGAAGTTGAGGGAGGACGCGGACATTGCCCCAGCTATCATCAGCAGCGACACGTTCCCAGAGTTCTTTGAGGCGGTCTAGTTGGTCTTGAACGATATTGCCTGTAGCCTTGGGCTCAGGGTTTCCTGCTGATAAGAAGAGAACATCTGGTTGGTAGCGTTCTTGAATGTCTTTGGCAAAGGCCAAATCGGCATCATCAAAGACAGGGATTTTAAAGGTGACTTTATCTGGATCCAGTTGGGAAACGATAAAGTCCAAGGTCTCAAAGTTGACTTCCATCTTGGATGAAGGAGGTTTTGGACTCAGAGTAACCTGGTCGATGTCTTTCAACCAATTTTGCCAGCGGGAGCCTTGAGTTTCAACAGCCAGAGTGACACCACGTTCCTTGAGTTTAGTGACCAATTCGGCCATGTTGGCTGCTAGGATAGCAGGATTTCCCCCAGATAGAGTTACATAGTCGTAGCTTCCTAGCTTGTCTAATTCAGCAATGACTTCGTCAGCCGTCATGCGAGTTGGTTTTTCAGAACCATCCCAAGTAAAGGCAGAGTCGCACCAGTCGCAGTGGTAGTCGCAACCTGCAGTGCGGACAAACATAGTTTTCTGCCCGATAGCACGGCCTTCACCTTGAAAGGTTGGGCCGAAAATTTCCAGAACTGGTAGTTTGAGGACACGTTCCCTAGTCATCTAACCACTCCCGTCTAAACTCCGCAAAGGCAGTCGGAGTCTCATAGAGGCGGACGTATTCCAAACGGAGACTGCGCTCGTCTGGCAACTCTTGACTCATGGTTTGAAAAATCCAGTAAACCATATTTTCAGCAGTCGTGTTCATATAAGGCAGGGTTTCATTGAGATAGCGATGATCCAAGTGGGGCTCTAAGTAGTTCTTGTAGATAGCTTTGATATCTCCGAAATCGTAGGTCATGCCACGTTCATCTAAAAATCCACTGACAGCAATCTGCAGATGATAAGTGTGGCCGTGCAGGGATTTGCATTTTCCTTCATAGTGAAAGAGGTGGTGGGCAGCGTCGAAGGTAAATTCTTTTGATACCAAGGTTCTGTGAGGATTGTAGACAAGAGATTCCCCAGTTTCTTGTTTGATTTCTTTAGGTGCAAAAAACATTAGCCCTCTCCTTTCTGTGAGAGATAAACATCTAGGCCATGCTGACGTAGGTGGCAAGCTGGGCAATCTCCACAGCCACTTCCGATAATCCCATTGTAGCAGGTCAAGGTCTTTTCACGAACGTAGTCAAAGGCACCGAGTTGGTCGGCTAACTTCCAAGTTTCAGCCTTGTCTAGCCACATGAGAGGTGTTTGGATAACAAAGTCGTAATCCATGGCAAGGTTGAGCGTAACATTAAGGGATTTGACAAAGACATCCCGGCAGTCAGGGTAGCCTGAAAAATCTGTCTCGCAGACACCTGTCACGATGTCTTTAATGCCCCGTTGCTTGGCAAGAACTGCCGCAAAGGAAAGAAAGAGGTGGTTGCGACCGTCAACAAAGGTATTGGGAACCTCTCGCTCTTTTTGCTCGATCTCCAAATCAGAGGTTAAGGCATTTTCAGTGATTTGCCCCAGTAGAGACATATCTAAGATGTGATGACGAATGCCTTGTTCCTTAGCGATTTCTCTAGCAACTTGAATTTCGAGATGATGACGTTGGCCATAGGCAAAGGTGACAGCTTCGACTGTTTCATAGTGTTCTTTAGCCCAAAAGAGGCAAGTTGTGGAATCTTGACCGCCACTAAAGACGACCAAGGCTGATTGACGTTTCATAGTACTCCTTCCAAAATGGGAAATGTTCAGAGCACGCAAAAAGCTCCCTTTAGGGGAGCTAAAAAATACCAAGTAGAGGTTTTTTTTAGCGATGGCATGTCCCAAACATCGTAATATTCTACCTACAGTCTAGCATATTTTTTGAAAAATGGCAAAGGGCAAGAAAAAAAGAGACCAAATAAAGTACTTGGTCTCTCGTGTGATTAGCTCAATTCAGCAACGATGGCCTTGATTTGTTCTGCAGTGTGAACACCAGCAACTTGTTTCACCACTTGGCCGTCTTTTTTGAAGAGAAGAGTTGGAATAGACATGATTCCAAAGGCACGAGCTGTGTTTGGATTTTCATCAACGTCCATTTTAACGATTTTCAAAACATCTTCTGAAAGTTCTTCAGACAATTTATCCAAGATTGGACCTTGCATACGACATGGACCACACCAAGTTGCCCAGAAGTCTACCAAGACCAATCCGTCTTTTGTTTCTTGTTCAAATGTTGCATCTGTAATTGCTTTTGCCATTGTATTTCTCCTTTTTAATTATATTGGCTTAAATCTTGTTTCATGAGATAGAAGAAGACATCTCCATAAGTCCCATGGTAGTCCAAATCATGACCATTATAGGTTAATTTTTGAACTGGGTAATAGTCTGCGACACCGATAAGGCAAGCTTGTTGAGAACGTTCAAAGTCTTCGTAAGACTCGAAAGTCATGGTTCTCTCTTGTTTGCTGGTGTCTAGATAGGTAATTTCGATCATATTAAACTCCTTTGTTCGATCTTGACTTTATTGTACTCCTTGAAAAGAGGAATGTCAAGAAAAATGATTGCGCACGCAACTTTTTTTTAAAATACTCATTAAGGCAAGAAATCAAGACTGGTTTCCAATCTTTCTTCGACGGCTTTTTGTAGATAAGCCAGGGTTGTTTGTCCCTCGTCAGTCAGGCAGATAAAACTAGCCCGTCTATCCTGGTCGCAACATCTGCGACTAAGCAAGCCACAGTTTTTCTCTTCTAACCTAGCCACCATTCGAGAAACAGCGCTTGGGCTGAGATGGAGTTTATCTGGCAGGTCAATTTGTCGTAGAGATTTTTCTTGGGCTAGATTCAGATAGTAGAGAAGGTAAAACTCTTTCAAGTTCAGCCTTTGTTCACTCTGCTGGGCAATAGTTTCTTCCAACAAGGCTTCCATTTCCTTTTGACGGCGGTTGTAGTCAAACCACTTTTCCAAATAGGTCATTGCTTTCTCCTTTCTTTTCAAAGTAAAAATCACAAAATCATTACTGACTGTCTTCCTAACACAAGATGATTGCGCATGCAATGATTATACTACTTTTAACTTATCCTTGCAAGAAAGAAGAATTTCAATATTTCCTTGAAATTTTCTGAAAAAAGAGTAAACTGGTATGCAAGAATTCTATTTCAAGGAGTTTAGGATGAAATTATATGTTCAATTAATGATTCTTTTTGTGATTTCATTGATCGGTGAGGGAATCTCCAGTTTCTTTCATCTGCCCATCCCAGGCAGTATTATCGGTTTGATTATTCTCTTTCTAGCCCTACAGTTCAAGTGGCTAAGGACCAGGCATGTCAACATGGTTGGGAATTTCTTGCTGGCCAATATGACCATTCTCTTTTTGCCGCCAGCAGTGGGTATCATGGAAAAGTTTGATGTCATTGCTCCCTATCTTTTGCCTATTGTTTTGATTATCTTTTTTGCGGCTGTCATCAACATTATCCTCATAGCCCTAGTGGTTCAGTTTATCAAGAGACGATTTGAGGGAGATTATGAGAAAGGAGATGCCAAATGAGTGAATTTGTATCCAATCCTCTGTTTGGGATTGCATTATCTATCCTAGCTTATCTAGTGGGAATGCTGATTTACAGACGTTTTCCCCATCCTTTGACAACGCCCTTGCTTTTGTCGGCTATTTTTATCATTATTTTCCTTAAGGCGACGGGGATTTCTTATCAAGATTATTACCAAGGTGGGGTTTATCTGAATAATTTGATTGTCCCGTCGACGGTGGCTCTAGGGATTCCGCTTTATAAGAGTTTTCACTTGATGAAGCACCATGCTCGGAGTATTCTCTTTGGTAGTCTGCTAGCAGTAGTTGTCAATACTAGCTTCACTGCCATAGTGGCGAAAATATTTGGCATGGACTTTTTCCTAGCCATTTCTCTTTTTCCTAAGTCAGTAACAACCGCCATGGCAGTGGGGATTACAGAAAAATTGCAGGGTTTAACGACTGTGACCTTGGTCGTCGTAGTAGCGACTGGGATCTTAACCAGTGTGATCGGACCAACCCTTTTGAAGTGGTTGAAAATTGACGATCCAGTGGCAGTTGGTCTTTCCCTTGGTGGAACAGGTCATGCAGTCGGAACAGGAACAGCCTTTCGATACGGCTCGGTAGCAGGAGCCATGGGTGGCTTGGCCATCGGTGTCACCGGTATTCTCTATGTTTTTGTTAGCCCTATTGTAGCCAGTTTGATATTGAGTTAAAGCAAAACCCAGCTCTTGTAAGCTGGGCATTTTTTTATTGCAAGTTAACCTTGTTTTTCAAGATATAGTAGGTACCGAGATAGTAGATAGCCGATAAAAAGAGATCGCGCAAGATTTCTGTACCAATCATCATGTTAAAGTCATTTTCAATTCGGAAAAAGAGAGAAATATAACCAATAACGATGGCAATGACGATATAGGCCAGAATTCCCATAGCTGTTCGATACTCATTAAAGAGTTGTCCGATCGAGATTGCGAGGTATATGGACAAGATCCATGCGATCGAACTGACAAACAGTGATAGGGCATACAGCCAGCCGTAGCTGAGGTAAGGGGAAATGAAGTTATAGAGAGCAGTGAAGTCTTTTTCTATTGGTGTTAAGAAGAAGATAATCAATATACTCAAGATAAAGACGATATAGCTTAAGATGGACCAGACAAGACCACCCAAAAGTTTTGCGGTGATGATTTGGTGCTCTGATACAGGCAAAGTCAAGGTCAAGTAACCTTGGCGATCATAGACACTGCCCTTAAATCTTCGGATGATTAAAAAGATTGTTGCAATCCAAAGAGTGACGCTGAGTCCTCCAAAGACTAATACTAAAAAGAAGATGAAATAAGCAGCATTGTTAGGATTGTAACTCTGGCTAAGGCTGCTAATAAAAGCTCCAATCAAAACTGAAATTGCAAGTACAGCACCGTAGAGTGCCAAATACCATTTATTGATATTTTTAAATTCATAACGAACTAAATTCCAAAACATAATAATCTCCTTTAACTAAGCCTTGAACTCTTGACGGAAGAGCTGGTCAATGGATTCACCTGACTCGTAACGAATATCATCAACATTTCCTTGGCGGACGACTTTTCCGTCTTTGAGGAAGATAATCTCATCCAAGATAGGCTCAATATCCGAAATCAAGTGGGTTGAAATCAGTACCGTTGAAGTTGGTGAGTAGTTGTTGATGATGGTATTGAGGATATAATCACGGGCAGCTGGATCCACTCCACCGATCGGTTCATCGAGGACATAAAGACGAGCTTCGCGACTCATAACCAGGATGAGTTGAACTTTTTCCTTGTTCCCTTTTGATAATTTCTTTAAGCGACTATTTTCATCAATGCCAAGGTCTGCAAGCAGATGTTGGGCACGTTCAAGATTGAAATCCTGATAGAAGGTTTTAAAGTAAGTCAGGGCTTCTTTAACCTTCATTTGCTCATTGAGATAAGTTGTGTCAGGAAGATAGGAGACAATCGCCTTTGTAGCAGGACTTGGATCCAATCCGTTAATGAGAACACGTCCTTTATCAGGCTGAAGAAGGCCATTGATCAGTTTGATCAAGGTTGTTTTCCCAGAACCGTTTGGTCCAAGGAGTCCGACAATCTTTCCGGCTGAGATCTCTAGTGAGATATTGTCAAGTGCCGCAGTTGCTCCATATGATTTTGATACATTTTCAAGTGCTAGTAGTGTCATAGTCTTAAACTCCTTTAATATAGTCGCTTAATACATTTGGCAGTTCTTCTTTTTGGTAGCCAAATTGGAGCATGCAAGAGACGAATTGTTGCAGCTGCTCCTCGGAAAGTTGTTTGCGGGACTGAAGGATGAGGTCCAAATCCTCGGTGACAAAACGACCAGTTGTCCGCTTGCTGTATACGAATCCTTCACGTTCAAGGTCAGACAAGGCGCGCTGGATGGTATTGGGATTGACCCCAGCCTCGCTCGCCAGTTCTCTTACGGTTGGGAGCTGTTGGTTGGGTTCCAGTTCATGGGAAACAATCTGTAGTTTGATTTTTTCCATAATCTGTAAATAAATCGGTTTTGTATTATCAAATGACCAGGACATCATAGTCTCCTTTCTATGTCTTTATTGTTCTAATTAAATAATACAATAAAACAAAAAACTTGTCAAGTAAAAATAAGAATTGTTTTGGGAATTGCTCAAAAAATGGTATAATGAAAAGAAAACGACAAGGAGGGAAATGCATGCGTTGTCCAAAATGTGGGGCTACCAAGTCTAGTGTTGTTGATAGTCGACAAGCCGAAGAAGGAAATACCATCCGTCGAAGACGTGAGTGCGACGAGTGTCAGCATCGTTTTACAACCTATGAACGAGTAGAAGAAAGAACGCTAGTTGTCGTCAAAAAAGACGGTACGCGAGAACAATTTTCAAGAGATAAAATCTTTAATGGGATTATCCGTTCAGCCCAGAAACGCCCGGTTTCAAGTGATGAAATCAACATGGTGGTCAATCGTATCGAGCAAAAACTCCGTAGTCGCAGTGAGAATGAGATCCAAAGTGAATATATTGGATCTTTAGTCATGGAAGAATTGGCAGAGCTGGATGAGATTACCTATGTTCGTTTTGCCAGTGTTTACCGTAGTTTTAAGGATGTGAGTGAGTTAGAGAGTCTGCTCCAGCAAATCACCCAATCCTCAAAAAAGAAAAAGGAAAAATAAATGAAGCCAAATGACCGTTTTTCTTTTCTAAAGAATAATCGGGTGTCACAAGATACCTCTTCTCTGGTGCAGTGCTACCTCCCGATTATCGGTCAGGAGGCGCTGAGCCTCTATCTATATGCCATTACCTTTTGGGATGGTGGGCAAAAGGAGCATCTCTTTTCCCATATCCTCAATCACTTAAACTTTGGCATGCCTACCTTGCTCCAATCCCTTAAAGTCTTATCTGCTTTGGATTTGTTGACCCTTTATCAGAAGGGGGAGAGTTATGAGTTGGTCATCCATTCGCCTCTATCCAGTCAGGAATTTCTAAGTCATTCTATCTATAGTAGACTCTTGGAGAGAAAGATTGGGGATACTGCGCTTGCTTCCCTGAAGCAGGCTCCAAGTGAGGGAGAAGAACTCTCTGTTTCTTTGAGCCAAGTCTTTCCAAACCTGACCGAAGAAGTGACTCCAACCGAGTTTAAAATCAAGATGAAAAATGATTTTGACTTAGAGCATTTTCAGCGGCTGATGGCTCGAGATGGTTTGCGTTTTGAAGACGAGCAGGCGGATGTTTTGGAATTGTTTGCCATCGCAGATGAAAAAAAATGGACTTGGTTTGAAACCTATCAATTAGCCAAGGCGACTACAGTGGCTCAGGTTATTTCTGTCAAACGTATGCGTGAAAAGATAGCACAAAAACCAGCGTCTTCTGACTTTAGTCCCAAAGAAATGACCATTATCAATGAAGCCAAAAATAAAACACCCCTGCAATTTTTAGCGGAAATCAAGCAAACGCGTAAGGGAAACATCACCCAAAGTGAAAGAGAACTCCTTCACCAGATGGCGTCTTTAGGCTTGTTGGACGAAGTCATCAATATCGTCTTACTTTTAACCTTTAACAAGGTTGATTCGGCCAATGTCAATGAAAAATATGCTATGAAAGTCGCAAACGACTATGCCTATCGCAAGATTCGGACAGCAGAAGAAGCTGTGCTTCGGATTCGAGAGCGTCAGCAAAAAGGGCAAGAAGAACAGAAAAACAAGGCTAGCTCAACTAAGACAAATGTTCCTAAGTGGAGTAATCCAGAATACAAGAATCAAACCAGTGAGGAGACTCGTCTGGAACTAGAACGTAAAAAACAAGAAATGTTAGCCCGATTAGAAGAAGGAGGAGACTAGATGGAAAGTGTTGGTGATGTAATCAAACGTCAGACAAGTCGTTTTCAGTATCAGGACCTGGTCCAGCAGATCATGAAGGACCCAGATGTAGCGGCTTTTATCCAGAAAGAATCCCTCAGTCCAGAGGAGTTGAATCGTAGCATCTCCAAGTTCAATCAATATATCACAGAACGGGACAAGTTTCTTCGTGGGGATGCGGACTATATAGCACGTGGTTACAAGCCTATCTTGGTCATGAATCACGGTTATGCGGACGTTTCTTATGAAGAAACACCAGAACTAATCGCGGCTGAAAAAGAGGCTGCAATCAAGAATCGCCTCAAGTTGATCAATCTACCAGCAAGTCTCAAGAAAGCGAAATTAGCTCAGATTGACCTGGATGATCTAGGACGCTTGCCGATTTTTGAGAGACTCTATGCCTTTGTTGACCTTTACCCAAGCATCCGAAAAGGCCTCTATCTTTATGGAGATTTTGGTGTCGGAAAGAGTTTCATGATGGCGGCCCTGGCTCACGACTTATCTGAAAAACGTGGGGCTTCAACGACTATTCTCCACTATCCA
The DNA here is from genome assembly GCF_000146755.1 of Streptococcus sp. oral taxon 071 str. 73H25AP. Taxonomy (NCBI): domain Bacteria; kingdom Bacillati; phylum Bacillota; class Bacilli; order Lactobacillales; family Streptococcaceae; genus Streptococcus; species Streptococcus sp. oral taxon 071. The sequence continues at coordinate 300,397 of NZ_GL397254.1, forward strand.
AGTTTTGTCATTGATGTGAAAAATGCCATCGGTGAAGGCTCTGTGAAGACCTTGGTGGATGACATCAAGTTAGCAGAGGTCTTGATCTTGGATGATATTGGCGCAGAGCAGTCGACTCCTTGGGTGCGTGATGAGATTCTCCAAGTCATTCTTCAGTACCGCATGCAGGAAGATTTGCCGACCTTCTTTACTTCCAACTTTAATTTCCAAGATTTGGAAAAACATTTTGCCAAAGGAAAGAATGGAAATGATGAGACTTGGGAAGCTAGACGGGTTATGGAAAGGATCCGCTATTTAGCAGAGGAAACGAGACTAGAAGGAGAAAATCGCCGATGACAGAAACCATTAAACTGATGAAAGCTCATACTTCAGTTCGTCGTTTTAAGGAGCAAGAGATTCCTCAAGAACACTTAAATGAAATCTTGACTGCTGCCCAAATGGCGTCATCTTGGAAAAATTTCCAATCCTATTCTGTGATTCTTGTACGCAGTCAAGAGAAGAAAGACGCTTTATATGAATTGGTTCCTCAGGAAGCTATTCGCCAGTCAGCTGCCTTTTTGCTCTTTGTTGGTGACTTGAACCGAGCTGAAAAGGGAGCAAGTCTTCATACGGATACTTTCCAACCCCAAGGGGTGGAAGGTCTCCTTATCACGTCTGTGGATGCTGCGCTTGCTGGTCAAAACACCTTGCTTGCAGCAGAGAGTCTGGGATATGGTGGTGTGATTATCGGCTTAGTCCGTTACAAATCGGAAGAAGTGGCAGAGCTTTTTAATTTGCCTGACTATACCTACCCAGTTTTTGGGATTGCCCTTGGCGTGCCAAACCAACAACATGATGTCAAACCAAGACTGCCTTTGAGCCAAGTGGTTTTTGAAGAAGAATACCAAGAACAGCCAGTTGAAGCGATTTTTGACTATGACCAAGAACAGGCAGACTATGCTGGTGCGCGTGCGACGACCTCTTGGAGTCAGCGTTTAGCAGAGCAGTTTGGGCAAGCCGAACCTAGTTCAACTCGGAAGAATCTAGAACAGAAAAAGTTATTGTAGAAAGTGAGAAAACATGGCCTTACCAACTATTGCCATTGTGGGACGTCCCAATGTTGGGAAATCAACCCTATTTAATCGGATCGCTGGTGAGCGGATCTCAATCGTAGAAGATGTTGAAGGTGTGACACGTGACCGTATCTATGCGACGGGTGAGTGGCTCAATCGTTCCTTTAGTATGATTGATACTGGAGGGATTGACGACGTCGATGCTCCCTTCATGGAGCAAATCAAGCACCAGGCAGAAATTGCCATGGAAGAAGCAGATGTCATCGTCTTTGTCGTTTCAGGTAAAGAAGGGATTACAGATGCGGACGAGTACGTAGCTCGCAAACTCTATAAAACCCATAAGCCTGTTATCCTTGCCGTTAACAAGGTTGACAACCCTGAGATGCGAAATGATATCTTTGATTTCTATGCGCTTGGATTGGGTGAACCACTGCCAATTTCGTCTGTCCACGGTATTGGTACGGGTGATGTACTGGATGCCATCGTGGAAAATCTACCACATGAAGTTGAAGAAGAAAATCCAGATGTCATTAAATTCAGCTTGATTGGCCGTCCAAACGTTGGAAAATCAAGTTTGATCAACGCTATTTTGGGAGAAGACCGCGTGATTGCTAGTCCAGTAGCTGGGACAACGCGTGATGCCATTGATACCCACTTTACAGATACGGATGGACAAGAGTTTACCATGATTGATACAGCTGGTATGCGTAAGTCTGGTAAAGTCTACGAAAATACGGAGAAATACTCTGTCATGCGTGCCATGCGTGCCATTGACCGTTCTGACGTGGTCTTGATGGTCCTCAATGCCGAGGAAGGTATTCGTGAGTATGATAAGCGTATCGCTGGATTTGCCCACGAAGCTGGTAAAGGAATGATCATCGTGGTCAACAAGTGGGATACCCTTGAGAAAGACAACCATACGATGAAGAAATGGGAAGAAGATATCCGTGAGCAGTTCCAATATCTGCCTTATGCTCCGATTGTCTTTGTCTCTGCTCTGACCAAGCAACGTCTCCACAAACTACCTGAGATGATCAAGCGAATCAGCGAAAGCCAAAACACCCGTATTCCTTCAGCGGTCTTGAACGATGTCATTATGGATGCCATTGCTATCAATCCAACACCGACAGACAAAGGAAAACGCCTCAAGATTTTCTATGCGACCCAAGTGGCAACCAAGCCACCAACCTTTGTCATCTTTGTTAACGAAGAAGAACTTATGCACTTCTCTTACCTGCGCTTCTTGGAAAATCAAATCCGCAAGGCCTTTGTCTTTGAAGGAACACCAATCCATCTCATTGCAAGAAAACGCAAGTAAAATGATAAAAAGGATTAAGTCCTAGTAATCAGTGATGAAAGAGTAATTGTATATGATTGCTCTTTTTTACTAAACAATATTGAGTGTTTAAATAATTTTTAAATTTTTATAGAGGTGGTGACTTTATTGAAAATTATTCTAAAAGAGGACATTGAACTATATCGTTATTTGATTGCAAAGGTAACATTCTTACAGACGCATAAAGAATATCGCTTGGTGGAATCTTTCTTAGATAGTAATTGTTTTTTAATTGCCAATCGTGCAACAGAAGAGAAAGTGTTTGTGGCGCTCTTTAAACAACCGACTAGGAAAACGGTAGAGGTAGAGTGTAAGAAGGTTATGTTTATTCAAACCAGGAATACTAGGATTCCTGAAGGATTTGATATAGAAAAGGCGGATAAAGGATTTAATGACCAGCTTGCCAAGAATATTCGACTGGGCTTTTTAGCACCAGATCAGTTAGTCGAGCAGTTTCAAGGGGTATTTAAAGAAGACGTTGAGACGTATTTTAAAAAGGCAGAAGCAGCGATTCAAGAAGAGCGACAAGTTTTTGTGAAGTACTATGCCAAGGAAACGATTGAGAAGAATCCCTACCAGGTTGTGGAAGGCAATGTGTCGTTTAGCCATCCGAAGCATTTCAACGACCCGTTTGACTGTAATTGCTACTATGCGGATGGTCATTCGATGATGGATTTCTTCCGTGTGTTTTGTTTTACGCATGCTGCAGATAATATTTTAATGTGGTCCTATTACGCCAATAGCCACGCAGGTTATGCGCTTGAGTATTCGTATGCGAGTCTTTTGGATAAAATTCATTCCTTGAAGGTAGACGGACTCTGTGTATACGGCCCGGTGGAGTATATCGATAAACGTCCTAATACGAGAAGCAATAGCAACCAATTCTCTTATTCGAATCTGAACTTTTATATTAAGGCGACCTTTGCAAAATTCAAAGAGTGGCAACACGAGAGAGAATACCGCTTTGTGTGCATTCTGGATGAAAAAGCGGAAGCCGCGCAAGAAGTTCTTGGAGATTGGGTGGTCATTCCACAAGTGGATGTCGTGCAAGGATACGCTGGATGTAACAATGAAATAATTAAAGTAAGTGGGTATTACCCAATCAAAAAATTAGAAAAAGATATTTTAAATTACCAGTTAAAATCTTAATAGAAAAGTAAGTTCAATAAGAAAAAAGAAAACACAAGGTCTTCTTTTTCTTATTGGGGTCGAGTTTTGGAAGACTTGTCATCAAATTAACATCAATTTCAGGGTTGCTGTCACAGTTTTGTAATGAAAATGTACTTTCTTTGTAAAAATCAAAATGCTATAATTCCTTAAATCGATTTTCCTTTATCAGGGAGGTTATTATGAAAAAAAGCAAATTGTTTAAACATAGTTTGTTGGTTCGCTTGCTTGGGTTGCTGATGGTCTTTCTCTTCTTGTCAGCATTCACAGCACCTGAAAAACCTGAGTACGGGATCTATGACCCGGATCATTATTTAACGGATGAGACTATAAGTCAGATTCGGGAATTGAATAATGTCAATAGTAAAAAATCAGAAAAATTCCAGATGGGTGTTTACGTTGTGAAAAGCCTAAATGGAGAAACAATCGAGACTGTGGCCAATGAAACAGCTAGGGCTTGGAAAATTGGCTACTCGGGAGACAATCACGGTGTCTTGATTGTGGTAGCAGTCCAAGATAGAAAATCACGGATTGAAACCAGTAATAATGTGGCCAGTAAGATCACTGACTATCAGACTCACAGGTTCTTGACAACAGCACGTCCTTACTTTAAAAAGGGAGACTACAGTAATGGAGTTCTTTCTATAGCAAACAATCTCAACTACATGTTTTATAGTGGATCGAGTACGCCTGCTTCAAGTTCTAAAAGTAGTTACGACTATGCTTCTAATTCTAGTCGTCTAAGAGAAATTGAAAAGTATACCGTTGAGAGCCGATCTTCAAAACGTCATCGAAAAAGCAGTTCGAGTGACGGAGTTATCGGATTTGGAATTCTCATTTACTTCATTGTGATGATTATCGGCTTTATTTTTGGAGGCCGTGGTGGTTCACGTGGAGATGATTCTGGCGGTGGCTGGTGGGGCGGCGACTCATCTGATTCGGGCTCCGACTCATCTGGAGGCTGGGACGGCGGTGGCTTTGATGGCGGTGGTTCGTCTGATGACTGGTGAGTGATCATATATTACTCAAACCGATTTCTCCATACAGTAAGGTGACTCCTTTGCAAGAGTTTACTCCTTAATTAAAAATAAAAACAAAGTTTGGGAAATTGATTTAAAATCTGAGTATTTTCTCAGAAAAGTTGATAAAAGAAAGTGTTAAGGTTTTGATATGAAACAAAATAAAGTAATTCTCTCAATAGTGGCGATTTTCTTTGGACTACTAGTTCTGGGAAGTTGTTCCGCAGTTACGACCTATAATGGTCTGGTTGGTGAACAGACTAAGGTGGAGCAGGCTCGGGCCGATGTCTCGACAGCCCTCCAACGTCGTTCGGACTTGATTGGTAACTTGGTGGAGTCCGTTAAAGGACAAATGAATCATGAAACCGAAGTCTTTACCAAGATTGCTGATGCTAGAGCTAAAATCGGTAGTAGCTCAGTAACTTCTGAAGAAAACCAAAAGGCTCAGGGAGAATTGAGCTCTGCTCTTTCTCGCTTGATTTCATTGACGGAGAATTATCCAGAACTCAAGAGCAATCAAAATGTTGAGCAACTAATGGTCGAACTTTCAGGCAGTGAAAATCGTATTTTTGTAGCACGCAAGGATTATAATAAAGTCGCTGCCGAGTACAATCAAAAGTTGAGAAGTTTTCCAACTGTGCTTTTTGCGAATATGATGAGCTTTAAAGAAGCTGAAACCTTTAAAGAAACAGAAGAAGCCAAGACAGTTCCTAAGGTCGATTTTGGAACATCTTCATCAAGTCAATAAAGTGAATCATCCTATGAATAGAGTGATTTTTCTAGCATGACTAGTGATTTCAAACTCAAACCTGGAAAGTCTTTTCCAGGTTTTTTTGGTATAATAAAAGGGAAGAGACAGTGACTCAAATGGAGGTTTGCTATGGAGAAAACAAAAGCCTTTCTTGAAGCGCACTACAAGAGATATATTCTTACGATTTGCCTTCTCTGGTTCCTCATGTTTTTCTTTCCTTGGGATTGGCAAGCAGGAGGAGTTTCAGTATATTATTTCGTTATGAAAAAACTCTTCGTGGTTTTTGGCGTTTTATCCATCCTATACTCCGTGCTGATTAAAAAAATCAGTCTTTTCTTCTTTGGCATCATCTTTTGCTTGGCCTTCTGGATTAATCTCTTTTGGTATTTTGGGATATTACCTGCATTCTTGGGAAATTAAACATTAAAAAATGATGGACTAGACTGGCTTCTAGTCCTTTTTTCCCCTTGTGAAACAAGGATTCTTTCTTGAAAAATAATGGTAAATATGCTAAAATTAAAAGAACATTCTAAAATATTCAGAATCTAAAGTAAGGAAAATCATGGCTAATATTTTAAAAACAATTATCGAAAATGATAAAGGGGAACTTCGTCGTCTAGAAAAGATGGCTGATAAGGTTCTTAACTATGAGAGCCAAATGGCCGCAATGTCGGACGAAGAACTAAAAGCAAAAACTGACGAATTTAAAGAACGCTACAATAAGGGAGAATCACTTGATTCACTGTTATATGAGGCTTTTGCGGTAGTCCGTGAAGCAGCAAAACGTGTCCTTGGACTTTTCCCTTATAAAGTTCAGGTCATGGGTGGGATTGTTCTTCACCATGGTGACGTTCCAGAGATGCGTACTGGTGAAGGGAAAACCTTGACGGCGACCATGCCAGTGTACCTCAATGCCCTTGCAGGTAAAGGGGTTCACGTAGTTACTGTCAACGAATACCTGACAGAACGTGACGCGACTGAGATGGGTGAATTGTACTCATGGCTTGGTCTGTCAGTAGGAATCAACTTAGCAGCCAAATCTCCAATGGAGAAAAAAGAAGCGTACCTCTGTGATATTACCTACTCAACCAACTCAGAGATTGGTTTTGACTACCTTCGTGATAATATGGTCGTTCGTGCAGAAAACATGGTACAACGTCCGCTTAACTATGCCTTGGTCGATGAGGTTGACTCGATCTTGATCGATGAAGCCCGTACTCCTTTGATCGTTTCAGGTGCCAATGCAGTTGAGACTAGCCAACTCTACCACATGGCGGATCATTTTGTGAAGTCTTTGGACAAGGATGACTATATTATTGACATTCAGTCTAAGACGATTGGTTTGTCTGATTCTGGGATTGACAAGGCTGAGAGCTATTTCAAACTGGAAAATCTCTATGACGTCGAAAACGTAGCTCTTACCCACTTTATCGACAATGCCCTCCGTGCTAACTACATCATGCTTTTGGATATCGACTATGTGGTTAGCGAAGAGCAAGAAATCTTGATCGTCGACCAATTTACAGGTCGTACCATGGAAGGTCGTCGTTATTCTGACGGCTTGCACCAAGCGATTGAAGCAAAAGAAGGTGTGCCAATCCAAGATGAGACCAAGACTTCAGCTTCTATCACCTACCAAAACCTCTTCCGTATGTATAAGAAATTGGCAGGTATGACAGGTACTGGTAAAACAGAAGAAGAAGAATTCCGCGAAATCTACAATATTCGTGTTATCCCAATCCCAACCAACCGTCCAATCCAACGTATCGACCACTCAGACCTTCTCTATGCCAGTCTTGATGCGAAGTTTAAGGCTGTAGTTGAAGATGTAAAAGCTCGTCACCAAAAAGGTCAGCCGGTCTTGGTAGGTACAGTTGCAGTTGAAACGAGTGACTTTCTGTCTAAGAAACTGGTAGAGGCAGGTGTTCCTCACGAAGTCTTGAATGCGAAGAACCACTACAGAGAAGCGCAAATCATCATGAACGCTGGTCAGCGTGGTGCAGTTACTATCGCAACCAACATGGCCGGCCGTGGTACCGACATCAAGCTTGGTGAAGGGGTTCGTGAACTTGGTGGACTGTGTGTTATCGGTACAGAGCGCCACGAAAGTCGCCGTATTGATAATCAGCTTCGTGGACGTTCAGGACGTCAAGGAGACCCAGGTGAGTCACAATTCTACTTGTCTCTTGAAGATGATTTGATGAAACGTTTTGGTTCAGAACGTTTGAAAGGTGTCTTTGAACGCCTCAACATGTCTGACGAAGCTATCGAATCTCGCATGTTGACGCGTCAGGTTGAAGCAGCTCAAAAACGTGTAGAAGGAAACAACTACGACACTCGTAAACAAGTCCTTCAATACGATGACGTCATGCGTGAACAACGTGAGATCATCTATGCGCAACGTTATGATGTCATTACAGCAGATCGTGACTTGGCACCAGAGATCCATGCTATGATCCGTCGTACAATTGGTCGTATCGTGGATGCACATGCACGTTCTAAGGAAGATGAAAAATTGGAAGCAATCTTGAACTTTGCTAAATACAACTTGCTTCCAGAAGATTCAATCAACCGTTCAGATCTTGCAGGTTTGTCAGATCAGGCCATCAAAGATGAACTGTATCAACGTGCCTTGAAAGTTTATGACAGTCAAGTTGCCAAACTTCGTGATGAAGATGCAGTAAAAGAATTCCAAAAAGTCTTGATCCTACGTGTTGTAGACAACAAGTGGACAGACCATATCGATGCTCTTGATCAGTTGCGAAATGCTGTTGGTCTTCGTGGATATGCCCAAAACAACCCTGTTGTAGAATATCAAGCAGAAGGTTTCCGCATGTTTAATGACATGATTGGATCGATTGAATTCGATGTAACCCGCTTGATGATGAAAGCACAAATCCACGAACAGGAACGTCCTCAAACTGAACACAATATCAGTACAACTGCGACTCGTAATATCGCAGCGCAGCAGATTCAGCTTCCAAAAGATGTGGACTTGAGCCAAGTCGGACGAAATGACCAATGCCCATGTGGATCTGGTAAGAAATTCAAGAACTGTCATGGTAAGAGACAATAATACGAGATAAGATACAGGCGGATACCTGGTAAAAGTCATTTTTTGCTTGGTGTCCGTTTGCTTTATAAGGAGATGAATCATGGTATTTACAGCTAAAAGTCCTAAAATTAACATTGAAGAAGTTCGCGCCTTGTCTAAATTAGAGGGGGCGGCTCTTGCGAGAAAAAAGCAACGTGATCAGGAATTGGAAGCCATCATTCGTGGGGAAGACCAGCGTATTCTCTTGGTGATTGGACCATGTTCATCTGATAACGAAGAGGCGGTTCTCGAGTATGCCAAGCGTCTATCTGCTTTGCAAGAAGAGGTCAAAGACCGTATTTTTATGGTCATGCGTGTCTATACAGCTAAACCTCGTACCAATGGAGATGGCTATAAGGGCTTGATTCATCAACCAAATGCGACAGAAGCTCCTAGCTTGATCAATGGAATCAAGGCTGTTCGTCATTTACATTACCGCGTTATTTCTGAAACGGGGATGACAACAGCTGATGAGATGCTTTATCCTGAAAATCTTCCGCTGGTGGATGATTTGATTTCTTATATGGCTGTTGGAGCTCGTTCTGTAGAGGATCAACAGCACCGTTTTGTAGCGAGCGGAGCAGATTTTTCAACAGGATTTAAAAATCCCACATCTGGAAATCTCAATGTTATGTTTAACGGGATTTATGCAGCGCAAAATAAACAGAGTTTCCTCTTCCTCGGTAAAGAGGTGGAAACAACGGGGAATCCATTGTCCCACGCCATTCTTCGCGGTGCCTTGAATGAATACGGGAAAAATATTCCCAACTACTACTATGACAATTTGATAGATACCATTGCCCAGTATGAAAAGATGGGCTTAGAAAATCCCTTTATCATCATTGATACCAATCATGACAATTCAGGCAAGCAGTACATGGATCAAATCCGTATCGTTCGTCAGACCTTGATTAACCGTGACTGGAATGAGAAAATCAAGAAATACGTTCGTGGTTTTATGATTGAGTCCTATCTAGAAGATGGACGTCAAAATGAACCTGAAGTTTTTGGTAAGTCCATTACAGATCCGTGTCTAGGCTGGGACAACACAGAAGCACTTGTTCGCGAAATTTACCAAACGCTAGGAGAGTAAGATGGCATTTATCGAAAAAGGTCAAGAAATTGATATTGAAGCAATCAAGGCTGAGACCCAGTTGTCACCTGAAGCCTTGCGAAAAAAAGAAGCCCGTGATAGAGAGTTGGCAGCCATCATTTCGGGTGAGGACGACCGAATCCTTTTGGTGATGGGGCCTTGCTCTTCGGACAATGAAGAAGCAGTACTCGAATATGCTCGCCGCTTAGCAGACTTGCAGAAAAAAGTTGCGGATAAAATCTTTATCGTGATGCGTGTTTATACAGCTAAACCTCGTACCAATGGAGATGGCTATAAGGGTTTGGTTCATCAGCCCGATACTTCGAAAGCTCCAAGCTTGATTAATGGCTTGCAAGCCGTTCGTCAACTGCACTACCGTGTGATTACGGAGACTGGATTGACAACAGCTGATGAGATGCTCTATCCGTCAAATCTCGTTTTGGTTGATGACCTGGTCAGCTACCATGCTGTTGGGGCTCGTTCAGTGGAAGACCAAGAACACCGCTTTGTAGCCTCTGGGATTGATGCTCCAGTGGGGATGAAGAATCCCACATCTGGCAACCTTGGGGTTATGTTTAATGCTATCTATGCAGCTCAAAACAAGCAAACCTTCCTTTACCATGGTCAAGAAGTGGAAACTTCAGGAAATCCTTTGGCCCACGTTATCCTTCGTGGTGCCATGAATGAATATGGTAAAAATGAACCCAACTTCTACTATGAAACCCTCTTAAATGCAATCAACCGTTATGAGACCATGGGACTTGAAAATCCCTTCATTATCATCGATACCAATCATGACAATTCAGGCAAGCAGTATATGGAACAAATTCGCATTGTTCGTCAAGCCTTGCTGAATCGTGACTGGAATGAAAAGATTAAAAAGACGGTTCGAGGCTTTATGATCGAATCTTACCTAGCAGACGGTCGCCAAAATCAACCAGAGGTCTTTGGTTGCTCCATTACCGACCCTTGTCTAGGATGGGAAAATACAGTAGCCTTGGTAGAAGAAATTTATACTACCTTAACAAAATAAGTGAAAAGGATGGAGTTGGGGGAATCTCAGCTCCTTTTATGAGTATGATAGTTGGACACGGAATTGACATCGAAGAATTGGCTTCGATAGAAAGTGCAGTTACACGACGTGAGGGCTTTGCCAAGCGCGTGCTGACAACTAAGGAAATGGAGCGATTTACCAGTCTCAAAGGGCGCAGACAAATCGAATATTTGGCTGGTCGCTGGTCGGCTAAGGAAGCTTTTTCCAAGGCTATGGGGACAGGAATTGGCAAACTGACCTTTCAGGATTTGGAAGTTTTGAACAATGAAAGAGGGGCTCCCTATTTTAGTCAGTCACCATTTTTAGGAAAGATTTGGCTGTCGATCAGCCATACAGATCAGTTTGTGACAGCCAGTGTCATTTTGGAGGAAAATCATGAAAGCTAGTCCACATAGACCGACCAAGGCTCTGATTCGTTTGGGAGCTATTCGACAAAATATACAACAAATGGGAAGTCATATCCCTAATGGTACGCTCAAATTTGCAGTAGTCAAGGCTAATGCTTATGGACATGGGGCGGTAGCTGTTGCAACGGCGATCCAGGATATTGTTGATGGATTTTGCGTTTCCAATATCGATGAAGCTATCGAGTTGCGTCAAGCAGGTATAAACAAGAAAATCCTCATCTTAGGAGTTTCTGAGCTAGAAGCTGTTTCCCTAGCTAAAGAATACGACATCACCTTGACAGTGGCAGGGTTGGAGTGGATTCAAGCGCTGTTAGACAAGGAAGCAGATTTAACTGACTTGACTGTCCATCTCAAGATTGATTCAGGAATGGGACGAATTGGTTTTAGAGATGCCAGTGAAGCTGATTTGGTTCAAGACTTGCTCAAGCAACATGGTGCTCGCGTTGAAGGAATTTTTACCCACTTTGCGACTGCAGATGAGGAATCAGATACCTACTTTAATCAGCAGTTAGAATGCTTTAAAGCTATTTTGGCAAGTATGAAGGAAGTTCCAGAGCTGGTTCATGCCAGCAACTCGGCAACGACCCTCTGGCATGCAGAGACTATTTTCAATGCAGTTCGTATGGGAGATTCCATGTATGGTCTCAATCCAAGTGGAGAGGTTCTGAACTTGCCTTACGACTTGACTCCAGCCTTGACCTTGGAATCTGCTCTGGTTCATGTCAAGACAGTTCCAGCTGGAGCTTGCATGGGCTATGGAGCCACCTATCAGGCGGATAGCGAGCAAGTCATCGCGACCGTGCCAATCGGCTATGCGGATGGTTGGACACGAGACATGCAGAATTTCTCTGTCTTGGTAGATGGACAAGCTTGCCCAATTGTCGGACGAGTATCTATGGACCAAATCACCATTCGTCTGCCTAAGATTTATCCGCTCGGAACAAAAGTAACCCTGATCGGTAGCAATGGTGACCAGGAAATCACAGCAACTCAGGTAGCGACCTACCGTGGAACCATTAACTATGAGGTGGTTTGTCTCCTCAGTGACCGCATTCCGAGAGAATATTATTAAAAAGAAAGGAGTGGAGCATGAACCTACATCAACCCTTGCATGTCTTGCCTGGTGTGGGGCCAAAGTCAGCAGAGAAATACGCCAAACTAGGAATTGAAAACTTGCAAGACCTCTTGCTCTACTTTCCTTTCCGTTACGAAGACTTCAAAACCAAGCGGGTGCTGGAGCTGGAAGATGGCGAAAAGGCGGTCCTGTCTGGTCAAGTCGTGACACCTGCCAGTGTACAGTATTATGGTTTCAAGCGCAATCGCCTACGTTTTAGCCTTAAGCAGGGAGAGGTCGTTTTTGCGGTGAATTTCTTTAACCAGCCCTATCTAGCAGACAAGATAGAGTTGGGAGCAACCCTTGCTGTTTTTGGGAAGTGGGACCGTGCCAAGGCTAGTCTGACTGGGATGAAGGTTCTAGCTCAGGTGGAAGATGACCTCCAGCCTGTCTATCGTCTGGCTCAGGGAATCAGTCAGGCCAGTTTGGTTAAGGTCATTAAGACAGCCTTTGATCAGGGATTGGACCTCTTGATTGAGGAAAACCTTCCCCAGTCTTTACTTGATAAATACAAACTCATGTCCCGTTGCCAGGCTGTTCGCGCTATGCATTTTCCTAAGGATTTGGCAGAATACAAGCAGGCCCTTCGTCGTATCAAGTTTGAGGAACTCTTTTACTTCCAAATGCAGTTGCAGACGCTCAAGTCTGAAAATAGAGTTCAGGGAAGTGGTCTGGTTCTGAACTGGTCTCAAGAAAAAGTGACAGAAGTCAAAGAAAACCTGCCTTTTGCTTTGACTCAAGCTCAGGAAAAGAGTTTACAGGAAATTTTGATCGACATGAAGTCGGACCACCACATGAATCGTCTCCTGCAAGGAGATGTGGGGAGCGGAAAAACGGTAGTCGCTGGCTTGGCCATGTTTGCGGCGGTGACAGCTGGCTACCAGGCTGCTCTCATGGTACCGACAGAAATCCTAGCAGAGCAACACTTTGAGAGTTTACAGAACCTTTTTCCAGACTTGAAACTCGCTCTCTTGACAGGTTCCTTAAAAGTTGCAGAAAAAAGAGAAGTCTTGGAGACCATTGCCAAGGGTGAGGCCGACTTTATTATCGGGACTCATGCTTTGATACAAGATGGAGTGGATTATGCTCGCCTTGGTTTGATTATCATCGATGAGCAGCACCGTTTTGGTGTGGGACAAAGACGGATTTTACGGGAAAAAGGCGACAACCCAGACGTTCTCATGATGACGGCGACGCCCATTCCGCGAACATTGGCTATCACAGCCTTTGGCGATATGGATGTTTCCATTATCGACCAGATGCCTGCGGGTCGGAAACCCATTGTGACACGTTGGATCAAACATGAGCAACTGCCTCAGGTCTTGACTTGGCTAGAGGGGGAAATCCAAAAAGGTTCGCAAGCCTATGTCATCTCTCCCTTGATTGAAGAATCTGAAGCTCTGGATCTGAAAAATGCCATTGCCTTATCTGAGGAGTTGACAGCTCATTTTGCCGGCAAGGCTGAAGTGGCTCTTCTACATGGTAAGATGAAGAGTGACGAAAAAGACCAGATCATGCAGGAATTCAAAGAGAGAAAGACGGATATTCTGGTTTCGACGACGGTTATCGAGGTTGGAGTCAATGTCTCCAATGCGACCGTCATGATCATCATGGATGCCGATCGGTTCGGTCTCAGCCAGCTTCACCAGCTCAGAGGTCGTGTGGGTCGGGGAGACAAGCAGTCCTATGCTGTTCTCGTTGCCAATCCCAAGACCGAGTCAGGGAAAGACCGCATGCGCATCATGACAGAAACCACCAACGGATTTGTCCTTGCTGAGGAGGATTTGAAAATGCGCGGATCAGGTGAGATTTTTGGAACCAGACAGTCAGGTCTGCCAGAGTTTCAAGTGGCGGATATTATCGAAGATTTTCCGATTTTAGAAGAAGCTAGGAAGGTTGCCAGCTACATTAGTTCGATAGAAGGTTGGAAAGAGGATCCAGAATGGCGCATGATTGCTCTCCACCTAGAGAAGAGAGAACATCTGGATTAAGCCTTTTCTAAGAAATCTATAAGCTAGCTTTTAGGTTTGGGTCTTATACTAGAGTCATCAAAAAGAAACGAGGACTCTCACATGACGATTAAAGTAACCTACCAAAAGAAATTCCAAACCGTCAAACTAGAGAAAGGAGCTAGCACCTATTGATACACAAAGAGCGGAAACGCTCTTTTTATTTTTATAAAATGGTCGGCTATAAATCAAACTTAGTCGAGTGATAAAAAGATATTAGTCTCCAAGCCTATTTACTCTTTGACTGAAGCTTGATATAATTGCCCCATCTGAGTAAAGAGGAGTGAAAAGAATGTTAGAAACCAGAACGATTGCTATCCAAGATAGGTATGGAGAACGATTTCAGCATTGTTGGGGATGTGGTCCCAAGAATGATTTAGGCTTACATTTAAAAACCTATCCAAGTATAGATGGGAATAGTTGTATTAGTCGGATAAAGCTTGAAAATGCTTATACTGGTGGAGTTCCATCAAATGTCTTTGGAGGAATGATAGCGACTATTTTTGATTGCCATGGCACGGCCTCAGCAGCTTGGTTTGCCCATCATCAAAAAGGGTTGGAACTGACGGAATCAACTGTGATAGGACGTTTTATTACAGCTCGCTTGGAGATTGATTACCTTAGTCCTAGTCCAATTGAAGATGAAATTGTGGTTACTTCTACTCTGGAGGAATTAGGGGAAAGAAAAGCAATTATTGCTATGGAGATGACAGTGGCTACTAAAGTCCGTGCCAAAGCCAAAATGGTAGCAGTTGCTGTGAAGGATCATATGTAAAACGGAAGATTAGAAGTTTAAGATTTTAAAACTACTTTCAGACGATCAGTTTGAGGGAGGAGAATCTAAAATCACTTTCTGTTTACCATTCTTTCTTGCATTGCTTTCCCAGATATGCTAGAGTTATGATAGCGATTACAAATCAAAAGGAGCATGCTATGAAACATCCAGCTTTGTTAGAAGAAATCAAGACTTATAGAGGGCGAGATGAGGTTCCAGAAGACTTTGATACTTTTTGGGATGGGGAAGTGAAAAAGGTTTCAACTCTTCCAGCCTACCAGTTGGAGGAAAGAGATTTCCATATTCCCCAAGTCAAGTGCTATGAGCTAACCTTTGAAGGAACCAATGAAGGCAAGGTCTACGCACGTGTCGTCCTTCCAAAGAGTGAGGGTAAAGTTCCCCTAATCTTTCACTTTCATGGCTATATGGGACGTGGTTGGGACTGGGCCGACATGCTGGCCTTCACCGTGGCTGATTACGGTGTTGTTTCTATGGACGTTCGAGGCCAGTCAGGTTATTCGCAAGATGGTTTGCGCTCTCCTTTGGGAAATACCGTTAAGGGACATATCATCCGTGGTGCTGTTGAAGGTCGAGACCAGCTCTTTTATAAGGATGTCTATCTGGATATTTACCAGTTGATCGAAATTGTTGCTAGTCTGCCACAGGTAGATGAGGAAAGACTTTCAAGCTATGGTGCCTCACAAGGAGGAGCTTTAGCCCTGGTTGCAGCAGCGCTCAATCCTCGGATTCAGCGAACAGTTGCCATCTATCCCTTCTTGTCTGACTTTAGACGAGTGCTTGAGATTGGCAATACCAGTGAAGCCTATGATGAACTTTTCCGTTATTTCAAGTTCTACGATCCCTTCCATGAAACAGAGGATGAAATCATGGCGACTCTAGCCTATATCGATGTGAAGAATCTTGCCCATCGTATCAAAGGAGAGGTCAAGATGATTACGGGCTTGGATGACGATGTCTGCTATCCCATTACCCAGTTTGCAATTTACAACCGTCTGACCTGTGATAAGGCCTATCGCATCATGCCTGAGTATGCCCACGAAGCCATGAATGTTTTTGTCAATGACCAAGTCTACAACTGGCTCTGTGGTAGTGAAATTCCTTTTAAGTATGTAAGATAATGAACGAGAGAGCCCAGGAGCTCTCTTTTTTATGTCCAAAACCCGAAAGTACTTTTAGAAAATTTAAAATATTAAAATATTCTTAAAAGTAAAATCTATTCTGTGAGAACATAGATATAAATATAAGACTTTATTGTATAATAAAGGAAAAATCACTTGTGAAAGGAGGAAAAATGCTGCTGGGCGCTTAAAGAATGGCTCAGCAGAAAATGGGAGAGGATTGGGAGCTCTCATTGAGTTGGATACTTTCTTGTAAAACTTGTCTCTTGAAGAGACAATAAAAATTTTTAAAGAAAAAAGAAAGCGCTTTATTTTTATGAAAAATGGAAGGACAAACATGAATTACAACTCTTTACATCGGAAACAGCGATACGGAATTCGAAAATTTGCAATCGGAGCAGCATCAGTAGTGATTGGTACAGTAGTATTTGGAGTAAATCCAGTCTTAGCTCAAGAGCAAGCCAATGCAGCAGGTGCTAGTACAGAAACAGTCGAATCTGGTCAAGGGCAAGGATTATCAGAGTTACCAAAAGAAGTGTCTTCTGGTGATCTTGAACATTTGGATAAGGATTTGGCTGGTAAATTGGCAGCAGCTCAAGACAACGGCGTTGAGGTGGACCAAGATCATTTGAAAAAAAATGAGAGTGCAGAATCAGAAACTCCATCCTCTACGGAAACCCCTGCAGAAGAAGCAAATAAGGAAGCGGAATCAGAGGATCAAGGAGCGCTTCCTCGTGACTATTACTCAAGAGATTTAAAAAATGCTAATCCTGTCCTTGAAAAAGAAGATGTTGAAACCAATGCAGCAAATGGTCAGAGAGTCGATTTATCAAGTGAACTAGACAAACTAAAGAAACTTCAAAATGCTACAGTTCACATGGAGTTCAAACCAGATGCATCAGCTCCACGCTTTTACAATCTCTTCTCGGTATCCAGTGACACCAAGGAAAATGAGTACTTTACTATGTCGGTCCTTGATAATACAGCTCTTATTGAAGGGCGTGGCGCTAACGGGGAGCAGTTCTATGATAAGTATACAGATGCTCCTTTGAAAGTTCGCCCTGGACAATGGAACTCCGTGACCTTTACTGTCGAACAACCGACAGCAGAGTTACCTCATGGTCGAGTTCGTCTCTATGTGAACGGTGTCTTATCCCGAACAAGTCTAAAATCTGGTAACTTTATCAAAGATATGCCAGATGTTAATCAAGCTCAACTTGGAGCAACCAAACGGGGCAATAAAACAGTTTGGGCATCAAACCTACAAGTTCGAAACCTAACCGTTTATGATCGTGCTTTAAGCCCAGATGAAGTTCAAACACGGAGTCAACTATTTGAAAGAGGTGATTTAGAAAAGAAACTTCCTGAGGGCGCGAAAATCTCAGAGAAAGAAGATGTCTTTAAAGGGGGAATGCATAACCAACCAAACAAAGATGGCATCAAGAGTTATCGTATTCCAGCTCTTCTCAAGACTGATAAAGGAACGCTGATTGCAGGTGCAGATGAACGCCGTCTCCATTCGAGTGACTGGGGTGATATCGGTATGGTCATTAGACGCAGTGAAGATAATGGTAAAACTTGGGGAGATCGAGTAACCATTACCAACTTACGTGACAATCCAAGAGCTTCTGACCCATCAATCGGTTCACCAGTGAATATCGATATGACCTTGACTCAAGATCCTGAAACCAAACGCATCTTTGCCATTTATGACATGTTCCCAGAAGGAAAAGGGATCTTTGGAATGTCTTCGCAAAAAGAAGAAGCTTACAAAGAAATCAATGGTAAAACCTATCAACTCCTCTATCGAGAAGGTGAACAGGGAGCTTATACTATTCGAGAAAATGGTACAGTTTACACTCCAGATGGCAAGGCAACAGACTATCGCGTTGTTGTAGATCCTGTTAAACCAGCATACAGCGACAAGGGTGATCTATACAAGGGTGACCAGCTACTAGGCAATATCTACTTCACCACAAACAAAACTTCTCCATTTAGAATTGCCAAGGATAGCTACCTATGGATGTCTTACAGTGATGACGACGGGAAGACCTGGTCTGCTCCTCAAGATATTACTCCGATGGTCAAAGCCGATTGGATGAAATTCCTAGGCGTAGGTCCTGGAGTGGGGATAACCCTTCGTACTGGACCGCATAAAGGTCGAATCGTCGTTCCTGTCTATACAAGCAATCGGACTAACCACCTCAATGGTTCTCAATCATCTCGAATCATCTACTCAGACGACCATGGTAAGACATGGCATATGGGTGGTGGTGTCAACGACAATCGTACACTTTATGATGGTACAGTGGTTGATTCAAGTACCATGAATAATTATTATGCTCAAAATACAGAGGCTTCTGTTGTTCAGTTAAACAATGGGGACCTCAAACTCTTTATGCGAGGATTGACAGAAGATCTACAGGTTGCGACCAGTCATGATGGTGGTCTAACTTGGGACAATAACGTTGAACGCTACGATGTGCCAGACGTTTATGTTCAAATGGCTGCGACTCACACGGTTCAAAATGGCAAAGAGTATATTCTATTAGCAAATGCAAATGGTCCTGGTCGTAAAAATGGGTATATTCGAGTGGCTCGTGTAGAAGAAGATGGTCAGCTAACTTGGTTGCACCACCATTTGATTCAAGAAGGTGAGTATGCTTATAACTCACTTCAACAAATCGGACCAGATGAATTTGGACTTTTATACGAACACCATGCTCCTGGAGGTGTTCCATACACACTTTCCTTCAAGAAATTCAACTGGGATTTCTTGACCAAGGAAAGAATTTCTCCTAAAGAAGCAAAAGTGAAATATGCTATCCAAAAATGGCCAGGTATTATTGCCATGGAGTTCGATTCGGAAGTATTGGTCAACAAGGCTCCGACCCTTCAATTGGCAAATGGCAAGACAGCAACCTTTATGACCCAGTACGATACAAAAACACTCCTATTTACAGTGGATCCAGAGGATATGGGGCAAAGGATTACAGGTCTGGCAGAGGGTGCAATTGAAAGTATGCATAATTTACCAGTTTCTTTAGCTGGCTCTAAACTAAGCGATGGTATTAATGGCAGTGAAGCTGCTATCCATGAAGTTCCAGAGTTTACAGGTGGTGTTAATGCAGAAGAAGCGGCTGTGGCAGAGGTACCAGAGTACACTGGACCATTGGCAACAGCAGGTGAAGAACCAGCTCCAACAGTAGAAAAACCGGAATTCACAGGTGGTGTCAATGCAGAAGAAGCGGCTGTAGCAGAGGTACCAGAGTACACCGGTCCATTGGCAACGGTAGGTGAAGAACCGGCTCCAACGGTAGAAAAACCAGAATTCACAGGTGGTGTCAATGCAGTTGAGGCAGCAGTCCATGAGATTCCTGAGTTTAAAGGAGGAGTGAATGCAGTTCAAGCAGCCTCAAACGAGGTTCCAGAATATAGCGGAGGTGCTAACTTTGTCTTGGCAGCTTCAAATGACCTGCCAGAGTATAAGGGTGGAGTCAATGGCGCTGAGGCAGCAGTCCATGAAGTGCCAGAGTACAAGGGAGACACCAATCTAGTATTAGCAGCTGCAGACAACAAACTGTCTCTAGGCCAAGATGTGACCTATCAAGCGCCAGCAGCTAAACAAGATGAACTTCCAAATACGGGAAGCAAGGAAACCAGCTCACTAATTTCCCTTGGCCTTGCGGGCGTCCTTTTATCCCTCTTTGCATTTGGAAAGAAGAGAAAAGAATAATAGCAAGAGCTATTTGAGTAGGTCTCAGAAGAGATAGCAGGTTTTCAAGCCTGCTATCTTTTTTGATGACATTCAGGTTGATTTGAAATCATAAGAGGTCTGAAACTACTTTCAGGAACGGCTGTTCTATAAAATAGTTTTGAAACTGAAATCTATTCCACTACAAGCTATTGAAAGCGCTTAACAAATAATATATAATAAGCCCATAAGAACAAGAAAGGGAGGAAAGAGGATGCCACAGATCAGCAAAGAAGCCTTGATTGAACAAATCAAAGATGGAATCATTGTCTCTTGCCAGGCACTTCCTCACGAACCGCTTTATACAGAAGCGGGAGGAGTCATTCCCTTGCTAGTCAAAGCGGCTGAGCAAGGTGGAGCAGTCGGTATCCGAGCAAACAGTGTTCGCGATATCAAGGAGATCAAGGAGGTTACGAAACTCCCGATTATCGGGATTATCAAACGTGACTATCCGCCACAGGAGCCTTTCATTACAGCTACGATGAGAGAAGTGGATGAACTGGCTGAACTCGACATTGAGGTCATTGCTCTGGATTGTACCAAACGTGAACGTTACGATGGTTTGGAAATCCAAGACTTTATCCGACAAGTCAAAGAAAAATATCCGCATCAACTCTTAATGGCTGATACCAGTACGTTTGAAGAGGGAATAGCTGCAGTCGAAGCAGGAATTGATTTTGTTGGAACAACCCTATCAGGTTACACCTCTTATAGTCCCAAAGTGGATGGTCCAGACTTTGAACTGATCAAAAAACTGTGTGAAGCAGGTGTGGATGTCATCGCTGAAGGAAAAATTCATACACCAGAACAAGCCAAACAAATCCTTGAATATGGGGTGCGAGGTATCGTTGTTGGTGGAGCTATTACTAGACCAAAAGAGATTACGGAACGCTTTGTTGCCGGTCTTAAATAACATAATCTCAAAACAGAGGAGAGTGGTCGATGCGTCGGATGAAATGAAAACGTATACAAATAGAAGCTTACTCACTATCCAATATGGACACGCTTAACAATTAGGAGAATACAAATGAAATTTAGAAAACTAGCTTGTACAGTACTTGCAGGTGCTGCGATTCTTGGCCTTGCTGCTTGTGGGAATTCTGGTGGAAGTAAGGATGCTGGAAAATCTGGTAGCGATAGCGGAAAAACAGAAATCACTTGGTGGGCATTCCCAGTCTTCACACAAGAAAAGACTGGCGATGGTGTTGGAACTTATGAAAAATCAATCATCGAGGCTTTCGAAAAAGCAAATCCAGATGTAAAAGTGAAATTGGAAACTATCGACTTCAAGTCAGGACCTGAAAAGATCACAACAGCCATCGAAGCAGGAACAGCACCAGATGTACTCTTTGACGCACCAGGACGTATCATCCAATACGGTAAAAATGGTAAGTTGGCTGAGTTGAACGACCTCTTCACAGACGAATTCGTCAAAGATGTCAATAATGAGAACATCGTACAAGCAAGTAAGGCTGGAGACAAAGCTTACATGTATCCAATCAGTTCAGCTCCATTCTACATGGCTATGAACAAGAAAATGTTGGAAGATGCTGGAGTTGCAAACCTTGTAAAAGAAGGTTGGACAACTGATGACTTTGAAAAAGTTTTGAAAGCGCTTAAAGATAAAGGATATACACCAGGTTCATTGTTCAGTTCTGGTCAAGGGGGAGACCAAGGAACACGTGCCTTCATCGCAAACCTTTATGGCGGTTCTGTAACAGATAAAGATGTAACCAAATATACAACTGACGATCCTAAATTCGTCAAAGGTCTTGAAAAAGCTGCTAGCTGGATCAAAGACGGTTTGTTGAACAATGGTTCACAATTTGACGGTGGAGCAGACATCCAAAACTTTGCCAACGGTCAAACTTCATACACAATCCTTTGGGCACCAGCTCAAAACGGTATCCAAGCTAAACTCTTGGAAGCAAGTAAGGTAGACGTGGTAGAAGTACCATTCCCATCAGACTCTGGTAAACCATCTCTTGAATACCTTGTAAATGGATTTGCAGTATTTAACAACAAAGACGACAAGAAAGTCGCAGCAGCTAAGAAATTCGTTCAATTCATCGCAGATGACAAAGAATGGGGTCCTAAAGACGTTGTTCGTACAGGTGCCTTCCCAGTTCGTACATCATTTGGCAAACTTTATGATGACAAACGTATGGAAACAATCAGTAGCTGGACTAAATACTATTCACCATACTACAATACAATCAACGGATTTGCTGAAATGAGAACACTTTGGTTCCCAATGTTGCAATCTGTATCAAATGGTGACGAAAAACCAGCAGATGCTTTGAAAGCCTTCACTGAAAAAGCTAACGAAACCATCAAAAAAGCTACAAAACAATAAGCACTAAGTCAGATTGATTCCCCCTTTTCCCTGTGCACTACGGTGTAAGAAAAGGGGGACTTTTGTTTGAAATGTAAGGAACTGTCACGAAATTAAAATGAAGTTCTTACATAAGCGAATCTTAAAAAATTTCATTTTGATTTTAAAACAGTTCAAGAAAATCAAAAAATATTCTATTTGAAAGAGAGGTGCCGACTGTGAAAGTCAATAAAATTCGCATGCGGGAAACAGTGATTTCCTACGCTTTCCTAGCACCAGTGTTATTCTTCTTTGTCATCTTTGTCTTGGCTCCTATGATTATGGGATTCATTACAAGCTTCTTTAACTACTCCATGACCAGCTTTGAGTTTGTTGGCTTGGATAACTACATTCGCATGTTTAAAGACCCTGTCTTTACCAAGTCTTTGATCAATACTGTTATCCTGGTTATTGGATCTGTTCCGATTGTTGTACTCTTCTCGCTCTTTGTAGCATCTCAAACCTATCATCAAAATGCGATTGCCCGATCTTTCTATCGTTTCGTCTTCTTCCTTCCTGTAGTTACAGGTAGTGTGGCCGTAACGGTTGTATGGAAATGGATCTATGACCCCCTATCAGGGATTCTAAACTTTGTCCTTAAGTCAAGCCATATCATCAGCCAAAACATTTCTTGGCTGGGTGACAAAAACTGGGCTTTGCTAGCGATTATGATTATCCTTTTGACAACATCTGTTGGTCAACCGATTATCCTTTATATCGCTGCTATGGGGAATATTGACAACTCACTTGTTGAAGCGGCGCGTGTTGACGGTGCGACTGAGTTCCAAGTTTTCTGGAAGATCAAATGGCCTAGCCTCCTTCCAACAACTCTTTACATCGCGATCATCACAACCATCAACTCTTTCCAATGTTTCGCTTTGATTCAGTTGTTGACATCTGGTGGTCCAAACTATTCAACAAGTACACTGATGTACTACCTTTACGAAAAAGCTTTCCAATTGACAGAGTACGGCTATGCAAATACCATCGGTGTCTTCTTGGCAGTGATGATTGCCATTGTCAGCTTTGCTCAATTCAAGATCCTCGGAAATGACGTAGAATACTAAAGAAAGGAGACAGTTATGCAACCTACACAAAAGAAACCTTTAACAGCTTTCACTGTTATTTCAACGATTATCTTGCTCTTGTTGACCGTACTGTTCATCTTTCCATTCTACTGGATCTTGACAGGGGCCTTCAAATCACAGCCTGATACCATTATGATTCCGCCACAGTGGTTCCCTAAAATGCCAACCATGGAGAACTTCCAACAACTCATGGTGCAAAACCCTGCTATGCAGTGGATGTGGAACTCTGTATTTATTTCATTAGTAACTATGTTCTTGGTTTGTGCAACCTCTTCTCTAGCAGGTTATGTATTGGCTAAAAAACGTTTCTATGGTCAGCGCATTCTTTTTGCAGTCTTTATCGCTGCCATGGCTCTTCCAAAACAAGTTGTCCTTGTACCATTGGTACGTATCGTCAACTTCATGGGAATTCACGATACTCTTTGGGCAGTTATCTTGCCTTTGATTGGATGGCCATTTGGGGTCTTCCTTATGAAACAATTTAGTGAAAATATCCCTACAGAATTGCTTGAATCAGCTAAAATCGACGGATGTGGTGAGATTCGTACCTTCTGGAGCGTAGCCTTTCCTATCGTGAAACCAGGCTTTGCAGCTCTTGCGATCTTTACCTTCATCAATACTTGGAACGACTACTTTATGCAGTTGGTTATGTTGACTTCACGTCAAAACTTGACCATCTCACTCGGGGTTGCGACCATGCAGGCCGAAATGGCAACCAACTATGGTTTGATCATGGCAGGTGCAGCTCTAGCAGCCGTGCCAATCGTAACCGTCTTCCTTGTCTTCCAAAAATCCTTCACTCAAGGGATTACTATGGGAGCGGTTAAAGGTTAAGACCTTGCGAAAATCGAGTTTAAACTACGTCAGCATCGTCTTGCCATACTCAAGTATTATCTGCGGTTAGCTTTCTAGTTTGTTCTTCGATTTTCATTGAGTATAGGAAAAACTGTCTATCAAAATTCAGAAGAATATGTTATAGGCTAAGAGAAATATAGGTTTATAAGTGTCTACAAAATGTTGGGTATTTGCTTACCTTAAAGATTTTGTCAGACACTTATCAACTTAATTTATGATTTTAGTTAACTATCAGAAACGAAGGAAACAGTATGATTTTTGACGATTTGAAAAACATCACCTTTTACAAAGGGATTCATCCCAATCTGGATAAGGCTATCGACTATCTCTACCAACATCGTAAAGATTCATTTGAGCTAGGTAAGTATGAGATTGACGGGGACAAGGTCTTTCTAGTTGTTCAGGAAAATGTCCTCAATCAAGCTGAAAATGATCAATTTGAACACCATAAGAACTATGCAGATTTGCATTTACTGGTAGAAGGACATGAATATTCGAGCTACGGTTCACGTATCAAAGACGAGGCAGTAGCATTCGACGAAGCGAGTGACATTGGTTTTGTCCATTGTCATGAAAAATACCCACTCTTGTTGGGCTATCACAATTTTGCGATTTTCTTTCCAGGAGAACCACACCAGCCAAATGGCTACGCAGGGATGGAAGAAAAGGTTCGCAAATATCTCTTTAAAATTTTGATTGATTAAAAGAATCAGGAGGAGCAAACATGGCACAAAAAGGAGTAAGCCTTATCAAGGCAGCATTTGATACAGATAATTTTCTCATGCGTTTCAGTGAGAAGGTCTTGGATATCGTCACAGTCAATCTTCTTTTTGTCGTCTCTTGTTTGCCCATCGTGACGATTGGAGTGGCGAAAATCAGCCTTTACGAGACCATGTTTGAGATTAAGAGAAGCAGACGGGTACCAGTCTTTAGAACTTATCTAAGAGCCTTCAAGCAAAATCTGAAACTGGGTTTCAAGTTAGGTTTGCTGGAGTTAGGCATTGTGTCATTAAACCTTCTAGACCTCTATCTCTTCTGGGGACAGACTGCTTTGCCTTTCCAGATTGTGAAAGCTATTTGTTTGGGGATTCTCATCTTCCTCACTCTCGTGATGCTGGCTAGTTATCCCATCGCTGCCCGCTATGATTTGTCTTGGAAAGAAGTGCTGCAAAAAGGGCTTATCTTGGCAAGTTTTAACTTTCCATGGTTCTTCCTCATGTTAGCCATTCTCTTTCTTATTGTGATGGTTCTTTATCTATCCGCCTTCACTCTCCTTTTGGGTGGATCGGCCTTTATCCTCTTTGGATTTGGTTTGCTAGTCTTTCTCCAAGCAGGATTGATGGAGAAAATCTTCGCTAAATACCAGTAGGATGAGGTGTTTCTGAAACTACTTTCAATCGTTACAGTTTCTAAAATACAAGTAGAAACTAAAATCTAAGTGTATACAAGATATTGAAAGCGATTTTCACAAGGTGTATACTAAACTTGTAAAAAATAGAACTGCTCTCAGCAGAAAAAAAAGAAATCTTAGGAGAAAATCTATGTCAGATTTGAAAAAATACGAAGGTGTCATTCCAGCCTTCTACGCATGTTATGATGATCAAGGAGAAGTCAGTCCAGAGCGTACGCGTGCCTTGGTTCAATACTTCATTGATAAGGGAGTTCAAGGCCTCTATGTCAACGGTTCTTCTGGTGAATGTATCTATCAAAGTGTAGAGGACCGCAAGTTGATCTTGGAAGAAGTCATGGCAGTTGCTAAGGGCAAATTGACCATCATCGCTCACGTAGCTTGCAACAATACAAAGGATAGTATGGAACTTGCTCGCCACGCAGAAAGTTTGGGTGTAGATGCCATTGCAACGATTCCACCGATTTACTTCCGCTTGCCTGAGTACTCAGTTGCTAAATACTGGAATGACATTAGTGCTGCAGCTCCAAACACAGACTACGTAATTTATAATATTCCTCAGTTAGCAGGTGTTGCTTTGACTCCAAGTCTCTACACTGAAATGTTGAAGAATCCACGTGTTATCGGTGTTAAGAACTCTTCTATGCCAGTTCAAGATATCCAAACCTTTGTCAGCCTTGGGGGAGAAGACCACATCGTATTCAATGGTCCAGATGAACAGTTCCTAGGTGGACGACTCATGGGTGCAAAAGCTGGTATCGGTGGTACTTATGGTGCTATGCCAGAACTCTTCTTGAAACTTAATGAGTTGATTGCTGAGAAAGACTTGGAAACAGCTCGTGAATTGCAATACGCTATCAATGCAATCATTGGTAAATTGACTGCTGCACATGGAAATATGTACGGTGTCATCAAAGAAGTTTTGAAGATCAATGAAGGTTTGAACATTGGTTCAGTTCGTTCACCATTGACACCAGTGACTGAAGAAGATCGACCAGTTGTAGAAGCAGCAGCGCAATTGATTCGTGAAACCAAGGAGCGCTTCCTCTAATCCATAAGGAGGTATTTATGACACACTACGTTGCAATTGATATTGGTGGAACCAACATCAAATATGGTTTGATTGACCAAGAAGGCCAACTTGTTGAATCGCACGAAATGCCAACAGAGGCGCATAAGGGTGGACCCCATATCTTACAAAAGACCAAAGATATCGTAGCCAGCTATTTAGAAAAAGGCCCAGTAGCAGGTGTTGCTATTTCTTCAGCGGGAATGGTGGATCCTGACAAGGGTGAAATCTTCTATGCTGGCCCGCAAATCCCTAACTATGCAGGAACCCAGTTCAAGAAGGAAATCGAGACTAGCTTTTCGATTCCTTGTGAAATTGAAAATGATGTCAACTGTGCAGGTCTTGCTGAGGCAGTATCTGGTTCAGGTAAGGGAGCGAGTGTCATACTTTGCTTGACCATTGGAACAGGTATCGGTGGTTGCTTGATTATGGATGGGAAAGTCTTCCATGGATTTAGCAATTCGGCCTGCGAAGTCGGTTACATGCACATGCAGGATGGAGCTTTTCAGGATCTTGCTTCTACGACAGCCTTGGTAGAGTATGTAGCAACAGCTCATGGAGATCCAGTTGACCAGTGGAATGGCCGACGCATTTTCAAGGAAGCTACTGAAGGGAACAAGATCTGTATGGCTGGCATTGACCGCATGGTAGACTATTTAGGAAAAGGTCTGGCAAATATTTGCTACGTTGCCAATCCAGAAGTGGTCATTCTCGGTGGCGGTATCATGGGGCAAGAAGCTATCCTCAAACCGAAAATTCGCACAGCCTTGAAGGCGGCCTTGGTACCAAGCCTAGCTGAAAAAACACGATTAGAATTTGCCCATCACCAAAATACAGCAGGAATGTTGGGAGCCTACTATCATTTCAAGACAAAACAATCCTAGTTTGGTTCAACCAAACTAGGATTTTCTAACGCGTTTTTGTCTACGATAGCCATTGAGTTTTTTATTTTCCCAATAGCTATTAAAGATTTTTTCCTTGCTCTCACGATTGATTTCTAAAAAGTAGGCATAAATCAAATCTGTTAAAAAGAGCATAGGGAGTTGAGCGGAAATACGTTGGATGTAAGAAGATTGGCTATGACTTGCGACTAGGACTGTTTCAGTGTAGGCCTGACAGTCTTTGCTAGGAGAACTGGTAAAGAGAATGGTCTTGGCGCCCATGTCCTTGGCATCCAGCAAACTATCTAGAACGGATTGGGTGGTGCCAGACAGCGAAAAACCTAGCACCAAACAGTTTTCATCCATGATACTGGTCGTCCAAGCAAAGCCATCCCGATCGGTCAAAGCTTCACAGACAACACCTAGACGCATAAAGCGCAGTTTCATCTCACGGGCAATCAGACCAGAACTTCCCGTTCCAAAAAAGTAAACCCGTTCAGCGTCATCGATTAATTGGGCGACGCGTTCCAGTTGTTCTTCGTCAATCAAATCCTGCGTTTGTTCTCGCATGATACTGTAGCTTCTCAAAACACGTTTAGTCAAAGGACTGTGTTTGTGTGAATGGATGTCCTGTTTACTAGCCTGATGCTGGTATTGAAAGATGAATTCTCGGTAGCCTGTAAAACCACACTTTTTGGCAAAGCGAGTCAGAGCTGCTTGGGAGATATGTAATTTCTGGGTAACTTGCTGAGAAGAAAGATCGTCTTGGATCGTATCAGACTGCAAAAAATAGCGAGCGATTTCTTGCTCGAGCTCGGTTAATTCTTCAAAATGGAGATCGATTATGGTTGCGATATCTGGCTTATTCATGAGGCTCCTTTTTATGAGTCAAAGTCTTAAAAGTTAACGCTTTCCTAACTATTACTATCATTATATCATAGAAGGTAGGATAACAAAATAAAAAGGCGTTTTCAGTTGAAAGTCAAAAAATGCTTCGACTTTTCCAAGAGTTTCTCCGTAAAATATGGTACAATGAAAAGTACTGGTCTTCGGTCAAATCCTAGTATTTTTTAGCTGAGATTTATCCGAGAGATCTGCAATTTTTCTAGAAAAGAGTCTTAGTTGTATGAGAAAATTTAATAGCCATTCGATTCCGATTCGGCTTAATTTACTGTTTGCGATTGTTATCCTGCTGTTTATGGCCATAATTGGTCGATTGTTATACATGCAGGTACTGAATAAAGACTTCTATGAAGCAAAGTTGGCATCAGCCAGCCAGACAAGGGTTACAACCAGTTCAGCTCGTGGTCAAATCTACGATGCAACAGGCAAACCCTTGGTAGAAAACACACTCAAGCAAGTTGTTTCTTTCACACGAAACAATAAGATGACGGCAGCAGAGTTAAAGGAGACGGCTAAAAAACTGCTGACATATGTGAATGTCACTTCCCCTGATCTGACGGATCGCCAGATTGCGGACTACTACTTGGCGGACCAGGATATTTACAAAAAAACAGTCGAATCCTTGCCAAGCGATAAACGCCTAGATTCAGATGGGAACCGCTTATCTGAAGCGACTCTCTACAATAATGCAGTTGAAAGTATTGACGTGAGTCAACTCAATTATACAGATGACCAGAAAAAGGAAATCTATCTCTTTAGTCAGCTCAATGCCGTTGAAAATTTTGCGACGGGCACCATTTCTACGGATGCCTTGAATGATACCCAAGTTGCTCTCGTTGCATCAGCATCCAAGGAATTACCAGGGATTAGTATTTCAACTTCATGGGATCGGAAAGTCCTAGACACTTCTTTGTCTTCAATTGTAGGTAGTGTATCAAGTGAAAAATCAGGTCTTCCAGCGGAGGAAGTGGACGCTTATTTGAAAAAAGGGTATTCTCTCAATGACCGAGTGGGAACTTCCTATCTTGAAAAGCAATATGAAGATGTTCTTCAAGGCAAACGCTCCGTCAAGGAAATCCACCTCGACAAACACGGGAATATGGAAAGTGTAGAAAATGTCGAAGAAGGAAGCAAAGGAAACAACATCAAACTAACGATTGACCTAACTTTTCAGAATGGTGTAGATGATCTACTCAAGAGCTACTTCAACTCAGAGTTGGGTAACGGTGGAGCCAAATACTCTGAAGGAGTCTACGCTGTAGCCCTCAATCCTAAAACCGGTGCAGTTCTAGCGATGTCGGGTGTCAAGCATGATGTCGAATCCGGTGAATTAAGTTCAGATTCGCTTGGAACGATAACCAATGTCTTTGTTCCAGGATCTGTCGTTAAGGCGGCAACCCTTAGCTCTGGTTGGGAAAATGGGGTCTTGTCAGGCAATCAAACCTTGACAGATCAGCCGATTGTTTTCCAAGGTTCGGCTCCGATCAATTCATGGTATACCTTATCCTATGGCTCCTTCCCTATCACAGCAGTTGAAGCTTTGGAGTACTCTTCTAATACCTACATGGTTCAGACTGCGCTAGGGATCATGGGACAGTCCTACCAGCCAAATATGATAGTCGCAACTGATCAGTTAGAGACTGCAATGGGCAAATTGCGATCAACTTTTGGGGAATATGGACTCGGAGCTTCAACGGAGATTGACCTCCCAGATGAATCTACAGGATTTACACCAAAAGAGTTTGATTTGGCCAACTATATTAATAACGCCTTTGGCCAGTTTGATAACTACACACCTATGCAGTTAGCCCAGTATGTCGCAACCATTGCAAACAATGGCGTACGATTGGCTCCTCACATCGTTGAGGGAGTTTATGGAAACAATGAACAAGGTGGCTTAGGTAATCTAGTTCAAGAAACAGCCACCAAGGAACTGAACAAGATCAATATCTCAGAAGCGGATATGGCCCTCTTGCACCAAGGTTTCTATCAAGTTTCGCATGGAACGAGCGCTCTGACAACTGGTCGTGCCTTTTCAAATGGCGCAGCCGTTTCCATAAGCGGGAAAACGGGGACGGCCGAAAGTTATGTTAATGGCGGTCAAAAGGCCAATAATACCAACGCAGTTGCTTATGCTCCGTCCGATAATCCTCAAATCGCGGTCGCAGTCGTCTTTCCTCATAACACCAATCTAACAAATGGTGTCGGACCTTCAATTGCGCGTGATATCATCAATCTTTATAACCAACAACATCCAATGAATTAGAAAGGAACTTATGCTGTATCCAACACCTATTGCCAAGTTAATTGATAGCTATTCGAAGCTTCCAGGTATCGGGATCAAAACGGCTACTCGTCT
This sequence comes from Streptococcus sp. oral taxon 071 str. 73H25AP, assembly GCF_000146755.1. Classification (NCBI taxonomy): domain Bacteria; kingdom Bacillati; phylum Bacillota; class Bacilli; order Lactobacillales; family Streptococcaceae; genus Streptococcus; species Streptococcus sp. oral taxon 071. Next base: position 331,098 of record NZ_GL397254.1, read on the forward strand.
CGCCTTCTATACCATTGGAATGTCTGATGACGATGTCAATGAATTTGCAAAAAATCTCCTTTCTGCTAAGAGAGAGTTGACCTATTGTTCCATCTGTGGTCGCTTGACAGATGATGATCCTTGCTCGATCTGTACAGATCCGACTCGTGACCAGACAACCATCTTGGTGTTAGAGGATAGTCGCGATGTGGCTGCTATGGAAAATATCCAAGAATACCACGGACTCTATCATGTCTTGCATGGACTCATTTCTCCGATGAATGGTATCAGCCCAGACGATATCAATCTCAAGAGCCTTATGACTCGTCTCATGGATAGTGAGGTTTCAGAGGTGATCGTGGCAACCAATGCGACAGCAGATGGCGAAGCGACATCTATGTATCTCTCTCGTTTGCTTAAGCCAGCTGGTATCAAGGTTACTCGTCTAGCACGAGGTCTAGCCGTGGGAGCAGATATCGAGTATGCGGATGAGGTCACACTCTTACGAGCCATTGAAAATCGGACAGAGTTGTAAGTGTAGACCAATTTACTAACTCCATTCATCTATACAAAAAATCAAGGAGGCCGACTTTGTTTTTATCGGTCTCTTTTTATGTTTTTTGAAGATCAGTATTAGCTTCAAGTTTTAAAAAAAAAGTAAATATGATATACTAAAGAACGAATATTCTATTAGAATTAGGACAAGTAATATGAAACAAACGATTATTCTTTTATACGGCGGACGCAGTGCAGAACGTGAAGTGTCTGTATTGTCAGCTGAAAGTGTCATGCGTGCGGTCAACTACGACCGTTTCACAGTCAAGACTTTCTTTATCAGCCAGTCAGGTGACTTTATCAAAACGCAAGAATTTAGCCAGACTCCAGGTCAAGAGGATCGTCTCATGACCAATGCGACTATTGACTGGGACAAGAAAATAGCGCCAAGTGCCATCTACGAAGAAGGTGCAGTAGTCTTTCCGGTCCTTCATGGTCCGATGGGAGAAGACGGTTCTGTTCAAGGATTTTTAGAAGTTTTGAAAATGCCTTATGTCGGCTGTAATATCTTGTCATCTAGTCTTGCCATGGATAAAATCACCACCAAGCGAGTTCTAGAATCTGTCGGAATTGCTCAAGTTCCTTATGTGGCCATCGTCGAAGGTGATGATGTGACTGCTAAAATCGCTGAAGTTGAAGAAAAATTGACTTATCCAGTCTTCACGAAACCGTCAAACATGGGTTCCAGTGTCGGTATTTCTAAGTCTGAAAACCAAGAGGAACTCCGTCAAGCCTTGGAACTCGCCTTCCAATATGACAGTCGTGTCTTGGTTGAGCAAGGAGTGAATGCCCGTGAAATCGAGGTTGGTCTCTTGGGGAACTACGATGTCAAGAGCACTTTGCCAGGTGAAGTGGTCAAGGATGTTGCTTTTTATGACTATGATGCCAAGTATATTGACAACAAGATTACCATGGACATACCGGCTAAAATCAGTGATGATGTGGTAGCTGTCATGCGTCAAAATGCAGAAACTGCCTTCCGTGCGATTGGTGGTCTCGGTCTATCTCGTTGCGATTTCTTCTATACAGATAAGGGCGAGATTTTCCTAAACGAGCTCAATACCATGCCAGGTTTCACCCAATGGTCTATGTATCCACTACTGTGGGACAATATGGGAATCAGCTATCCAGAACTAATCGAGCGTTTAGTTGACCTTGCCAAGGAAAGTTTTGACAAGCGCGAAGCACATTTGCTATAAAAATGAAAGAGAGGGTAGAAGCCCGAACCTTCACTGTAGGTGATGAGAGTTCTCGGACTTCACCCCTTTTTAAAGGAGTAGAAATGAAATTAACAATCCATGAAGTCGCCCAAGCTGTTGGAGCTAAAAATGATGTTAGTCTTTTTGAGGATACCTGGTTAGAAAAAGCTGAGTTTGACAGTCGTTTGATTGGGACGGGAGATTTGTTTGTGCCCCTCAAGGGAGCGCGTGATGGCCACGATTTTATCGAAACAGCTTTTGAAAATGGTGCAACAGTAACCCTGTCTGAGAAAGAGGTTGCAAATCATCCCTACATTCTAGTAGACGATGTGTTGTCTGCCTTTCAAGCCCTCGCAGCCTACTATCTTGAAAAAACGGCTGTTGATGTCTTTGCGGTTACGGGTTCAAATGGAAAAACGACGACCAAGGATATGTTGGCGCATTTACTGTCAACAACCTACAAGACCTACAAAACTCAGGGCAATTACAATAACGAGATTGGCCTTCCCTACACAGTTCTCCACATGCCTGAAGGAACAGAAAAGTTGGTCTTGGAGATGGGGCAGGATCACTTGGGGGATATCCATCTCTTGTCTGAATTGGCTCATCCTAAGACAGCCATCGTGACCCTGGTTGGAGAGGCTCATTTGGCCTTTTTCAAAGATCGTTCGGAGATCGCTAAAGGGAAAATGCAAATTGCAGACGGTATGGCACCAGTTTCTTTGCTTTTGGCACCAGCTGACCCGATTATAGAGGACTACTTGCCTACAGATAAAAAGGTGGTCCGTTTTGGGTCAGGAGCTGAGTTAGAAGTCACAGACTTGATTGAGCGCAAGGATAGTCTGACATTTAAGGCGAATTTTTTAGGACAAGCCCTCGATTTGCCAGTGACTGGTAAGTACAATGCCACCAATGCTATGATTGCTGCTTATGTGGGTCTACAAGAAGGAGTTTCAGAGGAACAGATTCGTCAGGCTTTCCAGAACCTAGAATTGACGCGTAACCGCACCGAGTGGAAGAAAGCAGCCAATGGAGCAGATATTCTGTCTGACGTATACAATGCCAATCCCACTGCTATGAAGTTGATTTTGGAGACATTCTCTGCCATCCCAGCCAACGAAGGAGGCAAGAAAATAGCAGTTTTGGCGGATATGAAGGAATTAGGTAGCCAGTCTGTTCAACTCCATAACCAGATGATTTTGAGCCTCTCGCCAGATGTGTTGGATACCATTATTTTCTACGGAGAAGACATTGCCGAATTGGCACAACTGGCTAGTCAAATGTTCCCAATCGGCCATGTTTTTTATTTCAAGAAAACAGCCGACGAGGACCAATTTGAAGATCTAGTCAAGCAGGTTAAGGAAAGCCTCGGTGCCAATGACCAAATTTTGCTCAAAGGCTCTAACTCCATGAATCTAGCCAAGTTGGTAGAAAGTTTAGAAAATGAATGCAAGTGATTTTGCCAAGTATCTGCAAAGAATGCTAGCCATTACGGATACTGGATTAACCTTTACAAAAGATCCGTTTGACCGTGAGCGCTACGAAGACTTGCGAAGTCTGTTATCTGAAATGTTGAATCAGGTATCAGACCTCGATGAAGAAGAAGTGGCAGAAGTCATGAAACCGACTTCCGCTTATGCAACTCCTCTGATGGACGTCCGTGCTTGGATTGTTGAGGATGAAAAAGTCTGTTTAGTTAGAGGAAAAGGGGAGGATAGTTGGGCTTTGCCAGGTGGTTTTGGTGAAGTCGGCTATTCTCCAACCGAAAATATTCTTAAAGAAATTGAAGAAGAAACCGGCTTTACAGCAAAAGCTGAAAGGTTACTTGCAGTTTTTGATACCAATCGTTTCCAACTACAGAGCAAACAATATGCAAAGTTTGTCTTTGAATGTAAGCTTCTTGATGGACAATTTCAAGAGAATCAAGAAATTGCTGAGCTTCAATTTTTTGCCATTGACCAATTGCCAGTCTTATCTGAAAAACGCATCACCAAGGAGCAAATGGAGATTCTTTGGCAGGTTTATAAAGGACAAAGATACCAATATGTTGATTAGTTTATGCTAGAGAAGTCGACAAATCAAAAAAGGGTATCTGCAAGGTGCATTTCTGCAATACAAATGATATAATAGGTTGCGAATTTAAGACGCAAGTATTCTATGCATGGCATGGAATCAAGTTTTTCAAAAAATTTAAAAGCTGGGGAAAGTGAATTTTTTACTGCCTCTAGCTAGATGAACGAGGAATAGAATATGAATTTGTGGGAACAATTATTTACCACACAGATATCAGAACCGCCCCAGTTTGAACTCCACTGGTACATTGGTTTGTTATGTTTACTGGCTCTTACTTTCTATGCTTCTTATCGTTTTCGTGATAAAGTGGCTTACCAGCGTTTTATTCAGATCCTTCAGTCTCTTCAACTGATTGTTCTGTATAGCTGGTATTGGGGGAATCAAATGCCCTTATCAGAAAGTTTGCCCTTCTATCATTGCCGTATCGCCATGTTTGTTATGCTATTGATACCAGGAACTTCCAAGTACAAGCAATACTTTGCCCTTCTAGGAACTTTTGGAGCAACCGTTGCTCTGGCATACCCACTCTTTGACCCTTATCCGTTTCCGCATGTGACCATCCTGTCCTTTATCATCGGGCACGTGGCACTTTTGGGGAATGCGCTCCTATACTTGTTTAAGAATTATGAAGCTTCCGTGCTCAACTTCAAAAATGTAGCGGTGATTACCTTCACCTTGAACGCTTTGATATGGGTTGTTAATTTAGTTGTCAGTGGGGATTATGGTTTCTTAACGAGACCGCCACTTGTTGGAAATCACGGACAACTTTTGAATTACCTTATTGTTTCGAGCGTTATCGTGATAGCAATTTGCGTAACAGCAAAATTGCTAGAGATTTTTTTACAGCAAAAATCGGAAGAATTTATTCAAGAGAAGGTCTAAAAAGACCTTCTTTTTTTGATGGGTTATAAATATTATCGAATTGTTGACAAGAACATCAAAAACTTTTTCCAGAAGAAAAATTTTCTAATATTTTCTCAAAAAACATGCAGGAAATTTACGAAAAACTAAGCATGATTAGTTTTTTTGTGTTATAATATTCTTTGAATAGCTATGCCCAAACATAGTTATTAAATAGAAGTGAGAAACTTGGAAGATAGAGAGGATGCGATGTAATGACTAGAGATGGTTTTTTTACAGGCTTAGATATCGGAACTAGCTCCATTAAGGTGTTAGTTGCTGAGCATAGAGATGGCGAAGTAAATGTAATTGGTGTTAGTAATGCCAAAAGTAAAGGTGTAAAAGACGGAATTATTGTTGATATTGAAGCGGCTGCTTCGGCAATCAAATCCGCAATCACACAGGCAGAAGAGAAAGCAGGCATTTCTATCAAGTCTGTCAACGTTGGTCTTCCAGCAAATCTTCTGCAGGTCGAACCAACACAAGGAATGATTCCTGTAACATCAGATACAAAAGAAATCACAGATCAGGATGTTGAAGATGTTGTTAAATCAGCTTTGACAAAGAGCATGACTCCTGATCGTGAAGTGATTACCTTCATTCCTGAAGAGTTCATCGTGGATGGTTTCCAAGGAATCCGTGACCCTCGTGGTATGATGGGTGTCCGTTTGGAAATGCGTGGTCTGCTTTACACAGGTCCTCGTACGATTCTACACAATCTTCGCAAGACGGTCGAACGTGTAGGTATCCAGGTTGATAATGTGATTATTTCACCTTTGGCGATTGTGAACTCGGTTCTCAATGAAGGCGAACGTGAATTTGGTGCGACTGTCATTGACATGGGTGGAGGTCAGACTACTGTAGCGACTATCCGAAACCAAGAATTGCAATTCACCAACATCTACCAAGAAGGTGGAGATTACGTTACAAAAGACATCTCTAAAGTCTTGAAAACATCTCAAAAGATTGCAGAAAGTTTGAAACTGAACTATGGTGAAGCTTATGTTCCGCTAGCAAGTAACGAAACTTTCCAAGTTGAAGTAATTGGCGAAGTAGAGCCTGTTGAAGTGACAGAAAGCTACTTGGCAGAAATTATCTCAGCACGCATCAAACATATCTTTGACCAAATCAAACAAGAGTTGGAAAGAAGACACTTGTTAGATCTGCCAGGGGGTATCGTCCTTATCGGTGGAAATGCAATTTTGCCGGGCGTTGTTGAATTAGCCCAAGAAGTATTTGGTGTTCGAGTAAAACTCTATGTTCCAAATCAGGTTGGAATTCGCAACCCTGCATTTGCTCACGTGATTAGTTTATCTGAGTTTGCTGGTAAATTGACTGAAGTCAATCTTCTTGCTCAAAAAGCAGTTAAAGGAGATGAATTCCTTCGTCAAAAACCAATCAACTTTGGCATTCCAAATCAACGTTTGAATCCTGTGGCGCAACCAAGCCCAACACAGACAACTCCAGTTGAAACTGTACAGGAAACTCCAGTTGCTCCCAAGGAAGAATTCCAAGCAAGTTCTCAAAGTAAACCGAAGCTAACAGAACGTTTCCGTGGTTTAATCGGAAGCATGTTTGATGAATAAAAGAGGATAAGAAATTATGACATTTTCATTTGATACAGCAGCAGCTCAAGGCGCAGTTATTAAGGTAATTGGTGTCGGTGGTGGTGGTGGTAACGCCATTAACCGCATGGTTGACGAAGGTGTTGCTGGTGTAGAATTTATCGCAGCTAACACTGATGTACAAGCACTTAGCAGTACGAAAGCAGAAACCGTTATCCAACTTGGTCCCAAATTGACTCGTGGTTTGGGTGCTGGAGGTCGTCCAGAAGTTGGACGTAAAGCTGCAGAAGAAAGCGAAGAAGCTTTGACGGAAGCAATCAGCGGTGCAGACATGGTCTTCATCACTGCTGGTATGGGTGGTGGATCTGGTACAGGTGCTGCCCCTGTTATTGCACGTATCGCTAAAGATCTTGGTGCTCTTACAGTTGGTGTCGTGACACGTCCTTTCGGATTTGAAGGAAGCAAACGTGGTCAGTACGCTGTAGAAGGAATCAATGAACTTCGCGAGCACGTTGATACTTTGTTGATTATCTCTAACAACAACTTGCTTGAAATTGTTGACAAGAAAACACCGCTTCTTGAAGCTCTTAGTGAAGCAGATAACGTTCTTCGCCAAGGTGTTCAAGGGATTACTGACTTGATCACGAACCCAGGATTGATTAACCTTGACTTTGCTGACGTGAAGACTGTAATGGCAAACAAAGGGAATGCCCTTATGGGTATCGGTATTGGTAGTGGTGAAGAGCGCGTTGTTGAAGCAGCTCGTAAAGCAATTTACTCTCCACTTCTTGAAACAACTATCGATGGCGCCGAAGATGTGATTGTCAATGTTACTGGTGGTCTTGATTTAACTTTGATTGAAGCAGAAGAAGCTTCAGAAATTGTCAATCAAGCAGCTGGCAAAGGTGTAAACATCTGGCTTGGAACATCTATCGACGAAAGCATGAAGGATGAAATCCGTGTGACTGTTGTAGCGACAGGTGTTCGTCAAGAACGACTAGAAAAAGTAGTCGGGTCTGCTACCAACCAACCAGTTGGTCGACCATCAACTAAAACTCCACAAGCACACACATTTGACCGTCAATTCGACTTGGAAGAGACAGCAGAACTGCCTAAATCAAGTCCACGTCGCTTTGAAACCAACCAAGCATCTGCTTTTGGAGATTGGGACTTGCGCCGTGAGTCAATTGTTCGCCAAACAGATCCCGTTGTTTCACCAGTTGAACGCTTTGAAACACCAGTTTCACAAGATGAGGATGAATTGGATACACCTCCATTCTTCAAAAATCGTTAATCAATGAATTTGAAAAAAAACACTGAATTAGTTTTTCAGCAAATTGCTGATGCTAGTCAAAAAGCCAACCGTAATCTAGATGCTGTTTCAGTAATCGCAGTGACAAAATATGTAGATGTACAAACAGCGGAAGCCTTGCTTCCACTTGGCATCCATCATATCGGTGAAAATCGAGTTGATGAATTTTTAGAAAAATATCAGGCCTTGAAAGATTACCCAGTCACTTGGCATTTAATAGGAACACTACAGAGACGGAAAGTAAAAGAAGTAATCCCATATGTGGATTACTTTCATGCTTTAGACTCCCTAAAGTTAGCACAGGAAATTCAAAAGAGAACAGATCATGTTATCAAGTGTTTCTTGCAGGTTAATATTTCTGGGGAAGAAAGCAAGCATGGGTTTTCAAAAGAAGAATTGCTAGAACTTTTGCCAGAATTGGCTAAGTTAGATCAGATTGAGTATGTTGGTTTAATGACCATGGCTCCTTTTGAGGCAGGCAGTGATGAATTGAAAGAAATTTTCAAGGATACGCAGGCTCTGCAAGCAGAAATTAGAGAAAAACAAATCCCTAATATGCCGATGACAGAGCTAAGTATGGGAATGAGTCGTGATTTTAAAGAAGCGATTCAGTTCGGCTCAACCTTTGTTCGAATCGGTACAGCATTTTTTAAATAGGAGAGAGCTATGTCTTTAAAAGATAGATTCGATAAATTTATAGATTATTTTACAGAAGATGGAGAAGAAACGACTAACTACCAGACTCAACAAGAGGAAACAGTTAGCCCAGCCATCTCATCTTCTAAAGAATTACCAGCATCTGCTCAGCCGGGATCAGTAAAAGATGCGAATATTACTCGCCTCCATGCTCGTCAACAAGAGTTGGCAAAGCAAAACCATCACTCAGATGAGAAAGTGACGATTGATGTTCGTTATCCAAGAAAGTATGAGGATGCAACTGAGATTGTTGATTTGTTAACTGGAAATGAAAGCATCTTGATTGATTTTCAATACATGACAGAAGTACAAGCGCGCCGCTGCCTTGATTACTTGGACGGAGCCCGTCACGTCTTGGCTGGAAATATGAAAAAAGTTGCGAGTACGATGTATCTATTGACGCCTGTCAACGTTATCGTGAATATTGAGGATATCAAACTTCCAGACGAATCACAAGGTGCCGAGTTCGGCTTTGATATTAAACGAAATAGAGCAAGATAATGATTTTCTTAATCCGTTTAATTCAAAATGCAGTTAGCATTTACTCCATCATTCTCGTTGCATTTGCTCTTCTTTCATGGTTTCCAAATGCCTATGAAAGTCAACTAGGTCGCTTAGTCATCAGACTTGCTCGTCCAGTTATCGAGCCACTTCGTAAGCTCAATTTACAGTTTGCTGGTCTTGATTTTACGGTTTGGGCCGCGTTGATTCTGATCCAGTTTCTTGGAAATATCTTAACACGACTAGTACTATTACTATGACAGTAAATCGAGCTATTTATCAGCATTTTTCCCAGGATGATATTCCCTTTATTGATAAGGGTTTAGAGTGGATCAAGCGGGTAGAAGATACATATGCACCAGTGCTTACTCCTTTTATCAATCCCCATCAGGAACAGATCTTGAGGGTGCTAGCTGGGACATATGGACTGGGTTGCCAAAGTAGTGGTGATTTTCTTCCGACGGAGTCGGTTCGAGTTCTTCTCTATCCAGATTACTTTGAACCGGAGATATCAGACTTTGAAATGACCTTGTTAGAAATTTGCTATCCGAGCAAGTTTGAACAGCTGAGCCATGGAAAAATATTGGGAACAATCATCAACCAGCTAGGAATTGACCGTAAATTATTTGGTGATATCTTGGTAGATGAAAAGAGAGCACAGATTTTTGTCAATCGTGATTTTATTCCTCTTTTTCAGGATGGAATAAGAAAGATTGGCAGACTTCCTGTATCGCTGGAGGAACGTCCTTTTACCGATAGGATTATATCTAAAATTGACTTTAGAGAACGAGAAATTTTAGTTTCGAGTTTTCGATTGGATGCCCTCTTATCAAGTGCCTTGAAATTATCTAGAAATCAAACCAGTCAACTAATTGAGAAAAAATCTGTCCAGGTAAACTATCATCTGGTTGAAAAATCTGATTACCAGGTTGCCGTTGGGGATTTGATCAGTGTGAGAAAGTTTGGTCGTCTAAAAGTTGTCAAAGACAATGGACAGACAAAAAAAGACAAGATAAAATTAAGCATTCAATTATTATTAAGTAAGTGAGGAAAAGTATGCCAATTACATCGTTAGAAATTAAAGATAAAACCTTTGGTACAAGATTTAGAGGTTTTGACCCAGAAGAAGTAGATGAATTTCTTGATATCGTTGTTCGTGACTATGAAGATTTGGTTCGTAGTAATCACGACAAAGAGACACACATCAAGAGTTTGGAAGAACGTTTGTCTTACTTTGATGAGATGAAAGATTCCTTGAGTCAGTCAGTTTTGATTGCTCAAGATACTGCGGAGCGTGTCAAACAGGCTGCTCAAGAACGTTCGAACAATATTATTCAACAAGCTGAACAAGACGCTCAGCGTTTGCTAGAAGAAGCAAAATACAAGGCAAATGAAATTCTCCGTCAGGCAACAGATAATGCTAAGAAAGTGGCTGTTGAGACAGAAGAGTTGAAGAACAAGAGTCGTGTATTCCATCAACGCCTCAAGTCTACGATTGAAAGTCAATTGGCTATTGTTGAGTCATCAGATTGGGAAGACATTCTTCGCCCAACAGCGACGTATCTTCAAACAAGCGATGAAGCCTTTAAAGAAGTGGTGGGTGAAGTTCTTGGTGAGACTATTCCTTCTCAACCAGAGGAAGAGCCAATTGATATGACTCGTCAATTCACACCAGAAGAGGTTGCTGAGTTGCAAGCTCGCATCGAGGCTGGAAATAAAGAATTGGCTGAGTTTGAAGCTCAACAAAATCAACATACAGATGAAAGTGAACAACATGAAGAGTCAGTTGACGTAGAAACTACTGCAGCAACTGAGGAAGATGCAAACAAAGAATCTGTTCTTATCCTATAAAAGTAAATGTGAGAACAAAATCTAACCAACTAAATTTTCAGCGAGCGGGAGATGGTGTGAGCCCTGCAATCCCTAGTCGTTAGATTATCCTCTCAACGAATCCAGTCTGAAAACAGTAAGACTGGACGTTCCCCACGTTACGGGAAAAGAGGAAAAGAGACACTGTCTTTTTTCGAACAAAGGTGGTACCACGATTTTCGTCCTTTTTGGAAGTCGTGGTTTTTAATTTGTTAATATTTATAAAGGAGATACCATGAAACTCAAAGATACCCTTAACCTTGGGAAAACAGCTTTCCCAATGCGAGCAGGACTTCCTACCAAAGAGCCACTCTGGCAAAAAGAATGGGAAGATGCAAAACTTTACCAACGTCGTCAAGAATTGAACCAAGGAAAACCGCATTTCACCTTGCATGATGGCCCTCCATACGCGAACGGAAATATCCACGTTGGACATGCTATGAACAAGATTTCTAAAGATATTATTGTTCGTTCTAAGTCTATGTCAGGATTTTATGCTCCTTATATCCCAGGTTGGGATACACATGGTTTGCCAATCGAGCAAGTCTTGGCAAAACAAGGTGTGAAACGTAAAGAAATGGACTTGGTTGAGTACTTGAAACTTTGCCGTGAGTATGCTCTTTCTCAAGTAGATAAACAACGAGAAGACTTTAAACGTTTGGGTGTTTCTGGTGACTGGGAAAATCCTTATGTGACCTTGACTCCAGACTATGAAGCGGCTCAAATCCGTGTCTTTGGTGAAATGGCTAAGAAAGGCTATATCTACCGTGGTGCCAAGCCAGTTTACTGGTCTTGGTCTTCTGAGTCAGCGCTTGCCGAAGCGGAAATTGAATACCATGATTTGCTTTCAACTTCCCTTTACTATGCTAACCGCGTTAAAGACGGAAAAGGTGTGCTAGATACGGATACTTATATCGTCGTATGGACAACTACACCATTTACTATCACAGCATCTCGTGGTTTGACAGTTGGAGCAGATATTGATTATGTATTGGTACAACCAGCTGGCGAATCTCGTAAGTTTGTGGTTGCTTCAGAATTACTGGATAGTCTTTCTGAGAAATTTGGCTGGGCTGATGTTCAGGTCTTGGCGACCTACCGTGGTCAAGAATTGAATAAAATTGTGACAGCTCACCCATGGGATACAGCTGTAGATGAGTTGGTGATCCTCGGTGACCACGTTACGACTGACTCTGGTACTGGTATTGTCCATACAGCCCCTGGTTTTGGTGAGGACGACTACAATGTCGGTGTTGCTAACAGCCTTGAAGTTGCTGTAACAGTTAACGAACGCGGTATTATGATGGCCAATGCTGGCTCTGACTTTGAAGGTCAATTCTATGACAAGGTTGTACCAACTGTTATCGAAAAACTGGGTGATTTGCTCCTTGCTCAAGAAGAAATTTCTCACTCATATCCATTTGACTGGCGTACTAAGAAACCAATCATCTGGCGTGCTGTTCCACAATGGTTTGCCTCAGTTTCAAAATTCCGCCAAGAAATCTTGGACGAAATTGAAAAAGTGAAATTCCACTCAGAATGGGGTAAAGTACGTCTTTACAACATGATCCGTGACCGTGGCGACTGGGTTATCTCTCGTCAACGTGCTTGGGGTGTTCCACTTCCAATCTTCTATGCTGAAGATGGTACAGCAATCATGACAGCTGAAACGATCGAGCACGTGGCTCAACTCTTTGAGGAACACGGTTCTATCATCTGGTGGGAGTGTGATGCTAAGGATCTCTTGCCAGAAGGATTCACCCATCCAGGTTCACCAAATGGCGAGTTCAAGAAAGAAACAGATATCATGGACGTTTGGTTTGATTCAGGTTCATCATGGAATGGAGTAGTGGTCAACCGTCCAGAACTCAAATACCCAGCAGACCTTTATCTTGAGGGTTCTGACCAGTATCGTGGTTGGTTCAACTCTTCACTCATCACATCTGTTGCCAACCATGGCGTAGCGCCATACAAACAAATCTTATCACAAGGATTTGCCCTTGACGGTAAAGGTGAAAAGATGTCTAAATCTCTTGGGAATACCATTGCTCCAAGTGATGTTGAAAAACAATTTGGTGCGGAAATCTTGCGCCTCTGGGTAACAAGTGTTGACTCAAGCAACGACGTGCGTATCTCTATGGATATCTTGAGCCAAGTCTCTGAAACTTACCGTAAGATCCGTAACACACTTCGCTTCTTGATTGCCAATACATCTGACTTTAACCCAGCTCAAGACGCAGTGGCTTACGATGAGCTTCGTTCTGTTGACAAGTACATGACCATTCGCTTTAACCAGCTTGTGAAGACCATTCGTGATGCTTATGCTGACTTTGAATTCTTAACCATCTACAAGGCCTTGGTGAACTTTATCAACGTTGACTTGTCAGCCTTCTACCTTGATTTTGCCAAAGATGTTGTCTACATTGAAGGTGCCAAATCACTCGAACGCCGTCAAATGCAAACAGTCTTCTATGACATTCTTGTGAAAATCACCAAACTCTTGACACCAATCCTTCCTCACACTGCGGAAGAAATCTGGTCATATCTTGAGTTTGAAGCAGAGGAATTCGTTCAATTGTCAGAATTACCAGAAGCTGAAACTTTTGCCAACCAAGAAGAAATCTTGGATACATGGGCAGCCTTCATGGACTTCCGTGGACAGGCTCAAAAAGCCTTGGAAGGAGCTCGTAATGCAAAAGTAATCGGTAAATCACTTGAAGCCCACTTGACAGTTTATCCAAATGAAGTGGTGAAAACTCTTCTTGGAGCATTGGATAGCAATGTAGCTCAACTTTTGATCGTGTCAGAATTGACTATTGCAGAAGGACCAGCTCCAGAAGGCGCAGTTAGCTTTGAGGATGTAGCCTTCACAGTTGAACGCGCTGCAGGTGAAGTATGTGACCGCTGCCGTCGTATCGATCCAACTACTGCTGAACGTAGCTACCACGCAGTTATCTGTGACCACTGTGCAAGTATCGTAGAAGAAAACTTTGCGGATGCTGTCGCAGAAGGATTTGAAGCGAAATAATCAGAAAGAGACTGATAAAGGTCGTTAAAATCATAAAAAACGCATAATATCAAGAGTTCAAGTGCTTTGATATTATGCGTTTTCTCATGGGAAAATTTACTAGTCCATTTCTTCAAATGAAGTTCTTCCTGGCCTGTCCGTGTAGATAATTAACATAATCAACTATTCAGTTTTCTCATAATTTTATATTTCTACTAATTATAAAGAGACTATAGAACTTAAAATTATTTTTTGAAAATCAATATTTATTATAAAATTTTATAAGATTGTTTAATTTTTAGATAAATTATGATAGAATAATACCTATAAAAATTTTAAGGAGATTATTATGAAAACAAATACACTTGCTCGTGTCAACGCTATTTTTGGTCTTATTTCAGGAATTATATTGCTTTTAGCGCCAGTTATCATGTTTATCATGGCTGTTGGAGCTGCTGCGGCAACTGAAGACGCAGATGTAACAGTTGGGACATTGACAGGGCTCTCAATTATTTTGTTATTGGTTAAAATTGCTGTTTTAGTATTGGGAATTGTGGCTATTGTGTATTATAAAGATGATGAACGTGTTACGAATGCACCTTCTGTCTTGCTCATTGTAGGTGGTGCGGTCGGCTTGATTCCATTTTTAGGATGGGTAGGTGGAATTCTAACCATTATTGGTGGTTCACTTTACTTTGGAACATTGAAAAAATTTGTAATTGAAGAGTAGTAGTTTTCCAATTATTTTTTGGGGACTATTTCATCGTCTATCGAGAACAATTATGATAGTGTGATAAAGAGAAGACTGATAAGCTCTTCTCTTTTTAGTTGATTTTAACTAGCTTTTTTGTGAAAAATTGTGTAAAATAGAATAGATAAACGAGGGTTACCTCGGAAAATAAAAGGAGAACTTCTAATGGTAAAATTAGTTTTTGCTCGCCACGGTGAGTCTGAATGGAACAAAGCAAACCTCTTCACTGGTTGGGCTGACGTAGACCTTTCTGAAAAAGGAACACAACAAGCAATCGACGCTGGTAAATTGATTAAAGAAGCAGGAATTGAGTTTGATATTGCTTTCACATCAGTTTTGACTCGTGCTATTAAAACAACTAATTTGGCTCTTGAATATTCAGATCAACTTTGGGTTCCAGTTGAAAAATCATGGCGCTTGAACGAACGTCACTACGGTGGTTTGACTGGTAAAAACAAAGCTGAAGCTGCTGAACAATTTGGTGATGAGCAAGTTCACATCTGGCGTCGTTCATACGATGTATTGCCTCCTGCAATGCCTCATGATGACGAATACTCAGCACACACTGACCGTCGTTACGCTTCACTTGACGACTCAGTCATTCCAGATGCTGAAAATTTGAAAGTGACTTTGGAACGTGCCCTTCCATTCTGGGAAGATAAAATCGCTCCAGCACTTAAAGATGGTAAAAACGTATTCGTAGGAGCTCACGGTAACTCAATCCGTGCCCTTGTAAAACACATCAAACACTTGTCAGATGATGAAATCATGGGTGTAGAAATCCCTAACTTCCCACCATTGGTATTCGAATTCGACGAAAAATTGAACGTTGTAAAAGAATACTACCTTGGAAAATAATCTATAAACAGAAAGCCTAGGATTCCTAGGCTTTTTGTTTTTGCTTCTGGTTTCCAACTAGTTGAAAAAGCGTTATAATGATAATAGGAAGTAATTTGTTTGAGGGAAGGTGTGTCTGATGGCTTATATTGAGATGAAACACAGCTACAAGCGTTACCAGGTTGGGGATACAGAGATTGTGGCTAATCGTGATGTGAATTTTGAAATTGAAAAAGGGGAGCTGGTTATCATACTTGGCGCTTCAGGTGCTGGAAAATCAACCGTTCTCAATCTTTTAGGAGGTATGGATACCAATGATGAGGGGGAGATTTGGATTGATGGTGCCAATATTGCCAACTATAGTTCGCACCAACGAACAAACTATCGTCGTGAAGATGTAGGCTTTGTTTTTCAATTTTACAATCTGGTCTCTAATCTGACGGCCAAGGAAAATGTGGAACTGGCTTCAGAAATCGTGACAGATGCCTTGGATCCAGAGCAAGTGCTCAAAGATGTAGGTCTGGCTCATCGCCTGAATAACTTTCCAGCCCAGCTTTCTGGAGGGGAGCAACAGCGAGTCTCCATCGCACGTGCTGTAGCCAAAAATCCTAAAATCCTCCTTTGTGATGAACCGACGGGTGCCTTGGATTACCAGACGGGGAAGCAAGTCTTGAAGATTCTCCAAGACATGTCTCGTCAAAAAGGAGCAACGGTGATTATCGTAACCCACAATGGCGCGCTAGCCCCTATTGCAGATCGGGTGATTCATATGCGCGATGCTACAGTTAAGAGCATGACGGTCAATGAGCATCCGCAGGATATCGATACATTGGAGTATTAGCATGAAAAAAACGTATCGGAAAGACCTATTTCAGTCAGTGACGGCTTCAAAGGGACGCTTTGTTTCTATCCTGACCTTGATGATGCTGGGTTCTTTAGCCCTTGTTGGTCTCAAAGTGGCCAGTCCAAATATGGAACGTACGGCAGGGGATTATCTCCGTAAAGCCAATACCCTAGATCTGGCAGTGATAGCTGATTATGGCTTGGACAAAGAAGACCAAGACGAATTAAAGACCCTTCAAGGAGCAAGTGTTGAGTTTGGTTATATGGCAGACCTAACCGTTGAAAATAGTGAAGAAGCGGTTCGACTTTATTCCAAGACAGAGGGGATTTCAACCTTCCAAGTGACAGAAGGGCGACTGCCAGAGGCTGATGAGGAAATTGCCTTAGCCGACTTCTGGAAAGACCGCTATCAGATTGGGCAGACCATTACCTTTACTAAGAAAGAAGAAGGGAAGTCCGTCCTAAAATCCCAAACTTTTACAATTACTGGATTTGTTCAGTCGGGTGAGCTCCTTTCTAAAAAAGACCTAGGGAGTGCTAGCAGTGGAAATGGAAGCTTGGCTGGCTATGGAGTGATTTTGCCCAGCCAGTTTGATTCAGATGTTTATAGTATTGCGCGTGTGCGCTATGATGATTTAAAAAATCTGGATGCTTTTTCATCAGACTATAAGACCAAACGAACCCAACATCAGGAAGAGTTGCAAGACTTGCTAGCAGATAATGGTCAAAAAAGATTGGCAGGTATCAAAGCAAATGGGCAAAAGAGCTTGGAAGAGGGGAAAGAACAGCTCCAAACTGCTGAAAGCAACTTTCAAAATGGCAAGAGTCAGTTAGAGCAGGCTGAAAGTCGCTTGAAAACCCAAGAAGAACAAGCGACCGCTTTACCAGAACCGCAAAAGAGTCAAATCGAGGGACAGCTGATAAAAGCAAAGGAAGAACTGGCGACTCAAAAAGAAAAACTGGCTCAGACAGAGAGTGATCTAACTAAGGAAAAAGAGAAGATTGAACAGCGTCAGAAAGAGCTTGATGAACTGGCAGAGCCGAAATACCATGTATACAACCGCCAAACTATGCCAGGTGGTCAAGGCTATCTCATGTACAGTAACGCTTCAGCAAGCATTCGTTCTGTCGGGAATATCTTTCCCGTTGTGCTTTATATGGTCGCTGCAATGGCGACCTTTACAACGATGACTCGCTTTGTGGATGAAGAACGTACCAATGCCGGTATTTTCAAGGCCCTAGGTTACCGGAATCAAGATATAATTGCCAAGTTTGTCCTCTATGGTTTTCTTGCAGGAACTGTAGGAACCATTTTAGGAACGCTTCTAGGACATTATCTCCTTGCAGGTGTGATTTCGGATGTTATAACAGCAGGAATGGTCGTTGGTAAAAGTCAGGAGTATTTTTACTGGTCTTATAGCCTCCTTGCCCTAGCCTTGAGTTGGGTATCCAGTGTTTTGCCGGCTTATCTGGTGGCACGGAGGGAACTACACGATGAATCAGCCCAACTCTTACTTCCCAAACCTCCCGTTAAGGGATCAAAGATTTTGCTGGAACGCCTGAGCTTTATTTGGAGTCGTTTGAGTTTTACTCATAAGGTTACGGCGCGAAATATTTTCCGTTATAAGCAACGGATGTTGATGACCATTTTTGGAGTTGCGGGTTCGGTTGCTCTCCTATTTGCAGGTCTTGGCATTCAGTCTTCTGTGGGAGGAGTTGTCGATCGTCAATTTGAACAAATTCAGCAATACCAGATGATCGTAGCGGAAAAGAGCAGTGCAACGGAGCAAGAAAAGGCAGATTTAGAAAGTGCCTTGCAAGCCGAACCTATCCATGCTTATCAAAAGATTTACTCTAAATCCATTGAAAAAGATTTTAAAGGAAAAGCAGGACCTCAAACCATCACCATGATGGTTACTAGTGGAGAAGACTTCAAGCTCTTTATCGCATTAGAGGAAAATGGCCAAGAGGTGCAGATCACAGATGGAGCGGTCGTGAGTCAAAAACTAGCTCAACTAGCAAATGTTACGATTGGGGACGAGTTGGAGCTTGATGGGAAGGAAATCAAGGTATCGGCTATTTCTGAAAACTATGTTGGACACTTTGTTTATCTCAAACGAGACACATACGAACAAGTCTACGGTACCAGTCCACAAGACAATACCTACCTAGTAAAATTAAAAGATCCAACACCTTCCAATATCGAGAAAGAAGCTGCTATCTTTATGGAAAAACCAGCTGTTTCTGGGGTCGTCCAAAATGCGACGGCCATCCATCTCTTTGAATCCGTGGCTAGTTCGCTCAATAAAACCATGGCCATCCTTGTCCTTGTTTCCGTTTTACTAGCCATTGTCATTCTTTACAATCTCACCAATATCAATGTGGCAGAACGTATCCGTGAACTTTCCACTATCAAGGTTCTCGGTTTCCATAATAAAGAGGTGACCCTCTATATCTACCGTGAGACTATGGTGCTGTCCCTTGTGGGAATTGCTCTCGGTTTGGTAGCTGGCCACTATTTACATCAATTTTTGGTCCAAATGATTTCACCAGCCACCATACTTTTTTATCCACAAGTCAGCTGGGAAGTCTATGCGCTTCCAATCGTAGCAGTGACTGTGATTTTGGCTTTACTGGGCGTCTTTGTCAATCACCACTTAAGAAAAGTGGATATGCTCGAAGCCCTGAAATCAGTAGAGTAATTCACGGTTTTAAACAGTGTAAGTGGTAAGAGTTTTTAGAAAATCAAATAATTCAATATTTTTAGGAGAACAGAGAAATCTGTTCTCTTTTTTGTTCGCTTAAAATTCTATTTGAAAGGAGTTCAACGATGTTAGGATTAGAGATTGTAATGAATTTAGACACGTTAGAAATCTTTGACGTTATCGATCATGATAAGAATGGAAACAGCGAACAAGCGCCTACAACCATCCAGTTAAGCTTATTTGACTCAATGACGTGCATTTAACAGAAGGAGATATATTAGGATGGACAGAGAAGCGCTATACAATGAATTAATTCAAAGCGAACCATTAGGTTTCATTGATCCCTTTTCTGACCTTGGGGAATTCGATCCTCTTCAGCTGAAATTTAAACAACCCGTGAAGGACTTAGTGAATCGATATTCAGGGCAGCCTTACAGTTTGGCCTGGCAACATAAAATTATGGAAATGCGGAAGTTGTTTATTGATTATCAGATAGCATTAAATGAAGAAGATAAGCAGATTAACTTTCAGCGAAGAACAAGAAGCGAAGAGTCCAAAGAACATGCTACTACTATTGTAACAACATATTTGAAGTTGGGATTTAGTTTTAAAGAAATTGAGAAGCGTGTTTCTTTATCTTACAAACAACTTCGTAGAGGCTGGAGAAGAAGTGACCATGTAATGACAAGTAGTCCTGAATTTTATAGCAAAGGGGACTTATCTGAAGGTTGCTGCTTACCGAGTAAAAAGCTACCTAAAAGCATGAGAATAAACGAGGGATAGAAAATGGAAACTGGAATTTGTAGACGATGTGCTTGCAACTGGGTTACACCTTGTATCGATGAAAAGTATGGTCCTTGCTGGTGGGTAGATAAAAACAGAACGCTGTGTAGTCACTGTTTTTATGGATTTAATGATGAATCTTGTCAGACAAAAGTTTATTACAGACCAGGTTGTTATCAGAAGAATTGTTGAATAAATGAGAATGAACATAGGAGGAAATTATATGATTTTGTTGTTTATTGTATTGTTTATTATAGGAGTGTGCATTTCGTTCAATGGAGTATTTATCATAGCTAAAAATACAGACATTAGACTTGGCTGGAGTGGTGAGAAAGATTTCTTTTTGTCTCTAAGTCCTTGGGAATGGATGTTAAGTATATTTTTAATTTTGGTAGGAGGGGCAATGATTTACTTCTCATATAATGAGTTGGCGCCATATATTATAAGTGTACTTGACTTCAAACTATAACTAGTGAAGGGATATGAGAGTCCTAAAAACCATGAAAAAGATTGATTTATTAAAATGCTTATCCATCATCACAAAAGACGGATTAAGAACACAAAAATTTAAGAATAGTCATCTACAGCTCATCTCTTCAGCTGAAGAAGGAAGAAGAGGCTCTGTATTTGCTTATCGTTCAAAAGCGAATATGGTGAAGGCACGTGGTGTTGTTTTAACCTCTATCGAATCATTGCTGGAGAATCAGGATCAGTTTACACACTGGACCCCTAACGTATATTGCTATGGAAGCTATAGCGATGCTGGTCGACGGATTACACGTGGGCACTCTGAAGATAATCTTAGACAGATTAACACATTCTACATTGACTTCGATATTACCTCTGCAGCTGAAGAAATGACGACAGGAGATATTTTAACCGCTTCTCTGGAGCTAGGTTTTATGCCAACGTTGATTCTAAAATCTGATAAGGGATTTCAAGCCTATTTTGTCCTATCAGGATCAGCCTATGTTACAGCTCATTCCCAATTTCGAGTGGTAAAGGTGGCTAAAGCTATCTCTCAAAATTTGAGAAATTACTTTGCTCAAACTTTACCAGTAGATTTGACTTGTAACCATTTTGGGATTGCTCGTATTCCTCGAACCGATAATGTCGAATTCTTTGAACCTGACTATACCTATTCATTCCAGGAGTGGTTAGATTGGTCAATGAAGCAATCAGAACTTCCTTTCCCAAGTAAAAAGCCCAATTTGACGGTTATTTCGGGCTCTGAAGGGGTGAAACAGATTGATGAGCCCTGGTATCAATTGCTGATGAGAGAGGGGAATATCAAAGGTGGAAAAGCCTTGATGGGAAGAAACAACGTTCTTTTCACGCTGGCTTTAGCCAACTTCTCTTCAGGAATCGATCAGGAAGAGTGTGAGGAGGTTCTTTCTAGTTTTAATGCGAATCTAGACGAGCCACTCTCTTCAGCTGAATATCATAAGATTATCACAAGCGCCTACTCAGGAAAATATGAAGCTGCTAGTCGTGATTATGTGATGACTTTATGTAAAGCATGGGTCAATCAGGAACTCAAGGCTTCAGATCTCTTTGTGAAGCAACGTTGGTACAAATTTAAGAAGAAACGTGCTGACAGGAAGAATAGTCATCTCTATGAATGGAAAACAGACGTAATGGCTTATTTAGAAGGTTTCTATCAATCCGAGGATCCATTTATCCAGACGACGAAAAAAGAGATACGAGAGAAGTTGAACATTCCTGAGCGCTCATTAGACAAAGTATTGAAGGTTCTCAAAACAGAACAAAAGATCTTCTTCACAGTCAAACACGGCCGTGGAGGAGGCATCAGATTAGCCTCTATCAAAGCAATCTTGCTTTCCCTTATCAAGGTGAAGAAAGAACGTCAGGAGGCTTATATGGCCAATATTGCTGCTTTCTTTGAAGAAAGTATAGAGTTCACTCAGAGAGTGATAGAAAGGGTTAAAGATGGCTTTAAACAAACACAACAACTATCTTTATTTGAGCTTGATATTGGATAATTTTAAAAACCCGCAATCTGCCTTACATTTATATCTACGATTATTGCTCAGATATAAATGTATATAAAATAATCTATGGAGGAATGATATGATTTTGATTTTAGTTGGATTCTTTAGCCTTATATTTGTAGGAGGACTTTTCTTAGTTCTCTCACTTATAGGGATTCGTCAACAAGTTCGTTTTGAAAACGGATATGATTCTGAATTAGAGACAGATCGATTGGCAATGATTGGCCAAAATAGAAAGTGAGAAGAAGAATGAAGTACGTAATTTTCAGTTTTGAATTAGGTGACTATATTTGTAATGGGGAGAATAAAGTTTTAGTTTTTGATACCTTGGGACTAGCTTTTCAGTATCTTCAAAAACATTACCGTAAACCACTTCCTGAACAAAGAAAAAAGAGATTGATTCACTATCCTGACGTGTATCAAGCTCCGTTTAGACTTTTAAAAGTTTGTTAGGAAGGAGAAAGGTCGATGTCAGAGTTATTCAAAATCATTAGAGGATACTACCTAACAGGGGTTGGTCAGGAACCATTGGCTTATTATTTTAAGCTTTCATCGGATAATTTAAAATTTGAGTCTGTTTCTGCAGGGGATGTGGCTTTAACTTTTTATCAAAACGAGGAGAGTATTTCTAGCATTCCAGCGATCATTAGAGTAGATAGTGTTATCTCGAATGATAAAATGATTTCAGATTACCTGCAGGAGGAGTTGAGAGATCATTATCCAATGTTGCCAATTGTCCGTGTATTGGATTCCGAGGAATTTGATCCTTTACTCTTTCAAGAAGTGATGACAACGTTCACTAACTTGAAATTAGAAATAAAAGAATTGGCCAAGATTGATTATGTTCAAGGTTCCATATTTGATTTTATGGATGAGGAGGAGATAGGATGAAAGAGCTTTTTACGCATGTTAAGTTAGCTCTAGGGACTCTTCTTGTCATTTTACTTGTGAGTCTCGCAGTTTTAGGAGGATATAGGCTGTATAAAGATTATTTTATCTTAGATTATGATCCTCACCTTACTCAGAAGGAATACCAGAATACTGTACTTGATCAAAATGTAAATCTAGTATTTTATAAAAAAGATTGTCCTTACTGTCAGGTTGGAAAAAGTGTGGTTGTAGATGCAGCCAATAAAGGTTCCTATCCTACATTTTACATTGACACTCAGACAGAAGAAGGTCAAAAGTTGGTAGAAAAATACCAGGTTGAAAAAGCTGCAACTATCATTAAGATTCGTAAGGGAAAAATAAAGAAATATCTATATGCTTCAAGAGATTCAGAGGAAAAGATTGTAGCAGATGAGAAAAGTATTCAGGAGGCCATAAATGACTAAAAGGGTAAAGCTAAGTAAATGGGCCGAGACAGCCTTTCAAAATGATTGTGAACTATGGCGTACTAGGACAAATGAAGGAATGGTTGTTTTAGGAAAATTATCAGATGGAACGTTTACCCTACATCGTTTTAATGATGAGGGAGGAAGACTAACACATATTTCTCAAGATGAGGCTCTTTGGCTAACATTGGATTTGGCACCTGAAAAGTTAGGTTGTATTTAAGGAGACAGTATGTATCAAATTTTAAATGCTATTGCGCATGGCGTGGTTGGAACTATCTTGATTGCGATCTGGTTTGTACCGCTCTTCAGGATAACTATATGTGATAACTTTGGAAATGAAATTAAAACGAAAAGGCTACCATTAGCGTTCTTAATGTTACTAAAAAGTGTTTGGCCGAAAAGTAAGGTTTCATTTATTTGGAAAGGATATAAGAAGCATGGGAATCAGAGATAAGCCATTATTATAAAACCATAAATAGATACTATGTAGAATTAGAAAGGTGAAAATAAGAATATGGAACAAAAATATTACGCTGTTCTTATGCAAATCAATGTTGGAAAAAGTGTCTGGTTAGTCCAACAAAAAAATGGTCAATTAGCTTGGTCAGACGAAATCAGCGGTACAAGAGTTTTTAATAGTTTTGAGGAAGCTAGGGAAGCTGTTGAAAATCATTTTCTAGAGAATTTTAGATTTATTGGTTCATACAAAATTATAGAGTTCACTTATCAAGAATTGTTAGATTTTGAAATATTAACTGATGACTAAATAGTCCAAAATATCTTCATAGCTTACGTCGGGATTAATGTATTTCTTAGAACTATGCTTAACAAACTTTCCAAAGTAAAATAGTTTAAGAGGTTGTTTATCTTTTGATGCTTTTTCTAATATTTTCAGCTTTCCTTTAACTCCATGATGGCTAGCGAGGCTTTTGTTAATCGTTATAGTTGGATAATTAGAGTCTTGTTCAATTGTGCATAAACTATGGAATCTAACTAAAAAATAACTTTTTTCAGGGTTCTCTTTGTTGTCAATAGACTTTACTGTTGCAGTATCATAATAGATATGAACATCTTCTAGGTTTATTCCTCTTTGGTTTGCTTCTTTTAGATTGACAAAGTATCTTTCGAGTTGGATTTCTCTTTTATATTTATCATAGAATGTATACTTCTCTCCAGACTGGTATTCTAAAAAATAATTGACTAAGTCTCTGAGTTGTTTCACATGGCTACGGAAAGTCCTCTTGTCCTCATCAGTACGAGAGGAATGAGAGCTCTGACGATGAATTTCATCTTTATTTGACTCAGAAGAAAAATTGGATTCGTCTTTCTGTCTAGGTTTAGTTATAGTAGCCAAGCTCCCTTTAACAAGGTCTAAGTCAATAATCAGTTTATTTTTCTCACGATAAAAAGAGATATGATTTTCAGACGTTACTTCTTGTTCCCTTTGTTGATAATGTTCAATCATACGTTGACAATTATTAGGGTCATGTTTTTGATTTCTTGCCCCAGGAGTAAAATAGGGAGTTTTATTAAAGTCT
Organism: Streptococcus sp. oral taxon 071 str. 73H25AP; assembly: GCF_000146755.1. Lineage (NCBI taxonomy): Bacteria > Bacillati > Bacillota > Bacilli > Lactobacillales > Streptococcaceae > Streptococcus > Streptococcus sp. oral taxon 071. The sequence goes on from NZ_GL397254.1 coordinate 355,560, forward strand.
GGATTATTGAAGTTAGCTAAGGTTAATTTGAAGGAGCATTTTTCTCCACATTGAAATTTTTTGGCATCAGTTAAATGATTAGGAGTTCCGATTAGAGAACAGGAAAAATCAAAGGCTTCTTTTGGAGTTACGTGTTGTTTTAATTCTAAACTATAAGCAGATTGAAAAGACATAAATAATTACCTCACTAATAATTTTTATTTTATTTTATCATTATTTCACATAGAATAGAAAGGATAAATCTATCATGATAGAGACAGCAAAACGATGGATTGAAAAGATAAAATCTAGCCCAATTTTGAAACCATTTATTAAGATTAAAGTTTGGTTTCAAGAGAATATTATTAAGAGAAAACTAGTTATTTTCTCAATGTTGTTTGTGACCTGGTTGACCCTTTTGATGGGAGCAATTTTCTCGCCACAAAGACAAACTTATACTTCAGAACAACTCAAAACAAAGCAGATTTTTGCGAATGGCAGTGGTGAGATGAAACTGGTCAGCCAGGAATATTCACCAGATACTGGAATTATTGTTTTACAATTTGAGACGAAAGATGCTACGACTTCGATAGATCGGGGCATCGATGCCAAACGATTGAAATGGAAACTTTATGCGCAACATAAAGATTCAAAAATAGAAATGGATGTTGTCCCAATCATTGATAATAAAGTATCAGTTATTATTAAAGGAGTTCCGAAAAATTTTGGTGCATTTGCGATCGATGTGACAAATCAGACAGTCGCTTCTAGTTCAATTGATGTGAATATTTCATCGCCATCCAGTGATTCTAAAAAGGTTTCTCAGAAGAAATCTGAAGAAGATGACACTGTACAATTTTTTGTAACTCCTCAAAATACTCAGCTTGAAATTAAAGCTATTGAGGTTGTCTCCAGAGAAGAATTTACTCTTCAGGAAATAGAAAAAGAGATCAATTTCCAGAATGAACAGTCTCAAAAATTGACAACCTCAATTGCTCAATTAAAGGAATCAATTGAAGATGATAATTCACGAAAAGCGAGTCTTCAAGCGGAAGCAAAATATCTAACAGGTGATGATCTCGAAGCCAATCAAAAGAATATTGCTACGCTGGATACAAATATCGAAACGAAGAACAGAACTATTGAAACAGCTTATAAAAACATTGAGAAGTTAAAGGCTAAATTAGAGTCTTTGGATAAGAAAAAACAGGCAGTCAAAGATGGAACATTTGAATTTTCAAATCCTATTGAAACTGTAGAAATGAATTAAAAAAGTGAAACAAAGAGCGCATTTTCGATGATGAGCGAGTTTGTGTTTACCAACAAATAGCAGTCAAAAATCTCCTTAATTTTTGAATTAAGGGGATTTATTTTTTATGATTGTCCCTTTAAAAAATAATTTGAGATTTTCGGTTACAATTGGATTAATTAAATAAAAAGGAGAAGTAATCATGGCTAAAAATGATTTAACAAAAATTGATAATCAACTAGAAGAGGCAAAGAAAAAAGTTGCCCTTTTGGAAAAGGAACGTAAAGAAGCAGAAGAGAATCTTCAAAAACAAATTGGTAAAATCTATGTTCAAATTCAATTGAAGAAAAATAAAAATCAGTCGTATGAATCGATTTTTGAAGAGTTAAAAATGGAACTAGGTCTCATCAAAGAAGAGGAAAAAGAACAACGTTTAGCAGCGAAGAAAAATCGTGAAGAAGGCTCTCTTCCAGCTGAAAATCAGTCTTAATTTTTGAGTTTTGAACTTCTAAATAAAGTCAAAAATGGTGTATGTAAAAGTATGTAAAGAATAAAAACAGTGTAAGTATAACACCTATAAAGTGTGTAAAGGTAAGTATAGCTTGTGTGTGTAAGTAGGTGAAACCGAGAAAATTGATATCATTGGAAACGTTGATACTATCAACATATCACGGAACGTGATATCAGTTTCCCTTATGCTCTTTTCTACCACAACACACCTAAAAAGGACCTTAGTCCCTCTGTGTGTGTTAGTGTGTTGAAAAACCGCAAAAATAGAACCGTATCGGTTCGTGATGTTGCGAGGTTGAAGTTTTCTTTTTTGCTTCTTTTTGCTTTTGCTTCGACAAAAGAAAAAAGAAGTCCTGCTTTTGGGACAATAAATAATAAGATGGAGGATACAGATGGACATTCTCATTAGAGGATTAACACAGGAAGAGGTTAGCTATCTAAAAGCTCTAGCTAAGAAAAATAAAGCCAAGTCATTTAATGATTTTCTGCTCTCAATCTGTCGTGAAAAAATTGAGTATGGAAAATTTAATCGTGCTCAAGATTTGTATGTGGCTCATTTAGAAAATATGAAATTAGCTTCTGACCATGTTCTGAAACAAATGAAAAAACAGACAAGGATACTATCTGAATTTGAAGAAAAAATGGATCGTTATGGCAATCATATTTCACGTTGGTTAGAGTATGAAGGGGAGGTGGAAAGTGATGACTAAAAATTTTTTAATTAGAAATGTTCCTGATGATATGTTTGAACAACTTCAGGCTATTTCAAAAAAATATAACTATTCAAGTTTCAATGAGTTTATGTTATCGCAAATTCAAAATATCGTAATGAATGACGGATTAAATTTGTACAATAATCAATTTGCAGAAACATTATCTGATATCAAACAACAACAAAGTCAGATTTTAGAATTGATGTTGAAGAATGAAATTTCTCTTTCAGCTTTAAATGTTAAACAAGATATTGTAAACGAACTAACCACAAATTGGTTACGTTTTATGGATGATGTATCAGCACTTGAAGCTGAACGACGGTCAGGTGGTGTTTGAAAATGAAGAAGAATAAATCACTGTTCATCATTCTCATTTTTCTTGCGATCTTTATCGTACAACCTAACAATTTTAATGCTATCAAATCTGGCTTGACACAAAATGATATCCCAAATCAATTGAACATAGCCGATTCAGCTGAAGAAAAAAATTCCAACTCAAATTTGAATCCTACTCTGAAAAATGATGATTTGAAATCGAAGGAGTATGATGAAAAAAATCAAGTGATTGTCGTCAATGAAAAATCACAATTTACAAAAGACGAATTGAGTTTAGAAAATGGCAGCTGGGAAAAATATTCTGATCTAGATTTTTTAAACCGTGTAGGAATTGCTGAAGCGATGTTGGGAAAAGATTTGATGCCAACTGAAGATAGAGAATCTATTTCGTCTATTACACCAACAGGATGGAAAAATAAAAAAATAATTTTCAACGGAAAAGAAGATTATTTATATAATCGTTCTCACTTAATCGGTTTTCAATTAAGTGGAGAGAATGCGAATGCTAAAAATTTATTTACAGGTACACGTGCTTTAAATGCAAATTTTGAAGATGAACAATCATCAATGGTTTACTATGAAAATAAGATTGCTAACTACATAAAAAATACGAACCACCATGTCCGCTATCGAGTAACACCTATATTTAGAAATGTGGAATTAGTTGCTAGAGGAGTTCGTATGGAAGCACAGAGTATTGAAGATGATGAGATCTCATTTGATGTATATATCTTTAATATTCAACCAGGATACAAAATCAATTATTTGACAGGATCATCTCAGAAAAATTGAGGAGGGAAAAATGAATCCAAGACTTAGCTTATATTTTAGCGAAGAAACACATGAAAAATTTAAGGAAATAAAATCCTACTTGAAAGAATCGTCTGCTTTGCAGAAACAGTATCGAAATAATTCAGCAACGCTTGTCACTTTGATTGAAGTTTTTTATAAACTTTTTATTGAATTAGGAGAAGGAAAAAATTTCTATGAGCGACTGACTCAGCTGGAAAAAAATTTTGGGGATGCCTTTGATTCTGGAAATGATAACAAGGCAATTCATCGTCAACTTGATCAAATTCTCTATCTAACGCTAACCAACTTTCATGCTATTACGAAAGATGATTTTGATGTTCAAGAATTGGAATCTATTCATTCACGATTGGATCCTACACAGCATGAATTGATGGCAAGAATCAACGATGTCATTCAAGAAGATATTGCACGTGGTCAAACTATCAAACATTCTCATTGAGGTACAGTAAATGGTAGATATTGTTGAAATCTATTTAGAAACAGGAGATTTTCATGAAGCGGTGAAACAGTCAGGGCTGCCTACTCATATAGCTCATTTGAAATTAATAAAGAGTGGCTGCCTTAAAATTCAAGATAAAATTCAGTATGGTTCTAGGACAGCTAAGCTCGGGGGAATGGCCGAGGAGCTTTTTCAAAAATATGTTCCAGATGCAACGGATGCGAATAAGTATTTCAAGAAAAATAATCCAGTATATGATTTTTGGCTAGATGGTCTAACGATTGATGTAAAATACAGCTCATTGTATAAAAGGAAAAACGGGAACTCTCATCACTGGCAATTGAGGACAAAAGGAAATCAAGATTTTATTGTCGCCTTTTTAGAACGAGAAAGTGGTTCAGAGTTAGAAGAACCAAATATCTTATTGATTCCCATGCAATTTATTGAAGAGCAAAAAGAATTACACATTTCTCAATCAGGACGGTGGATCAATGATTTTCAAGTTGAACCTGAAGAATTACAACCGTTATTAAAAGACTATGCTCTTTTAAGAAAAAATGGACTATTTTAATTCAAAGAGAGGAAAATAATGAACGTATCTTCTAGTCCAAGTATTACCTTCATGCTGCAATATACAGAAGCAAATAGTGGGTTTGTAGACTACACCAATAGAGACGAAGCTGTCGAGGTTGATAATGAATTAAATTTAGAAACGCACAGACAAAATATTGAGTCTCTAACTGAAGATGAACTACAAAAAATCCAAGCTGAAGTTCCAGAAACAAAACTTAATTTCCAGGAGTACATCGATTATATGAATCGTTCTTATGCTACTGAAAACCAAAATGAAGAGATGACAGCGATTTTTACAAAAGAGGCCAATTACTTGCAACGTAGCAAAGTAACTGAATTGAAAAGTAAGTTAGAACAGGCTTATCAAAATGGCTCTCTTCTATGGCAGGGTGTTATCTCTTTTGATAATGATTTTTTAGCCAAAGAAGGATTATATGATTTGGAAACTGGGAAAGTCGATCAGCAAGCTATCAAGTCTGTCATACGTGAAGCATTGCCAAGGTTGATTGAAAAAGAAGGCTTATCTGATTCATCATTTTGGTGGGCCAATATTCACTTGAACACGGACAATATTCATGTGCATTTTGGTTTATCTGAAGTTGAATCTGCAAGAGAAAAAATTTTCTATCGACCTCGTGGACGAATGGAATTTAGAGGAAACTTTTCCCAGAAAACTATTGAGCGTTTTAAAAGTGATGTTTTTCATGGTCTGTTGAATGAACAGACTAGAGGAATGATTGTTCGACGAGAACAAATCTTGGCGAATATCAGAAGTGAATTGATTAATTCTGTATTTAGAGATCAGAAGGTTCGTTCTTCGGCTGAAAAAAATTTTTTGGAGCAGGCTTACAACCATTTGCCAATGGATAAAAAATGGCGTTATGGATCAAATGCAAGAGATTTTGCAGTCAGTAAATTCTTCCTTGACCGCTATCTGGACTCCTATTTAGAAAATGATGGGAAAGAGCTCTATCAAGAATTTCTGAAAGAAACGAAGAACTTTCTAGAAACCTATAGAGGAGCTTATTCAGCTGAAAAAAAATCAACCTACGAGAAGATTCGGAAAGTTGATGGTCGTTTTGAGAAAACACAACAGGAGGCTGCAGGCTATCATCTGCAGCAATTAATAGCGAGTCGAGAGAAGGAATTGAGAGAACGACTAGCAAATAAGATCTTGCACCTATTTCGTGAGAATGCTCCTGAAATAGCTGACGTTCGGCTGGAAAAAAATTTGGCCAATTTCTCAGTAAAGAACCAACAAAGGATTTTAGAACAGGATCCAAATGCAAGTGTTATCAAAACACTAGATTCCTGGAAAAAACTGGGTTATGATTTGAAAGATGGGGCAAAACCCATTGAAATTACAAAACCAGTCTATGCTGCTTATGACAAACACGGAACAGGTTTGGGACGTCCTGAATATGTTACGGAATTAGTTTATGATGTGAGTCAGATGAAAGAAGACTTACTGAAGAAGCAACTTGGTTTACGAGACTTATCGCTATTTTCTTCGGCTGATTTGAAAGATCTTGTAGAAGCAGCTAAAAAGAAAAGTGATCGATCATTAAAAGAGCGCCAGGAGTTAGGAACATTTCGCTATGCTTTAAAATTGAGTTTATTGGAGGAAAAACAAAGTAGTTTATTAGTTCGTAAAACTCTTTTTGATCAAATTCAACCACTTGAAACGGATCAGCCATTTGTTGAATTGAAAAAGAAGGAGATTCTTCAAAGACTGAAGCTGACTGAATTGCAACTGACTCCAAATTATAAACTAGGTGAAGCAGACCAATCTTTAAAACAATCTCTTGCTAACCAATTTGAAGATAGTGTTTCTTTTTCAGTAGAAAAGGCTGATTCATTAACAATTCAAGCACCTATTAAACGTCTGAAGGGAGAATTAGCGGCAGTTCAACCTCTTCAAGATGAAGGAGTGCTGACTATTCTAAAGGGCTATCCTGTTACGAAAGATAGCTATATAGAAGAACTACAGACCCATATCTCAATTTTTCAGCTGAAACATCAGATTTACAGTCGAAACAAGGAAATTTCACAAACGACTGATCAAACGACTATTCAAAAATTAAAACGGGAGAATGCGAAAGGATTTTCTGAACTCAAATCACTCTATCAAAAAATATTGCCAGAGGAAGAAAGCAATCAGAAAAGTCAGTTAGCTCAAGCTGTTTCACATAAAATGCAAGAAAGGAAGAACTTGCAAAGAAAAAACGTCCAACAATCCCAAGGCAAAGCAATCATCAATACAGATTTTATGAGAAATTTGACCAATTCTCTTCAAAGGGCCCAACGTGCAAATAAAAAAGCCCTTATGGAACGTGAGAGAAGTGATGAGAGGCAAGAACTTGAGGAAAAAGGACAAAGTATATAAGAGTCATTGTAAAAGCAATGACTTTTTTGTTGAAAATGGAATTATATTGTCCCTTTAACTGTGATTTTTCGATTATTACATAGAATAGAAGGATAAAAAGAGAAAGGAGAAGAAAAATGGAGCTAGTATTTCCAGATGTAGCAGTTGAAGCCTTTGACTTTTCAGCTGAATGGTTAATTACGGCAATGAATGCCGATAATAAGCAAGTGCATTTTGAGGGTCAAGGAAGAAATTCTGATTTAGAAATGGTTCTAGATTTTAAGGAAAATTCTGAGCTATTTGAATCTTTTTCAGTAGGGGAATTGGTTCACTTAGATCCAGAAACGTTTCTACAAGCAGAGAAAGAGCCGTACAAACCACAGTATGAAGGATTTTAAGGAGATTTTATATGACAGAACAAGAATCAAGACGTGGGAAAAGTCGTAGAGAACGTGTTGAATTTGCACGTTCTAGAGATATTTTGGATGTTGCAAACGAGCTCCAGATGGAGCTGGTTCAATCTGGACGAGACTATCGATGGAAAGAACATGATAGCCTAGTTATTTCACCTGATAAGAATTTATGGAAATGGTTTTCTAGAAATACGGGTGGAGATGCGATTTCTTTGGTTGAGACAATAAAGGAAGTAGATTTTAACCAATCGGTAGATTTTTTAAATGATGGAAATTTTAAAGAGTTTCAAATGGTTGAAAGGCCTCAAGAGGATTTTAAATACTATCTTGAGAAATACGAGCAGCCGTTATCAGCTGGACGAGACTACTTACGAAATCAACGTGGGCTATCCGATGAAACGATTGATTATTTTTTGGAACAGGGCGTTTTAGCCCAAGCTAATGCCAAACTTGACTACTTTGCGGAAGGTAATAGCGGAAATTCAACAAATGCGATTGAGCCAGTCATTGTATTCAAGTCCCTTTCTTCTTCAGGTGAAGTTGTTGGAGCCTCTTTACAAGGAATACAGGAAAATTGGGAGAAGTGGCCAAAACATGGATATGCTAAAGTGATTATGAAAAACTCCGATCCTATGACTGGTATTCATGTTGATATTGGCAGTCCAAAACGATTGATTTTCACTGAGAGTCCAATCGATTTAATGTCCTACTATGAATTGCACAAGGATAGTCTTCAGGACGTCAGATTAGTTTCTATGGATGGTTTGAAAGAATCGACTATTGGGCGTCATCTATCTCAAATTCAAGCTGAAATTTCAGGAAAACCACTAAGATGGACACCTGAACAAATGGCAGACGGGCTTCAAGTAGCTATTGATCATCACTTTTTTGAAGATGGGAAAAATGCGGATTTAATTACCCTAGCTTTAGATAATGATAAAGCAGGTAGAACATTCATTCAAGAATTGGAAGCAAAAGGAGCTGTTATCAATTCGGATCTACCAGAACTAAGACCAGGGCAAGATAAAACAGACTGGAATGATGTTCTAAAGAATAAACAGGAAGAAAAATCTGATAGTCGAGAATCAGAATTTGAAGAAAAGGCTGAAGCAACTTTATCAGAATCAAGTCCCTTTCCTGATACCAGCCACCTTTCTCCTGAAGATGCAACATGGTTGAAGGAAAATTGGAATAATATCTCTTTTTCTGTTCAGTCGACTAGATCCTCTGAAACAGATCTGACTATGGAAGACAAACATATTCCAAGCAATCAAGAATCTATTGCCAATACAGAAAAGAATGCTGAAAGATTGATGAGCTACGAAGAGGTAAAGCAGGAAAACGAAGCATTAACTAAGAGATTAAATAATCGGATTCAATCTGGAGAATTATCAATCGAATTTGCACCAGATTTCTATCTGTATGATGTCTTTGCGAAGTTAGGAAATAGCCATCCTACTAAATACCTCAACGCTAAACGAATGGAAGTATTGTCTCCTATTCATTCACTTTTAACCTCTATTGATGATCGAACGGTTGATTTATACAAGAAAAAAGGGACTTCTGAGCAGGATTCTTTGTATCAAGCATTGAAACCTCATCAGAGAACTTTGGGAGTAGATATTTCAACCCAGTTTATTGGTGAACTTGCAATAGCAGCCTACAATAGTAACAAGCAGATAGAAAGCCTTTCAAGTGACAGTTTTGGCGTCTATTTTGGTGAAAGAACCCTTGATAATCTATCACAATCGATTGAGCGAATGCTGGAGTATCCATTGATTGAATCGGGTAAAAGAGATTTTACCTATGGTTTTGTGGTAACTCCAAATACATTGTTCCACTATCTGGAAGGGCAAGAGGGAGAAGTGGTTTTAAATCATGAATTGTTGAATAACTTGATGTCACGTCTTGAGACTCATCCTATTAAGATAATGGAGACTTCAGAAGAAAAAGCCCCTGAGAAATCTCAAGAGCTAGATGTGATTTTGGAGCAACAAAAAAATGAGAGGACCAGTGGTAGTCTGGGGTCTTTACAGCCCGAAGCTGAAGGCAGTCCCACACCCGTACCAAAAGTTGGCACCTTTGAACGCTCTGTTACCAGTCGTCCTACGACATCCTCTCATTTACTTTATTTTACCATAAATGAAGAGTTTCAGTCAAGTAATGATGGCTACTATCACTCTATTTCCTTGGATGAATTAACTAAATTAAATCGTCCAATCCGTAGACTAGCTTTGCAAAATGCAGCACAATATTATTTGGATGAGTTGGCAAACTCAAAGATTTATTATGTTACCCCTGATAAGACTGTACAAGTGCATTTTGAAGAAAAGCACTTCATGCACCTAACAGGAATTAAGCCAATTGCATTAGGGCAGACACCTGAGAAAACTTTACATGATTTTGCAGAAGGAAATGGGCATTTTGACAATATTTTATTGGCTAATAATGATGCGGCTTTTGACAAACTAAAGGTCTTATCAGATCTTTCAGTCGCAACAGAAAGTACTTCGTTCTATTTTGATGATTTAACTAATCTTAGGCGATATGGTGGACGTTTTGATAGTCTTATAAAATCTGATGATAAAGATATTATCTTGCTATTCAAAGAGTTAGAGGAAGAAAACTATATTCCAATATCAGTTTTTAAGTCTCGGACAAAAATTACCAAGGAACTAGATACGGTAGATAAAACACCTATTCTTGGTGTGTTCCGTGAACGTGATGGCCAGATTGAACAGCTATCGATTAATGATGAATATGTTAAAGATGGTGGCGAGGAAATGTTATCTATCTTAAAAAATAAGAAGTATGAGGAGGTTTCTGATGAACCTGAACTACCAGCTCCAGAGAACACACTGAATAAAACCTCACTTGATTCAGCTACCTTTACTCAAGTCTTAGATACTGTCTATAATTTAGGTGTGCCAGGTGACATTTCAAAAACTCCAGAAGAATTTCATCAAGCCTGGAATCAGTATCTTGACTATGCGAAACAGTACAATGATAAATTTGATCAGATTGTTGCTGCAGCTGGGAAAGATTATCTCCTAGATACAAATTCAGATTTTTATAAAGAATGGACACAAGATCATATTTATAAGGAGAACTACCATGTACGCCTTCAATGGTCTGAGGATCGCCCAGGTGGCCCGAAATTGCCATTTAAAGAGACAGAGCTGATATCTTATCAAGATTTTGCTAGGGAGCTATATAAGGCCAATAAGGACTTTTATCCAATTCATCAAGAAGGAATAAAACAAATAACAGCAGGCAATACTGAAGGCTATATCCCTCCTACCAAAATTAAGTTTGATGTTTATGCTCCAGGTGGTGAATTGATTAAGGAGGGAATTCGTTATGATATTGGAGATGAGACTACACCAATTTCACAAATGCTAGGGTTAGGATATCGTCGACTCAACGGTCAATCTGAACTAGCATCGATGGATGAAGAAATTCTTTCTCAGCTGGAAAATAGAGTGGTGAATAAGGAAATTTCCCTGGAAGCGAATGAATCAGCTCGATTGATAGAAGAAGGAGAGGGTCAAACTCCTGATACAAGAAAAACGGTAGCTTTTCAATCTTCTAAGCAAGAAACTAAAACTAATTTGCTTCAGCGTGTAGAGGAGATTCTGAAAGAGGAATCTATTTCGGATTTGGAAACCCCTGAAGTAAACTCAAGTAGTATTGATTATGCTACTTTAACGCCTCATGAATTGAGTGAAGTTGCTTTTCAAAAAGTGAGGGAGTACACAGAAACACCAGAACGGTTAGAAGAGTATCTGAATTTTATGAGTAAGTTTCCAGAACTTTCTCCTAGAAATGTAGCTTTGATTCAGGAACAGTGGCCAGGAGCGAGTGCAGTCGCAACCTATAATCAATGGCAATCGATGGGGGAAGTTCTTGGGATTACTTCAGATCAGGTATTTGAAACTAGAAATACCTATACCAATAAAAAAACAGGTCGAACAAGAGAAGTTGTCCATAACAATCTTTCGGTTAAGACAGGAGAAAAATCACATATTACCTTGTTTAGACCTATGATGGTTGAAATGATTCCTGTATTGGATGAAAATGGGAACCAGGTAAAAAATGGAAAAGGCAATCCAAAATATAAAAGACTTTCTGAAGCGACACCTGAAGAAAAGGTTTTAAAGAAAGAAGGAAAATTGAAATCTCGCTTCTTCCAAGAAAGAGATTCAAATACAGGCTTAGCTAAATTCGCTACGTATAAAGTATTTGAGTTGTCCCAAACAACCTTGAAGCCTGAATTTTATCCCAAAGCGATGCCAAATCGTCACTATAACTTTAATATGGATCATATTCGTACAAAAGAGGTGCTTGAAGGACTTTCAGACTATGCTAAGAATATTGGGGTAACAATCTATCAAGACGATGCAAAAGAGTTGAGGAGTGCGAAAGGAGCTTTTTATCCAGATGAACAAAAGATACTTTTGAATCCAGATAATACTCCTGGTGAAGTCGTTGCAACAACCATTCACGAGTTGGCGCATGCTACCTTACATAATCCTAAATTTGCTAATTCGTATAAGGAAGATGTCTCAAAAGATCGTAGAGAACTTGAAGCTGAGATGACAAGTTATCTCGTTTCTAAGCATTTTGGGTTAGATACCTCTGAGAAAGCCATTCGCTATATGGCAATTTGGACTGATAATTTGACCTCTCTTGATGATCAACAACTAGCGCAATCTATGAAACGGATTCATGGAACAGTATCTAAGATTGTAAAAAGTGTTGAACAACATACAAAACCTTACCAGTTAAACAGACGGGTGGTACAAAATCAAAATTTTATCCAAAGCCCAAAGAAGGGGCTTAAAGTCTAAAAAGAGCGCTCTTTAAGAGCCTCTTTTTTGTGTAAAAAGTTATATAACTTTTTGTGTTGTTCTTTGATATGAACTTGTTCTCATCTTTGTTAATGTCCCTTTACAAAAGATTTTTTAATTATAGCTTACAATGACAGAAAATGAAGTAGAAGGAGAATGATATGGTTATAGTTATTCTGGCTGAAAAAGAGAAACAGGCAGAAGCTTACGCTACAGCTTTGGGACAATTTAGTAAGAAGAGAGGTGTCTATGTCATTAGGCAGTCACTCTATTTTCCAGCTGAAGTACATGTGGTGGCTGCTGAAGGGCACCTATTTGAATACAGCGAACCAGACAATTGGTCGCTTGAGAAATTACCTCTTACAAATGTTTCATTTAAGCAACATCTGAAAGAGGACAAGGATTCGAGAGAAAAATTTAAGAGAATCTATGATGAAGTGGTAGCAGCGGATCAAGTGATTATTGGGACGGATGCTGATAGAGAAGGAGAGCGGATTGCGTACTCTATTTTATCGCACATCCCAGGAGGCAAGGAGAAAATTTGGAAACGGATTTGGGCAAGTTCTTTGACAAAGAAAGCTCTTCAAAAAGCTCTTCAGGAATTGAAGGAACCTTCAGAAACCTATAATTACTATTTAGAGGCTGAAGCACGTGCACAAAGTGATTGGTTGGTAGGTATGAATTTATCACCTCTTGCAACGATTGATCTTCAAGCAAGAGGACAACTCCCTCGAACAAAAGGTAGCCATCTATCGGTTGGTCGAGTTCAAACACCAGCGGTCAGACTAATTTGTGAGAATGATTTAGAGATTCGCAACTTTACTCCAGAAAAATATTGGAAGCTTCAGCTGGAGGATAAGAAAAATGGGGTGTTCTTTACTACCAAAGATAAAACTAAAGATAGTGAGGCTGTTTTAGCCTCTTCAAGGGGGTTATCAACCACCTCTGTTATTTCCTCAGTTGAGATAGAAAATCATCAGAAATCTGCTCCACAGCTATTTACCTTGTCAGCATTACAAAGTTTTGCAGCAAGCGCCTGGAAATTTGACTCAAGTAAAACAGAGAGCATTGTTGAGGGACTGTATTTGAAAGGTTTTCTCTCATATCCACGACCAGACTCAGAATACATCAGTCGTTTTGAATTTGATGATTTAAAAGAAAATCTATCTGCCTATCAAAAAGCTATTAATTGTCATTTTCAGCCAGCGTTTTTGGAGCCTAGAGAAGATTATGTCAATGATGAAAAAGTGTCTGGTACGAGCCACTCAGCCTTGATTCCTACTGAAAGAGTTCCAAACCTTTCAAATTTAAAAACTGACCAACGACTGATTTATGAAGCAGTTGTGAAGCAGGCGATCTTGATGTTTGCTGATGATTGTTATTATTCAACCAAAACAATTGAAGTAGAAAATAATGGTCTTGTTTTTAAAACAAAAGGTAGAACACTTCATAAATTAGGATGGGCTGAATGGAGTTCTCGAAAGGTACGAGGTTCTGTTGAAGTTCCTGATTATCAAATAGGAGATAGGATTGAGACACAAGTTCAGATTGTAGGAGGTGAAACAAAACCACCTAAACGATTAACTGAAAGCCAATTGATTGGCCAAATATTTCCTAAATATGGCTTAGGAACTCAGGCTACTAGAGGAGAAATCATTAAAAAAATTCAGAGTAAGGGCTATGTTGTCAAAGATAAAAAAACAGGTCAATTAACGCCTACCAATAAAGCCTATTTACTTATCAATTATCTCTATGACAATGAGTTCTCTGATCCAGAAACAACAGGAGGCTGGGAAATGTTTCTATCTCAGATAGGGGAAGGTACAATCAATCCACGAGAATTTGTGGATGCGATAAAAGATAAGCTCACTCTTCAAATCAAGGAAGTAAAAGAAAGAGGTGATTAGGTGTGACTACTGAAGAAAAGAAAAAAACACCCTATTTAGATCGTTATACAGATAATTTGACAGAAAAAGTTTCAAAAAAAGCAGAAGATTATCAGGTGTACGGCCGTGATAAAGAAGTAGAAGCTGTTCAGACCGCTCTCCTCAGGCGAACTAAGAATAATCCTATTTTGGTAGGAGAAGCTGGAGTTGGAAAAACAGCTATTGTTGAAGGATTTGCTTTGGCCATTTTAAGAAACCAGGTGTCTCCAAAATTAAAAAACTTGACCGTGCGCTCTCTGGAACTATCTAGTTTAATGTCAGATGATGATGGAGGATTTATTGTTAAGTTTAAAAAAATTATTGAGGAGATGGTAGAAACCAAAGGAGAGAATCTTCTCTTTATTGATGAAGTTCATACTATTGTTGGTGCTGGTGGTTCAGATAAGGGCGCTTTGGATGCTGGAAATATTATTAAGCCAGTTTTGTCACGTGGTGAGATACAATTGATTGGCGCAACTACTTTAGATGAATTTCATGAATATGTAGAAACAGATCGAGCGCTAGAGCGAAGAATGCAGCCGATTATGGTTGATGAACCAACAACTATTCAAGCGATTGAAATTCTTGAACAAGCTAAAACCATTTATGAAAATTTTCATCAGGTATCTATTAGTTCTGATGCTGTAAAACAAGCTGTACTTCTATCCGTCCGCTACATACCTGATCAATTTTTACCTGATAAAGCCTTTGACTTAATAGATGAAGCAGCGACAATTTGTTCTACAAATGGATTAGCCCATGTCGGGAAACAAGAAATTGCAGAGGTGCTGAAAAATAAAACAGGTATTCCTGTCACGACGATTTTGAAAGGTGACAAGGAAAGGCTAGATGGTTTAAAAGAAAAGCTGTCACGACGTGTTAAAGGCCAAGATGAGGCTGTAGAGGCTGTTGTCAATGCTATAACTGTTGCACAAGCTGGTTTACAGGATCAAAGAAAGCCCTTGTCTTCCTTCATGTTTTTAGGAACTTCAGGAGTTGGGAAAACAGAGCTTGCCCTGGCATTGGCAGAGGGGATGTTTGATGATGAGGAGGCAATCATTCGTTTTGATATGTCTGAGTATAAGCAAAAAGGAGATATTACAAAGCTGATTGGCGATCGTCAAACTAGAACGAAAGGTCAATTGACTGAGAAGATTAAACAGAAACCATATAGCGTTATTCTAATCGACGAGGTGGAGAAAGCACACTCGGAAGTTGTGGATTTATTTTTGCAGGTGCTTGATGCAGGACGCTTGACTGATTCAACTGGAAGGCAAGTGAGTTTTAAGAATACAATCGTTATTATTACTACGAATATTGGTTCTCAAAAAATAATTAAGCAGTACGAATTGAAAGGGAATTTTAAAAAGCTAACCGACAGGGACAAAGTTCAGTTTGAAAAGAGCATGACGTTGGAGTTAGAAACTAGGTTCAGACCAGAATTTCTCAATCGAATTGAATATAAATTAATTTTCAACATGTTAGACGAGGAAGTGAATAAGGAAATTATTGTCAAACAACTATCAGAAATTGAAGAAAGAATGAGGAATCAAAAGTTGACTCTCTCTTATGAAGAAAGTTTGGTTACTTATTTATTGGATGTAGGAACAAATATAAAAGATGGTGCACGGCCACTGGAAAGAGTGATTAAGCATAAAGTACTTCCTTTAATTTCTAAAGAGTTTCTGAACTTATCTGATCCCAACCAAGAGTATCATTTTCATCTTTGGGTAGAAGGTGATGCGCCAGATGAGTATCACCGTGAAGATAAAAGAGAAATATTATTTGAAGTCGAAGCTGAAAAAACGTCATTTGGTGAAGCATTATTTTCTTAAAACTCACCTTAAAAAAATGATTGTCCCTTTAAAAAATTTTTTTCAATTATCTATTATACTAACGTTGTCAAAAAAACAAAGGAGGATTTCTATGAAAAATTATTTGACAAGACAACTTCAGCAAGTAAAAACAAAATCACAGATGTTTTTATTGAGCCTTTCCCTATTCCTAACAGGATCTACAGTGTATGCGGACGATCCATTTGTTAAGTCGGATAACTTGGCAAAACAAGGAATTACAAAAGTTCAGCTAGTCAGTGTTGCGCTATTTGGTCTAGCTGCCGTTGTCACCTCGCTCATTTATGCGTTTGGTGGACGTGAGTTAAAAGCCTCAATGAAAAAACATTGGGTATCAATTGCAATTGCAATTATTGGTGTTTCAGCGGGACCAAGTATCATTGAATGGATTTTTGATTTCGTGAAAAGTTAAGGGGTGGTGATTTATGGCTTTTTCACTCTTTAATAAAGATCGCTGTACGATTACAGATGATCTATTTTTAGAAATCTCCTGGGAAGATGGAAGAGGTCCAGAGGATGATCGTGAGTTACTTGCTATCATTGAGTCATTGGATTATCTTTCTGATTTTTCTCAGCCGATTTCAAAAAGTTTGCCCTACCTAACATTTCAACAGGCAGAGTTGTTATTTAGAGAGTTGAAACAGATGTATGGTCAGTTTCAGCTGAAAAAAGTAGCAATCGCTCATCTGGAAGGGAAAAGTGTGGTGACAGAAGGGGAGGTTTATGCTAGTCCATTTCTGATTACTGAAGACTATGAAAACCTCTTGCTTCCACTCATTCAAGCGATACTTACTCGCTCTGAATTTGCAAATTATAGCTATCAAGAAAAAAGGGAGTATTTTGAGAACCAGATTTATCCTGTATATAAACAAAGTATGGGATTGTCTGATTCTTCTCTTCCTATTTTCCCAGCTGAAGGTGAGACGATGGCTGTTTCACAACCCAATCGCCTACCACCTGTTCCAAATGCAAGGGATCAAACAGATGTTGTTTCTCCCGTATCTCAAAAGCAGTCAGTTTCTCTGAAGAAATTTTATCTATTCTTAGGTTTTTTAGGAGTGCTTGCAGTAGTAAATATCGTTGGTGTATTTTTTGCTTTCGCTCAACTATCAAGCCAGTCTGAAAAAGTAAATTTCTTATATCAGGAACAAAAAAATACTCAACATCTTATCTCAATGAAAAATGAAGTTGATGTATTTAGTCGTCATTTCTTACCTTCTTATTACTCGGGCAAAAAAGAAAATCTAGTAGATTTTCTTTCTGAAGGTGATGCAAAATTTACCAAACCAAAAGAAGGGATTCTACAATCAGTTATTTTAGAGAAATTGAATTATGATTCAGAAACTCAAAAATATACGGTTTCCTATATCTTGTCCGTCAAAAAAGGGGATAAATCATCTAGCGTTAGATTAACCTTTGATGTAAAAGCTTCTGATTCTTCAAAATATGGATTTGTTGTAGAAACAGAACCAAAAGAATCAAATTATCTTAAAAATTAGAAAAGGAAAAATCAAAATGAACAAGAAACAAGTACTAGCTACACTAGCACTTTCAACTATCGCACTTGCACAAGTTGGTTATGTATCAGCAGACGAGCTTGCACCAATTGATTCTTCTGCCCCAGCAACAGAAGTCGTTACGCCAACAGCACCAAGCGCTTCAACAGAAACAGAGGCACCAGCAACTCAGCCAACAGAGCCTTCAGTTACTCCAGTTGACCCAACAACGCCAAGTGTACAAGACAAAGACAACGCAGGAAGTCTTGACGGGGTATCAACAGACAAACCAGCAACTTCTGATAAGCCACAGGATAAGGATAATGCAGGTAGCCTCGATGGTGTACCAACACCATCAGATAAACCACAAGACAAAGACAACGCGGGAAGTCTTGACGGAGTGACAACAGATAAACCAGCACCTTCAGACAAGGCGCAAGATAAGGATAACGCAGGTAGCCTAGATGGTGTTCCAGATGAACAACCAAAAACTACTGATCAAGCGAACCAACAAGGGAAGTCACAAATTGGAACCACTTCAAGTTCAACAGGACAAGTCGTTCATGATGTGACAAAAGCACCTGTTCAAACCAGCGCAGGTGATTCCATTGTCAGCACTCAAAATGGAAATCTTGTCCTTTCAGATGGTTCTGTAGTTGCTCCTGAAGCACTTGGAGCTGTTACAAATGAAGACAAGACCATTAGTGTTTCAACTGCAGATGGTAAAATGGTAACTTTGCCAAACACAGGATCAGAACAAAGTTTCCTAGCTGCAATCGGCGGCTTATTGCTTACAGCAGTAAGTTATTTCTACAAGAAACAATTATTTTAATTAAAGGAGAAAAGAAAAAATGTTTAAAACACAAGAAACAAAAGTATTTGGATCAATTCGTAAGGTGAAGCGCTACGGTGCTTGTGGAGTAATTTTGGGTATGGCTGCTCTTGCTATGGCTTTTTCATCAGGTAGTGTATCTGCTGATGAGTTGAGTGCAAATCAAAATGTGCCAAAAACTGTTCAGGAAGCACCTAAACAAGAAGCACCTAAGCAGGACGAAACTGCCAAGCAGAATACTACCGTTGATGTTGTAGTAGATCATTCAACTGTAGATAAAGCTGTTTCTGAAGCTAAGAAAGCAGGTTTAGAAGTAAAACAGGATTCTTCTGTGGATTTAGGTGTTGCTCAGGGGCAAGACGAACTTGCGAAGAAACAAGCTAATGTAGAAAAGGATTATGCGAATCAAGCAAATAAGGTTTCTACTGAAATTGCTAGCTACAAGAAAGATGTAGTGGATAATGAGACGGAGAAGAAGCGTGTTCAGGATGAAAACGAAAAGATTCGTCAGGCTCATGAGAAGGCTAAAAAAGACCTTCAAGAAAAGAATGATCAGATTGATAAGCGTAATAAAGAAAGTTTAGCTAAATATGCTGAAGAAAAAAAAGCTTATGAACGAAAATTGGAAGAGCTTAAAAATAAAGGTGTTTCTGCAACTGCACCGAATATTACTTTGTATGGTGACTATGATGAAACAAAACGTGGGTCTTTGGAATACTACGGTAAACTTACAGCAGTATTTTCAGGAGTAAAAGATTTGGAGTTGGTTAAAGGTACTTTAGGGGCTACTTCTGAGACTACGATTGAACCTGGTCGTCCAGATATGATTGATAAAGAGGAAATTGCTCGTCAAAATGCTACGTCAATCGGTGGTACAATTCTAAAAAATATTAAGGAAGGCGATTCGTTTACACTGCATAAAATTGGTAAGACTGTATCTGGAAAAACAATTTCTGTAAAATTCACTTCAAAATCAACACCTACCAAGGAATTTGAAAAAGAAGGTAATTCTCAGGTTTACAGTCGTTTGTGGGTTTGGTGGTTGAAAAATAAAGGTGTTTCACCATTTGGATTTAGCCCATTTAATTATTTGAATCCTGATTTCGATTATGAGTTTTTTGATGAGGTAACTGGCAAGCCATTAAACATTGGACGTGCCGATGTGTATTCAGATATTGATTATCTTCAGGCTATTCGTCATACCTATGAAGATGGTTCGACAGGTATTGTAAAAACACCTAGTGATTCATTAGTTCAAGAGGCACCTATTCCAGCGTTTGGAAATAAAACTGGTTGGAAAGGTGTGAAAACGTCAGGTACATATCAATCAGACGACAGTACAGGTTTAGATAAATATAAAGCTGGTGACCCAATCTATTCAGATGTAAACGATTTTTATGATACGCCTGTTGGAACGATTGTATCTATTGGATATGGTTCAAAAGGACATTTGAGTTATTATGCTGGTAAAAAAGAATTTAAACCTTATTCACGGGAACAATTTGAAGCATATCGTAAGTATTATGATGCGCAACGAAAAGCGGAAGGTCTACCACCTTACTCGGATAGGGAATTGTATGAAGCAACATATACATTCCAACTTTGGGGGAATAATAATATCGTGGAGACGGTAGATGAAATTCATCCGCCAGAATTGGAGCAGCATGAAAAGGATACAATTCCTGATCCTGAATATCTTCCTGAGCCAGGTAAAGTAAAAAGTCGTACGGTTCATGTTCACTATGCTAACTTGCGCTACAAACCATCTGTAAATCTAAAAAAATCTATTGAGGATACACATGGAAATAACATTGATGGGGCTAAGACATTTGATAAGAATGTGAAGTTTACATTGAAAACGGATTATGCTCCTTATTCAAAATTGACTGCGTCCCCTAAATCAATCGCAAAACGTTTTGCGATTGTAGACGATGTGCAAGACGGTGCCTATACCGTTGATAATGCCAAAATCAAGGCAACTGACGACGAAGGAAAAGATGCGAAACAACTATTTGACATGTATCATGTTCTTTCAGACAAGGGAAGAACAGATGTTGTCAATGAAATCTTGAAAGAAGCAGGCTTGTCACCTAAAGGTGAGTTTTACATGTGGGTTCCAAAAGACAACGCTGCTTACTACAAGAACTATGTTTCTAAGGGTAAAAATGTGACTTTTGATTTGTTTGCTAAATTATTGGTAAAAGAAGGTCAAAAGGTTCAAAACGATTTCCATCAGATCGATTTTGGAATTGATCATAAGTCTAATTTGGTAACTGTTGAAGTTCCAGATGTCAAGCCTGAAAAACATGTGCTTGATAAAGATGGTAAAAAAGTTCTTGATGGTCAGGAAGTTCAAATTGGACAGTTGATTCAATATTTCTTGAATGGTGTGGCTGTTCCAGCTAAACATGACACTATTTCTCAGTATGATGGTGTAGATAAGCTGGATACGAAGCATGACAGATACACAGGTAATTGGAAAGGTATCATCAAGGGTACAGAATACACAGCAGAAAAAGATCTAACGTTGCCATACGATGTTATCCTGAAGGATGGTAAAGTTGTAAAAGCTGGCGATAAGATTGCTAAAGGTAGCTCTTATGCCTTTACATTTGAGTTCGACCAAAGTACAAATTCAGAGTTCATCAAGAAACTTGTGTCTGTTAAGTGGGATGCCAAAGGTGGTCAATGGTCTTATGTTATCAATCAAGACTTCCTGAACTCTCTAGGAGTTAAGGGAACCTTTGATGCAGACTTCTACATCGAAGTTGAGCGTATTGAAACTGGTAATAAGATTGAGAATGCTTTTGTCAATATTGTTAATAAACAAGAAATGACTGCTAAGGTTATTACTCGTACACCAGAGCCACCTAAACCAAAACACCCAGAAAAACATGCGCTTGATAAAGCAGGTAAGAAAGTTCTTGATGGTAAAGAAGTTCAAATTGGGGAATTGATTCAGTACCTTCTTGACGGTGCAACTGTTCCAGAAAGACACCATACGTTGTATCAATATGATGGCGTAGATAAGCTGGATGTGAAGCATGATCGCTATACTGGCAACTGGAAAGGTATTATCAAGGGTACTGAGTATACGGCTGAAAAAGACCTTACATTACCTTATGATGTAGTGCTTAAAGATGGTAAAGTGGTTAAGGCAGGAGATAAGATTGCTAAAGGTGCTGTTTATGCTTTCCAATTTGAGTTTGACCAAAGTACAAACTCTGACTTTATCAAGAAAATTGTTAAAGTAACTTGGAACGAAAAAGATGGTAAATGGGCTTACACCATTGACAAAGAGTTCTTGAACTCTCTTGGAGTACGAGGAACGTTTGACGCTGATTTCTATATCGAAGTAGAACGTATCGCAAGTGGTGATGTTGAAAATACATTTGTGAATGTGATCAATGGTCAAGAAATGGAAGCGAAAGTCACAACTCACACTCCTGAACCTCCAAAACCACAAGAACCTAAAAAACCTTCACTTCCGAATACTGGTACAGCTTCTAGTATGCTTGGTTATGTTGGTACTGGTATTTTGTCTATGCTAGGTTTAGTTGGTGTGAAGCGTAAGAAAGAAGTGGAATAAAATAGATTAGTGAGCTGCAAAAAAGGTGGTATAGTAACAGGAACTGCCACCTTTTTTTAAAAGTAGATAGGAAAAATAAAATGAAAAAAACTGTACAATTAACAGTTGGAGGGACAGCAGTTATTGGTTTTGGTCTAGCAAGTACGATCGGTCATGCAGATGAAATACCTGTAGTAACAGCTCCCACAGAATTGCAATCTTTTACGAGTGAAGTTAGTGGAATTATTGTCACTCAAGAACAAGTTAAAGATGCTAAAAATAAACTTGATACTTCTACTCAAGCAGTAGATGAAGCACAAGCTAAGAAAGACCGTGCACAGTCTGAAAAAGACGAGGCTCAATCCGAAAAGGATAATGCTCAGTCTGAATTAGATAAGGCGCAAGCAGTCAAGGACAAAGCGACACCAGAAAATATTGAAAAGCAAAAGCAAGAAGTTGTCGATGCTGAAACTGGTAAGACGAATGCTGAAAAGCAAGAAGAAAATGCTAAAAACGACCTTGACAAAGCGAATCAAGTAGCCAAAGATCAAGAAAAATTGGTTGAGAAGTCTAAGAACAAGGTAGCGACTGCTGAAAAGGAAGTGAGAGATGCACAGACTAATGTAGATAACGCACAAGCTATCCTTGACGGTACAGGTCAAGCAAAAGTAATATCTGAAAAAGCAGATGCCGAAAAAGCACTGAAAGAGGCATCAGCGGCTGTAGAAAGTAAAAATGCGAATTTAGCCCAAGCAAAAATTGCTGACAAAAACTTAGCTCACGCTACGGCTGAGGCACAAGAAAAAGTTACAAAGGCTAGTTCTGTTGTTTCAACTACTAAGAATGCATTATCTAAAGTAAAAGAGACAGCAAATCAAACTCAATCAGCCCTCAATAAAGCCCAATCGGAGTTCTCAGATGCTGAAGCAAAGTATAATTCAATAAATACTTTGCAAATTTCAGACAGCTATTTGGAAGCACTAAAATCTTATGTGAATAATCCGTACAGTATTCTTGAGCAAGAGGCTCTTTGGGATAAACATAATGCAGCACAACAGCGCAAACTTGAACAAGTCAATCAGGAAAATGTAGAACTTAATCAGTTTAAATCCAATAAAAAAGATCAGCAAATTTCTGTTGATCCAAATAATTTGACCAAAGAACAGCAAATGGAATTGGCTTTCTTTACGAATGATTTGTTGAATCAAGTCCGTCAACGTTTTGGAACAAATAAAACAGTTGTCTCAAAAGGGATGCTTGATGTCGCTAAAAAGGTAACTGATGGTTATGTTTCTGATAATTGGAAGTTTGGTGCAGGTCATGATAAAAAGGTTATCAATGACGTAGCCCGAGAATATGGTCTGCCTTCATCAAAGAACAATTCTTCTCAATATTTAGAGAATATGTACGGTGTCAATAGTGGTGATGAAATTCATACTATGGATGATGCTAAACGCTTTATCTATAAGAGTATTGTTAAGTTTTTGTTTAATGGCTTAGAATGGCAGCATGCTGAGAGTATAACTGGGCTATCGCAAATGTCTTCAGGGAATAAAGATTACTTTGGTTTTTCTTTATCGAAACGTGAAGGGGTCACAAGTTCTCACTGGTTGACAGTAGCAGATACAAAAGTTTCAGGAATGAAACTTGATAAGACAGAGTTGAGCAATCCTAATTCAGCTGAGGCTCTAACTAGGGCTTATCATGCTGCAGTTGTATCTCTTGGTTTAGCACAGAAAAATAATCTTGATGCACAAACTGATCTGAGAAAAGCTCAAACAGAATATGATACAGCTTTATCTACAGAAGAGCAAGTTAAGGAAGAATTTTCAAGACTTGAAGAAACACCATTACAAACACCTTTGGCACAAGCTGAACTTGATCAGGCGGAGAAAGTCCAAATGAAAGCACAACAACGTTTGGTGGCTGCTCAAAAGGCCTTGGATGCCTTAACTGCTGACGTTAAAATCAAGCAACAAAACCTTGAAAAAGCGAAGCAAGAACTTGCTGATAAGCAAACTAACCTTGCTAACGCTCAAAACGACCTAGCAACTGAGAATGCTAAGTTGGAAGAGTTGAAATCTCTAATCAAGATTGCTGAGAAAAATCTCACGCTATCTAAGGAGAAAGTAGCACAAGCAACTAAAACTCTTGAAAATGCCAAGACTGACCTTGAAAACTTACTCAATGCAGAGCCTAACTTGGCTAAAGCTAAGAAAGATCTTGCTGAAAAAGAAACAACTCTTGAATGGAAAGAAACTGCTTTGAAAGAAGCACAAGCTATCCTTGACAAGTTGCAGCAGGAGAAGAAAATCGATCAAGAAGCCTATGACAAACTCTTTGCTTTGTATAGCGCACAAGTAGAGGCTAAGCATTTAGCCGACCTTGAAGCGCAGAAGAAAGCTATCCTTGAAGCTGGCGAAACACCTATCGAAGTCTATGACGAAACTGGTAAACTTGTGTCTTATGTAGCGCAAACTAAACCTGTAGATATTCAAGTACCTGTTTCTTATAACTATACTTGGAACAAGAAACAAGAAACTAGTTTGCCAAACACTGGAACAGCAGCAAGTATGCTTCCAGTTGTGGGAATGATTTTGGGATTATTGAGTCTTGCAGGCCTTCGTAAGTCGAAAGAAAACTAATTTGACGAACTAAAATGAAAGATGACCACAAGCTGGGATATAACTCTCTTGTGGTCTTTATTGAAAGGAGAAAAAATGCAAGTATTTATTGCTTCTGGACGTGTTGCATTCATCCCAAGCGATGCAGTAGGTCAAACTAAAAATGGTCATGCCAGTTTCAAATTTGAGTTTGTTTGTGATTCAAGTATGAATGATGATACAAATAAACCAATTTCTAGTTTTTTCCATGTACAAGTCTATGGAAAACAAGCAGAATTGATGGCTCAGAGTCTATCAAAAGGCTCTCCGATCCTCTTAAAAGGAGAAATTATCCAACGACCATATAATGATGAACAAGGTCAACATCGGACGTATCAGTTTATTTCCCCAAACCAACAAGGAGGAATCACTTTCCTTGAAAATAAGGAAGCATCTAATCGACGTAAGCAGGAACAACAGGGATTTTCTCAGCCGATACCAAGTTCTATTCCTACATCCTATCCTGAACCAATGGATGCGGATTCCCCATTCTAAAGGGATTGAAAGCATACAAGAACACTTGTATGCTTTTTTATTGTCTATTTATTGCATAAAAAGTTATATAACTTTTTATGCAATAATATCTTTTGTCCCTTTAACAAAGAATTTGATATTATCCTTTAGAATAGAGGGGAATTAAGAGATAATAAGAAAGGAGTGCAACAATGGCAAGACAAAAATACAATTATCTGTCTGATGAATTGATTGCAGAATCTCTTCAGGTGACCAATTACTTAGAACAAAGTCGATCCAGTCGATTGAATGTTCTTCAGTTGGATGGAGAGAAATGGTTGGAAAACTATTTTAACCGTTATGAGAAAGCCTCTCCAAGGCTACAGTTTCACATATTTCTCTTTTCGAGCTTCTATACTCGAAAAATGGAATGGTTTTTGGAAGGTGTAAGGGGGTAGTAGTTTGTTTGAGTTATTTGAAGTAGTATTTTATACCCTTATCCAATTGATTCGAGCCAGTTGGATCAATACCTTACTTTTTTTAGGAGTCGCAGGTTATTACCTCTTCAGACTCTTTCAACCTTACTTCTTAAGGCAGTATCAGCGGTTACTAAAAAGCAAGAGTTTTCTTCAGCAGATTTTTAAAAGAAGTTGGAAAGGTCGCAATGCGATTGATTGGGAACAGGTATGGAAGCAATCAGCCAGAGGGCTGTTCAAATGGGTAAAGTTATTGATTCCAAAAATCATTGCGCTTGTCTCCCTCATTCTTTGGAATATTCTCTTTCGAATTCTTTATATGATTCCCTTTGTAAAACGGGAACGGAAACGTTTTGATAAAGAAATGAAACCCATTCTTTATTTTAAAAGTTACCGTAGTTTTGTTTATATGGGATTAGGTTTTAGCTTTATTGCTTTTATCTTAACCAATTACCTGGTTACTGTTTTGAGGGCTACAATCCGCTTTCTCTATTTTAGTATATGGTCGTTTAAAGATGCTAGTAAGGCCGTAAACTTTGACTTAAACAGCCTCTTATTTCAAAGTTTATTGAACGCTAAAGTCTTCTTGATAGCACCGATTTTAGCATTTCCAATCTTTTTACTGGGATTAGTTATCGCCTGGAAATCTGCCTGGGTGAACTTCGAGCAGTTTCGAGACTATAACAACAATGAAGAAGGAGATGACCGTTTTGTGACGATTGATGAAATTCGTCGTCAATACAAAAAGATCCCCAATAAAGATTTAACTTATCCAGGTGAAGGTGGAGCCCCTGTACTTCATGAACTGACTCATGATTTAGCAGGACAAACACTGAGAACTCAAATGTTATGGCAAAATAGAAAAATGAGCCGATACGTGACAAATGCGGAGCGGATTTTAGGCATGTTAGCTTTTCCTTCTGGATATTATTACATTGAAGATAAGCCGACGAATCTGTTAGGAATTGGGATGACTCGTTCAGGTAAGGGTGAAGGTCATATTACTCCAGCAATTGAAATCAACAGTCGTGCTGAATTGCAGCCATCGATGGTACTAGCAGACCCGAAAGGGGAACATTATCAAGCCTCCTACAAACTCATGAGGCAACGTGACTATGATGTCAATGTTCTTTCTTTCCAAAATATGGATTGGTCTATGTCTTTCAATCCGCTAGCTCTAGCCATCGCTGCCGCAAAGAAGGGCTACTATGAGAAAACTCAAACCTATGTCAATGCAGTCGCAGAATCCATTTATCCCAAACAAAAGGGAGGAGAGAAGGGAAATGCGGAATACTTCCGTAAGTCTTCTATATCCCTATTTAACGCTCTGACAATGGCTTTGATGGATCGAGCCAATGAAACCTATCAAAATGGTGAAGACGATGCCTGGGATACCATTACAATCCCTAACGTTGCGAAATTCTTGGCGACAATGGGGTCTGAAGAAGTCTTTGTAGATGGTGCTGGAGAAATCGTCGAGAATCCGAGCAGAGAACAACAAGTATCGAAGAAGTCAAAAATCACAGTCTATTTTGATAATTTGAGACAAGTCAATCAAAAACAATTCTCGAAATTTAGACAAATGGCGGATATTGAATTTAGAGCTTCAGACTTTGGTGGTGATGAGACTAAAGGGAATGTCTACTCTAGCATGATGACAGGAATCAACCTGTTCTTGCAAGACAACGTGGCCAAACTGACTTCAAAAAACTCTATTGATTTAGAGTCTGTTGGCTTCCCACGTCGATTATCTGTCAAGCTGAGATCAAGCACCAACAGTCAGCTTAAAAACGAATTTAAGCACAAAACTGCTAAAGTAACGATTACAGGATTGAAGAAGTGGGGGAAAGTCGAGAAGAAAGTCGATTATATAAAGCAAGCGACGGCTTTAGTCGATGGGGAAGGCTATCTTACTTATGCCATTGAGCCTAAACTTCCAGATCAGTTTACGGTAACGATTGATTTCAACCATAAGAATAATGGCCATTCCCCTGTTCGAGATCAAGTCTTCCAATTTTCAGCTGAAAAAGTCTATCGAAAAGTTGGAGATAGTCTAGAACTAGATGAGTATAGCAAGAAGCCGATTTTAGATCATATCGATATAACCGTCCTTAAGAATAAAGAAGATACCCAAAATCTTCTCCAGGAGTCGGATATTGAGCTGGTCTATTCAGATAAACCAAAAGTCATTTACCTGGTAACACCGCCAAACCGAACAGAGTATAATGGGATTGTTTCGTTATTCTTAGATCAGCTATTCAATGCTAACTATGAGCTTGCTCTCTCAAGTGGTCGTAAATGTATTAATCGGATTCTCCATATCTTAGATGAGTTTACAAATATCCCTGCGATTCCTCACATGGATACAAAAATATCTATTGGATTGGGACAAAACATTCTCTATTACCTATGGATTCAAAATCTGGAGCAATTGGATGATAAATACGGCCAAAATGTTGCTCGAACCATTATGGACAACTGTTCATTGAAGGTTTATGTTAAAACAACATCTTCAGATACCAATAAGAAATTTAGTGCTGACCTGGGTACACGTACCATCACCAGAAGACGGCGCTCCAGCAATATCTTGGACGAAGCCAATCCAAATGTAGCTGTCGAGAATCCAAAACAAGAGTTGTTGACACCAACACAATTGGCCAAGCTCCAGGAAGGAGAAGCGGTTATCTTACGTGGAGTCAAGGGACGGGATAATGCTGGACGTAAGGTCACAACGGATCCAATCTTCGCACATGATAAGAACAGCTTCCCTTACAAGTACATGTTTTTACAAGAGGAGTTTGATACATCGATGACTCTTGCGGATATTCCAGTCGAAAGTGCGCACCGTGAGCTAGAACTTCAGGAGATCGCAGTTGATGCAGGTACAGCCTTCAACAACATCATAGACTGGAGGCAACGTTTGACCATGCCTCTCCTCAGCAACAATGGGGAAACTCCTAAACTATCAGGTCGTCATAGTAAAGGACAAAAGGTACAATCCCAATCATTTACATCTACAGATGAACTATTCCAGGCGGCTGTAGCTAGTGTCATTCACGGTGACTATGATTATTATGATGATGGAGACGACTTCTTTGCAGATGAAGTTATCTAAAAAGATATACAATAAGTTATATAAACACTTGCAAGAAAAAAAGCTGTTTGCTATAATAAAATAAACAATGGTTAGGAGAAAAATGATGAAAGCAAATCACTTTTTAAGAATTGTTTTAGTAGGTTTAGCCTTGATTTTACTTGGAGCTTGTGGTCAAAAATCACCTGATTCTATTGCTAAAAATGTGCTAAAAGATAGCTATACAGGCTTTTCACCAGAACATAGTTCTGATAGTTCTGTTTTTAAGGGTGGAGTAGGAACTACCTTGAAATTTGATAAAGAAAAGCGAACCATCTCAAATAATGACGGTAGAAGTGTTAAGTACAGTGTACTATCAGAGGAACAAGTAAAGACTATTCCAGCCGCTTTCAGAGGGACTATTGTTAGTTTAGAAAGTCAGCTGAAAGGAAAGGATAACTTTACAATCGCTGTTGGTGATAATGCAGATAAGCCTGAGGATGCAGGTGCCTATTATCAAGTCGTCTTGACTGAGGGGGGTAAAAAAATCCGAATCATTGAACTCCTTCGTGGCTATAAAGAAGACAATGCTTTCTATGATTTCAATGGAACAGCAGATTAATTTAAAAAGTCTCAATTACTTGAGACTTTTTTTGTTGTCAGAATTTCATTGTCCCTTTAAAAACGATTTTGCCATTATTGAATATGATAGGGGTATCTTAAAAAGAAAGAAGGTATCTTTAGTGCACTATCAAACCTTTTCAGATTTGGTGAATGAGGTCAAGAATCTCAATGGTGAAATCACAGGTGAGAATGCAAAAAAGCTGGCAGAATTCTATTCCTATTGGAATAACTATTTAGAACCGACTCCTGCATTTATGGCATTTCTCACCTATTTACCAGGAGGGATTGCCAAGGCTCTTTATCAAATCACTTCTAGTCTAGAACATGTTTTTAATAATATGTTTAAGCTCTTTGGCCTCTTCGGTTATCTGGGCGACCAGAAGACGATTATAGGCCAGTTCTTTTACTGGTTTCAGCTATTGGGGACGTCCTTGTTCACCCTGATTTTGGTCGTGTCAGCCGTCGCAGGAGTTTTTACTAAGCCAGTAAAGTATAAGGGGGTTATTACGAATTTCCTTTTGGTAACAGCTGTAACTTCCGTATTGCCATTAGCTTTGACCACTATCTCAACAGCAGTGGCACAGGATGCCATGTCTATCCAGACAGTCTCCAGTGAAGCGCCATCTGGCAGTAAACCAACTTCCTCCTTGGCTCTTCAACCCATGAAAAATAATGTGGTAGACTTAAAAGTCTTGATCTACAAGGATTTTTCTACGGAGTTGTTTCCAATGGATGATTATGGCTATATCAAGCCTGTTCAAGAGGGATCTACCCCTGTCAATAATATCACGGATAACCCTGAACAGCGGGACACGACTGATTTTGCGACCAAGATTGATTTTGGGGCAAACTATGGTACAACAAATCCAGAAATGCTAAAGAGGATGCAGGAAGACGACAAAATAGCAGGGATTAAGGGCTTGTTCCTCCATAAGTTGAATTCTAATAACACTGGAGTTGAAAGCATTACAGAACACCGCCTCATTAATCAATTGAGTGCTTTTGAATCCGTTTATATGCGCTATAAAGTCAACTGGATAGGGATGTTTCTTCAGTACATTATCCTTGTTGTTCTCTTGGTCAGCATGATCATTAAGCTCGTCAAATCAGTTTTTGATATTCTGATTGAAGCAATGATTTCTCCGATTCTTGGTTATAGCTCCCTATCAAACTCAAAGAAATACAAAGAGTTGTTAAGAACGATTGGTGGTGCTTTCGCAGGAATTTTCTTTGAAGTTATCATTATGCGTGTAACACTTGAGATTTTCAGAGATTTGCCAATCCTATCTGTTTCAGCAGTATCTAAGCTTTCTGGCGGATTCTTTGATGGGCTGAACATGTGGGAACAGTGTCTCGCAGCTGCCTTTGTCTATGTGGGGGTATTCTTTGCGGCAATGCAAGGAGTGGCCATGATCGAGCGCTGGCTTGGAGTTTCAACAGGTCATAGTGAAACAGCTCAACAATTGCTCGGTGCTATGATGATGGGCAATGCCTTTGCGGCTGGAGCAGGAGGTGTCTTCAATGGGGGTATGGCGCTTGGTCAATTTGGTATGGATATGGCTAAAAAAGCTCCAGATGCCCTGTCTAAAGGAAGTCAGATCCTAGGAAATAGTCTTGCCAAAACTGGAGGTGGTATTCAAGGTGCTTTGAACTCTGTAAAAGACCAGGGCTTGATGAATGCGGCCAAAGGTGGTGTAAGCAATATGGTTGATTTGGCAGAATGGAAAGCTTTTGAAGCCATGCAAAATACGAAAGGGGCAGTTGGCAACGTTTTAAATAACCTGGATGATAAGGCTGCCTCTGCTCAAAATGCGACCTATAACGCTCTGAAAAATGATGCTGTTCCTGGAATTGGTCAGCCTGGGCCGATTGATATTCCTGAGCCTCCAATTGATTCAGGAACAACGGAGGCGCCTGTTGTCGATCCACCTCCTTCAGCTGAAGGAGTGGAGCCACCAATTCAAGATCCAGCTCCACCTGCAGAAGCACCTATTATCAATCCGACGTCTTCAGCTGAAGGAAAGGAGCCACCAATCCAAAATCCAACTCCACCTGCACAGCCTGATTCTTCTCAACAAAAATTTCAACAGAGTATGAATCAAATGAACTACATGAACCAACAAATGCAACAAGCAGGACAGCGTATGCAGGGAGGGCGTCATATCACTGGCGCTGAGAGTGACGACGAAGAAGAATAGGCTGAACTATGGATTTAACAGGGAAGAACATTGTTATCACAGGAAGCCTACGTCCTCTAACTCGAGAAGAATCCATACGATTTTTAGAAAGTAAAGGAGCTGTCGTGCAAAGCTATGTATCTAATAAAACAGATATATTGGTTTTAGGACACAAGCAGTTGAATCTTTTTGATCCAGATAAAAGGTCTAAAAAGCATGATGCAGCGCTTAGAAGAATATCAGAAGGTCAATTCATCACTTTCCTTTCTGAAGAATCATTCTTTGATTTAGTTAAGAAGTCTCAAGATTGAGGCTTCTTTTATTGTGCAAAAAAGTATATAACTTTTTATACAATTCTTTCCTGAAGATAATGGCAAAAATACTATTGTCCCTTTAAAAGATATTTTCGATTATTCATTATAATGTGAGTGTCACAACAAATGTAAAGGAGAAATTAATGTACGGTGAAAAATACGGTGTACCTAGAGATATCTATGCCAAAATCAAGATTATTGGCCTTCTTATTCTAGATATTGCTTTTGTAGGAATTACTGGAGTAATCGCTTTGAGCGTTGGCTTAAAAATCTTTCCTAAAAGTCAGTGGATACAGATGTTCGCATTCATTTTGTTGACACCAATTATGAGTTTATATCTTGTATTGCCAGCCAACGGTGGCAAAAAGAATTGGCACAGCATGTTTCTGTTCTTCAGACGAAGAAGAAAACGTTATATCAGCTTAAATTACATCAGAAGGAGAAAACCATAATGGCGATTAAACAAATTAAATACCCCAAAAATGAGAAACGTCCGCTGGGACGTATTCAAGAAACGAAGAGACAAACGCAGGAATATTTTGATTTGCATTCTTGCGTTGAGTTGTTAGATGTAAAATCAATCATTCCAAACAGCCAGGCTTATATCCAGTTAGTTGATTATGGTTACTTGCAGCTGATGGAGATACCAGGTAAAGATCTAGGTTCGATGTCTTATAACGAAGTTATGAGAACCATTGAAAATTTTGAAACCTGGTTGACTCGATTTGGGCCGAATATCCAAGTGGAGACGACAACTTTGCCAACA
The DNA here is from genome assembly GCF_000146755.1 of Streptococcus sp. oral taxon 071 str. 73H25AP. Classification (NCBI taxonomy): domain Bacteria; kingdom Bacillati; phylum Bacillota; class Bacilli; order Lactobacillales; family Streptococcaceae; genus Streptococcus; species Streptococcus sp. oral taxon 071. The sequence goes on from NZ_GL397254.1 coordinate 388,020, forward strand.
AATACAGACACGCAAATTTTTGACTTGCGCCATCATTTGGATTTAGTGCGACAAGATATGTCTAAGCTATCAGTAAATGAGAGACGTTTTTTACAACTCAAGGATCGTGAAATTTGGCTTCAAAGCCAAATCAAAGTTGAAGAAAGCATCCGACAAGAAGTCTATAATACAGAGTTCATTCTGTGGCTGTTTGCGCCTACAACAACTGAATTGGACGAATTGGTTCGGAAGGCTAAAACCTATGGAAATAATGATTTTGTTCCACAAGATATCAGCTACAGGAAGAAAATTCAGATTATAAAGCAATACAACAATATGAATGAGAAAGTGTAGGAGAGATAGCATGCCTGATTTATCAAAACGTAGACAAAGACAACTAAAAAATGAAGGATATGACCTTGCCTTTCTTAGCCAGATTCAACCGCAAGGAAATATTGATTTTCAAAAGGATGACCGGTCCTGGATAAGTGGAGATGGATACCATACGGTCTTACACTATTATGAGTATCCAACTGAAGGAATGGATCGTTTTTGGCTTTCCGAACTGTTATTGATCTCTAGGACACGTTCCTTCCTGTCCCTGTACAAGGAGGATAATAGACAGCTTCAAAAAGAGATTGAGGACTCTATTGAAGAGAAGTCAACACGAATTACAAACAATAGCAAACTAACCAATAATCGGAAAGAACTAGATGAAATTGAAAATCTGAATAAACTAAGCCGTGAAATTGATAAGCAAAATATAGCTATGTATGGAATGTATATTCGTGTCTTTGTGTTTGCATCAACCAAAGAAGAATTATTCAAGAGGGTTGAAGAGGTCAAAGACAAAACGTCGAAATTCAAATCTACTATTCTATCTGGAGAATTAGATTTTGAATACCATGCTCCATTTATTCCAGCCGAATATCAGATTGATTTGCCCAACCATCGAAGAGGGATACCGACTCCAGCTCACTCAATAGCTGGAGGATATTTCTTTAATCATACGAAACTAGAAGATGAGAAGGGTTTCTACCTTGGATGGACTCCAACCAACGGAGCGGTAAATTTCAATTTTCTAGAACGTGACGAGAAAAGAACACGATCTTTTATGATTCTATCTGGAAATCCAAAGATGGGACAGCGTTCCTTCCTTATGAAACATACAGACGGTCTCTATGCGAAGGGACATTATATTCGTAATTTTGATGCTACAGGTCAGTTTCTTGATCAGACACGAAAACAACATGGACTGATTCTTGATTTATCAGGGGAGTCTAACCGTATCAATATCTTCCAGGTGTTTCCAACAGTAACCAATGAAGCAGGAACTGAAATTGATAAGAAGAAATCTTACAACCTTCACATCGAGAAACTGAAGAGTATCTATAAACTCCTGAATAATGAAGTGACAGGAGACGATTTAATCACATTTGGAACTCTCTTGAATGAGTTCTATATTGAAGAAGAGTTGTGGGCTCGAAATCCTTCGTTGAATCCAGAAAAACTGAAAGCGACGGATATTGTGAAGGAAGAGTATCCTATTCTGTCTGATTTTATTTTGTTTGTTGATGCCTACAAACGTCGACTGGAACAAACTAGTGCGGATAAAGCTGAGCACAAGGCTGTTAAGCGTATTTACAATACGTTTAACGAACTATTGACAACAAACGCAGAAATTTTCGAGGGAACAACCGAATTTCAAGATATTTCTTCAGAGCAAGTTGTAACATTTGACTTCTCAGGGTTGAAGAACGCCCCTCATTTGTTAAATGTTCAGATATTCTCTGTTCTTTCACTTGTCTCAGCTGATATTGTCAATAACGGAAAACGCTGTAAGCAATTACTGAAGAGACGTCCTGACTTAACGGAGATGGATATGCAGCACTATATTGTTAATATTAGTGGGGCACAGACACTCATTGATCCTAAGCATGAAAGTAGTGTCAACCTTCTGGCCGATATGATTGATACAATGGGCGAAAACTTTGCTGGTGTTGTATTGTCTGTTAATTCACTACGAGGGATTCTGTTTGAGACAGGGATTGGCACTCATAAGGATCCGTATGTAACGGCAGTCCAGAGGATTTTTGGTCTGATGCAATATAGAGTTTTTGCTCAGACGGATGAAACCAGTGTTCCTCTACTAGCCAACGCCTTATCTGGATCAATGAATCAGTCTGAACTAGAGACTTTGCCTCGTCTAGCGAAAGGGCAGTTATTCATGAACATTGCGGGGGTTGGAAATCTAGTCTTTAACCAACAGCTGTTAGCCCCTGAAGTTGAGCGCTATGGCGGTATTGAATAAGAAAGGAAGGTAAACCAGAATGGCCAAAAATAAACTAGGAATGATTGCAAGGACTAAGCAGAGATTTGATCAATATGTGTTGATTCGTAAATATCGCATGAAACAAGAAAGAGATTATTTCGCTTCAGAGGGAGAATCTGATCCAAAACGCCTGGAAGCACAAAAAGAACGAGATAAGGAGTTTTTGAACGGTCTCAAGAAGATTGGAATAGGATTTATTGTATTTTTAGTTTTTTATGGAATTTTGCGAACAATATTAGGATTGTGGTAAATAAGCGAGGTATCCATGAAAAAAATATTTAAACTGAAGATCCTCATTCCTTTTGTGGCTCTCCTATTAATTATCAATGTTGGGATAACCATGTTAGTTGGGATAATGGGAGCTGTAACCAATAATGGAAGAAATGATTGTGGTGCCGTAGAAACAACATCTTCAACCAGCGACTCAACAGTTTCTTCAGCTGATGGTTCCATCGATGACTTTGTAAAAAAGCATAAGGAAGCTTATATCCTGTCTTGGAAGGCAGGAGGTTTCCTACCTTCAGCCTCTATCACTCAAACAATGATAGAGAATGGCTTCAATTTTACGAATCCTAATGGCACCTCCTTCTGGAAAGCTCACAATATGGGAGGTGTTAAAACCTCTAGCAAAAGTAATTTTCCAGTTACTCTTGCGACGTATGGTGAAGATAGTGTTGATTTAAGTGGGACAAAGCCTGGAGCGAATGTTGGAGACGGCACAGGAGGAGCTTATACTTGGTTTTCTAGCTACGATGCAGGAATCGTAGGGAAAGCTGAGTTTATGGCTCACCAGACACTTTATAAAGGGGCTATAAACAATACAAATGGTATTGCTAGCCTATCTGCTATAGCAGATGGTGGATGGGCTACAGATGGCACTTATAAGAGCAAACTAACTGATATGTACCAAAAACTAGGTACTAAGTATCAGTGGCTTGATAAGGAAGCTATTGCTGCTCATGGTGAGAAACCTTATGAAGGATCCAGTACACAAGATGTCGGTTCTTCAGATAGTGCGGTGTCTTCTTCAGCTGAAAACAGTGGATGTGGAGAATCAGGCAGCAGTACCGATGGAACGGGAACTGTCCCTTCAGATGCGACTGCGTGGGGGTATAAACCAGAAGACTTACCAGATAGTTTGAAACCATTCATTATTGATCCTAAGAGCTTAGGCATGGATTATGCCAAGTCCACAGGATGGTATAATCCTGGAAGTGACGAGTATGCTGGACAATGTGTGAATCTTACAATTAGTATTGGAAATCACTTATGGGGCCATTCTGGATCCGTACAGGGCGATGGGAAAGATCAGGCGGCAGCGTGGGCTGCAATATTTGGAAACTCAGTTAAGACTACACCTAAAAAAGGCGCTATTTTTTCTACACAGGTAGGGGGCGGAGGATATGGCCATACTGGTATTGTATGTCATGTTTTTGAGAATGGCTCCATCTTGTTTGTAGAGCAAAATACACCTCTGAGTGGTTGGGATCAGTTCAAAACTCCATATACATGGAATTATCGTATTTGGACTAAATCTCAACAGCAAGAACAGGTAATCTCTTTTGCTTATCCAGATGACAGAGAAGCTAAATTAAGTTCAAATTAAAAGGAGGAGATAAGATGATTGATTGGATAAAAGAGAATATGGTTGTATCGATTGTAGTAGGTATTCTATTAATTTTGGCAGGAATAGGGATTGTGTCGAGTTTCAGACCATCTCAACAAACCAAAATAGAGGAAACAGCTCAGGTGAGTTCTTCAGGAACTGCTCAAAACGAACCGTCTTCCAAAGAGGAAACAGCAGATGAAAAGCATTATCGGACAGCTAAGCTAAAACTAGAACGTCCCTATGCAGAGGCAGCACTGGAAGATAAAAAGGAGGTGTTAAAAGCCTTTGAAGAAGCAGTAGCAGATATAAAAAAGACGAAGTTTCTGCCAAATGTCAAGGGAACAATCGAGAATCATTTATCTATGACACAGAATGCGATGGTTCAAACCTTTGCGATGGCTCTTCTGACGAATCAGTATGATTTTCAACCTGAACAATTGGAAGTGATGCCAACTGAATCAGATGATGTTATTCAATTTTTAGTTGTTCTAACTAAAAATGGAGAAGAGAACAGCTATTTCGTTGGAAATTTCAATACTACGGTTCAACAAATCCAGCTAAAAGCCTATGTTGGTGGAAATATAGGTGGTACATACGGATAACAAGTTGCACAAAAAGTTATATAACTTTTTGTGCTTTTATATTGACAAGGAAAGTAGTTTTAGGTATAATTAAGTATATAAAAAGTTATATAACAAAATATACAATTATCCAAGGAGGGAATCATGAAGATTCAGACAACAAACTTAGGTAAAGGTGGCGGTGGTAAGACTACAGATACCTTTAATGAAGGGGATTGGTTGGCACGTGTTAAGGGGCTTAGAACACTACTCATTGATGGAGCCTGGGAATGCAATTTGACAAGAACATTTGATGTAAAATGTGAGAAAACCGTCTATGATATATTTACGACTGGAGAGTACGAAATTGTTCCAATATCAGAAAATCTCAGTTTGATTTGTGGTGATGAGCGTTTGACAGATGAGCAGTTAGATCTGGCTAGTCGAAACAACAAATATCTCCAGTTGTTTATGTGGTTTAGCGAACATTACGAGGAGTTAGAAGCACAATTTGATGTCATTCTAATTGATACGCATAATGACGAGAGCCTAGTTACTGCTAATTTTATAGCCGTATCAGATATTGTCTTAGCTGTTTCTGATGCCTCTCTTAATGGTTTTCGTGCCTGGTTATCTTTGAAAAATTTTGTAGATTTCATTAAGAGCGAAGCTATCGAAGTTATTACTAAGAAAAGCTATGTTAAAGCAGAACCTTATCTTATTGGGAATAAGATTAAGTACGTTGGAAACAATGTAACAGACACCTGCAAACAATTTTTAGAAGTTGTTGAAGAAGATCAGGCTTACCTGGGTTCTATCCAGGAGAAAGAGCTCATGGCCAAGAGTCTTGTGATCAGTCAGAGTGTCTTTGAGCAGTATGAAGAGATGACAGCTAACCAAAAAGAGACACATCAAAAGTTTTATGATAATATAAACTACGTATATGAAAATATTTTGAATGTGTTAGAAGGAGAGGTAGCATGACAGAGAATCGATTCGCACAAGTAAAACAAACATTCCAAAGTACACCAAAGAGAGAAAAGACTCTTTCCTCGAGGAAACAAAATCAGGAGGCTAGAAAGTCTCCTGACAGCTATAATAAAAAGCAACGTTTTCCTTTCTCTCTGCATCATAATGTTCGATATGATATGTTAGATGCTTTAGTAGAGTATCACGGTGAAAAATCAGCTTCATCTTATATTGAGAATCTGATTATAAGAGAATGGGAAAAGATGGAGAGAAAGAAAAAATAGCGTTCTATAGGGTATCTTACCAAAAACTATTTAGCCTCCACATATAAGGAGATAATAAATTTTAAAATATTACTGATGAAGTAGGAGGAATCTATGATGATTTTCATTGATATTAAAAGACTTGTTCAGCTGTTCTTTATTTTTATCGGAGCTATAGCAATCTATGTGTTCTATAAAACATTTGGACTTAGTATGGTGTTTATAATTGTTTTAGGGTTGGCCGTTTTAAAATTCGCTCCAGCTTTCCTTCCAGTTGTATTATTACTGTATTTGGGACTTCACTTTACAGGTGGTTTTTCCTTTATTGCAGATGGAATTGTGACGGTTTTATGGAGTATTATTTTGATTCCTATGGGGATAGCTACTATTGAAATGAGCAAATCCTATTTTAGTAAAAAAGAGAAACCCTGGTATGACAAGTAAGAGTTTATCTGAAAAGATAGGCTCTTTTTTTGTCAGAACAAAGGATTATTTGAACATTCAGGTCAAAATTTATTAAAATAAGCGTAATTTTAATAAGGGAGGATTCTGAATGGCTTTCTTTGATGAGAGAGAATTAAAAAATCAATTGCTGTTTCAAAATGCAAAAGAATTTTATAACTTTGTTTCTAGGTATGATGAGGAGATGATTCCAGTCATGAAAGCAAAGGGCTATACCTGTATTCATTCAATGGAGCGAACCGTTGCTTTTACATTTGGTGAGTTTACTTTCAGAAGAAGACGTTGGAAAAAGGGAGATCATTGGGTCATTCCAGTAGATGAAAAGTTAGGGCTTCAGAAGAACGTCCGCTTCTCCTGGGAATTTATGTATCAGGTGGCCAAATTATCTACTTTGATGCCATATGATAAAGTAACTCAGGTGATTCAATTGACTTATCACATCTCTATCACAAAGCCAATTGTAGTAAAAGCTGTAAAAATTTGTGAGAAGTTATTGGAGGAAAGAGAAGGCTATCGATATTATGAAGAGAATAAAGAATTTCGCAAAAGAAAAGCCCAGGTTATTTATATTGAGGGTGATGGTGTGATGGTTAAAGCACGTGATACACAAAAGGATAATAAACATTATGATTTATCCCATTTTGTAGTCCATACGGGAAGCCAGAAAGTTGGCAGCAATCGATTTGAACTCCAGGACAAAAAAGAATTTATTGGCCTTGACAACCGCTTAGTGAGGGAACAGGTGATCGATTATCTATTCAATAATTATGAAGTTACGGATAGGACTTTATTGATTACGAATTCTGATGGAGGTCATGGATATACACCCTATGTTTTCAAAGAGATTGCGAAGGTTTTGCGAATTAAACGCCACGAACATTTCTGGGATGAGTACCATGTAAATAAAGAGTTAAAGAATTATCTAAAATTTTACTCTGAAGATCTATTAGAGAGAGCTTTCCAGGCGATTAAGCAACATGACAAGCAGTTAATGAGAACTGTCCTAGATACAACTGAAAGTTATATCGAGACAGAAGAAGAACAAGAGTCATTTGAGAAGTTCAAGAGTAAAATATTGAGAAATTTCCAATTCACTAAACCAGCTGAACAAAGGGGATTCAGTCATGCAGGAATCGGGATAATGGAGAGTCAGCATCGTAAGGTCACTTATAGAATGAAAAAAAGAGGAATGTACTGGACACTTGCTGGAGCTGAAACGATGAGTCGGATAATTGTTTTGAATTATGAGGATTCCTTGAGAGAATTATTCTTTGGCAACTGGAGAGAAGATTATGAAAAATTTATTTCTTTAGAGGAAATTTCTGCTTATACCATTAAAAAGAGAATGAGTAAAACGGATAAAGAAAATACATCTAGATATCAATGTTACCCTGATAGTAAAAGATTATCCTACTTCCGAAAACAATAGAAGTACATAATAAAGTATATAAAAAGTTATACAACAACAACCTTTGAAAAAAAAGGTCTTTTTGTGCTACAATCAAACATAAAATGCTTGCACGGTGTGTAAAAATGTGTTATAATCTACTTAAATTAATCGAATAAAAAAAGACGAAAAGTGCGCTAACACTTCTCGCCTTACCGAGTAAGAACTCGTCCTTCTTACTCAGTCTTTAATTAATGATACCTGATAAGTGTATCAATGTCAAGACTGAGCAAGAAATTTGTTCAGTCTTTTTTTAAAACTCGGTGATGTTCTCCTAAAAAATGTATGAATTTAGGCGTTCTAGAAAATTCTACCGCATACTTAAACAGTAAATTAGTTGACAAAGTCCCTGCTTCTTGGTAGAATAAGAACTGTCGTAAAGACAAATAACTTCTTCTTGGTTACAGGCATGCCAACCTGTCACTCGGATGAAGCCAAATAAAAAGGAGAAACATCATGGCAATCTCAAAAGAGAAAAAAAATGAAATCATCGCACAATATGCACGTCACGAAGGTGATACAGGTTCAGTAGAGGTTCAAGTTGCTGTCCTTACTTGGGAAATCAACCACCTTAACGAACACATCAAACAACATAAAAAAGACCACGCTACTTACCGTGGATTGATGAAGAAAATCGGTCGCCGTCGTAACTTGCTTGCATACTTGCGTAAGAACGACGTTAACCGTTACCGTGAGTTGATCAACTCTCTAGGACTTCGTCGTTAATCTGCTTTATTTTCCACTTACATTGCGTTGTCACCTTACCTCGATATACTCAAGTATTATCTTCGGTTACGGTTCCTAGAACTGTAAGGTAAAATAAACCAGATCATCTCCCTTCGGGGAGATTTTTTATTTTCACTAGTTTTATAGTACAATCTTCGGCTTGTCGCTTAGTCTATAAACGTTTTATCCAGCAAGAATCATGATGCTAAGGGCGTTAAAAATCCGTATGAAAATAGGGAAAGGAAACAGTGTTCGATGAACACAAGGAGTTTCATCTTTTTCACTAGGATTTTAGCCCGAGCTCAAATCAGCTCTCTGACTTCAGAGAGCTTTTTTATTGAGGTTTTATCGGTCACAATTTTGGAGACTACAAAAACAAGTGTCAGCAGAGACATCAAGAGCCTTAGGTTTTATCGGTCACAATTTTGGAGACTACAAAAACCTTTAGACTCATATATTGGCTTATCTCCAGGTTTTATCGGTCATAATTTTGGAGACTACAAAAGCCTATCTGCTTTCTTTGCTGCAATTGGTCAAGTTTTATCGGTCATAATTTTGGAGACTACAAAAACCTCAAATGGTATCAGCTAATGACACCATGAAGGTGCGCAGTTACTCGGCTTTTCAAGCCGAGTAACTGTCTGCAAGCCCCCTCGGAGAGCCCACACTTTACGAAGTAAAGTATAGTATGTTATACTCTACATGGAAGTAGTCACCGAATTCCAGTTAGAAATTACTTTGTAACTACGTTTTGAGGAGGAGTAAAATGCTTTCCTACGTTCGACATTACCCACTAGCGATAGCTAAATTAATGTGTCTGTGCTCTCCTAAAATCTGCTGATTTATTACTAACTAATACAGGAGGTTTTTATGGGACAGACAATCATATCTGCTATTGGTGTTTATATTTCCACCAGTATCGATTATTTAATTATTTTAATTATTTTATTTGCACAGCTATCACAGAATAAACAGAAATGGCATATTTATGCGGGGCAATATCTAGGAACAGGCTTACTTGTAGGGGCGAGTTTAGTTGCTGCTTATGTCGTTAATTTCGTGCCTGAAGAATGGATGGTTGGATTGCTTGGTTTAATCCCTATCTATTTAGGGATTCGCTTTGCAATTGTTGGAGAAGGTGAGGAAGAAGAGGAAGAAATTATTGAAAGATTAGAACAAAGCAAGGCAAATCAACTGTTTTGGACAGTTACATTGCTGACAATTGCGTCTGGCGGAGATAATTTAGGTATCTATATACCTTATTTTGCTTCGTTAGATTGGTCACAGACCCTCGTGGCGTTGCTTGTGTTTGTAATCGGCATAATTATCTTTTGCGAGATTAGTCGGATGTTATCCTCTATTCCGTTAATATTCGAGACAATTGAAAAATACGAGCGAATCATTGTGCCCTTAGTATTCATTCTACTTGGACTATACATCATGTATGAAAATGGCACGATAGAGACTTTTCTGATCGTGTAGATTTTTTTGTTTCACTAGGATTTTAGCCCGGGCTCAAATCAGCTCTCTAATTTTAGAGGGCTTTTTATGTTGTCACTTTACCTCGATATACCCAAGTATAATCTTCGGTTACGGTTCCTAGAACTGTAAGACCAACTATATTCATTTTTTCTCAGCTTGTTACCTAGTTAAAAATATGGTATACTTTTTATGAGAATTTTCTAAATTTTTAAGATTCTATCAAAGGAGGATTGCATGCTTTCCAAATTTTCTGGAAGCCGACAGGACCTGCAGTTTGTGTTGTTTTTGGGTGTTTTGCTAAGTGTTTTAGGAATTTCACTTTTTTTAGCTGTTTCTATGGGGTCCGTAGCGATTGACTTAGGAGATACCTATCGGATCATTTTGAGCAGATTGGGATTTCCTCTTGAGATAGGAGAGGTTTCCAAGTCCACTCTTGCCATTGTATGGAACATGAGATTCCCCCGAGTATTGTTAGGTCTGATAGTAGGGGCTGGTCTTTCTATGTGTGGTAGCGTGATGCAGTCTACAGTGAACAATCCCATCGCAGAGCCTTATGTCTTAGGAATTTCTGCGGGTGCAACTCTAGGGGCAACTTTGAGCATCATTCTTGGTTTAAAATTGGTGATTAGCCTTGGAGCTTTCCTTGGAGCTATTTTGGCAACAATCGCTGTCCTTATCATTGCCTCTATGCAGGGAAGGATGACGACTTCTAGTCTGATCTTATCAGGAACGGTGGTCAACGCTCTCTTTCTGGCATTTTCCAACTTTATTATCTCTGTTGGCGCTAATGCGGACAGTGTGATGACCATTAAGTTTTGGACCATGGGTTCGCTTGCAGGGACTACCTGGTCTGACTTATTCTTGCCAACTATTGTGGTAGGAATAGCCTTTCTATTTTTCGCTACCCAGTATCGTGTTTTCAATGCGATGATGATGGGAGATGAGGCTGCTTTAACTTTGGGAATTCCCTTACGCTTCTATTGGTATCTTTACGTGACCGTTGTGGCTGTACTGACAGCTGTCTTAGTGGCAACTTGTGGGATTATTGGATTTGTTGGTCTGATTACTCCACATTTAGCTCGAGGGTTAGTAGGAACAAATTACAGGAGACTTTTTCCCGTTGCAACCTTGCTGGGTGCCCTCTTTGTCATCTGGGCCGATGTACTCTCCCGTATCATCATTCCAAATGCTGAGTTGCCTATTGGTATTTTCACAGCCTTAGTAGGTGCTCCTTTCTTTATCTACATTGTTGGAGGTAGGCGAAGGGAGGTGAGGGTCTGATATGGACTTGATTTGTCAGGATGTCCACTTTGGACTAGGAGAGAAAAAAATCCTCAAAGGAGTTTCTCTTAAGGTTGAGGGGCATCAATTTCACACGATACTAGGACCAAATGGAAGTGGGAAAACCAGTCTTCTTAAACTCCTCTATCGTCAGGAAAAGGCGGACAAAGGCTTGATAAGACTAGATGGAAAGCCACTGGAGCATTGGTCACTCAAAGAAACAGCCAAGCAAATGGCAGTTGTAACCCAGTTTAATCAATTGCAGTTTGATTGTACAGTTGAGGAAATCGTCTTGCTGGGAAGAACTCCCCACCTCTCTTTTTTACAGAAGGAAAAGGAAAGGGATTATGCCCTCGTTCAAGATGCTCTCGTCAAGGTGGATATGCTTGAGAAGAAAACTCGTCTCTATTCGTCTCTGTCAGGGGGAGAGAAACAACGAGTCTTATTAGCCCGCGCCTTGGCGCAAGAACCGACTCTCTTGCTCCTGGATGAACCTACCAATCACCTGGATATCAAGTATCAGCTAGACTTGTTGGCCATTGTGAAGAATCTCAATATCAATGTTCTAGCTGTCCTACATGATATTCAACTTGCTTGTCGCTATTCGGATTATCTCTATCTGATGAAAGAGGGAGAAATCCTTTACCAAGGGACTCCAAAAGAGACCATCACCCCTGAGTCATTGCAAACTGTATACGGAGTTCAAAGTCAGGTTACTTGGACCGAGGATCAGCAAGCGATGATTCACTATTTATAAGAATGAAAAGGAAAACAAGATGAAAAAAACACTAAGCATTTTACTCGTAACAGTAGCTACCCTAACCATGGCGGCTTGTGGAAATACTACTACAGAAAAAACTACCACACAGTCTAGCACAGAAACAAGTCAAAAAGCCAGCACAGAGACGACTTATCCACTCACGGTCAAGACCTATGATGCTAAGGGAAATGAAGTCGAACAAGTCTTTGACAAGGCACCTGAAAAAGTTATCACCAACAATCTGTCAACCACTGAAATCTTATTGGAGTTAGGCTTGAAGGATAAAATTGCTGGCATGCTTAACCCTGATAATGCTGTGACGGACAAATACAAGGACGCGATTGCGACTATTCCTCAAATCGGTGATAAAAAAACAGTCTCACAAGAGACAGTCCTTTCTTATGAACCGGACGCAGTAATGGGTCGAAACATGATGTTTTCTGAAAAATCCTTGGGGACAGTTAGCACTTGGAATGAAAATAAAATCCCAGTCTATACGCAAAAGGCTTCTCTCTCAACGATTCAGCAAGATTTGGGAAATATTGTAGAAGACGTTAAAAATCTTGGAATGATTTTCAATGTTCAGGACAAGGCTAATGAATACGCAACCCAATTACAAGCTAAAATTGACGCTGTTAAGAAAGCCAATCCAGCAAGCCAAGGTGAGAAGAAAAAGGCTTTGATTATGGTTGCATATAACGACGAAACCTTCGGCGCTTACAAGTCTGCTTTGCAAGAAAGTTTGTTGAATCAACTTGGTTATACCAACGTTGCAACGGGAACATCAGGATTGACCTTGGAAAATCTCGTGTCAATGGATCCTGAGTTGATTATCTATGTGACCAGCGACCGCAATAAAAAATTGGATGCCACAGCTGTAGAGTTGATGAAGAAAAATGCTGTTTTGGAAAATGTTCCTGCTATTAAGAATCAAAAAATCATGACCATCTCTTACGATGAGTTGATGGACTATGGTCCAGCAGTGATTGATTCCCTTGAGAAAATCAATGTCTTTATCAATAAATAATGAGTTTGATTGGGAAGGGATCCAAGTCAAGGTCAGCCTTCCTTCGACCTATGATTCCAATCAAACCTATCCAGCTATTCTCTTGAATGATGGAAACTTGGATTTCCTATCTTCCCTTTCAGAATCTGTGATTTTAGTGGGCTTGACCTCTAAAAATCGCCTAGACGACTACACTCCCTGGAAGGCATCTGCTCTGAGAGATGGGGCTCCAGATTTTGGTGGTCAGGCAAATGCCTATCATGGTCATTTATTTGGAGGTCTTTTAGACAAGTTGCAGTCGCTTTATCGCCTGGACAAAAATCGCCTTGCCTATGGGGGTTACTCACTAGGTGGATTGGCTGCTGTATACAGTCTTTTCCATTTTGACAAGGTCTCCTGTATTTTCTCTATCTGTGGTTCCTTTTGGTATCCTGATTTTACGACTTATTGCAGGGAAGAAAAGGTGAAAAATTTAGATTGTTTGCTGTATTTACAGAATGGTCAAACAGAAGGAGCCCATCATACCAATCGCTTGGCTCAAGCACCAGTCTATGCTGAGCAGATCCATACCAGTCTTCAGAAACGCTATCCGAATGGTCAGTTTGTCTTTGATCCCTATGGGCATCATGAACAAGTAGCTGAACGATTCCTAGCCTTTTCCAACTGGTTAGCCCAAAAATGGAAAATTGAATAAAAGAAATATCCCTTGGCAAAAGCCAAGGGATATTTGTATTTTTTAACCAAGAGCTTCTCTCTTCTTATCTGGATTCCAGATAAAGCTTGCGACGAAAGTAAAGATAATCGTTAGGATACCAACAATCACAGCAAGAATGAGGGCAGGGATGCGGACAAACCACCAGAGTGGGTTTGGTTTTTTATCATTGTGCCATTGCTTGGTTTCCTCGTCCAAACGTTGGAATTCTGCTTGGATACGGTCTGCAACCATTTCGATTCCTTCATCATTCATTTTCTTGATGTCTGAGATATCGATAGGATTTCCAAAGTTCATATCCACACGTTCACGGCTAACCAAGCCTTTCAAGGTCATGGGACCGATGTAGGTAACCGGCATGATACGGACCTTGGCCATTTTGGCAATCAAGGCTACGCCCCCCTTGACATCATTTGAGTGACGGCTCCCGCTTGGGAACATGATGAGAGAACGGTCGCTTTTTTTGAGGACGTTGATAGGGTATTTGATAGCAGAAGCGCTAGGTTTTTCCCGGTCGATAGGGAAGGCGCCACACATACGAATCCACCAGCCAAAGATACGGTTGTTAAAAAGCTCTTTTTTGGCCATAAAGATGAACTGTTTTGGCTTGGTTGCAAAGGCCATGTAAACAGGATCCCACCAGGTACGATGAGGAGCGACGAGGATATAGTTTTCATCTTGACTAGGGATTTTATCAGTATTGTGATAGTGGGCATTGCCGTTGATGGACCACAAGATCAGCATGACTAGTCCACGCAAATAAGTATAAAACATGAGATCTCCTTCAATTGTATTGCTTTTATTATTATACCTTATCAAAAGACTGCTGGCAAACTTTTTCAGTTATCAACCAACAGTTTTTGGATGAGATTAGAATTCTTCTAGAAAAAATGATATGATAGAATTCATGGATAAAAATAAGATAATGGGATTAACCCAAAGAGAAGTAAAGGAAAGACAGGCTCAAGGTTTGGTCAATGACTTTACCGCTTCGGCCAGTACCAGTACTTGGCAAATCGTTAAACGAAATGTTTTTACACTTTTTAACGCATTAAACTTTGTTATTGCTCTAGCACTAGCTTTTGTGCAGGCTTGGAGCAATTTGGTCTTCTTTGCTGTTATCTGCTTTAACGCTTTTTCTGGAATTGTGACCGAGCTACGGGCCAAACACATGGTGGACAAGCTCAATCTCATGACCAAGGAAAAGGTCAAGACTATTCGTGATGGTCAAGAAGTCGCTCTCGATCCTGAAGAATTGGTTCTAGGAGATGTCATTCGTTTGTCTGCTGGAGAGCAGATTCCTAGTGATGCGCGGGTTTTAGAAGGATTTGCGGAAGTTAATGAAGCCATGCTGACGGGTGAGAGTGATTTGGTGCAAAAGGAAGTTGAAGCCTTGCTTTTGTCTGGAAGTTTCTTAGCCAGTGGGTCAGTTTTGGCTTGTGTCCATCATGTTGGGGCAGAAAACTATGCTTCCAAACTCATGCTGGAAGCTAAGACAGTGAAACCGATCAACTCCCGTATCATGAAATCGCTGGACAGGTTAGCTGGTTTTACTGGGAAGATTATCATTCCCTTTGGTCTAGCTCTCTTGCTAGAAGCCTTGATTTTAAAAGGCCTGCCTCTCAAGTCATCCGTTGTAAACTCGTCGACAGCCCTTTTGGGAATGTTGCCTAAGGGAATTGCCCTTTTGACCATTACTTCGCTCTTGACAGCGGTGATTAAGTTGGGCTTGAAAAAGGTCTTGGTTCAGGAAATGTACTCTGTTGAGACCTTGGCGCGTGTGGATATGCTCTGTTTAGACAAGACGGGCACCATCACCCAAGGAAAGATGCAGGTGGAGGCGGTTCTTCCTCTGACGGAAACGTATGGTGAAGAGACTATTGCAAGCATTCTGACCAGCTATATATCTCATAGTGAGGATAAAAATCCTACAGCTCAAGCCATTCGCCAGCGTTTCCAAGGACAGGTAGCTTATCCCATGCTTTCCAATCTTCCTTTCTCTAGCGACCGCAAGTGGGGAGCTATGGAGTTAGAAGGGCTAGGAACGGTTTTCTTAGGGGCGCCTGAGATGTTGTTGGACTCTGAAGTACCAGAAGCCAGAGAGGCTCTAGAGAGAGGGTCACGTGTATTGGTCTTGGCACTCAGTCAGGAAAAACTAGACCACCACAAGCCACAAAAACCATCTGATATTCAGGCTCTAGCCTTGCTGGAAATCTTGGACCCGATTCGAGAAGGAGCAGCTGAGACGCTAGACTATCTCCGTTCTCAGGAAGTGGGCCTCAAGATTATCTCTGGTGACAATCCGGTCACTGTGTCCAGCATTGCCCAGAAGGCTGGCTTTGCAGACTATCACAGCTATGTAGATTGCTCAAAAATCACGGATGAGGAATTGATTGCCATGGCTGAAGAAACAGCTATTTTCGGACGTGTTTCCCCTCATCAAAAGAAACTCATCATCCAAACGCTGAAAAAAGTAGGGCATACAACAGCAATGACAGGGGACGGAGTCAATGATATCCTGGCCCTTCGTGAGGCGGATTGTTCTATCGTGATGGCTGAAGGAGATCCGGCGACGCGTCAGATTGCTAATCTGGTTCTCTTGAACTCAGACTTTAATGATGTTCCTGAGATTCTCTTTGAAGGCCGTCGCGTGGTCAATAACATCGCTCATATCGCACCGATTTTCTTGATTAAGACCATCTATTCCTTCCTGTTAGCGGTGATTTGTATCGCCAGTGTTCTTCTGGGACGGTCTGAGTGGATCTTGATTTTCCCTTTCATCCCGATCCAGATTACCATGATCGACCAATTCGTGGAAGGTTTCCCACCATTCGTTCTGACTTTTGAGCGAAATATCAAACCTGTTGAGCCAAATTTCCTCAGAAGATCCATGCTTCGTGCCCTACCAAGTGCCCTTATGGTCGTCTTCAGCGTTCTTTTTGTGAAAATATTTGGAGCGAGTCAAGGTTGGTCTGAGTTAGAAATGTCAACTCTCCTCTATTATCTCCTTGGGTCTATCGGTTTCTTATCCGTATTTAGAGCCTGCATGCCATTTACCCTCTGGCGTGTTCTCTTGATTGTTTGGTCAGTAGGAGGTTTCCTAGCTACAGCTCTCTTCCCAAGGATCCAGAAATTGCTTGAAATTTCGACACTCACAGGACAAACGTTGCCTGTTTATGGGGCTATGATGTTGGTCTTTACGGTGATTTTCATCTTGACAAGTCGTTACCAAGCCAGAAAATAAAGAAAGACTGCAATCTGTGGATTGCGGTCTTTTTTAGGTGCAAGATTGCTAGCCGAAATATGGTATAATAAGAGGTAATAGAGTTTTGGAAAGTGAGAGAAGATGATTTCAAAGAGATTAGAATTGGTGGCTTCCTTTGTGCCACAGGGGGCCATTTTACTAGATGTGGGGAGTGACCATGCTTATCTACCTATCGATTTGGTCGAAAGAGGCCAAATTAAAAGTGCCATTGCAGGTGAGGTTGTGGAAGGACCCTATCAGTCTGCGGTCAAAAATGTTGAAGCTCACGGCCTAAATGAGAAAATCCAAGTCCGTTTAGCCAATGGCTTGGCAGCCTTTGAAGAGACTGACCAAGTGTCAGTCATCACCATTGCAGGTATGGGTGGTCGTTTGATTGCTACCATATTGCAAGAAGGTTTGGAAAAGCTGGCTAATGTAGAGCGTTTAATCCTCCAGCCCAATAATCGTGAAGACGACTTGCGTATCTGGTTGCAAGATAACGATTTTCAGATTGTGGCAGAAAGCATCCTAGAAGAAGCAGGCAAGTTTTATGAAATTCTAGTTGTGGAAGCAGGACAAATGAAGTTATCTGCCAGTGATGTTCGCTTTGGTCCCTTCTTGTCCAAAGAAGTCAGCCCAGTCTTTATCAAAAAATGGCAAAAAGAAGCTACTAAGCTAGAATTTGCCCTTAACCAAATCCCAGAAAAAAATCTGGAGGAACGTCAAGTCCTAGCAGATAAAATTCAAGCCATCAAGGAGGTTCTCCATGCTAGCAAGTGAAGTGATTAAACGTTATGAAGCCTTTTGTCCGCAAGAATTTTCTATGGAGGGAGACAGTCGTGGTCTGCAAATCGGGACTCTAGACAAGGATATCCAAAGGGTCATGGTTGCCCTTGATATTCGTGAAGACACGGTGGCAGAGGCTATTGAAAAGGGTGTGGATTTGATTATCGCCAAGCACGCGCCGATTTTTCGTCCCATCAAAGACTTGGTTGCTAGCCGTCCGCAAAATCAGATTTACATTGATCTCATCAAGCATGACATCGCAGTTTATGTCAGCCATACCAATATTGACATCGTTGAAAATGGTCTCAATGACTGGTTCTGCCAGATGCTAGGCATTGAGGAGACGACTTATCTGCAGGAAACAGGCCCTGAACGTGGAATTGGTCGTATTGGTGACATTCAACCTCAAACATATGAAGAATTTGCTAGTCATGTCAAGCAAGTATTTGACCTAGATAGCCTTCGAATGGTGCATTATCAAGAGAGTGATTTGAAGAAGGAAATTTCAAGAGTTGGCATTTGCGGTGGTAGTGGTCAGTCTTTCTATCCTGATGCTTTGGCAAAGGGGGCAGATGTCTATATCACTGGTGATATCTATTACCACACAGCTCAGGATATGTTGTCAGATGGCTTGTTGGCATTGGACCCAGGCCACTATATAGAAGTGCTTTTTGTGGAAAGAATCGTAGCACTTTTTACTCAATGGAAGGAAGAGAAAGACTGGGGCATTGATATCTTGCCTAGTCAGGAATCGACAAACCCTTTCCACCATATCTAGTTAGAAGGTGAAGACAATGAAAAAAGTTGCCATTATTGGAGCAGGGATTGTGGGGGCAACAGTTGCCTACTACCTCTCGAAAGAAAGTGACCTTGAGGTAACCGTCTTTGACCATGGGCAGGGACAGGCTACCAAGGCAGCAGCGGGAATTATCAGTCCTTGGTTTTCAAAACGACGTAATAAAGCTTGGTACAAGATGGCACGCTTGGGGGCTGACTTTTATGTGGATTTGTTGGCTGATTTAGAAAAGTCTGGTCAGGAAATCGACTTTTACCAACGCTCAGGAGTTTTTCTCTTGAAAAAGGACGAATCCAAGTTGAAAGAACTCTATGAGCTAGCCCTTCAGCGCAGGGAAGAATCTCCCTTGATAGGCCAGTTAGCTATTCTGGACCAAGCGTCTGCAAATGAATTATTCCCTGGTTTGCAGGGATTTGACCACTTGCTCTATGCTTCTGGTGGGGCGAGAGTAGATGGCCACCTCTTAGTGACTCGTTTGCTAGAAGCCAGTCAGGTCAAGTTGGTCAAAGAAAAAGTGAGTCTGATACCTTTAGCATCCAGCTATCAGATTGGCGAAGAGGTGTTTGAACGGGTTATTTTGGCGACAGGAGCTTGGTTGGGGGACATTTTGGAGCCTTTAGGATATGAGGTAGATGTTCGTCCCCAAAAGGGGCAACTCCGAGATTATCAACTCTCCGAAGATCTAGAATCATACCCTGTTGTCATGCCAGAAGGGGAGTGGGATTTGATTCCTTTTGCAGGTGGGAAATTGTCCTTAGGCGCTACTCATGAAAATGACATGGGATTTGATTTGACGGTAGATGAAACCTTGCTCCAACAAATGGAGGATGCGGCCTTGCCTCACTATCCAGCCTTAGCTAAAGCGACTTCCAGAGCTGAGCGTGTGGGAATCCGTGCCTATACTCGTGATTTCTCACCTTTCTTTGGGCAAGTACCTGGTTTAGCAGGTGTCTATGCGGCTAGTGGTCTAGGTTCATCAGGCCTCACAACCGGCCCTATCATTGGTTATCATTTAGCTCAACTGATCCAAGACAAGGAATTGACTCTGGACCCAGTAAACTATCCAATTGAAAACTATGTCAAACGAGTAAAAAGCGAATAATACTCAATGAAAATCAAAGAGCAAACTAGGAAGCTAGCCGCAGGCTGCTCAAAGCACGGCTTTGAGGTTGTAGATAGAACTGACGAAGTCAGCTCAAAACACTGTTTTGAGGTTGTGGATCGAACTGATGAAGCCAGTAACCATACCAATCCACGGCAAGGTGAAGCTGACGTTGTTTGAAGAGATTTTCGAAGAGTATAAGCATTTTACTGAAATTTTAGTCTCCACTCTAGGATGGCAAATGACATTCCCTATCAAAAATGGTAAAATAAGAAAAAATAATTCGAGAATCGAGGAAAAAAGATGCAAGAAAAAATTTTGGTAACAGGTGGAGCAGGTTTTATCGGAACCCACACTGTTATTGAGTTGATCCAAGCAGGTCATCAAGTGGTTGTAGTGGATAATCTTGTCAATAGCAATCGTAAAAGTATAGAAGTTGTTGAGAGAATTACAGGGGTTGAAGTGCCTTTCTATGAGGCGGATATCCGTGATACAGATACTCTCAGAGATATTTTCAAGCAGGAAGAACCGACTGGTGTCATTCACTTTGCGGGCTTGAAGGCTGTTGGCGAATCAACCCGTATCCCTCTTGCCTACTATGACAACAATATCGCTGGAACTCTTAGTCTTTTAAAAGTTATGGAAGAAGCAAACTGTAAGAATATCATCTTCAGTTCTTCTGCGACAGTATATGGAGATCCTCACACGGTTCCAATCTTAGAAGATTTCCCACTTTCAGTGACCAATCCTTACGGTCGTACCAAACTCATGCTAGAAGAAATCTTGACCGATATCTACAAAGCAGACTCAGAATGGAATGTGGTCTTGCTTCGTTACTTTAATCCAATTGGAGCACATGAGAGTGGAGATTTAGGAGAAAATCCAAACGGTATTCCAAACAATCTCTTACCATATGTGACTCAGGTAGCTGTTGGAAAATTAGAGCAAGTGCAAGTCTTCGGAGACGATTACGATACGGAAGATGGCACTGGTGTTCGTGACTATATCCACGTTGTTGACTTGGCTAAAGGTCACGTTGCAGCTCTTCAAAAAATCCAAAAGGGGTCTGGCCTTAACATTTATAACCTTGGAACAGGCAAGGGCTACTCTGTTCTTGAAATTATTCAAAATATGGAAAAAGCAGTGGGACGTCCTATTCCTTACCGCATCGTAGAACGCCGCCCAGGAGACATCGCTGCCTGCTATTCAGATCCTGCAAAAGCCAAAGCAGAACTCGGCTGGGAAGCAGAATTTGATATCACGAAAATGTGTGAAGACGCATGGCGTTGGCAAAGTAAGCATCCAAACGGATTTGAAGACTAAGATAATGATTTCAATCATTGTCCCCTGTTTAAATGAAGAGGAAGTACTTCCTCTTTTTTATCAGTCTGTTGAAGATTTGCTTCCTAACCTGGGAGCAGAGGTCGAGTATGTCTTTATAGACGATGGCTCAAGCGATGGGACCTTAGCTCTTTTGAAGGCTTATCGGGAGCAAAATCCTGCGGTGCATTATATCTCTTTCTCGAGAAATTTTGGGAAGGAGGCAGCTCTGTACGCAGGTTTACAGTATGCGACTGGGGACCTGGTGGTCGTGATGGATGCAGACCTTCAGGATCCTCCCGGTATGCTACTTGAGATGAAAGCCTTACTAGACCAGAATGCTGACTTGGACTGTGTTGGGACACGGAGAACCAGTCGGGAGGGAGAACCCCTATTTCGCAGTTTCTGTGCTGATCTTTTTTATCGCCTCATGCAAAAAATCAGCCCAGTAGCTCTGCCCTCAGGCGTCCGTGATTTCCGGATGATGAGAAGGTCTGTGGTAGATGCTATTTTAACCCTGACTGAATCCAATCGTTTTTCTAAGGGACTCTTTGCCTGGGTGGGCTTTAAAACGCACTATCTTGATTATCCAAACGTTGAACGACAGGCTGGCAAGACCAGTTGGAGTTTTAGGCAACTCTTTTTCTACTCGATTGAAGGGATTCTCAACTTTTCAGATTTTCCCTTGAGTATAGCCTTTGTAGCGGGACTTCTATCTTGTTTTATTTCTTTTGTGATGACTGTTTTTGTGGTGTTTCGGACCCTTATCTTGGGAAATCCGACATCTGGCTGGACCTCTCTGATGGCTGTCATTCTCTTTCTTGGAGGGATTCAACTCCTGACCATTGGGATTCTGGGCAAGTATATCAGTAAGATTTATTTAGAGACCAAAAAAAGACCACTCTACCTCATCAAAGAAAAAAGTGATCTTTCTATTGTTGAAGGAAAAAATAACCGGAAAAGACTATAATTTTACCTAGAAATATGCTAAACTAGTAGGTGAAGGGATTAAAGTGATAAAGAGAATCTACAAAATCAATCTCCCTTTTAAACTATGATGGATCTTTTAGAAGTGCACGTGTAGGACAATTTTTGATGGCCTCTAGAACATCGCTGCTCTCAGCGATTTCTCTTTGCAATTCAACTGGATCATCGCAAAATCGAACGATTCCATTATCATGGTAATCAAAGAGTTCAGAATAGGTTTGGCAAAGCCCGCAGGCAATGCACCGTTCAGGTATAAGTGTGAGTTTCATATTTATATTGTAATAAGAAAGTTTAAAAAATACAAGGAGTAAGGTATGGCAAAGGAACCATGGCAAGAAGATATCTATGAAAATAGTGAGGAAGAATCAAGGTCAGAGCGTCGTCGCCGTAAACAAAAAGGAAAAGGGGCTGTTGCCAATCGTGTCTTAACAGTTCTAGCTAGCCTCTTCTTTGTGATCGTTGTAGCGATGGTAGTTGTATTGATTTACTTATCAACCGGAGGAAGCAATCGTACTTCATCTTTGAAGGACTTCTATGATACATCGTCTCCTTCTACAAGTTCAAGTTCTAAAGTAGAAGCATCGTCATCTTCAAGTAGCAAGGTAGAAGAAACATCTTCTTCTGAAACAACTCCTTCAGAGAGCAGTTCAGAAGAACACACAGAAGGAGAGGGAACAATCACAGTGCATCCTGGAGAGGGTGAGGCAGCTCTTGCTCAACGTGCAGGGATTTCCATTGCCCAGCTAGAAGCCCTAAATCCTTCTCACATGTCATCTGGATCTTGGTTTGCCAACCCAGGTGATGTGATCAAGACAAGATAGGAGTCGGTCATGAAGACAATTCAAATTGCTATCGATGGTCCAGCTTCGAGTGGTAAGAGTACGGTCGCAAAGATTGTCGCTAAAGATTTTGGTTACACTTATCTCGATACAGGTGCTATGTATCGTGCTGCGACTTATATAGCGCTCAAGCACCAGTTGGATGCAGGAAATGTAGACCAACTTCTTGAACTTCTTAACCAACACCCTATTAGTTTTGGACGTTCGGAAACAGGTGAGCAACTTGTCTTTGTTGGCGATGTTGATATTACTCATCCGATCCGTGAAAATGAAGTGACCAACAAGGTTTCAAGCATTGCTGCCATTCCTGAGGTGCGTGAAAAACTGGTTTCGCTCCAGCAAGAGATTGCTCAGCAAGGTGGTATCGTCATGGATGGACGTGATATCGGGACAGTTGTTTTACCACAAGCTGAACTCAAGATTTTCTTAGTGGCTTCTGTTGAAGAGAGAGCAGAGCGTCGTTACAAGGAAAATATTGCCAAAGGGATTGAGACTGACTTGGAAACTTTGAAAGAAGAAATTGCTGCGCGTGATTACAAAGATAGTCATCGCGAAACCTCGCCTCTCAAACAAGCAGAGGACGCAGTTTACCTCGACACAACTGGATTGAGTATCCAAGAAGTAGTCGAAAGAATTGAATCAGAAGCAAAAAAACGCATGCCCTAGTGGCAGGTGAAGCAGGCTAAGGCTAGCCTGCTTCTTTTCTCTCTTTGGGGAGCATTTGAAAACAGTCTTTTTAGGAGTTTTTTGATAAAATAGTAGTATCAATAAAAAGGATGGAAGCATGACAAAGAAAATCGTAGCCATTTGGGCCCAAGATGAAACAGGTGTGATTGGTAAAGAGGACCGTCTTCCTTGGCATTTGCCAGCAGAATTACAACATTTTAAGGAAACAACTTTGAACCACGCCATCTTGATGGGACGAGTGACTTTTGATGGAATGGGGCGTCGTCTGCTTCCCAAACGCCAAACCTTGATTTTGACACGAAACAGTGACGAAGTCGTGGATGGTGCACTAGTGTTTCAAGATGTGAAATCTGTTTTAGCTTGGTATCAGAGTCAAGAAAAAAATCTCTATATCATTGGTGGGAAACAGATTTTTCAGGCTTTTGAGCCCTATTTAGATGAAATCATCGTGACACAGATTCATGCTCAGGTGGAGGGAGACACTTATTTTCCTGAGGATTTTGACTTGTCTCTTTTTGAGACAGTCGCAAGCAAATCCTATACCCGAGATGAGAAAAACGACTATGATTTTACCATCGAATACCGAGAAAGAAAGGAAGTCTAATGGAGCGCAGTATATTTGGATTTTTTACAGCTTTTTTGTGTGTAATCTGTATTTTGACTGGAGCACAGGCTTTTCGTAAGAAGCGCTATGGACTGTCTGCCTTACTCTGGTTGAATGCATTTACCAATCTGGTAAACAGTGTCCATGCTTTTTATATGACCTTATTTTAGATAGAATGATAAATTAGAATGGAAGGAAATCATGCCTACAAATAGGAAAAATGATATGATGGTTTATTGCTCATTTTGTGGCAAAAGCCAAGAAGAAGTAAAGAAAATAATCGCTGGGAACAACGCTTTTATCTGTAATGAATGTGTGGAGTTGGCCCAGGAAATCATTCGGGAGGAGTTGGCCGAAGAAGTTTTGGCAGACTTGTCTGAAGTGCCAAAACCAATCGAGCTCCTCAATATCTTGAACCACTATGTGATTGGTCAGGATCGTGCCAAACGTGCCTTGGCAGTGGCTGTATACAATCACTATAAACGCATCAATTTCCACGATACGCGTGAAGAGTCAGAAGATGTGGATTTGCAGAAGTCAAACATCTTGATGATTGGCCCAACTGGTTCTGGGAAAACTTTTTTGGCCCAGACCTTGGCTAAGAGCTTGAACGTACCTTTTGCTATTGCAGATGCGACAGCTCTTACTGAGGCTGGGTATGTGGGTGAGGACGTGGAAAATATCCTCCTCAAACTCTTGCAGGCTGCTGACTTTAACATCGAACGTGCAGAACGTGGGATTATCTACGTTGATGAAATAGACAAGATTGCCAAAAAGAGCGAGAATGTGTCTATCACACGTGATGTTTCGGGTGAAGGGGTGCAACAAGCCCTTCTCAAGATTATCGAGGGAACTGTTGCCAGCGTACCGCCTCAAGGCGGACGTAAACATCCACAACAAGAGATGATTCAGGTAGATACCAAGAATATCCTCTTCATTGTGGGTGGTGCCTTTGATGGCATCGAAGAAATTGTTAAACAGCGTTTGGGAGAAAAAGTCATCGGCTTTGGTCAAAACAACAAGGCGATTGACGAAAACAGCTCATACATGCAAGAAATCATCGCAGAAGACATTCAAAAATTCGGGATTATCCCTGAGTTGATTGGACGCTTGCCTGTCTTTGCTGCTCTTGAACAATTGACGGCCGATGACTTGGTTCGCATCTTGAAAGAACCAAGAAATGCCTTGGTCAAACAATACCAAACCTTGCTTTCTTATGATGATGTTGAATTGGAATTTGACGATGAAGCCCTTCAAGAAATCGCTAATAAAGCCATCGAACGCAAAACGGGTGCGCGTGGTCTTCGCTCCATCATCGAAGAAACCATGCTAGATGTTATGTTTGAAGTACCGAGTCAGGAAAATGTGAAATTGGTCCGCATCACTAAAGAAGCTGTTGATGGAACGGATAAACCGATCCTGGAAACAGCCTAGAGGTGACTATGGAAATCAATACACACAATGCTGAAATCTTGCTCAGTGCGGCCAATAAATCTCATTATCCGCAGGATGACCTGCCAGAGATTGCCCTTGCAGGGCGTTCAAATGTTGGCAAGTCTAGCTTTATCAACACCATGCTCAACCGCAAAAATCTTGCCCGTACATCAGGGAAACCTGGGAAAACCCAGCTCCTTAACTTTTTTAACATTGATGACAAGATGCGCTTTGTGGATGTGCCTGGGTATGGCTATGCCCGCGTTTCCAAAAAGGAACGTGAAAAGTGGGGCCGCATGATTGAGGAGTACCTGACAACTCGTGAAAATCTCCGTGCCGTGGTCAGTTTAGTTGACCTTCGTCATGACCCGTCAGCAGATGATGTGCAGATGTACGAATTTCTCAAGTATTATGAGATTCCGGTTATCATCGTTGCGACCAAGGCGGACAAGATTCCTCGTGGTAAATGGAACAAGCACGAATCTGCAATCAAAAAGAAATTAAACTTTGACCCAAGTGACGACTTCATCCTCTTTTCATCTGTCAGCAAGGCAGGGATGGATCAGGCTTGGAATGCAATATTAGAAAAATTGTGAGGGAAAGAAATGGCAAAAACAATTCATACAGACAAGGCTCCAAAGGCTATCGGACCTTATGTTCAAGGGAAAATCGTTGGCAATCTTTTGTTTGCTAGCGGTCAAGTTCCTCTGTCTCCTGAAACTGGGGAAATCGTTGGAGAAACGATTCAAGAACAGACCGAACAAGTTTTGAAAAACATCGGTGCTATTTTGGCTGAAGCGGGGACAGACTTTGACCACGTTGTCAAAACAACTTGCTTCTTGAGCGATATGAACGATTTTGTTCCTTTTAACGAGGTTTACCAGACCGCTTTTAAAGAGGAATTTCCAGCTCGTTCAGCTGTAGAGGTTGCACGTCTTCCTCGTGATGTAAAAGTCGAAATTGAAGTAATCGCAGAGATTGGATAAGCTAGTTGAAGTTTGGCTCTGCCAAACTTTTTTTGATATAAGGAGAGATAGATGACAAAGAAACAACTTCACTTGGTGATTGTGACAGGGATGAGTGGCGCAGGGAAAACGGTAGCCATTCAGTCCTTCGAAGATTTGGGATATTTCACTATTGACAATATGCCACCAGCCCTCTTGCCAAAGTTCTTGCAGTTGGTTGAGACCAAGGATGATGACCATAAGTTAGCACTAGTGGTGGACATGCGTAGCCGTTCCTTCTTTTCAGAGATTCAGGCAGTTTTGGATGAATTGGAAAACCAAGACGATTTGGACTTCAAAATCCTCTTTTTAGACGCAGCAGATAAGGAATTGGTGGCACGCTATAAGGAAACGAGAAGAAGTCACCCTCTAGCAGCAGATGGTCGAATTTTAGATGGCATCAAGCTGGAACGTGAACTCTTAGCACCTTTGAAAAATATGAGTCAAAATGTGGTGGATACGACAGAACTCACTCCGCGTGAACTTCGTAAAACCATTGCAGAGCAATTTTCAGACCAAGAACAAGCCCAGTCTTTCCGTATCGAAGTCATGTCTTTTGGATTCAAGTATGGTATCCCTATTGATGCAGACTTGGTCTTTGATGTCCGTTTCTTGCCAAATCCATACTACCTCCCTGAACTCCGTAATCAGACAGGTGAGGATCAAGCAGTTTATGACTATGTGATGAATCATGAAGAGTCTGAAAGTTTCTATCAGCACTTACTCGCCTTGATTGAACCAATCTTGCCAAGTTACAAGAAAGAAGGCAAGTCTGTTTTGACCATTGCAGTAGGATGTACAGGTGGGCAGCACCGTAGTGTTGCCTTTGCCAAACGAATCGCAAAGGATCTTGCTAAAAATTGGCCTGTCAATGAAAGCCATCGTGACAAAGACAGAAGAAAGGAAACGGTAAACCGTTCATGAGAAAACCAAGGATAACGGTGATTGGTGGAGGAACGGGTATCCCCGTCATTTTGAAAAGTTTGCGAGAAAAGGATGTTGATATCGCAGCCATCGTAACGGTAGCTGATGATGGTGGATCTTCTGGTGAACTAAGAAAGAATATCCAACAGCTGACACCACCAGGTGATCTTCGTAATGTTTTGGTGGCTATGTCGGATATGCCTAAGTTTTATGAGAAGGTTTTTCAGTACCGTTTTTCAGAAGACGCTGGTGCTTTTGCGGGTCATCCACTGGGGAATATCATCATAGCTGGGCTCTCTGAAATGCAAGGGTCCACTTATAATGCCATGCAGCTGCTAAGTCTCTTTTTCCACACAACAGGAAAAATCTACCCCTCAAGCGATCAGCCTTTGACACTGCATGCAGTCTTTAAAGATGGTTCTGAGGTGGCAGGTGAGAGCCACATTGCTGATCATCCAGGTATGATTGACCATGTCTATGTGACCAATACTCTGGATGATGAAACACCTCAAGCCAGCCGTCGAGTGGTCAATACTATTCTCGAGAGTGACATGATCGTCTTGGGGCCTGGTTCTCTCTTTACATCGATTTTGCCAAATATTGTCATTGAGGAGATTGGGCAGGCTCTCTTGGAGACCAAGGCGGAGATCGCCTATGTCTGCAATATCATGACCCAGCGTGGGGAAACAGAGCACTTTTCAGACAGTGACCACGTGGAAGTCCTCCATCGCCATCTAGGTCGGCCTTTTATTGATACGGTCTTGGTCAATATTGAAAAGGTTCCTAGAGAATACATGGATACCAACCGTTTCGATGAATATTTGGTTCAGGTAGAGCATGACTTTGCTGGTCTTTGCAAGCAGGTTCCTCGTGTGATTTCATCCAACTTCCTTCGTTTGGAAAATGGAGGAGCCTTCCATGATGGCGATTTGATTGTAGACGAATTGATGCGCATCATACAGGTGAGAAAATGAGTTTTACAGTTGCAGTAAAAGAGGAAATTCTTGGTCAACACCATCTCAGTCGTCATGAGCTGTCGGCAATTATCAAGATGTCTGGCAGTATCGGTCTCTCGACTTCAGGCTTGACCTTGTCCGTCGTGACTGAAAATGCCAAGTTGGCTCGGCACCTTTATGAGTCCTTTCTCCATTTTTATGATATTAAGTCAGAAATTCGACATCATCAGAGGAGCAATCTTCGTAAGAATCGTGTCTATACGGTCTATACCGATGAGAGAGTGCAGGAGCTTTTAGCTGATTTGCGTCTTGCAGATTCCTTCTTTGGTTTGGAGACAGGTATTGATCCCGATATTTTAGCAGATGAGGAGGCTGGTCGTGCTTACTTATGTGGGGCCTTTCTGGCAAATGGTAGCATCCGAGATCCTGAGTCTGGCAAGTACCAGTTGGAGATTAGTTCCGTTTATATGGACCATGCCCAAGGCCTAGCCTCTCTCCTTCAGCAGTTTTTGCTGGACGCCAAGGTCATTGAGCGCAAGAAAGGTGCAGTTACCTATCTCCAGCGTGCAGAAGACATCATGGATTTCTTGATCGTGATTGGGGCCATGCAGGCGCGTGATAATTTTGAGCGTGTCAAGATTTTGCGTGAAACTCGTAACGATCTCAATCGAGCCAATAACGCTGAAACAGCCAATATCGCTCGGACGGTTTCTGCTAGTATGAAGACCATTAATAATATCAGTAAAATCAAAGATAGAATGGGTTTGGAAAATTTACCTGTGGATTTGCAAGAGGTGGCTCAGTTGCGAATGCAGCATCCAGACTACTCTATCCAGCAGTTGGCAGATAGCCTGAGCAATCCCCTAACCAAAAGTGGCGTCAACCACAGACTCCGAAAAATAAACAAGATTGCAGATGAACTATAAAACCACGGATTGTTCAATCCGTGGTTCTTTTCTTATAAACTTGTTGAGTGTTTTGGTTGCACTTTTTGGTCAGGGTCGATGTAGTTGATGGCATTGTTAATAGCAGTTGGTGCTTCTCCAAGTCCTGTGGCAATCAAGTCAATCTTTCCTTCGTAGTAGCAGCAGTCTCCGATAGCGTAAATACCCGCTTGGCTGGATTCTTGCTTGCTATTGACGATAATCTTGTGTCGGTTGAGATCCAGACCCCATTTTTTTAGATTTCCGACAGAAGACTTGAAGCCGTAATTGACAAAGAGGTGGTCTAAGTCAATCGTTTCTGCTTCATCCGATTTGACTTTGGTGATTTCTAGTTTGTCGAGTGTTTTTCCATCTCCGAGAAGTTGGCTAGGGACGAACGGTGTCTTGATGGTTACAGATGATTCTTGCAGGGCTTGCACACTATGTTCCAAGGCGCGGAAATTATCTCTGCGGTGAACAAGGGTAGTTGGCGCAATTTTTTCAAAAGCTAGAGCCCAGTCCACAGCTGAGTCTCCCCCACCAAGGATGGTTACTTTCTTCCCAGCGTATTGTTGGATATTGGAAACGTGGTAGTGGATATTTTCATAGTTTTCAACTCCATCTAATTCGAGCGGACGTGGTTTGAAGGCACCACCCCCCATGGCAATGATAACTGTTTTAGTCAGGTGGCTACCTTTAGAGGTTGTAATGGCAAAGCCTTCTTCTTGTTTTTCAATCTCAAGAACTGTTTCATTGAGATGAATAGGGGTATCAAAGCCGTTTAGCTGTTCAATCAAGCGATTGGTCAACTCTTCTCCGGTTAAGTTTGGAAAACCTGGAACATCAAGGATTTGCTTTTCAGGGTAGAGGATAGCTGGTTGACCACCGAGCTGGGGAAGAGAGTCGATGATTTGGACTTTGGCTTGGCGTAGGTGGGCGTAAAAGGCAGCAAAGAGCCCGACAGGACCGCCACCTACAATGGTAATATCATAGAGTTGAGACATGATTTCTCCTTTGTTTTTTCTAGTCAGTTTATTTTATCATATTTTTGCTTAATTTAAAATGAGGTAGGATAGGGAAAAAATGGGCAAAAAATGGTATAATGATGAGTAAAGTGTTTTGACAGGGAGGAGGCCAAGGATGAATTTTCAACAATTATCCAATTTACAATACTGGACGAGTTTGTTTTCAAGTCCTTGGAGTATAGTCACCAATCTGATTGATATTCTCATTGTGACTTATATTTTATATCATTTTACTAAAGCTATTGCAGGCACCAAGATTATGATATTGGTCCGTGGAGTCTTAGTTTTTATTCTAGCCCAGATTCTTTCCAATATGATTGGTTTAACGACTATTTCCTGGTTGATCAATCAGATCATCACCTACGGGGTGATTGCAGCGGTAGTTATCTTTTCACCAGAGATTCGAACAGGTTTGGAGCGATTGGGCCGGGCTACTGATTTCTTCTCCAATGCCCCTATCAGTGCGGAAGAGCAGATGGTTCGTGCATTTGTGAAATCAGTTGAATACATGAGTCCTCGTAAGATTGGGGCGCTTGTAGTGGTTCAGCGAGTAAGAACCTTGCAGGAATACATCTCGACAGGGATCCCTTTAGATGCTAAAATTTCGGCTGAATTGCTTATTAATATTTTCATTCCCAATACTCCCTTGCATGATGGTGCTGTCATTATCAAGGAAGACCGGATTGCTGTAACTTCAGCCTACCTACCCTTGACTGAAGATACCGGGATTTCCAAGGAGTTTGGAACGCGTCACAGGGCGGCGATTGGTTTGTCGGAAGTATCAGATGCTCTTACCTTTGTGGTTTCGGAAGAAACGGGTGGAATCTCCATCACCTATAATGGAGTCTTTAAGCACGATTTGACCTTGGAAGAGTTTGAATCTGAATTAAGAAGAATCTTACTTCCAAAATCAGAGAAAAAGCAAGGTCTGAAAGAGCGCTTGCTAGGAGGATTGAAACATGAGAAAAAATAGTCTATACATCATTTCTTCCTTCTTTTTCGCCTGCATTCTCTTTATCTATGCAACTTTGACAAACTATCAGAATAGCAACAGTGCCAGACAGGTGCGGACGGAGACTTATACAAACACAGTTCTTAATGTCCCAATTGATATTCAGTATGACAGTGATCAGTATTTTATCAGTGGTTTTACATCTGAGGTGACGGTCTTTCTAACAGGGTCAAACAGAGTTGCTTTGGCGAGTGAGATGCAGGAAAGTACCCGCAAATTTAAGGTGACGGCTGATCTTTCTGATGCTAGTGTAGGAACCATCGAAGTTCCTCTGACTATTGAAAATTTACCGAGTGGTTTGACGGCTGTTGCGACACCGCAAAAGATAACAGTGAAGGTTGGTAAAAAAGCAAAACGAGACAATGTCATTGTTGTGCCGGAGATTGATCCTAGTCAGATTGATTCTCGCGTGAAAATCGATACAGTTACTATATCAGATGAAAAAGTAACGGTTATTAGTGATGAGGAAACCCTCTCCAAAGTAGATCGTGTCATTGCCATCTTACCGACGAGTGAACGGATAACTAGAAACTACTCGTCCTCTGTTCCTCTACAAGCAGTCGATAAAAATGGAAATGTCTTACCAAGCGTCATTATGCCGTTTGACACAACTATGAAAATTACAACAAAAACAGCAACGTCTAGTTCAAGTAACTCGTCAACAAGTTCCTCAGAAGGCAGTTCGTCTTCAACGAGTTCAGAAACAAAATCAGATTCGTCTAAACAATAATAAATAATAGAAAAGGATGATAAATAAAATGGGTAAATATTTTGGGACCGATGGAGTCCGTGGAGAAGCAAACGTAGAACTGACACCAGAATTGGCTTTTAAACTAGGCCGTTTTGGTGGATATGTCCTCAGTCAACACGAAACAGAAGCCCCTAAAGTCTTTGTAGGACGTGATACACGTATCTCAGGAGAAATGTTAGAATCAGCCTTGGTGGCAGGTCTTCTCTCTGTAGGGATTCACGTCTACAAACTTGGTGTCCTTGCAACACCAGCAGTAGCTTACTTGGTCAAAACTGAGGGAGCCAGTGCAGGTGTCATGATTTCCGCTAGCCACAACCCAGCCCTTGATAATGGAATTAAGTTCTTTGGTGGGGATGGTTTCAAACTTGATGATGAAAAAGAAGCTGAAATCGAAGCCCTGCTAGATGCTACCGAAGACACTCTTCCTCGTCCAAGTGCCGAAGGCTTGGGAACCCTAGTGGACTATCCAGAAGGTTTGCGTAAGTATGAAGGCTACCTTGTTTCAACTGGAACGCCTCTTGAGGGAATGAAAGTGGCCTTGGACACCGCAAACGGTGCAGCGTCTACAAGTGCTCGTCAGATTTTCGCTGATCTGGGTGCTCAACTGACAGTTATCGGTGAGACACCAGATGGTCTTAATATCAACTTGAATGTGGGTTCTACGCACCCAGAAGCTCTTCAAGAAGTAGTGAAAGAAAGCCAATCAGCTATCGGTTTGGCCTTTGATGGAGACAGTGATCGCTTGATTGCTGTTGATGAAAATGGCGATATCGTTGATGGTGATAAGATTATGTATATTATTGGGAAATACCTTTCTGAAAAAGGCCAGTTAGCCCAAAATACTATCGTAACAACCGTTATGTCTAATCTTGGTTTTCATAAGGCTTTGGACAGCGCAGGCATTAATAAGGCAGTCACTGCAGTTGGTGACCGCTATGTCGTCGAAGAAATGAGAAAATCAGGCTATAACCTTGGTGGTGAACAGTCTGGTCACGTTATCTTGATGGATTACAATACGACAGGTGATGGACAGTTAACTGCCGTTCAATTAACAAAAGTTATACGGGAAACCGGTAAAACCTTGTCTCAACTAGCATCAGAAGTGACGATTTACCCACAAAAACTGGTCAATATCCGAGTGGAAAATGCCATGAAAGAAAAGGCCATGGAAGTACCAGCCATCAAGACAATCATCGAAAAGATGGAAGAAGAGATGGCAGGGAACGGCCGTATCCTTGTCCGCCCAAGTGGTACCGAACCTCTCTTGCGAGTTATGGCAGAGGCACCTACAACAGAAGAAGTCAATTACTATGTAGATACGATTGCTACTGCTGTTAAAGATGAGATCGGTATTGACTAAAGCCTAGAAAACTAGATGAAATGATAAAAATGTGGTACAATTGCATAGTAAATTGTAGCAATGGGAGAGAGAAATGAATCTTAAACGAGAACAAGAATTTGTTAGCCAGTATCACTTTGATGCTCGTAACTTTGAATGGGAAAATGAAAATGGGGCTCCTGAAACCAAGGTAGATGTGAATTTCCAGTTGCTCCAATACGACCAAGAAAACCAAGTAACCTCGCTAGTTGTTATCTTGAGCTTTATGATTGTCTTTGACAAATTTGTTATCAGTGGAACGATTTCTCAAGTTAACCATGTGGAAGGTCGTATTGTTAACGAACCAAGTGAATTTAACCAAGAAGAAGTTGAAACCTTGGCACGTCCATGCTTGAACATGCTCAACCGTTTGACGTATGAAGTAACAGAAATCGCCTTGGATCTTCCAGGGATCAATTTGGAGTTTTAGTCATGAAATTAGCTGTCATTACAGATTCTTCAGCCTATTTAGAGGAGAAGACGCTGCAAAGAGAGAATCTATTTATCTTGGATATTCCTGTCAATATTGATGGGGAGGAGTATGTTGAAGGTGTCAATCTGACTGCTGAGGAATTTTATCAAAAAATGGCTCAGTCTGCAGAATTGCCTAAAACCAGTCAACCAAGTATTGCCAAATTGGATGAGATTCTAAGTTCCTTGAAAGGACAAGGTTATACCCATGTTTTGGGACTCTTTCTTTCGTCAGGGATTTCAGGTTTTTATCAGAACATCCAATACATGTTGGATGAGTATGATGGCTTGACCATTGCCTTTCCAGATACCCATATCACAAGTTCCCCTCTAGGATTTATGGTAGAGAGTGCCTTTGAATGGGCAGAACAGGGCGATGATTTTGCTCAGATTCAGGAGAAATTAGCTCTTCAAATTGCTGATAATTCAGCCTTTATCATAGTAGATGACCTCGACCACTTGGTTAAGGGGGGACGTCTGTCAAATGGGGCAGCCATCCTAGGGAATCTCCTTAGTATCAAGCCCATTCTTTACTTCAATGACCAAGGTGTGATTGAAGTTTACGAAAAAGTTCGTACAGAAAAGAAGGCAATCAAACGTTTGGTGGAAATCATCAAAGAGTTGACAAAAGATGGGAATTACCGTATCACAGTCATACATGGCAATGCTCCTCAAAAGGCAGCGGACTTACGTCAGCTTTTGATGGAGAGTGGTGTGACTGCTGAGATTCCAATTGCAACCTTTGGTAGTGTCATTGGAACCCACCTTGGAGAAGGTAGTATCGCTTTAAGCTATACACCAGTCGTCTAGACTGTTCTTACAAGCTTTGTATCTTAGTAATTGAACACGGACTATTGCCTCTTGAAAAAGATGCCTGTCTTGCCTTTCGTGGAAAGTCAGCGTCATTCCCTATTTTTCATGGGCAACTAACGTCCTTTATATCTTGATAATTGAACATGCCTAGAACCCTGTGTGAAAAAGATAGTTCTTCCAAGGAGGAGACACTCCTTGATCAGAACTCCTATTTTCACTTTATGTTCTTACAGGCTTTGTATCTTAGACAGGAGTAGAGATGAGTATTCGAGTAATTATCGCCGGGTTTAAGGGAAAGATGGGCCAAGCTGCCTGTCAGATGGTCTTTGCTGATCCGGACTTGGACTTGGTCGCAGTTTTGGATCCCTTTGAGTCTGCGTCAGAATGGCAGAGAATTCCTGT
This sequence comes from Streptococcus sp. oral taxon 071 str. 73H25AP, assembly GCF_000146755.1. Classification (NCBI taxonomy): domain Bacteria; kingdom Bacillati; phylum Bacillota; class Bacilli; order Lactobacillales; family Streptococcaceae; genus Streptococcus; species Streptococcus sp. oral taxon 071. The sequence continues at coordinate 423,066 of NZ_GL397254.1, forward strand.
CTTCAATGATAAGGCTGACTTGGCTGGTTTTGAAGCGGATGTCTGGGTAGATTTTACAACTCCAGCTGTTGCCTACGAAAATACACGCTTTGCTCTTGAAAATGGCTTTGCTCCAGTGGTTGGAACAACAGGCTTCACTAGTGAAGAAATTGCAGAACTAAAAGCATTTTCCCGTGAACAAGATTTGGGTGGCTTGATTGCCCCTAACTTTGCCTTGGGAGCTGTCTTGCTGATGCAATTTGCGGTGCAGGCTGCCAAATATTTCCCAAATGTGGAGATCATCGAGCTTCATCATGACAAGAAAAAAGATGCTCCGAGTGGAACAGCTATTAAAACTGCCGAGTTAATGGCGGAAGTTCGAGAGTCTATTCAGCAAGGTGCGCCTGATGAGGAAGAATTGATTGCAGGTGCTCGTGGTGCTAACTTTGATGGCATGCGCATACACTCAGTCCGTCTACCAGGCTTGGTAGCCCATCAGGAAGTCATCTTTGGCAATCAGGGAGAAGGATTGACCCTTCGTCATGACTCCTATGATCGCAGCTCCTTCATGACAGGGGTCAATTTGGGAATCAAAGAAGTTGTCAAGCGTCATGAGCTTGTCTATGGATTAGAACACTTATTATGAGATTAACGCAAATGCCTTCTGAATTTCAGAAGGCTTTACCAGTATTAGAAAAAATTAAAGAAGCAGGCTTTGAGGCCTATTTTGTTGGGGGCTCCGTCAGAGATGCCCTACTCAATCGTCCCATCCACGATGTGGATATCGCGACTTCTTCCTATCCAGAGGAGACCAAGCAGATTTTTCCGCGAACAGCTGATATCGGAATCGAGCACGGAACTGTCTTGGTTTTAGATGGGGACGAGGAGTATGAGGTAACCACCTTTCGGACAGAGGATGTCTATGTGGACTATCGCAGACCCAGTGCGGTTTCCTTTGTGCGCTCGCTAGAAGAAGATCTCAAGCGCCGTGATTTCACAGTCAACGCCTTTGCCTTGGATGAGACAGGAGAAATCATCGATTTGTTCGATGGTCTCAAAGATCTGGAAAACCAAGTCTTGCGAGCAGTAGGTATAGCCAGTGAGCGCTTCAATGAAGATGCTTTGCGCATTATGCGTGGTTTTCGTTTTCAGGCCAGTCTTGGTTTTGAACTTGAACCAGAAACTTTTGTGGCGATGAAGACTTTGACGCCACTCTTGGAGAAAATTTCTGTGGAGCGCACCTTCGTTGAGTTTGATAAACTCTTGCTGGCTCCTTTTTGGCGAGTTGGTCTGTCTTCCATGATTGAGAGTCGAGCTTATGACTATCTTCCAGACATGGCAGGAAGCCAGGGCAAGCTCAACAGACTGTTTGTTTTGGAGACTGATTTCACTTTTGAATCTTCTGAACAAGCCTGGGCAGCTCTGTTGTGGGCTTTGGAGATTAAAGATGCACAGCCATTTTTGAAAGCTTGGAAAACCTCACGCCAGTTTGCCAAGCAAGTACAGGATTTGCTGACTATTTTGGTTTTGCGAGAAGAAGGAGAGCTGAGCAAGCGCGATTGTTACCGCTTTGACTTGGATTCCCTTCTACAAGCTGAAAGTCTTCGTCAGGCTCAAGGGAAAGAAGTCAACCCACAAGCCATCACAGAAACTTACCAGAGTTTGACCATTCATGATAAGAAAGAAATCCAGATTAACGGAGGAGTTCTGATTAAGGAATATGGTTACCAGCCAGGACCAGACTTGGGAGAGATTTTAACGGAGATTGAGTTTGCCATTGTCGATGGAGAGTTGGAAAATGATCGTCAAGCAATCCATGCTTACCTGAGGGAGAAAAAATGAGTGATTTTATCGTTGAAAAACTAAGCAAATCCGTTGGTGACAAGACCGTTTTTAAGGATATTTCCTTTATCATCCATGATTTGGATAGAATCGGTCTCATTGGTGTCAATGGCACGGGTAAGACCACCCTTTTAGATGTTTTATCAGGTGTTTCAGGCTTTGATGGGGATGTCAGTCCTTTTTTGGCTAAGAATGACTATAAGATTGGCTACTTGACCCAAGATCCAGAGTTTGATGATAGCAAGACGGTCTTGGATACGGTTCTCTCCAGCGACCTCAAGGAAATCCAGTTGATTCGTGAGTATGAGTTGATCATGCTCAACTATAGCGAGGACAAGCAGGCTCGTTTGGAACGAATCATGGCAGAGATGGACTCTCTCCAAGCTTGGGAAATTGAAAGTCAGGTCAAGACGGTCCTCAGCAAGCTAGGTATTCAGGACTTGTCGACTCCAGTTGGTGAATTGTCAGGCGGTCTGAGAAGACGGGTCCAGTTGGCGCAAGTTCTCCTAGGAAACCACGACCTCTTGTTACTGGACGAGCCGACCAACCATCTGGACATTGCGACCATTGAGTGGCTGACCCTCTTTTTGAAAAATTCCAAGAAGACGGTTCTCTTTATCACCCATGATCGCTATTTCCTAGATGCACTGTCAACGCGGATTTTCGAGTTGGACCGCGCAGGCTTGACCGAGTATCAAGGCAATTATCAGGACTATGTTCGCCTCAAGGCCGAACAGGATGAACGCGATGCCGCTCTCCTTCATAAAAAAGAACAACTCTACAAACAAGAACTGGCCTGGATGCGCAGACAACCGCAAGCGCGTGCGACCAAGCAGCAGGCTCGGATCAATCGTTTCCACGACTTGAAAAAGGAAGTTTCAGATAATAGTAGTGAAACAGATTTAACCATGAACTTTGAAACTAGCCGTATTGGAAAGAAGGTCATCGAGTTTAAAGATGTTTCCTTTGCCTACGAGAAAAAACCTATTCTGCAAGATTTTAACCTTTTGGTGCAAGCTAAAGACCGTATCGGTATCGTTGGGGACAACGGTGTTGGGAAATCAACCCTACTCAACTTGATTGCAGGAAGTCTTGAGCCAACTGAAGGACAAGTTGTGAGAGGGGAAACTGTTCGCATCGCCTATTTTTCTCAACAAATCGAAGGCTTGGATGAAAGCAAACGGGTCATCAATTACCTGCAGGAAGTAGCAGAAGAGGTTAAGACTAGTGGTGGTTCTACGACTTCCATTGCAGAGTTGCTAGAGCAGTTCCTCTTCCCACGTTCGACGCATGGAACCTTGATTGAGAAATTGTCTGGTGGAGAGAAAAAACGCCTTTATCTCCTCAAATTGCTCTTGGAAAAACCAAATGTTCTTCTCTTGGATGAGCCGACAAATGACCTAGATATTGCGACCTTAACAGTCTTAGAGAATTTCTTGCAAGGTTTTGCAGGCCCTGTCTTGACAGTTAGCCATGACCGCTATTTCTTGGATAAGGTAGCAACTAAGATTCTTGCTTTTGAGGATGGCAAGATTCGTCCTTTCTTTGGTCATTACACAGACTATCTTGACGAAAAAGCCTTTGAAACAGAGATGGCCAATCAAGTGCAAAAGGCCGAAAAGGAGAAAGTGGTCAAGGTCCGTGAAGACAAGAAACGCATGACCTACCAAGAAAAGCAGGAGTGGGCAAGCATTGAAGGCGATATTGAAGCCTTGGAAAATCGTATCGCAGCCATTGAAGAAGAAATGCAGGCAAATGGCTCTGACTTTGGCAAACTAGCGACCCTTCAGAAAGAGCTAGACGAGAAAAACGAAGAACTCCTTGAAAAATACGAACGCTATGAATACCTAAGTGACTTTGATAGTTAGGTGAATAGAAAAATCCTGTTATTACGACAGGATTTTTCTATTCTTCTTTTTTAGTCTCTTGATGAAAGATATTTTGCCAAGTTTCATGGCTACGCCAGATACTGGTGTGGATGATTCCGTCCATCTCATAGCATATGAGTTTGGTTTTCTGACTAATGGAGGTAATCTGAATGTCCTTAATTGCAGCTTTAAGTTCTTTTTCGGCTTGATAGGCCTCTTTATCCATCTGCTCTCCATCTTGACGGATATAGATAAAGTCCTCAGCAAGGAGTTCTTCTAGCTGGTTTCCTTGGTCAATCAATTGCTCGCGCATGAGCAGTTTTTTGTAGACATTGTCTAAAATTTCGTCTTCAGGTATAGGCGCTGGCTCGATATGGACGTCGGTATCAAAGACTCCAAAACGCTCTTCTAGCATAGACTCGACCTGGTCTGCAATCTCATGACTTTCATAGACAGATAAGTCGGGATTCATTTCTAAGGTGATATCAAGGTAGATGTTGCTACCGTAGGTACGCCCTCTTTGGGACTTGACCTTACTAATCTTTGGAATTTCCATGATAGCCTTTTGGTAGTCTTCTAGTAGCCGGTCATCAAAACCATCTGAAAGACTGAAGGAAGACTCGATAAAGATATCATAGGCTGTCTTTAAGATAAAGAAAGTGATGATGATAGCAACCAGTTTATCCACGATTGGATAATTGAAACTGCTAGCTAGGATGGCAATGGTGGTTCCAAGTGAGGTAACAGCATCAGAAAGATTATCCTTAGCAGCTGCCTTTAGAGCTTTGGATTTGGATTTCTTACTGAGGCCTGTGTTATAGAGATAAACGACAAACATAACCGCCGCAGAAATGATTCCTAGGAATGCTCCTAGAGGATCAATAATCGTTTGTTCCCGACTGAGGATTTTCTGAATGTTGTCCCGAAGCACATCAAAGCCAACGTAGAACATGATGATGGAAGTGATCAAACTAGCTAAATCTTCAATCTTCCAGTGTCCAAAGCGGTGGTCACGGTCTGCAGGCTGGCGAGCCATCCGAATGCCAATCAGAAGAGCAACATTTCCGATAATATCGGATACGTTGTTGAAACCATCCGCTACCAAACTGGAAGAATGTAGGAGGTGGCCAGTCGCTAATTTTGCCGCAGACAAGAGTAAGTAGGTCGAGATACTGACAATGGCACCACGCTCAGCTAACTTGAGATTTGACATGGATTGATTCATGGGACTTCCTTTTTAGTATAAATAATATTCTTTCATTATACTGGTTTTTGCGGGAAAATTCAAATTTAGTCCTCCTCCTTCATCGAATTTTAATGATTGAAAACTTTTCAAAATTTGGTATAATAGTACTACTCAAGGGAGTAGCTGGCAGAAACCTGTGATAGTGTCGTCATTCCGAATTGTGTACTGCAAAGTATACCTTCCGGCCCTATCTTAAACAGCGAGACTTGTTATGATTAACAAGTCTCTTTTTGTTTGTCATAAAACAAAAAGAGAACTTGTTTTGCACACAATGTCAAGGAGGAGACGCATGTCAAAAGAACAAAAACGCCAAGCGTTTTATATTCAAAGTCCTGAAGAGGTCTTGAAGTCGGTTGAAGCAACTGAGCAAGGCCTTTCGTCAAGCGAAGCGCAGAAACGCTTAGCAGAATATGGGCGCAATGAACTCGAAGAGGGTGAGAAAAAATCTCTCTTGGTTAAATTCATCGAACAGTTTAAGGATTTGATGATTATTATTTTGGTGGCTGCAGCCATCTTGTCTGTCATAACTTCTGGTGGGGAAGATATTGCAGATGCCATCATTATCCTAGCCGTTGTTATCATCAACGCAGCCTTCGGTGTTTACCAAGAAGGAAAAGCGGAAGAAGCCATCGAAGCTCTCAAGTCTATGTCTAGTCCAGCTGCTCGCGTTATACGTGATGGGAACATGGCTGAGATTGACTCAAAAGAATTGGTACCAGGTGATATCGTTGCTCTAGAAGCAGGTGACGTCGTACCAGCAGACCTCCGTTTGCTAGAAGCTAATTCACTTAAAATCGAAGAAGCGGCTCTAACAGGTGAGTCTGTTCCAGTCGAAAAAGACTTGACAGTTGAACTTGCTGCAGATGCAGGTATCGGTGACCGTGTCAATATGGCCTTCCAAAACTCAAATGTTACCTACGGTCGTGGTCTTGGTGTTGTTGTCAATACAGGTATGTACACTGAAGTTGGTCATATCGCTGGCATGCTCCAAGATGCGGATGAGACGGATACACCACTCAAACAAAACTTGAACAACCTTTCTAAGGTCTTGACCTATGCTATTTTGGTCATTGCCCTTGTTACTTTTGTAGTTGGAGTCTTCATTCAAGGCAAAAATCCACTCGGTGAGTTGATGACCTCTGTTGCGCTTGCTGTTGCAGCCATCCCAGAAGGCCTTCCTGCTATCGTGACCATCGTTCTTGCCCTTGGTACTCAAGTTTTGGCAAAACGAAACTCTATCGTTCGTAAGTTGCCAGCAGTAGAAACACTTGGTTCAACTGAGATCATCGCTTCTGATAAGACTGGTACACTTACCATGAACAAGATGACCGTCGAAAAAGTCTTTTATGATGCAGTCCTACATGATTCAGCTGATGACATTGAACTAGGTCTTGAAATGCCTCTTCTTCGTTCAGTTGTTTTGGCTAATGATACTAAGATTGATGCAGAAGGAAACCTGATCGGGGATCCAACCGAAACAGCCTTCATCCAGTATGCCTTAGATAAGGGCTATGATGTTAAAGGATTTTTAGAGAAATATCCTCGTGTCGCTGAATTGCCGTTTGACTCTGATCGTAAGCTCATGTCAACAGTTCACCCATTGCCAGATGGCAAATTCCTCGTGGCAGTCAAAGGGGCTCCAGATCAACTTTTGAAACGTTGTGTTGCTCGTGACAAGGCTGGTGATATTGCTTCGATTGATGAGAAAGTCAATGACTTAATTCACACAAACAACTCTGAAATGGCTCACCAAGCCTTGCGTGTCCTTGCAGGTGCTTATAAGATTATTGATAGCATTCCAGAAAACTTGACTTCTGAAGAACTGGAAAACAACTTGATCTTTACTGGTTTGATTGGGATGATTGACCCTGAACGTGCCGAAGCAGCAGAAGCAGTTCGTGTCGCTAAAGAAGCAGGCATCCGTCCAATCATGATCACTGGTGACCACCAAGACACAGCAGAAGCTATTGCCAAACGTTTGGGAATCATCGATGAAAATGACTCAGAAGACCATGTCTTGACTGGTGCGGAATTGAACGAACTTTCAGATGAAGAATTTGAAAAAGTAGTTGGTCAATACTCTGTTTATGCGCGTGTATCTCCAGAACACAAGGTTCGTATCGTGAAAGCTTGGCAAAACCAAGGTAAGGTCGTTGCCATGACAGGTGATGGTGTTAATGATGCCCCAGCTCTGAAAACAGCCGATATCGGTATCGGTATGGGAATTACTGGTACAGAGGTTTCTAAGGGAGCATCTGACATGATTCTTGCGGATGATAACTTCGCGACCATCATCGTCGCAGTTGAAGAAGGACGTAAGGTTTTCTCAAACATTCAAAAGACTATTCAGTACCTTCTTTCTGCCAATACGGCTGAAGTTTTGACTATCTTCCTATCAACCTTGTTTGGTTGGGATGTTTTGCAACCAGTTCATCTTTTGTGGATCAACTTGGTAACCGATACCTTCCCAGCTATCGCTCTTGGTGTTGAGCCAGCTGAGCCAGGTGTTATGACCCACAAACCACGTGGACGTAAGTCAAGCTTCTTCTCAGGTGGGGTTATGAGTTCCATCATCTATCAAGGTCTCCTTCAAGGTGCTCTTGTTCTGGCCGTTTATGGTCTTGCCCTTCTTTACCCAGTTCATGTGGGTGACAATCAAGCTATCCACGCTGATGCTCTTACTATGGCCTTTGCAACACTTGGTTTGATCCAGCTCTTCCATGCCTACAACGTTAAGTCTGTTTACCAATCCATCTTGACAGTTGGTCCATTCAAGTCTAAGACCTTCAACTGGTCTATCTTGGTATCCTTCATTCTTCTTATGGCAACAATCGTCGTAGAACCACTTGAAGGTATCTTCCACGTAACCAAACTAGACTTATCACAATGGGGAATCGTTATGGGCGGAAGCTTCTCAATGATTCTTATCGTAGAAATCGTTAAGTTTGTTCAACGTAAACTAGGTCTTGATAAGAACGCGATTTAAAAAGAAAGTCATCTTTGGATGGCTTTCTTTTGCATTTGAGGAAAAGACTAGAAGTTACCCCCTTTTGTGCTATAATAAAGTAAAGTAGCAAGGAGCGTAAGAGAATGGAAAAGAAAATTGTCCGAGATGTCTTATTCTTGTCGCAGGTCTCGAAACCTGCAAGTCAGGAAGACCTTTATCTGGCTAAAGATTTGCAGGATACCCTGCTGGCTAATCGCGAGACCTGTGTCGGTCTGGCGGCCAATATGATTGGTGTGCAGAAGCGCGTGATTATCTTTAATCTTGGCCTAGTTCCCATGGTCATGTTTAACCCTATTCTCCTTTCCTACAAAGGGCCTTACGAGACAGAGGAAGGTTGTTTGTCCTTGACGGGGGTTCGAACGACGACTCGTTATGAAACGATTACGGTTTCCTATCGCGATAGCAAGTGGCAGGAACAGACCATTACACTGACAGGTTTTCCAGCTCAGATCTGCCAACATGAACTGGATCATTTGGAAGGACGGATTATTTAGGAGGAACTCAGATGAAACGTATACTCTTTGAACTTGTTTTTATCGCAACGACCTGGTATATCTTTTTACCACCCTTCAATCTTACTAGTTGGGAATTCATCGTCTTTCTTTGTGCTCATCTGGTGGTGATGGGGATTTTGTTTAGTTTTCGAAGGGATACCAATCCTTTCAAGACAGTTCACCTACGTCATGGCAAGGTTGCCAACGAACTCAATCTAGAAGGGATTCATTTTAATAGACTAGGTGGAGGATTGTTGCTGGCTGCAGGCCTTATCTTTGCCCTTGCTGGTCTGGTTAGCTTAGTGACCTCTAGCTTTTTCCAGGCTAAAAACTATGCCAATGTGGTGTCTATCACAGAAAAAGACTTTAAAGATTTTCCTAAGAGTGATACCAGTAAGGTTCCAATCCTAGATCGTAGCACTGCAGAAAAGATTGGTGACCGTTATCTGGGCTCTCTGACGGATAAGGTATCCCAGTACGTAGCAGCAGATACCTATACTCAGCTGACGGTTGATGGCAAACCCTATCGGGTGACGCCATTAGAGTATGCTGATCCCATCAAATGGTTCAACAATCAAGCCAAGGGAATTGGCGAGTATATCAAGGTTGATATGGTGACAGGAAATGCGGAATTGGTAGATTTAAAAACACCGATGAAGTATTCGGACTCCGAGTATTTTAACCGTGACGTCAAACGTCATCTTCGGATTAAGTACCCAACCAAGATTTTTAAAATGCCATCCTTTGAGGTGGATGATGAAGGCAATCCCTTCTATGTAGCAACCGTTTATCAAAAGCAGTTTGGTCTAGGAGTACCTCGTCCGTCATCTGTTATTATCTTAGACGCTACCAATGGAGAAACCAAGGAATACAGCTTGGATGAAGTGCCAGAATGGGTGGATCGTGTCTATCCAGCCGAAGAAACCATCGAACAAATCAACTACAACGGCAAGTATAAAGACGGCTTCTGGAATGCCTTGATTTCTAAGAAAAATGTTACCCAAACGACAGAAGGCTATAACTATCTCTCCATCGGAAATGATATCTATCTCTACACGGGGGTGACTTCAGCAAATGCTGACGAAAGTAATCTAGGATTTATTCTTGAAAATATGCGCACTGGTGAAATCACCAAGTATAATCTAGCATCTGCAACCGAAGAATCTGCCCGTGCTTCCGCAGAAGGAGCAGTGCAAGAGAAGGCCTATAAGGCTACCTTCCCTATCCTTGTCAATCTCAATGATAAACCGCTCTACATCATGGGCTTGAAGGACAATGCAGGCTTGGTCAAGGAGTATGCATTGGTCGATGCCGTGGAGTACCAAAACGTTATCGTAGCAGCTACGGTAGATGAACTCCTCAGCAAATACGCCAATAAAAATGACCTCGAGCTGGATAATGAAACGGTAGAAAACATTAAGGGTATCGTCTCAGACCTTAAATCAGCTGTCATCAAGGGTGATACCGTCTACTTCTTCAAAGTTGATGGCAAGATTTACAAGGTCAAGGCTTCAGTGTCAGACGACCTTCCTTACCTTGAAAATGGGCAATCCTTTGAAGGTCAAGTCGGTAAAGATAACTATCTCAAGACCTTTAAAGTCAAGTAAAAGAAACCTCGGTTCATACCGAGGTTTTTAAGATGAAATTCTTGGTCGTGGTTGAAAAATATGCTACACTAACAATATGAAAATTTTAATCCCAACAGCCAAAGAAATGAACACAAACCTTCCTCTTGTCGAAGCGCTCCCCTTGAGTGAAGAAAGCCAGGCAGTTCTTGACTCACTGGCGCACTACTCAGCTAGTGAATTAGAAAGTTTTTATAAGGTATCTGCCGAGAAAGCAGAAGAAGAGCACGCTCATATTCAAGCTCTAAAAGCTCACAGGGCTAAACATTATCCAGCTTTGAAACTCTTCGATGGTCTCATGTATCGCCACATCAAACGAGATGGGTTAACCGAGGCTGAACAAACCTATCTTGAAGATCATGTTTTAATTACATCAGCTTTGTATGGCGTAGTTCCAGCCCTATCTCCAATGGCTCCTCACCGTTTGGACTTCTTGATGAAGTTAAAAGTCACTGGTAAGACTTTAAAGAGTCATTGGAAGTCAGCCTACGATGAGGTGCTAGAGGATGAGGACTTGATATTTTCTCTCTTGTCATCAGAGTTTGAAACCGTATTTTCGAAGGAAATTAGAGAAAAGATGGTGACCTTCAAATTTATGGAGGACAAGGCTGGTCAGCTGAAGATTCACTCAACCATTTCCAAGAAAGCGCGTGGGGCTTTTTTGACAGCCTTGATAGAAGGGCAAGTTCAAACAGTCGAACAAGCTCGCCAGCTCAGTTTTGCAGGTTTTGATTACCGACCTGATTTATCAAGTGATTTAGAACTCGTCTTTGTGAAACAAGCATAAAACCAGCTCATTCGAGCTGGTTTTTGCTTGATTAGTTGATGGCTGCAAGAAGGTCATCAGCTTGTTTGGCAAGTGATGAAGCAGTTGTTTCTTCTAAGACCAATTTTCCGTCTGCCCAAGCAGAGTCATTGACACGTGCGGCAGTAAAGTCACCAACGACTTGTGTACGGATAAATGGCAAGAGGTCTTTATAAATCGCAAAGAGTTGTTCGTGACCGGCATTGGCTACTGATGAGACAGTAACAAACTTGTCTTGGAGGGCAGAAGCACCACGTGTATCCGTCAAGTCAAGGGCACGAGAGAGCCAGTCAAGCAAGTTTTTCACTGTTCCAGGGATAGAGAAGTTGTAGACAGGAGAGAAGATCCAGATAGCATCCGCAGCAAGGACTGCTTCACGAGCAGCAGCTACAGCTGGATGAGTTGGAACTTCCAAATCTTGGCTGAAGAGAGGAACAGCTGAGTAATCAAGATAGCTAACTTCCGCTTTTCCAGCAAGTGCTTTTTCAGCTTCGAGGGCCATTTGGTGGTTGAAAGAACCTTGGCGTAGTGAACCAACGATAAATAGTACTTTTTTAGACATGATGTGTCTCCTTTAGTTTAAAATTCAAAGAGCGAACCTTTTTTTGTTACTATCTATGTTACAACAAATAATACTAATTAGCAATAAATGTGCTCAGCTAAGTTTACTTGTTAGGGGTGGAAAACTTAGTTCTGAGAAAACAGTATTTGATAGACAGGCAAATATTGTATTTAATTTCAAAGGGAAAATAATCTCGGAATGTTCCTATCTTCACTTGTAATAAAAGAGGAGAGATGGTAAAATAGACGGGTGAAACTAAGACAGAAAAACGCAAAAAACAAGCTACTTTTACAGTATGGAATCGGCATTACTTTAGTATTACTAGTCATGACCACTTCATTCCTTTATCTGATCTCTCTCAGTATGAAGCCCTATCAGGATGCTAGGGTTGAGGGAGAAAAACTAGCCAAGCAGTATGCAGAATTGGAAAAGGCAGATCAGGTTGATTTTTTTAATGGTTCGGAAGCTTATTACAGTGTTCTGGGGCATAATAAAAAGCAAGAGGCCATTGCCGTACTGATTGAAAAGAATGAACATAAGATTTATGTTTATCAGCTAGATAAGGGGATTTCTCAAGACAAGGCGGCGACGATTTCGAGGGAAAAAGGTGCTAGCGACATTGACAAAGTCACCTTTGGTCGTTATCAGGACAAGCCGATTTGGGAAGTCAAGTCAGGAAACCAGTACTATCTGGTTGACTTTGAAACAGGAGCAGTGATCCAATAAGGAGGACATATGAAACTATCCAAACGTGTACTAGAAATGGAAGAAAGCGTCACTCTAGCTAGTGATGCAAGAGCCAAGGCATTAAAGGCTCAGGGAAAGGATGTTCTTTTCCTAACCTTGGGACAGCCTGATTTTCATACTCCTGAAAACATTCAAGATGCAGCGGTAGAAGCGATTCGAGATGGACGAGCTTCCTTTTATACAGTTGCATCAGGCCTACCAGAGTTAAAAGCGGCGGTTAATACCTATTTTGAACGCTACTATGGGTATTCCGTAGCGGCTAACGAGGTTACCTTTGCTACTGGTGCCAAGTTCTCCCTCTACACCTTCTTTATGGCTGTGGTCAATCCAGGTGATGAGGTCATCATCCCTACTCCTTACTGGGTCAGTTATGGGGATCAAGTCAAGATGGCAGAAGGAGTACCAGTCTTTGTCCGGGCCAAGGAAGACAATCACTTTAAAGTAACAGTAGAGCAGCTAGAAGCAGCTCGAACAGATAAGACCAAGGTCTTGGTTCTCAATTCGCCATCTAATCCGACCGGCATGATCTACTCTCGTGAGGAACTCTTGGCCATCGGAAATTGGGCTGTTGAACATGATGTCCTCATCCTAGCAGATGATATTTATGGTCGTTTGGTTTATAACGGGAACGAATTTGTTCCAATCTCTAGTCTGTCAGAAGCCATTCGCAAGCAAACCATCGTGATTAACGGTGTATCTAAGGCCTATGCCATGACTGGTTGGCGGGTAGGTTATGCTGTGGGAAATCCTGAAATTATAGCTGCTATGAGCAAACTAACAGGACAAACAACCTCTAACCTGACTGCCGTATCGCAATATGCTACCATTGAAGCTCTGACTGGATCACAAGACTCTGTTGAAACCATGCGCCAGGCTTTTGAGGAACGTTTGAACACTATTTACCCTCTCTTGTGCCAAGTACCAGGATTTGAAGTTGTCAAGCCCCAAGGAGCCTTCTACCTCTTCCCAAATGTTAAAAAAGCGATGGAGATGAAGGGTTATACCGATGTGACAGAGTTTACAACTGCTATTCTCGAAGAAGCCGGTCTTGCCTTGATTACAGGAGCTGGATTTGGAGCACCAGAAAATGTTCGTCTCAGCTATGCTACAGACTTGGATACTTTGAAAGAAGCTATTCGTCGCTTGCATCAATTTATGGAAAAATAAAACCTAGAATCTTCGCCTTTTTAGCGAAGATTTTTTGTATCGAAAATCTCGCGATTTTTCTCTAGTAGAACCTAGCTATCGCAGTCTATTTATGGTAAAATAGTGGGTAATGATGTCTTCGGACAAGTTAAACGAAAAAAGGAAGATAGATTATGACAAAACGTGTAACAATTATCGATGTAAAAGACTACGTTGGTCAAGAAGTGACCATCGGAGCCTGGGTTGCCAATAAATCAGGAAAAGGGAAAATTGCCTTCTTGCAATTGCGTGACGGAACAGCCTTTTTCCAAGGAGTCGCCTTCAAACCAAACTTTATTGAAAAATTTGGTGAAGAGGTAGGTCTTGAAAAATTTGAAACGATCAAACACTTGAGCCAAGAAACGTCTGTTTATGTGACAGGAATTGTGAAAGAAGACGAACGTTCTAAGTTTGGCTATGAGTTGGATATTACAGACATCGAAGTGATCGGTGAATCTCAAGATTATCCAATCACACCAAAAGAACACGGAACAGACTTTTTGATGGACAACCGTCACTTGTGGCTTCGTTCTCGCAAGCAAGTGGCTGTTATGCAAATCCGTAACGCTATCATTTATGCAACTTATGAGTTCTTTGACAAGAACGGTTTTATGAAGTTTGATAGCCCAATTCTTTCAGGAAACGCAGCAGAAGATTCAACTGAACTCTTTGAAACAGATTACTTCGGAACGCCAGCCTACTTGAGCCAATCAGGTCAGCTTTACTTAGAAGCAGGTGCTATGGCTCTTGGTCGTGTCTTTGACTTTGGTCCAGTATTCCGTGCGGAGAAATCAAAAACGCGTCGTCACTTGACTGAGTTTTGGATGATGGATGCTGAGTACTCCTACTTGACACATGATGAGTCACTTGACTTGCAAGAAGCTTATGTAAAAGCTTTGCTTCAAGGTGTATTGGACCGTGCTCCACAAGCCTTGGAAACATTGGAGCGTGATACAGAACTGTTGAAACGCTACATTGCAGAGCCATTCAAACGCATCACTTATGATGAAGCGATTGATCTCTTGCAAGAGCATGAAAACGATGAAGATGCTGACTACGAGCATTTGGAGCATGGAGATGACTTTGGTTCACCACACGAAACATGGATTTCAAACCACTTTGGTGTACCAACATTTGTCATGAACTACCCAGCAGCTATCAAGGCCTTCTACATGAAACCAGTTCCTGGAAATCCAGAGCGCGTGCTTTGTGCAGACTTGCTCGCACCAGAAGGTTACGGAGAAATCATCGGTGGATCTATGCGTGAGGAAGACTACGATGCCCTTGTCGCAAAAATGGATGAACTTGGCATGGATCGTACAGAGTACGAATTCTACCTTGATCTTCGTAAATACGGTACAGTTCCACACGGAGGATTTGGTATCGGTATCGAGCGTATGGTAACTTTCGCAGCAGGTACAAAACACATCCGTGAAGCTATTCCATTCCCACGTATGTTGCACCGTATCAAACCATAAAATAAATCAAAACGCCCTAGGGGCGTTTTTTCAAAGTAGAAGAAAGAAGAGGTGGAGAACATGTAAAGCACAGCTTAACAAGTGACAAACACAAAGATACAAATACACTTGTTAAAGGAGAAACTATGTTTAAACGAAATTATCGGAAGAATATCGGTCTCATGGCTGGTGTGGAATTTTTTGCCTTTCTGGGCATTACCAGCTTTTGGATTCTATTTCTCAGTCAAAACGGGATGTCGCTTTGGCAGATTGGCTTATTGGAAAGTATTTTTCATGCCACCAGTGTCATCTGTGAAATTCCCTCTGGAATGTTAGCTGACCGCTATTCCTATAAAACCAATCTATATTTAAGTCGAATAGCTGGAATCGCGTCGTCTATTCTCATGTTACTAGGACAAGGTAATTTTTGGATTTACGCACTCGCTATGGTGGTGAGTGCCTTGTCTTATAATTTTGATTCGGGGACGAGTGCAGCTATGGTTTATGATTCGGCCGTGGAGGCTGGATTAAAAGAGCGCTACTTGTCTATCTCCAGTTTTATGTCAGGAGTAGCAGAAGGAACTCGGTCTTTGGGGACTGTTTTAGCGGGATTTTTTGTCCATGGTCAATTGCACTTGACCTACTATATCATGATTGTTACTTCGATAATCGTTCTTTTCCTAACTTGGATGCTAAAAGAGCCTAGTGTTAAAGCACAAAAATCTGAGCGTCTGACAATGAAAAAAATAATCTGGACTGTCAAAGAGGAGTTGCGGAGAAACCCCAGTCTTTTTAGTTGGATGATTCTTTCCCAAATCATCGGGACACTGATGTGCATGTTTTATTTTTACTATCAAAATCAACTGCCTGACTTAGAAGGGTGGCAGATTTCGATAGTCATGCTGATCGGCAGTGTTTTGAATATCTGGGCAGTTTATCTAGCAAGTAAGATTGGAAAGAGGTATTCAGCCTTAAAACTCTTTCCAATTCTTGTACTCTTGACGGGAGGAACTTATTTGCTTTCCTATTTTGGTACGCCACTGATTTACATTTTGATTTATTGGCTCAGTAACGCCTTATATGCCCTCTTTCAGCCGATTTTTGATAATGATTTACAAAAGCGACTCCCAAGCGAGGTACGGGCAACCATGCTAAGTGTCTACTCTATGATGTTCAGCCTAAGTATGATCATCATTTTTCCTCTGACGGGATGGTTGATTGACTATCTAGGATTTGTAGTAGCCTTCCTTTACTTAGGGCTCGTTTTAGTGCTAGCCAGCTTTTTGCTATTTTTCATTTTGAAAGAGATGGCCAGAGCTTTGGAACTCAAAGAGGATGTTATTTCTAAGTAATAAAGTTATTTTTTCACTTTTATCTTTTTTACTTGCTATCTGTCAGTTTTTCTAGTATAATGGTTTATTGTGAGCGAACCTCACTTACCCCTTGCAAAGACCGGGGGTCATTAGACCAAAAGGAGGAACATATCAATGGCTAAATACGAAATTCTTTATATCATTCGTCCAAACATTGAAGAAGAAGCGAAAAACGCTTTGGTAGCACGTTTTGACTCTATCTTGACTGACAACGGTGCAACTGTTGTTGAATCAAAAGATTGGGAAAAACGTCGTCTTGCATACGAAATCCAAGATTTCCGTGAAGGACTTTACCACATCGTTAACGTTGAAGCAAACGATGACGTAGCTCTTAAAGAGTTTGACCGTCTTTCAAAAATCAACGCTGACATTCTTCGTCACATGATCGTCAAACTTGGCGCGTAAGAAGGTAGATTATGATTAACAATGTTGTACTTGTAGGGCGTATGACGCGTGACGCTGAGTTGCGTTATACCCCATCAAATGTAGCAGTTGCGACTTTTACTCTTGCAGTAAACCGTACATTTAAGAGTCAAAATGGCGAACGTGAGGCTGATTTTATCAATGTCGTTATGTGGCGTCAACAGGCTGAAAATCTTGCTAACTGGGCTAAAAAAGGCTCTCTTATCGGGATCACAGGTCGTATCCAGACTCGTAGTTACGATAACCAGCAAGGACAACGTGTTTACGTAACAGAAGTCGTGGCGGATAATTTCCAAATGTTGGAAAGCCGCGGAGTGCGCGAAGGACATTCAGGTGGAGCTTATTCTGCACCAACTGCTGGTCAATCAGCACCTGCAAACCCAGTACCAGACTTTTCACGTTCTGAAAATCCATTTGGAGCAACAAATCCATTGGACATTTCAGATGATGATTTACCATTCTAATGGACAATTAATACTATAAAGGAGAAAAAACATGGCTCAACAACGTCGTGGCGGATTCAAACGCCGTAAAAAAGTTGATTACATCGCAGCAAACAAAATTGAATATGTTGATTACAAAGATACTGAGCTTCTTAGCCGTTTCGTTTCAGAACGTGGGAAAATCCTTCCTCGTCGTGTAACAGGAACTTCAGCTAAAAACCAACGTAAAGTAACAACAGCTATCAAACGCGCTCGCGTAATGGCTTTGATGCCTTTCGTAAACGAAGATTAAAGAAAAGACCCATATGGGTCTTTTTTTCACGAGCATGGAAATGAGAGAGCGAGTTGAGATCCAGTGGACCTATTTTTCATGAGCTCGGAAACAAGAAAGCGAATTAAGACCCTTACGGGTCTTTTTTTACGAGCATGGAAATGAGAGAGCGAGTTGGGTCCAGGTAGACCTCTTTTTCATGAGTTTGAAAATAAGAAAGCGAATTAAGATTCTTACTGTGAACAATCAAAAGCATATATTTCTGGGCCTAGTAGGATTCTATTTTTAGTTTGCTAGGTCTTTCTTTTTCTTTTTATCTCTATTATCGTGCTATAATAGTGGAAGAAGGCTTTTAAGGAGTACCTTATGGAAACAACGTGTCTGATTAGAAAAATGCAAACATCTGATGTTAAAGAACTATCCCAAGGTTTTATCAATCAAGGTTGGCCGGGTAGAGAAGAAATTTTGGCTAGGTATTTTCTTGAACAAGAATGTAGGGAGAGAGAAGTCTTAGTTGCAGAGGTTGGGGGTTCTTTAGCGGGTTATATCACAATTTTGCCCTGCGCTAAGCAGGGGCCTTTTGCAGAAATCTATCCAGAACTCTCAGATTTCAATGTCTTTGAGCCCTTTCAAAATCAAGGTATTGGAAACCTCTTGATGGAAGAAGCGGAAAAACGAGTTAAGCTCATATCGGATAAGGTGACCCTTGGTGTTGGTCTCCATTCAGGGTATGGACCTGCCCAGAGATTGTACATCAAACGAGGCTATATTCCAGATGGGACGGGTATTTGGTATCAGAACCATCAACCGGCCATGAATGCGGTTTGTGAATATATCGGAGAATTGGTCTTGTATCTGTCGAAAAATTTGTTTTAAGACAGATTTTATAAGGTTTAACTTTAAAATAGCAAGAAGTCGTAAATCCCTTTTTCATTAGAGATGGATCTTTTCGTATTAGAAAAAGAGATACATTCTATGAAACGCTAAAATATAATTATCTGAATTATTAAGAAAAAATAAATATTTAGATAATGGTAAGTTTTAGAATGTTTTAAAAATACTTCGCTCAAAAAAATTTTAAGAAAACTTTAAGGTATAAGGTTTACAAGCTGTAAATTACGGCGTTACAGAAATATTACATTTTATTAAAATTAAATTAAATGCAATAATATACTTAGAAAAATTTGACATATAAATTAATTGACGGTAAAATAATTAAGATAATCAAATTAATTGATTTGCGCAACAATTCGATATAAAGATTAATCTGATGTGTCAAATTTTATTATAGTAGAAGGATACCATAATGAAGAAATTGAAAGTGATGGTTGTTTTTGGAACAAGACCAGAAGCTATTAAAATGGCCCCTTTAGTGTTGGAATTGCAAAAACATAGTGACAGTATTGAGACGATTACAGTTGTGACAGCTCAGCACCGTCAAATGCTAGATCAAGTTCTTGAAACGTTTAGCATCAAGCCGCATTATGACCTGGATATTATGGGGCAAAATCAATCCCTCTTAGATATTACTGGAAAAATTTTAGAAAAGTTTGATCCAGTTGTTAAGCAAGAACGTCCAGATATGATTCTTGTTCATGGAGATACAACAACAACTTTTGTAGCAAGTTTAGTTGCTTTCTATAATCAGGTACGTATCGGCCACGTTGAAGCTGGCCTAAGGACCTTTGATAAGTATTCTCCTTTCCCAGAAGAAATGAATCGTCAGATGACAGATAACCTAGCAGATCTCTATTTTGCTCCAACTAGTGAGAGTAAAGAAAATCTCCTCAAGGAAAATCATCCTGAGTCTGCTATTGTCATTACGGGAAATACAGCCATTGATGCCTTGAAACTAACCGTTCAATCGGATTACTATCATGAAGTTCTAGATCAATTGGATCCATATAAGAAACTTGTATTGGTAACCATGCACCGTCGTGAGAATCAAGGTCAACCAATGAGAAATGTCTTTACAGCTTTACGTGAGATGGTCGATCTTCATCAGGAAATTGAAGTTGTTTATCCTGTTCACCTTAGCCCTGCTGTGCAAGAAGCAGCAAACGATATCTTAGCTGGTCACGATCGTATTCACTTGATTGAGCCTTTAGATGTACTTGATTTTCATAATTTGGCTTCAAGAAGCTATTTTATCATGACTGACTCTGGCGGTGTCCAGGAAGAGGCGCCTTCTCTCGGCAGACCTGTTCTTGTCCTTCGTGACACGACGGAACGTCCAGAAGGAGTAAGAGCAGGTACTTTGAAGCTAGTTGGTACGGATCCAGTACGTGTGAAAGAAGCAATGACAGCTCTCTTAACAGATGAAACTCTTTATAGACAAATGTCTCAGGCACCGAATCCTTATGGAGATGGAAGAGCCTCTGAACGAATCGTCCAATCCATTCAACAGTACTTTGGTGCAGCGACTTCTGTATCTGAATTCAAAGGGGGGAAAATAAGATAAAATGAAAAATTGGAGTCAATTTAAAAACTGGCTTATGGCTTTGCTTGCTTGTGAGGTCATTCTTTTGGTGCTTTGTTTTTTGTATGCTCGAGCAATCATTTTAGAACAAATCTTGTTTTTAGCTTTAGCCTTGTTTGCAGTGTTGGTATTATCTGACCTTTTGCTTACTTGGACCCTTATCTTAACATTTGGGCTTGGACTTATCGTTTTGGTTGCGGGTGTGGTTTATATCCCAATCATTCAACTGGTCTTCTTATTAATCAGTTTTCCTCTTTTGATTGGGATTCTACTTAAGGTTCGTTATTATTTCTTCAAGGTGGCCTCAAAGGTACAAGAACAGGAGGACGCAGCTCGAGCAGATTACCATGCTATGGTAACTGAACAAAGTGATGTGACGGTTCAATCTCTATTGATTCATTGGGCGCATGAAGACTTGTTCTTCCAGATTAAACCGAAAGAACATAATCTGATGCTCAGTCGCATTCAAGAGGTAATTTCTCAGGAATTGAGTTACAACGATAAACTCTATTACGTTTCAGATGGGAATTTTCTTGTTTTATCTAATAGTAGTCAAGATTCTTTGAAGCAACTCTATTTGAATGGTTTGCAGGAGAAACTAGACAGTTTAGTTTTTCATGGAGAAGATGGAAACCAAGGAATTCAATTTCAAACAGGTTACTTGATGATTAACTCTGATAATAAAGATAAATATCAAGACTACTCGGATATTGCTAGTCATCTCAAACGTCAATTAGAGACAGATGTAATTGTAGAATATTAGGGGGGAAACATGACTCTAACCAATATATTTTTTGGCATTGCTTTGGGACTCAGTCTTACCTTTGGCATTTGTTTTGTCATATTATTTATTGCATACAGTATTCTTTACCATCGAGTGAACAAAAATTTTAAGGCGGTGAATCATGATTAGTCAAATGTTAATGATTTTTACCCTGCTTACTATTTGGATTTCTCTAGCTTGGGGCTTGGTAATTCTCTTTTCAGCAGTGCACTTTTGGTTTAAGCACAGTGATTTTCGTGTAGACACTTCGCCACTACCTTATTACCCTAAGGTTACCATTGTTGTTCCTGCTCATAATGAGGATGTGGTTATTGCCCAGACGGCAAAAGCTATCTTGGATATGAATTACCCTCACGATCGTGTGGAGTTGCTTCTATTTGCGGATAACTGTTCGGACAACACCTATGCAGAGTGTTTGTCTGTACAAGCTCTGCCTGAATATGCAGGAAGAAATCTGACTATTATCGACCGTACTGGTACGGGAGGAAAAGCAGGCGTTCTAAACGATGCTTTAGAGATGGCAACAGGTGAATACATCTGTGTCTATGATGCGGATGCCATGCCTGAAAAAAATGCCCTATATTTCCTTGTGAAAGAAGTGATGAAGGACCCAGAACGTCACGTGGCATCTTTCGGTCGCAACAAGACTCGAAACGCCAACCAAAATTTCTTGACACGTTGTATCAACCAAGAAATAGTTGTTACTCAGCGCGTGCACCACGTTGGGATGTGGCATCTCTTTAAAATTGGGCGTATCCCAGGAACCAACTTTATCATTCAAACCGACTTTGTAAAGAGTATCGGTGGTTGGAAAAATGGTGCCTTAACTGAGGATACCGATATTTCTTTTAAAATCATGCAGAGTGGTAAATTGATCGCCCTTGCTTATAACTCAGAGGCTTTCCAACAAGAACCTGAGACTTTAAAGAGTTACTATATGCAACGAAAACGTTGGGCTAAAGGAAACTACGAAGTTGTTCTCTCAAATTTTAAGCATTTATTTGGCAGAGCAAACTGGCGCGTTAAACTAGAAGTCTTTAACTATTCTTGTGTTTTCTTTTGGTTTAACTTTGCCATTGTCCTATCGGATTTGATTTTCCTAGCGAATGTGCTAGCGATCTGTCTTAATCTTTTCTTCCCAGATGTCAGAATTCCATTTGCTTTTGATGCGGATAATATCTACATCGCCCAGCTCATGCTCTTCAACTGGATTCTCATGATTGGTCTCTATTTGATGCAAATTATGACGGCATTAGCAAGTCAGTTTGGACAAGCGACGACAAAACAAATCTGGTTAGCCTTGGCAGCCTATTTCTCTTACGCACAGATGTTTATCGTTGTATCCATTGATTCCATTTCTTCAATCGTGCTGGACAAAGTACTCCGCCGAAAAGAAACCAAGTGGGTTAAAACCAAACGATTTGCAGGATAGGAGGTTCTATGAAAACGAATAAATTAAAATATGTCTGGTTTGTGCTCATCCTTTCTATCTTTTGTTTAACCTTGTTTTTGGCAAGAGGAAGGAGTAAAGTCGAGATGCGCAATCGAATTTACAGCCAATGGAGCCAACAGTTCCTTGTTACAAAAGACGATCAGTCTTATGTTCGTACGACGAGTGATTCGGGGGGAACAACAGTTCTATCTGAAGCCCAAAGTTACGGCATGCTCATAACGGTTTTAGCAGCCCAAAAAGGGCAAGCAACACAAGCAGATTTTGAGGGTCTTTATCGCTATTACCAAAATCATCGTATCGAGGGAACGCAGTTGATGTCTTGGAAGCAAGTGATCACAAATGGTAGCGAAACGGTTGAGAAGCAAAACGCAACTGATGGAGATCTCTACATCACTTATTCTTTGATTGAAGCTGCCAAGCAGTGGCCAGATAAGGCGCAGGAATACCAAGAGCAAGCTAAAAAAATCTTAGAAGATATTCTTCGATACAATTACAATGAAGAGACAGGTGTTTTAACAGTAGGAAACTGGGCAAACAAGGATTCCAATTATTATTACTTGATGCGGACGTCTGATACTCTTCCTCACTATTTCCAGTCTTTCTACGACCTGACTGGAAACAAACAGTGGTTAGATGTTAAGGATAAGATGCTTGGTCAACTGGAGCAAATCAGTTCTCATTCTGATACGGGTCTCTTGCCAGACTTTATCTGGGCTGAGAAGTCTGGGGCACGACTTGTTGATGCCAACACTATCGAATCTCAATATGATGGGGCTTATTCTTATAATGCTTGTCGTTTGCCTTATCACTTGTCTCAAAGTCAAGATGAAAGAAGTCAAAAAGTCGTTCAAAAGATGATGAATTTCTTTATGAAAGAACAGCGCATTTATGCTGGATATGACTTGAATGGATCTGCCCTCAATCAATACCAGGCAGGTAGTTTCTTGGCTCCAATTACCTATGCTTCTGATAAGGGAGAAGGTTATCTGAAACTTCTTCAACAAAATAAATACATTTTCACACAAGATTTACCTATAGAGAGCTACTATGATGCAACGATGATTACCATGATTGCTCTGGAGTTGTTCTAGGATGAAAAGAGAGGGCTAGTTTTACTGGCTCTCTTTTTGATAGGATTTTCATCTTTTTTCAAAAAAGGAATTTCATCAGCTTTATGGTATAATGGAAAGAGTAATGGAAAAAAGAGGTAGAGAGATGGATGCGAAATTAAAATACAAGGCAAAGAAGATTAAAATCATCTTTTTTGATATCGATGATACCTTGCGTACGTCAAAGACAGGTTTTATTCCAGCTACAATTCCCACTGTCTTTAAACAGTTGCGGGAGAAAGGAATTTTAACAGGAATCGCCTCTGGGCGTGGCATTTTTGGTGTTGTTCCAGAGATTCGTGAGCTCAAGCCGGACTTTTTTGTAACCCTAAATGGGGCCTATATTGAAGATAAAAAAAGTCAGGTCATTTATCAGCATCAGATTGACAAGTCAGATGTTGAGGAGTATATCTCTTGGACTAAGCGAGAAGGGATTGAGTACGGCTTGGTTGGCAGTCATGACGCCAAACTCTCCACTCGAACAGAACTGATCAGTGAGGCAATTGATCCGATTTATCCGAACTTGGGTGTGGATCCTGATTTTCATGAAAAAGCAGATATATACCAGATGTGGACCTTTGAAGATAAAGGAGATGGCTTGCACTTACCAGAGTCTTTATCAGATAAACTTCGCATGGTGCGTTGGCATGAACATTCATCTGATATCGTGCCGATTTCAGGATCCAAAGCAACTGGTGTAGCCAAGGTTGTAGAACATCTAGGCTTGAAACCAGAAAATGTTATGGTCTTTGGGGATGGTCTCAATGACTTGGAACTCTTTGATTATGCTGGAATCAGCGTTGCTATGGGTGTTTCCCATGATAAAATCAAAGAAAAAGCAGATTATATTACAAAAACAGTAGAAGAAGATGGCATTTTTGATGCCTTAGAAGGATTTGGTATGGTAGAAAAAGAATTGCATTTTCCACAAGTAGAAATTGAAACAGTAGAAGGTCCGTTGGCGACTATTAAGACAAATCACGGAGACTTACGTATCAAGCTCTTCCCTGAGCAATCTCCCAAAACAGTAGCCAACTTTGTTGCTCTGTCAAAAGACGGTTACTATGATGGTGTGATTTTCCACCGCATTATCAAGGACTTTATGATCCAAGGTGGAGACCCAACTGGTACTGGTATGGGCGGAGAGTCCATTTATGGTCAAGCTTTTGAAGATGAATTTTCAGAAGAACTTTACAATATCCGTGGTGCTCTTTCTATGGCCAATGCTGGTCCAAATACCAATGGTAGCCAGTTCTTTATCGTCCAAAATCAACACTTGCCATACTCTAAGAAAGAGATTGCGCGTGGTGGTTGGCCAGAACCAATCGCTGAGATTTATGCAGAGCAAGGCGGAACTCCTCACCTTGATCGCCGCCATACTGTTTTTGGGCAATTGGTCGATGCAGAATCTTTTGCTGTCTTAGATACCATTGCTGCTGTTGAGACTGGTGCAATGGACAAACCAGTTGAAGATGTAGTAATTGAAACGATTGAAATTGAGGACTAGGATGAAAATTGGTGATAAGCTAAACGGGCGTATTACAGGAATTCAGCCCTATGGTGCTTTTGTCGAGTTAGAGACAGGGGTGACAGGGCTGATTCACATCTCGGAGATTCGGACGGGATTTATTGAGAATATCTATGACATTTTAAAAATTGGTGATGAAGTTCAAGTACAGGTGGTGGATTTTGACGAATACACTGGAAAAGCCAGTCTTTCTATCCGTACTTTGGAGGAAGAAAAACATCAATTGCCAAGACGGAGACGTTTTTCAAATGATCGTATCAAGCATGGTTTTGCGCCACTTGCTCGAATGATGCCTGTTTGGACGCGTGAAGGATTGGAGCATTTAAAAAAGAAGCCGTAAATACGATTATCTAAATCATTTGTGATATTAACATAATTTGATATAATGAAAGTATGAAAGAAGAACAATTATTAAAATCAGGAGAGCGAATCAACCAGCTCTTTTCGACAGATATCAAGATCATTCAAAATAGAGAAGTGTTTAGCTATTCGGTGGATAGTGTTCTCTTGTCACGCTTTCCTCGCTTTCCTAAAAATGGCTTAATTGTGGACTTTTGTGCTGGAAATGGTGCAGTTGGACTTTTTGCAAGTAGTCGTACCAAGGCCAAAATTCTCTCTGTGGAGATTCAGGAGCGCTTGGCGGATATGGCAGAGCGTTCGGTTCGGTTGAATGGATTGGAAGAGCAGATGCAGGTTATTTGCGATGATTTGAAAAATATGCCTGCACGCATTCAGGGAAGCAGGGTGGATATGATCTTGTGTAATCCGCCTTATTTCAAGGTGGATCCGCATTCCAATCTCAATGAGAGTGAACACTACCTTCTGGCCAGACACGAAATTACGACTAACCTGAAAGAAATTTGCCGAAGCGCTCAGAGTATTCTCAAGTCTAATGGCCGTTTGGCTATGGTTCATCGTCCAGATCGGCTTTTGGATATCTTAGATATGCTTCAGCGCCATAATTTAGCTCCTAAGCGCCTGCAATTTGTTTATCCTAAACGAGAAAAGGAAGCAAATATGCTTTTAATCGAAGCTATCAAGGATGGATCGACGAGTGGCTTCAAGGTCTTGCCACCGCTCATTGTTCACAATGATGATGGTTCCTATACGTCAGAAATTCAAGAGATTTACTATGGATCATAAGGCATATATGTATGTGGTGGAGTGCTGTGACGGTTCTTACTATACTGGTTACACGACAGATGTGAAGAAACGCCTTGCCGTTCATAATAGTGGTAAGGGGGCCAAGTATACCCGAGCTCGCTTGCCAGTCAAACTCATCTATGTAGAGGGTTTTGTTAGCAAGGAAGAAGCCATGTCAGCAGAGGCTCTTCTCAAACGAAAGAAACGTCCACAGAAAGAACGATTTCTATCCGAAAATCAAGAGAAAAATCTAGTTAACGATATTGATGTCTAATGAGGAGTCCTTTGACTCCTCTTACTTTTGTCAAAAGAAGAAAAAAGTGCTAAAATAAGATGAATAAATTTAAAGAGGTATTATCATGTCTAAGATTCTAGTATTTGGTCACCAAAATCCAGACTCAGATGCCATCGGGTCATCTGTAGCCTTTGCTTATCTTGCAAAAGAGGCTTATGGATTGGACACAGAAGCAGTAGCACTTGGAACTCCAAACGAAGAAACAGCCTATGTATTGAACTATTTTGGTGTAGAAGCACCACGTGTCATCACATCAGCTAAAGCAGAAGGTGCAGAGCAAGTTATCTTGACTGACCACAATGAATTCCAACAGTCTGTATCAGATATCGCTGAAGTAGAAGTTTATGGTGTTGTGGACCACCACCGTGTGGCTAACTTTGAAACTGCAAGCCCACTCTACATGCGTTTGGAACCAGTTGGATCGGCGTCTTCTATCGTTTACCGCATGTTCAAAGAGCATGGTGTAGCAGTTCCTAAAGAAATCGCAGGATTGATGCTTTCAGGTTTGATTTCAGATACCCTTCTTTTGAAATCACCAACAACTCACCCGTCTGATAAAGTCATTGCTCCAGAATTGGCTGACTTGGCAGGCGTGAACTTGGAAGAGTACGGTCTTGCTATGCTCAAGGCTGGTACAAACTTGGCAAGCAAATCTGCTGAAGAATTAATTGACATCGATGCTAAGACTTTTGAACTCAACGGAAATAAGGTTCGTGTTGCTCAGGTTAACACAGTTGATATTGCTGAAGTCTTGGAACGCCAAGCTGAAATCGAAGCAGCAATGCAAGCGGCTAATGCAGCAAACGGCTACTCTGACTTTGTCTTGATGATTACAGACATCGTCAACTCAAACTCAGAAATCCTTGCTCTTGGATCAAACATGGACAAGGTCGAAGCAGCCTTCAACTTTACACTTGAAAATAACCACGCTTTCCTTCCAGGAGCCGTTTCACGTAAGAAACAAGTGGTGCCTCAGTTGACAGAAAGCTTTAATGGGTAATAGTCGGAGTGATAATTAAAATGAGGAAACGTTAGTTTCCTTATAGCTAAAGGGGTTTCGGCTCCTTTTTTTCTAGGAGAGAAAGATGTTAGAAAATGGTGACTTGATTTTTGTGAAGGATCTTTCAGATATGGGGCAGGCTATCCAAGCTTCCACCGGGAACTATAGTCATGTAGCTATCTTTTTAGACGGTTTGATCTATCATGCTAGTGGGCAAGCAGGTGTTATTTGTCAAGAACCAGTAGAATTTTTTGAACCGACTCATCTCTATGACCTTTATGTCTATCCAGAGCTGGAAGCTGACTTGGTAAAGGAAAGAGCTTGCAAACATTTAGGTGCACCCTATAATGCCTCTTTTTATCCAGATGAGTCTGGCTTTTACTGCTCCCAGTATATTGCGGAAATTCTCCCTATTTTTGAGACCATTCCGATGAAATTTGGGGATGGGGAACAGGAGATTAGTGATTTTTGGAGGGATTATTACCAGAAACTCGAACTTCCTGTGCCTCTGAACCAGCCGGGGACCAATCCCAGTCAGTTGGCAGCATCTCCTCTTTTAGAATGTAAAGAAAGGAATCTTCATGATTCAGATTTTTAATCCCTCCCGTTTGACTCGACAGCCGTTTTTTATAGATTTGGTGGACTATCTGGACCAGCATGATGATGTAATCCTCCGGGAAATCAAGGCTCAGTTTCCAGATGTAGCAGTCGATAAACTCATGGAAGAGTATATTAAGGCAGGCTTGATCTTACGGGAGAATAAGCGCTATTATCTTAACCTTCCTTTTTTAGAGTCGCTAGACTCACTAGAGCTTGACCAAGAGATTTTTGCTCGAGAGGACAGTCCAGTCTATCAAGCCTTGCTGGAGAAGACTTTTGAGACAGAATTGCGCAATCAAACCAATGCAGCCATTTTAGTCGAATCTACGGATTTTGCAAGAGAAAAGATGACCCTGTCGAATTATTTCTACAAGGTCAAGAATCATTATCCTTTGACACAAAAACAGCAGGAACTATATGCCATTTTAGGAGATGTCAATCCTGAGTATGCTCTCAAGTATATGACGACGTTTTTACTCAAGTTCCTCAAAAAGGACCAGCTCATGCAGAAACGCCGTGATATCTTTGTGGATAGTTTGGTCGTCCTAGGCTATGTTGTGCAAAACGAAGAAGGGAAGTATGAGTTGGCTGTTGATTTTGACAAGGAACGGTTGACTTTCTATTTACCTTAATGGCTTCATTTTGAGCTGATTGTTTGACTTTGCTAAAGAATAAGCATAAACTGAATGTAAGCGATAACGTTTATCGTATTAAAAGCAAAGGAGACAGAGCTATGTCACTTGAAAATAAATTGGATCAAGCAACTGGTGCTATCAAAGAAGGATTTGGTAAAGTTACTGGCGATAGCAAGACAGAAGCAGAAGGCACTGTAGAAAAAACAGTTGCGAAAGCAAAAGAAGTTGTTGAAGATGCTAAAGGCGCTGTAGAAGGTGCCGTTGAAGGTCTTAAAAACTCATTTAAGAAAGAAGACTAAAAAAATCAAGGGAATGGTTCCCTTGATTTTTTATAGATAACGTTCCGCGATGGCTGCATCTCCAGGATAGTCTTCTTTCTTTCCTTGTACGATCTGGTAACAATCAGCTCCCTTACCAGCAATAATTACGGCATCGAGTTCTTGATTTGTGATGGCCATGGCCGCCTTGATGGCTTCTTCACGATCGGCAATCTTTTCAACAGGATGACTGATATAGCTACTGATTTCTTCAGCAATGGCCATTGGATCTTCATAGTTGGGGTCATCAGCGGTGAGAAAGACTTGAATCTCAGGATGTTGATTGAGGAGGAGACCAAAGTCTTTGCGACGACTTTCACCCTTGTTTCCAGTCGAACCGAGAACCAGAGCGATCTTTCCAGTTTGATGAGTTTCAACAACAGAAATCAGTTTTTTAAGACTATCGCCATTGTGGGCATAGTCGATGAAGACTTTGGCTCCATTTTTCTGAGTCAGGACTTCCATACGTCCAGGAACGCGGGTTGCAGCGATTCCCTTTTTGATATTTTCAAGACTAGCTCCTAGACGGAGGCAGGCAAGTCCTGCAGCAACGGCATTTTCTTGGTTAAAGTGGCCAATGAGTTGAATATCATAATCACCAGCGAGTTTACCTGTAGCTGAAAAGCTAAAGGCTTTGGAGTTATCGATTTGATTGCTTGACTGGCTACCATAGAAGTCATGTTCTTGATGTTCCACTTGTTCTTTCAGTACAGAAAAGTGATCCATGTCGCTATTAATGACAACTGCTCGGCTATTTTTCATCAAGAGACGTTTGTGGTAGAAGTAAT
The DNA here is from genome assembly GCF_000146755.1 of Streptococcus sp. oral taxon 071 str. 73H25AP. NCBI lineage: Bacteria > Bacillati > Bacillota > Bacilli > Lactobacillales > Streptococcaceae > Streptococcus > Streptococcus sp. oral taxon 071. The sequence goes on from NZ_GL397254.1 coordinate 452,524, forward strand.
CTTCAAAGCTAGGATGCTCAATCGGTCCGATATGGTCAGGAGTGATGTTGAGAAAGACACCTACATCAAAGGTCAGGCCATAGACTCGATGAACAAGATAGGCTTGGCTAGAGACTTCCATTACAAGATGGGTTCGACCATTCTTAACAGCCTGGGCCATCATGTCGAAAAGATCGATGTTTTCAGGTGTTGAGAAGGAAGATTTAAAGAAGGTCTTGCCATCTAGAGTTGTATTCATAGTTGACAAGAGAGCTGTTGGGTAGCGTTGAGATAGGATGTGGTAAGCAAAGTAAGCAGATGTTGTCTTTCCTTTTGTCCCTGTGAAAGCAAGAATTTTTAGTTTCTCTTGCGGATTACCATAAAATTCCATGGCAATCAAACTCATGGCTTTCTTGATATCGTTCACAACGATGACGGGGATACCGACCTCGTAGTCCTTTTCTGCGACGTACCAGGCTAAGCCCTGACTTATAGCAGAAAGAAGGTATTCTTTTTTAAAGGCAGCGCCTTTTGCAAAAAAAAGAGTGCCTTCTTTTACTTTTCGGCTGTCGTAACTGATGCTATCAAAAACAACTTCGTTGTAGTTGTAGTGGTAGTGTCCTTGGTCGATAATCTCGCGGAAGAGATCATCTTTCTTTAATATATCTAATACGGTTTCAATCTTTATCATACTTTCTATTGTAAACCGAAAGTCTGAATTTTACAAGTAACAAGGAAAAGTTTATAATGGAAGATGAGGAAAATTTCCTAGTTATCAAAATTGAATGAGGAAGCTATGTCTAACGAAAACAATCACCAGCAAGCCCAGATGTTGCGAGGGACTGCTTGGCTAACAGCTAGTAACTTTATTAGTCGCCTCCTTGGGGCTATCTACATTATTCCCTGGTATATCTGGATGGGAACCTATGCAGCCAAGGCAAATGGTCTCTTTACCATGGGCTACAATATTTACGCCTGGTTCTTGCTGATTTCGACGGCGGGTATCCCAGTTGCGGTCGCCAAACAAGTGGCTAAGTACAATACCATGCGAGAAGAAGAGCACAGCTTTGCCTTGATTCGGAGTTTCCTAAGCTTTATGACGGGCTTGGGTCTAGTCTTTGCCTTAGTCTTGTATCTCTTTTCTCCTTGGCTAGCAGATTTGTCAGGTGTGGGGAAAGACCTGATTCCCATCATGCAGAGTTTGGCTTGGGCAGTCTTGATTTTCCCATCTATGAGTGTTATCCGAGGCTTCTTCCAAGGGATGAACAACCTGAAACCCTATGCTATGAGCCAAATCGCCGAGCAGGTAATTCGTGTTATCTGGATGTTGCTAGCGACCTTCTTCATTATGAAGATGGGGTCTGGTGACTACTTATCAGCCGTTACCCAATCGACCTTTGCGGCCTTTGTGGGGATGGTGGCAAGTTTTGCAGTTTTGATTTACTTCCTTGCCCAAGAAGGTTTGCTTAAGAAAGTCTTTGAAACACGGGATAAGATCAATAGTAAGCGACTTTTGGTTGATACCATCAAGGAAGCCATTCCCTTTATCCTGACGGGATCAGCCATCCAGCTCTTCCAGATTTTAGACCAGATGACCTTTATCAATAGTATGAAGTGGTTTACCAACTACAGCGATGAAGACTTGGTTGTTATGTTTTCTTATTTCTCTGCCAATCCGAATAAAATTACCATGATTTTAATCTCTGTGGGAGTTTCAATTGGGAGTGTTGGTTTGCCGCTGTTGACGGAGAACTATGTAAAAGGCGACTTGCGGGCAGCGGCTCGCTTAGTCCAAGATAGCCTTACCATGCTCTTCTTATTTTTACTACCTGCAACAGTTGGAGTGGTCATGGTAGGGGAGCCTCTTTATACAGTCTTTTACGGTAAGCCAGATAGTCTGGCCATGGGCTTATTTGTCTTTGCAGTTTTGCAGTCTACTATCCTAGGTTTGTATATGGTCTTGTCCCCTATGCTTCAGGCCATGTTCCGAAATCGCAAGGCAGTGCTTTATTTTGTCTATGGTTCTATTGCTAAGATCGTCTTGCAATTGCCAACCATTGCCATTTTTCACAGCTACGGTCCCTTGATCTCAACGACTATCGGCTTGATTATTCCGAATGTCTTGATGTACCGAGACATCTGCCAGGTAACGGGTGCTCGTCGAAAGATAATCTTGAAACGGACTATTTTGATCACCATCTTGACTCTTGTCATGTTTATCCTAGTTGGCTTCTTGCAGTGGCTACTCGGTTTTGTCTTCCAACCAAGTGGACGTTTCTGGAGTTTCCTTTATGTGGCTCTCATCGGAGGGTTTGGAGGATGTCTCTATGGTTTGATGAGCCTACGAACACGACTCTTAGACAAGATAATAGGTAAAGCCCAAGCGGACCGACTACGGACACGATTGAAAATATCGTAAGAAGATTTATAAATAAAAGCAATGAATTAACCTTTCTTTAATAGAAAGGTTTTTATAGTACATTTTTCTTAAAAAAGGAGAACTTTTTCTAAAATTAAGAGTAGAAAAATATGTTTTTTAAGTTTTTCTTCAGAAATTACTTGACTAAATAAAACCAAAGCTGTATAATAAGACAAAACTTTTAAACAGGAGGTTCTGGAGATGAAAAAGTCTAAGGCCAAGTATCTGACACTTGCAAGTGTCGTGTTAAGCGCAGGTATCTTACTGAGCGCATGTGGAAACTCAACTAGTTCTTCTAAAACATATAACTATGTTTATTCGAGCGATCCATCTAGTTTGAACTATCTTGCAGAAAACCGTGCAACAACCAACGACATCGTTACTAATTTGGTAGATGGATTGATGGAAAATGACCAATACGGTAACTATGTTCCATCGTTGGCAGAGGATTGGACTGTTTCTCAGGACGGTTTGACCTATACTTACAAATTGCGTAAGGATGCAAAATGGTATACCTATGAGGGTGAAGAATACGCCCCTGTAACGGCGCAAGATTTTGTCACTGGGTTGAAATATGCTGCTGATAAAAAATCCGAAGCCTTGTACCTGGTTCAAGACTCTGTAGCAGGTTTGGATGACTATATCAACGGGAAAACAACTGACTTTTCAACTGTCGGTGTTAAGGCGATTGACGACCAAACAGTTCAGTATACTTTGACACGTCCAGAACCTTATTGGAATTCTAAAACAACTTCAACCATTCTCTTCCCTGTCAATGCAGACTTCCTGAAATCAAAAGGGGATGATTTTGGTAAGGTAGATCCTTCTAGCATTTTGTACAGTGGACCTTTCTTGATGAAATCGTTTGTTTCAAAATCTGTTATCGAATACAAGAAGAATCCAAATTACTGGGATGCTAAAAATGTCTTTGTGGATGATGTGAAATTGACTTACTATGATGGTAGTGACCAAGATGCCCTAGCTCGTAACTTTGTAGAAGGAGTCTACAGCTACGCGCGTCTCTATCCAAATAGCTCAAGCTTTGAAGGAATTAAAGAGAAGAACAAGGATAACATCATCTATAGTATGCAAAACGCAACTTCTTATTACTTGAACTTCAACTTGGACAGAAAATCTTATAACTTCACGTCTAAAACATCAGATATCGAAAAGAAATCAACTCAAGAAGCAGTTCTGAATAAAAACTTCCGTCAAGCCTTCAACTATGCTTATAACCGTACAGCCTATGGAGCACAATCTCAAGGGGAAGAAGGAGCAACAAAGATTATTCGTAACTTGGTTGTACCTCCAACATTTGTAAGTATCAACGGAAAAGACTTTGGCGATGTTGTTTCAGAAAAGATGGTCAACTATGGCCAAGAATGGCAAGGAATCAACTTTGCAGATGCGCAAGACCCATACTACAATCCTGACAAGGCTAAAGCTAAATTTGCAGAAGCTAAGAAAGAATTGGAAGCTAAGGGTGTACAATTCCCAATCCACTTGGATGTATCTGTAGACCAATCAGCTAAAAAAGGTGTACTTGAAGCAAGTTCTTTGAAACAATCCATCGAATCTGTTCTAGGAGCTGAGAATGTGGTTATCGATATCCAACAATTATCAACAGATGACTACGATAATTCTAGCTACCTCGCTCAAACGGCAGCTCAAAAAGACTTTGATATCTATAATGGCGGTTGGAGTGCTGACTACTTGGATCCATCAAGCTATCTAGATATCCTAAATGTCAATAACGGTGGTATGTTGCAAAACCTTGGTCTAGAACCAGGTGAGGTCAATGACAAGGCTAAGGCAGTTGGTCTGGATACTTACACTCAAATGTTAGAAGAAGCGAACAAGGAGCAAGACCCAGCAAAACGTTATGAAAAATATGCTGAAATTCAAGCTTGGCTCGTTGATAGCGCCCTTGCAATTCCAAACGTTTCCCAAGGTGGAACACCTGGCTTGAGAAAGACAGTTCCATTCTCAGCGCCATTCTCACAAGCTGGAAATAAGGGTGTCGAATCATACAAGTATCTCAAGTTACAAGATAAGACTGTAACGGCTGATGAGTATGAAAAAGCTAAAGAAAAATGGCTAAAAGAAAAAGAAGAATCAAATAAGAAAGCCCAAGAAGAACTGGCAAAACACGTTAAATAACCAGTCTATTCAACAGGATAAACGATAGTTTCTTAGGAAACTATCGTTTTTATATAGTTTGAAACTATAACTAGCTCTTGAAAACAAGAAAATGAGTTGGCGAAAATAAATGATACAATAGTTACTATAGATTTGGAGGTATTGTATGAGTAAAGAACGACACATTAACACAATTCTGGCCCAGGCGGGTATCAAATCAGATGAGGCTACAGGTGCCTTGGTGACACCGCTTCATTTTTCAACAACTTATCAGCATCCAGAGTTTGGTCAGTCTACTGGATTTGACTACACACGCACTAAAAACCCAACTCGCAGTAAGGCGGAGGAAGTCTTGGCGGCGATTGAGTCAGCGGACTATGCCCTAGCCACGAGCTCAGGTATGGCCGCGATTGTACTGGCCTTTAGTGTCTTTCCGGTAGGAAGTAAGATCCTAGCAGTGCGTGACCTTTATGGTGGTTCTTTCCGTTGGTTCAACCAAGTCGAGCAGGAAGGTCGTTTTCATTTTACCTATGCCAATACAGAAGAAGAATTGATTGCCGAGTTAGAGAAAGATGTGGATGTTCTCTATATCGAAACCCCAACCAACCCTTTGATGTTGGAATTTGATATTGAAAAACTAGCAAAATTGGCTCATGCTAAGGGTGCCAAAGTGGTGGTGGACAATACCTTCTATAGTCCGATTTACCAACGTCCAATTGAAGATGGAGCGGATATCGTTCTGCATTCAGCAACTAAGTATCTAGCAGGCCACAATGATGTCTTGGCTGGAGTGGTTGTGACCAATAGTTTAGAACTATACGAGAAGCTTTTCTACAATCTCAATACGACAGGAGCAGTCTTGTCACCATTTGACAGTTATCAATTGATTCGTGGTCTCAAGACCTTGTCTCTTCGTATGGAACGCTCAACAGCCAATGCCCAAGAAGTGGTTGACTTTTTGAAGGATTCTGCAGCAGTTAAGGAAGTTCTCTATACTGGTCGCGGGGGGATGATTTCCTTTAAAGTAGTGGATGAAAAGCGTATTCCTCATATTTTAAATAGCTTAAAGGTCTTCTCATTTGCAGAAAGTTTGGGTGGAGTGGAGAGTCTGATCACCTATCCGACAACTCAGACTCATGCGGATATTCCAGCAGAAGTGCGCCATTCCTATGGCTTAACAGATGACCTCTTACGCTTGTCAATTGGGATTGAAGATGCTAGAGATTTGATTGCGGACTTGCGCCAAGCCTTGGAAGGATAAGACAGATATGGGAAAATATGATTTTACAAGCCTGCCCAATCGTTTTGGGCATCATACCTATAAATGGAAAGAAGCGGAAACTGATCGAGAAGTTCTACCAGCCTGGATAGCGGATATGGACTTTGTAGTCTTGCCTGAAGTTCGACAAGCTGTACAAGCCTACGCAGATCAGTTGGTCTATGGCTATACTTATGCAAGCGACGCTTTGATTGAGTCGGTTCAAGAATGGGAAGCCAGCCAACACGGTTATCACTTTGACAAAGATGCTCTCGTCTTTATCGAGGGAGTGGTACCAGCTATTTCAACAGCCATTCAAGCCTTTACAAAAGAAGGAGAAGCTGTTCTGATTAACACACCAGTCTATCCACCGTTTGCCCGCAGTGTCAAACTGAACAATCGCCGATTGATTACCAATTCTTTGGTGGAAAAGAATGGTCTGTTTGAGATTGACTTTGACCAGTTGGAGAAGGATATGGTGGAAGAGGATGTGAAGCTTTATATCCTTTGCAATCCTCACAATCCTGGTGGACGTATTTGGGAAAAGGAAGTGTTAGAAAAGATTGGTCATCTCTGCCAAAAACACGGTGTCTTGTTGGTTTCAGATGAGATTCACCAAGATTTGGCCCTCTTTGGTCACAAGCACCAGTCTTTCAATACCATTGATCCTGCTTTTAAAGACTTTGCCCTTATCTTGAGTAGTGCCACTAAAACCTTTAATATTGCTGGGACCAAGAATTCCTATGCAGTTATTGAAAATCCAAAGCTTCGAGTTGCTTTCCAGAAACGCCAGTTGGCCAATAACCAGCATGAAATCTCAGGCTTGGGCTATTTGGCGACAGAAGCTGCCTACCGTTATGGCAAGGACTGGTTAGGAGAGTTAAAAGAAGTCATCGAGGACCACATTAACTATGTAGTGGATGTTTTGGGCAACGAAACCAAGATTAAGGTCATGAAACCACAAGGTACCTACTTGATCTGGCTTGATTTTTCAGCCTATGACCTAACGGATGACCGCTTGCAAGAGCTTTTGAAGAATGAAGCCAAGGTTATCCTCAACCGAGGTTTGGATTATGGAGAGGAAGGAAATCTTCATGCTCGCCTCAATGTAGCCATGCCGAAGTCAGTATTGGAAGAGGTTTGTCAACGCATCGTGACCACTTTTGCTACACTTTAAAAAACGAGCCTTCTAGGAGAAAAGTCTTCCTAGAAGGCTATTTTCGTAGTGGAAAATGTGGTATAATGAAAAGATAAGATAAAGGGGTAACTATGGCTAAATTGATTCCAGGAAAGTTGCGCATGGAGGGTGTTACTCTCTATGAAACGGGCAACATTGAGATTATCAAGGAAAAAGGGAATCGCCTCTATACTCGTGTGGCGGGAGAAGACTTGCGCTACAGTTTAGAGGATGATCTTGTTTTTTGTGCTTGTGATTTTTTCCAAAAAAGAGGTTACTGTGTTCACCTAGCGGCGCTCGAGCATTATCTGAAGAACGACGAAGAAGGTCAGGTAATTTTACAAGCCTTAGAAAAAGGACATGAAGAGCAAGAAGAGGTCGAAACCAAGGTTAGTTTTGGCGGTAGTTTTTTGGAGCGTATCCAACCTCAGAAGAGAGAGCAAATCTACACTTTGTCGGCTCAAGGCCAGGTGGAAGCTGGGACCAATCGCCTCCTTTGGACTCTCCGAATCGGTTTAGTTGATAGTCAAAAATATTATGTCATTCGTGACATCCCTCTCTTTTTGAAGGTCTTGGTCCATCGAAAGCCATATATGATTGGGAAACACTATGAAAATGACTTGTCTTGGGATGCTTTTGATACAGCTAGTCAAGAAGTTCTTACTTTTTTATGTGGCTTGATTGAGGAGGGACTGAGTCAAGACCTCTTTTTCCCCAATCAAGGTCGTCACCTCTTTTTCCCTCTGACCTTTTTTGAGCGGGGTGTGGAGTTGCTGATGAACTTGGAAGATTTTCATTTTGAACACCAGATCGATAGTTATGAAAATCTTCTCTTTCATGATTTAGATCCCGATGCGGGACTTTTCACTTTTTCTGTGAGGGAGCATCCCGATTATTTTGAGATGGAAATCTCTGAAACTGAGCGAGTCAACGTATTCTATGGGGGAGCGGTTCTCTTTCGTAAGGGGAATTTTTATCTCTTAAACCCTAAACAAATCAGCCTACTAAAGGAAATTAAGGAGCTTCCTCAGGAGGAGAGAGGGAGAAAATGCCTCCAGTTTGACAACAGTGATCGTGACCGTCTGGCCGCTTGTCTGCCTTTGTTTGGACAGCTAGGAATAGTGTCTGCCCCCGAGCGCTTGCAAATCAGACCCTTTTCACCAATCTTTTACTTTGATAGAGAGGATGACGGCCGCATCCGCTTGGATATCCAGTTTGACTATGGAGATGTTAAGGTGACTAGTCATAAACAGCTGGAACAATTACCATTTTCAAGTGATGCTGTCTTGGAAAACCAATTATTTCAAGTCTGTTTAGGGGCTGGTTTTGAGGCTGATTTTCAGTCTTGGAGACAGGCCTTGAAGCCAGAGGCAGTTTATTCTTTCTTTCACCATACGATTCCAGCTTTTGAGAAATTGGGTCAGGTTTTCTTGTCTGATGAGATGAATCAGCTCTACAGCGTCCAAGCTCCTCAGGTTCAGATTGAGTCCAAGGGAGGACTGTTGGAAATCCAGTTTGATTTCCAAGGAATTGCCCAAGAAGAGATTGATCAAGCTCTTAAAGCTTTGACCAGCAATAAGGATTTCTATATCAGTTCTTCTGACCAAGTGTACTTTTTTGATGAGGAAACCAAGCAGATTCGTCAAAATTTGCAGGAACTGGGGGTTGAGCTAAAAGATGGTTCTTTTCAAGCTCGAAAATCTCTGGCTTATAGCCTTTCTCAGCTTTTTGAAGGTCGAGATAGGATCTCCTTCACAGAGGAATTTCAGCATTTAGCTCATGATTTGACCCATCCAGAGGATTTTCCTTTGGGAGATATACGGGTGCAGGCGAGTTTGAGAGACTACCAGGAAAAGGGTGTTCGTTGGCTCCAGATGCTTCATCACTATGGTTTTGGTGGCATTCTGGCAGATGATATGGGACTGGGAAAAACATTGCAAACTATCGCTTTTTTGACTAGTCAGGTGACAGAAAATAGTCGGGTCTTGATTTTAGCGCCGTCAGGTTTGATCTACAATTGGGCAGATGAATTTAGGAAATTTGCCCCACAGTTGGATTTGGCTGTCGTTCATGGTTTGAAAGCGAATCGAGAAGCAATTCTTTCTGAAAATCACCAAATCTATGTGACTAGCTATGCCACCTTTCGTCAAGACAGCGAGCTTTATCAAGAGATGGCTTTTGATTTTCTCTTTTTAGATGAAGCCCAGGTCATGAAAAATGCCCAGACTAAGATTGCTCAGAGTTTGCGCCAGTTCGTGGTGCCGGCAGTTTTTGCTTTGTCAGGTACGCCCATCGAAAATCATTTAGGAGAGTTGTGGTCTATCTTTCAAATTGTGCTTCCGGGGCTCTTACCAAGTAAAAAGGAGTTTATGAAATTACCGGCTGACCGAGTAGCGCAATTTATCAAGCCCTTCGTCATGAGGCGTAAGAAAGAAGAAGTCCTAACAGAACTACCTGATCTGATCGAAGTTGTCTATAAAAATGAACTGGAAGACCAGCAGAAGGCCATCTATCTTGCCCAGTTGCAACAGATGCGAGACCGCCTAGCACAAGTGACAGATCAAGAATTCCAGAGAAGTCGGGTAGAAATCTTATCTGGTCTCATGCGTTTGCGCCAGATCTGCGATACGCCAGCTCTTTTTATGGACAATTACCAAGGAGCCAGTGGTAAATTGGATAGTCTCCGAGATTTATTGCTACAAGTGGCAGATGGTGGGCATCGGGTCTTGATTTTCTCTCAATTTAAAGGAATGTTGGAAAAAATCGAGCAAGAGCTCCCAAATTTGGGATTGACTTCCTTCAAAATTACGGGCTCAACTCCTGCTCAAGACCGACAAGAGATGACCAAAATATTTAATCAAGGGGAAAGGGATATCTTTCTCATCTCTCTTAAGGCGGGGGGTGTCGGTCTCAATCTGACAGGAGCTGACACCGTCATCCTAGTGGACCTCTGGTGGAATCCTGCTGTCGAGGCTCAGGCTATCGGACGAGCTCATCGAATGGGACAGGAGCGGAAGGTAGAGGTTTACCGTTTGATTACTAGAGGAACCATTGAAGAAAAGATTCAAGAACTCCAAGAACAGAAGAAACACCTGATTTCCCAAGTTTTGGATGGAACGGAATCGCGTGCGAGTCTTAGTCTGGCAGAAATTCGAGAAATTTTAGGGATTTCTGAAGCCAGCACTTGAAAAATCAAGACAATACGCTATAATGAAGTGTTGAAAGGAAATACAAAATGAAACAAGATCGATTTCCACTGGTGTCAGATGATGAGATCATGCTGACTAAAATGCCAGTCATGGACTTGTACGATGAGTCAGACTTTATTAGCAATATCAAGGGTGATTACCGCGATAAAAACTATTTGGAATGGTCTCCTATCAATGAGGAACAGGCTGTAACTCCTTCGGTAGCTAGCAAGGAGCCAAAACCAGGCCCAGAACCTAAAAAAGTTGAAAAAACGTATGCTGAATTGGCTCGAGAAGTGGCGCGTGCGGATCTGAAGAAGAAACGTTCGGCCAAGTATTTGACTCAGGATGTTAGTCATACTAGACGACACAATGGTTCAACACTTGTTCGTCAAGGAAACCAACCAACAGCACCATTTCAAAAGGAAAATCCAGGTGAGTTTGCCAAGTTTAGTAAAAACTTGAGCCAGTCCCACTATATTCTAGCCGAGGAAGCTGGCCAGGTAGTAACTCCAACTCCGAAAGCCCAAACAGGAAAGGCTAAAAAGAACAACTATGATTTTCTAAAGAAGAGTCAAATCTATAATAAAAAGAATAAGCAAACGGAACAGGAACGTCAGGTTGCCCAAGAGTTGAATCTGACAAGAATTACTGAGTAAGGGAGAAAAACATGTCAAAAACATATCATTTTATTGGAATCAAGGGATCAGGGATGAGTGCCTTGGCCTTGATGCTGCACCAAATGGGACACAAGGTTCAAGGTTCAGACGTTGAAAAATACTACTTTACTCAACGTGGACTAGAGCAGGCAGGAATTACGATTCTTCCTTTTGATGAAAAGAACCTGCAAGGGGATCTTGAAATTATTGCTGGAAATGCCTTTCGTCCAGATAACAATGTTGAAATCGCCTATGCCGACAAAAATGGTATCAGCTACAAACGTTACCATGAATTCCTAGGCAGCTTTATGCGTGACTTTGTCAGCATGGGGGTTGCAGGAGCGCATGGTAAGACATCAACGACTGGGATGCTGTCTCATGTTTTGTCTCACATCACAGACACTAGCTTCTTGATTGGGGATGGAACGGGTCGAGGTTCTGAAAATGCTAAGTATTTTGTTTTTGAATCTGACGAATATGAGCGTCATTTCATGCCTTACCACCCAGAATACTCTATTATCACCAATATTGACTTTGACCATCCAGACTACTTTACTAGTCTAGAGGATGTTTTCAATGCCTTTAATGACTATGCTAAACAAATTACCAAAGGTTTATTCGTCTACGGTGAGGATGCTGAGTTGCGTAAGATCACAGCCAATGCGCCAATCTATTACTATGGGTTTGAAGCTGAGGACAATGACTTTGTAGCTAGCGACCTTCTACGTTCTACGACTGGTTCGACCTTCACAGTTCATTTCCGCGGACAAGAGTTGGGTCAATTCCACATTCCAACCTTTGGTCGTCACAATATTATGAATGCGACAGCCGTTATTGGTTTACTTTATACAGCGGGATTTGACTTGAACTTGGTACGTGAACACTTGAAAACATTTGCTGGTGTCAAGCGTCGTTTCACTGAAAAGGTTGTCAATGGCACCATTATTATTGATGATTTCGCCCACCATCCAACGGAAATCATTGCGACCTTAGATGCGGCTCGTCAGAAATACCCAAGCAAGGAAATTGTTGCAATCTTCCAACCACACACTTTTACTAGAACCATTGCCCTATTGGACGATTTTGCTAAAGCTTTGAGCCAGGCAGATGCTGTTTACTTGGCGAAAATCTATGGATCAGCCCGTGAGGTGGACCATGGTGACGTCAAGGTAGAAGACCTAGCAGATAAAATTAAGAAGAAAAGCCAAGTCATCACAGTTGAAAATGTATCACCACTCCTTGAGCATGATAATGCAGTCTATGTCTTTATGGGAGCAGGAGATATCCAAACCTATGAGTACTCATTTGAACGTCTTTTGTCTAATTTGACAAGTAACGTCCAATAAGAAAAAAGAATGGAAATTCCAATCACCATAGGACGGGCTACTTTATCGGATTTAGAAGAATTGTAGCAATTGAAGAATCTTGTTTATCCTCAGAAGAAATGGTGAACTACGAGTTTTTAGAAGAGAGTATCCGTAAGATTGCGGCTACCCTTCTTGTAGCTAGAGATGAAAACCAGCTCCTAGGCTATGTTTTAGGAGAATCTCAGTCTCTTCATCCCACATGGATAGAAATAAAATCATTTGCTATTCATCCTGACCATCTCGGGCAAGGCTTGGGGACCCTTCTTCTTGCTAACTTGAAACAAGTGGCGGTGGAAGGAGGGTATGAGTATCTTCGCTTGACTTGTCCTGATGACTTGCTCTCTTATTTTGAGATGAATGACTTTGCTACGGGAGAATTGCTAGAGGCTCCGTACGCAAGATTTTCGGGATGGAATCTGATTTGGGTCAATCCTTTTTATCAGGAGGAAGTATGAAAATCAGACAAGCAAGATTTTCGGATTTAGATCAAATTTTAGAGATAGAGCTGGAGAATTTCTCCCTTGAAGAAGCGATTCCTCGTTTGGTCTTTGAGGCGCACTTACGTGAAATTCAGACCAGTTTTCTCGTAGCTGAAAAGGAGGGACGTATACTTGGGTATATTGAAGGTCCAGTCGTCCCACATCGTCATCTACAAGATCAGTCCTTTACAGAAGAGATAAAAGACTATAGCCATCGACCTGGAGGCTATATCTCTGTGACCTGTCTCTCCATAGCTAAGGAGGCACAAGCCTTGGGCGTGGGGAAAAGATTGTTAAGGGCTCTGAAAGAAGTCGCTTTAGAACATGAACGAGAAGGTATCAACTTGACCTGCCATGACTATCTCATCCCTTATTATGAAAAACATGGATTTGTGAATGAAGGGGTATCCCAGTCAAGCTTTGCGGGTGAAAGTTGGTATGATATGGTTTGGCATCCGGAAAATAAAGAAAACTAGCTAGGGAATGGCCTAGTTGGTTGCTTTTCTGCGACTTTTAAGATATAATATTATGGATTGTCAACAAGGAGGTAATGCTTTTGACTGAAAAATCAAGAGAAGAAGAAAAATTAAGCTTTAAAGATCAGATTCTACGTGATTTAGAGAGAGTAAAAGAACAAGATAGAAGAGAGAAAGAAGTAGACATTCCAAATCTGACAGCTTCATCATCTCAAGCTAGTTCAGTAACTCCTGTAAATCCTGAATCGGATGCTTCAACAGAAGAGTTGATAGCTGATTCCCTATCTGTTGTCGATAAAATTCTAAAGAATGCGCCGAGTGTTCCTCCACTTTCGAGTGCTGAAGCTGATAAAACGGATGAAAAAGAAGAGAAAGAGATTAGACAGCCTGTCATTGACAAGATTGAAGTTGTAGAATCTGAAGAACCTCTAGTAGAACCGATTCATCCAGCTGAAGAACCTGTAGTGGAGTCCGTTCAACCTAAGGTGGAACCAGTTGAACTTGAACCTGAAGAAAAAGAATTTAACGATACTCCGACCAAGATAGATGTGACTTATAAGACAGAAGAGGCCAATACATCAGTTGCTTCTTCTGAGAATAAAGCTGAAGCGCTAGCTTCAACTGGATCCTCAGACAGATTAACGGAGGAATCACGTCGTAACCGTCGCCGTAAAGGTAAAAAGCCAACCAAGAAAAAGAAAAAATCAAAAGCCAAAGGTTTCCTAGTAACCTTTTTAGTTCTCTTGGTACTTGTGGCTGCTGGTGGATACTTTGGGTACGGTTATGTTCAAGACTCTTTGAAACCTGTTGATGCGAGCTCTAAGGAGTATATGACAGTTCAAATTCCAGAAGGATCAAATGTGCAACAAATTGGGAGCACTTTGGAAAAATCTGGTTTGGTCAAACATGGACTTATCTTTAGTATTTATGCTAAGTATAAGGGTTCAGACTTGAAGTCAGGTTATTACAATTTGAAGAAAAGCATGAGTACGGATGACTTAATTCAAGAATTGCAAAAAGGTGGAACTCCTGAACCTCAAGAACCAGTGCTTGCGAACTTAACTATTCCGGAAGGTTATACCTTAGAGCAAATTGCTCAGACAGTAGGTCAACTCCAAGGTGATTTTAAAGAACCTCTTACAGCGGATGCTTTCCTGGCAAAAGCTCAAGATGAAACCTTCATCTCCCAACTAGTAGCCAAGTATCCAAACCTTCTTGGAAGTCTTCCAACAAAAGACAGTGGTGTTCGTTATCGCCTTGAAGGTTACCTTTTCCCAGCAACCTATACTATCAAAGACAGCACCACAGTTGAAAGCTTGATTGATGATATGTTAGCAGCTATGGACAAGGCCATGTCACCGTACTACACTACGATAAAAGAAAAGAATCTGACAGTTAATGAATTGCTCAGTATTGCTTCTCTTGTCGAAAAAGAAGGTGCTAAGACCGAAGATCGTAAATTGATTGCGGGAGTCTTCTATAACCGCTTGAATCTTGGTATGCCACTTCAAAGCAACATTGCTATCTTGTATGCTGAAGGAAAACTTGGCCAAAAGATTAGCTTGGCTGATGATACTGCAATTGATACTACGATTGATTCACCTTATAATGTTTATACACATCTTGGCCTCATGCCCGGACCAGTTGATAGTCCAAGCCTCGATGCGATTGAAGCAAGTGTAAATCAGACAAAGAGTGAGTACTTATACTTTGTAGCTAATGTTGAAGACGGTAAAGTATACTTTGCAACGACAAAAGAAGAGCATGACCAAAACGTTGCAGAACATATCAATAGTAAATTAACACAATCAAGTAGTTCAAACTAAAATTATGTGGTTTTCCACATAATTTTGTTTTAAAAAAGTAATAGAAAAGAAAGTTGAAAAAATGGCAGAAAAAACTTACCCAATGACCCTTGAAGAAAAGAAAAAGTTAGAAAAAGAATTAGAAGAATTGAAACTCGTTCGTCGTCCTGAAGTAGTAGAGCGTATCAAAATTGCTCGTTCGTACGGGGATCTTTCAGAAAACAGCGAGTACGAAGCAGCTAAGGATGAACAAGCTTTTGTTGAAGGACAAATTTCAAGTCTAGAAACCAAAATTCGCTATGCTGAAATTGTTAATAGCGATGCAGTTGCCCAAGATGAGGTAGCTATCGGTAAGACCGTAACCATCCAAGAAATCGGTGAAGAGGAAGAGGAAGTTTACATCATCGTCGGTTCTGCAGGTGCGGATGCTTTCGCTGGGAAGGTATCAAATGAAAGTCCGATTGGACAAGCTTTGATCGGCAAAAAAACAGGCGATATTGTTACGATTGAGACACCTGTTGGTAGTTACGATGTCAAAATTTTAAAGGTTGAAAAAACAGCCTAAATAGAATGAAAACGGAGTAGTGGAGGTCTTGACTTGCTCAACTCCTTTTTGATTTTTTGAATAAATAGGAGACTATATGAGTTCAAATAAGAAAAAAAATAAAATGGAGCGTGGTTTAACCAATCGCCATGTTCAGGTGATGGCCATTGCGGGGACAATCGGAACAGGACTTTTCCTAGGTGCTGGTCGTTCTATCAGCCTTACTGGACCTTCTATCATCCTGATTTACATGATTACAGGAGCCTTTATGTTTTTGATGATGAGGGCTGTTGGGGAGATGCTATATCAGGATCCAGAACAACATACTTTTATCAACTTTATCACCCGTCATTTGGGGAAAGGCTGGGGGTATTTCTCTGTTTGGTCTTATTGGTTGTCTGTTGTATTTATCGGTATGGCAGAAATCACTGCGATTTCGCATTATGTTCAGTTTTGGTTTCCTTCTTGGCCTAGTTGGTTGATTCAGATTGTTTTTTTAACGATTTTGGCCTTGGTTAATCTGATTGCGGTTAAGCTCTTTGGAGAAGTCGAGTTTTGGTTTGCTATGGTTAAGATTGTGGCTATTTTAGCTATGATTGCAACAGGGGTCTTTATGGTCTTGACAGGATTTGAAACACCATATGGTGCTGCAAGTCTGGCAAATATCAGCAATCAATTCTCTCTTTTCCCAAATGGAGTCATGAACTTTGTCATGGCCTTTCAAATGGTATTTTTTGCCTATCTGATGATTGAATTTATCGGAGTGACAACCTCTGAAACGAAGAATCCTCGTCAAGTTTTGCCCAAAGCTGTTAAGGAAATTCCTCTCCGAATTGTCTTCTTCTATGGTGGTGCTCTATTAGCCATTATGTCTATTATTCCCTGGAGAGAACTTGCTTCTTCAGATTCACCATTTGTAACGGTTTTTGAGCTGGCAGGTATCAAGTGGGCGGCAGCTCTGATTAACTTCGTTGTTTTGACGTCGGCAGCATCTGCTCTTAATTCAACCCTCTATTCAACAGGGCGACACCTCTACCAGATTGCTCATGATTCACCCAATCGCTTCCTAAAAGCGATCAAGGCAGATACTCTCTCTCGCCATAATGTTCCACAAAATGCTATTATTGCTTCAGCAATCTTGATTGCTCTGGCTGCCTTTATCAATGTTTTGCCAGGTGTTTCCGATGCCTTTGCTTTGATTACGGCGTCTTCATCAGGTGTTTACATCGCGATTTATATCTTGATCATGGTGGCTCATCTCAAATACCGCAAGTCACAAGACTTCATGGCGGATGGCTACCTCATGCCCCATTACCGTTTTCTAAATCCTTTAACCATTCTCTTCTTTATCTTTGTCTTTGTAACCCTCTTTTTACAAGAATCTACTTTTATGGGAGCAATTGGTTCAGCTATCTGGATTATCGGTTTCGGAATTTATAGCCAGTGGAAATTTAGAAAATAACTCATGAACTCATCAACTCTGCTTGGTGAGTTTTTTTCTAGTTTGACAGTCTATTGAAATAAGATTATAATCAAGCTGTAACAGTTCGAAGGAGGTTTGGATGCACTTTGGATTGGAAAATAAGGAATCGCATAAAGCACAAGAAATAGGAAATCTGATTCGTTCTTATAATCGTTCCAAAAGAGAAGAGGCTGAAAGCGAGCCACTGAATCTTTATGTTGAAGACGAAAAGGGTAATCTCTTGGCAGGCTTAGTAGCAGAGACTTTCGGAAATTGGTTGGAAATCGAGTATTTGTTTGTGAAAGAGGAATTGCGAGGACAAGGAATCGGTTCAAAACTATTGCAGCGAGCAGAAAATGAAGCCAAGAATCGAAACTGTCGTTTTGCTTTTGTCAATACTTACCAGTTTCAGGCGCCAGATTTTTATAAAAGGCATGGCTACAAGGAAGTCTTTACCTTGCAAGACTATCCCTATACAGGACAAAGATACTATTACCAAAAGGATTTGTAAGCTAAATATGAAAGTATAAATCAAAGAGGAAATCTTCACATCGCTATGGAGGTGGGCTAATGGATATCATACTAGATATGGGCAACGTTTTATTAGAATGGAACAAAGATAAGATTTTGCAAGGTGTTTCGGATACGAAGGAAGAATATTTGATTTTAGATAAGGCCATTTTTCAGTCGGGACTTTGGGAAAGATTAGATCTTGGAACCATGACGAGAGAAGAGTTGGTGCTTAAAGTTGTGTCAATGATTGGCAGGACCTATCAAAAGAAGGTCGAAGAAGTTATCTGGAACTGGTCTAGCTACATTGACATTTATACGGAAGTTTTTCCTGTCTTGTCAGAACTAAAGAAAAAGGGGCATCGCATCTTTGTCTTGTCCAATACCTCAAAGGTATTTTATGACTTGCTGGAAGAGCAACTATCTCCCTTAAAAGAACTTTTAGATGGCTTTGTCTTATCCTGTGATATAAAAGCTATAAAGCCTGATTTGGTAATGTTTAAGGAGATTCTCGATAAATACCAGCTAGATCCTACAAATTGTGTCTTTCTAGACGATATTGAGGACAATACAAACGCAGCTCAGAAATTGGGCATCAAGGCCCATCAGGTCAAGAAAAGAAGTGATGTCGTTGATATTTTGAAATCCTATATTTAAAGGCAACGCTCTCTATTTTTTGTAGTAGAGAGTTTTTTTGTTAATAAAATCTCACAAAATGACATTTATATATTGCATTAAGTTAGATATATGGTATAATGTTTTTAAAAGAAGCGCAACTTTTAAAAATGTGAAGGAGGACGCTAGTGGCTAAAAATTTAAAATTAAAATTAGCTCGGGTGGAGCGTGATTTAACACAAGGGGATTTGGCAGAAGCTGTGGGCGTTACTAGGCAGACTATAGGCTTGATTGAAGCTGGGAAATACAATCCTAGTCTCTCCCTCTGCCAGTCCATTTGCAGATGCTTAGGAAAAACATTAGACCAACTATTTTGGGAGGAAGAAGATGAAAAATAGAAAAAAACTTGTGATCAAAGATGAACGTACGGAAAAATTGGATGGAAAGATTTCAGGAGAAATTCTTTTGGGAATGTGCCTATTTTTGGCACTGGAAATTTTTGCCAAAGTTTATATTTTTAATTTAACGCTTCTATCCTATTCACCAGAATTACTTTTATTGATTGGAGTAGGTTTGTATGCCATTATTCGCCGCATGTATGTAGGAATTGATATTCGAGATATTGTTGAGAATACTGGAAAAGAAAGAATTTTATCTGCTTTGGGATTTTCTATAGTGGTTTTATTGATTGATATCGTAGGCAATCGCGAGGAACTGGTCAGTCTATTGACTTGGAAGTACTCCCTAAAAGTGGTTCTAGCAGTTATCATCTATCTCGTTGGGAGTTATTCTATGGACCGAGTTATTCTATACTTGAATCGCAGAAATCAGCAAGTTTGGGAGGAAGAAGATGAAAAATAGATTTTTTTATTATCAATTATTAGACGAAAGAGAAGAACAACTGATGAATAAAGCGGGGGCTGAAAGTTTCTATATCTCTATAGCTTTCTTGATTTTATCTTATATGATTGCAGTATTAGCACCAAGTCTTTTTAATCCGAGAATGATTCTCATCATTATCATTATTGGAACTTCTTACTTTTTCGGCCGTTCTCGAGATTTGGGTGTGAACTACTATAGTCGTTTTCATTTTACAATTTTAGGGTGTTTGCTGGTAACTCTCGCTATTACGACTCTCTTGATGTTGGAGAATTATCAATTTAACATAGAAATTTATCAGCACAATCCTTTGAACGTTAAATACTTGTCTGCTTGGGTCATTACTTATCTGATTTACCTTCCTTGGGTTTTTATCGGCAATCTCGGCCTTAAAAGTTATGGCGAATGGGCTCAAAAAAAGTTTGAGCAAGATATGGATGAACTGGAGAATGGAGAATAGCTTGTTAGCTTTTTATCAATCTCGGTAAAATGTGTTATAATAGTACTAAATTTATCGGATGGTGTGAAAGTGGTAGAATACGTTCATACCTTTATAAAGAAGGAAGAAGGAAAACAGATGTATCCAGATGATAGTTTGACATTACACACGGACTTGTACCAGATCAACATGATGCAGGTTTACTTTGACCAAGGGATTCACAATAAAAAGGCGGTTTTTGAAGTTTATTTCCGCCAGCAACCTTTTCAGAACGGCTATGCGGTTTTTGCTGGTTTGGAAAGAATTGTGAACTATCTTAAAGACTTGCACTTTTCAGATAGCGATATTGCCTACTTGGAGTCGCTTGGCTATCACGGGGCATTCTTAGACTACCTCCGCAATCTCAAGTTGGAGTTGACGGTTCGTTCTGCCCAGGAAGGGGACTTGGTTTTTGCTAATGAGCCAATTGTGCAGGTGGAAGGCCCTCTAGCCCAATGTCAATTGGTTGAAACTGCTCTTTTAAACATCGTTAACTTTCAAACCTTGATAGCGACTAAGGCGGCACGTATTCGTTCGGTTATTGAAGATGAACCCTTGATGGAGTTTGGGACACGTCGTGCGCAAGAAATGGATGCAGCTATCTGGGGAACACGCGCAGCCGTGATTGGTGGCGCCGATGGAACCAGCAACGTGCGTGCTGGTAAACTCTTTGATATTCCTGTCTTGGGGACTCATGCCCATGCCTTGGTACAAGTTTATGGAAACGACTATGAAGCGTTCAAGGCTTATGCGGCGACCCATCGTGACTGTGTCTTTCTAGTAGATACTTATGACACGTTGCGAATCGGTGTGCCAGCTGCCATTCAGGTGGCGCGTGAGCTGGGTGATCAGATTAACTTTATGGGTGTGCGGATCGACTCTGGGGACATTGCCTACATTTCCAAGAAAGTCCGTCAGCAACTGGACGAGGCTGGCTTTACAGAGGCTAAGATCTATGCTTCTAATGATTTGGATGAAAATACTATTCTCAACCTCAAGATGCAAAAGGCCAAGATTGATGTCTGGGGTGTGGGAACCAAGCTGATTACAGCCTATGATCAGCCAGCTCTTGGGGCAGTTTATAAGATTGTAGCTATCGAAGATGAGAATGGTCGTATGCGCAATACCATCAAACTGTCTAATAATGCTGAAAAAGTATCAACGCCAGGTAAGAAACAGGTGTGGCGCATTACCAGTCGTGAAAAAGGCAAGTCAGAAGGTGACTACATCACCTATGACGGTGTGGATGTTGCCAGCATGACAGAAATCAAAATGTTCCATCCGACCTATACTTACATCAAGAAGACCGTTCGAAACTTTGATGCTGTTCCTCTCTTGGTAGACATCTTTAAAGAAGGGGAATTGGTTTACAATTTGCCTAGTTTGACCGAGATTCAGTCCTATGCTCGCAAAGAATTTGACAAGCTTTGGGATGAGTATAAACGGGTACTCAATCCACAGCACTATCCAGTAGATTTGGCGCATGATATTTGGCAAGATAAGATGGACTTGATTGACAAGATGCGCAAAGAAGCCCTTGGTGAAGGAGAATAAGAATGAGTTTGCAAGAGACCATTATCCAGCAACTGGGTGTCAAGACAGTGATTGACGCTCAGGAAGAAATCCGTCGTTCGATTGATTTCTTAAAGAGATACTTGAAAAAACACCCCTTCCTTAAAACTTTTGTACTAGGGATTTCTGGAGGTCAGGACTCAACCTTAGCAGGGCGCTTGGCGCAATTAGCTATGGAAGAAATGCGAGCAGAGACAGGAGATGACAGCTACCAATTTATCGCTGTCCGCCTGCCCTATGGCGTGCAAGCTGATGAAGCAGATGCTCAAAAAGCTCTTGCTTTCATCCAACCAGATGTCAGCTTGGTTGTGAATATCAAGGAATCAGCTGATGCCATGGCAGCTGCAGTTGAAGCGACAGGAAGTCCTGTTTCAGACTTTAACAAGGGCAATATTAAAGCTCGTAGTCGTATGATTGCCCAATATGCCCTTGCGGGTGCCCATAGCGGAGCGGTCATTGGTACAGACCATGCTGCGGAAAATATCACAGGTTTCTTTACTAAGTTTGGTGATGGTGGTGCAGACATTCTCCCTCTTTACCGCCTCAATAAACGCCAAGGAAAACAACTTTTGAAGGAACTTGGTGCAGACCCAGCCCTTTATGAAAAAATCCCAACAGCAGATTTGGAAGAAGAAAAACCAGGTATTGCAGACGAAGTCGCACTTGGAGTCACTTACAATGAAATTGATGACTACCTCGAAGGAAAAACAATCAGCCCAGAAGCCCAAGCGACTATTGAAAACTGGTGGCACAAAGGCCAACATAAACGCCACCTACCCATCACCGTATTTGATGACTTTTGGGAGTGAAAACCTCCAGTGGAGGTTTTCAGCCCGAGTCTAGAAACGGGAAAACGAGGAACCTCCAGTGGAGGTTTTTACCCTGAGCCTAGAAATGAGAAAGCGAAGAAGGTCCAGTGGACCTTTTTAGCTTGAGCCTTAAGCTTAGAAAGCGAGGTAACATTATGAAAGCAATCGGTACACAAATGTTACAGACAGAACGTTTAATCTTGAGAAGATTTGTGGAGAGTGATGCGGAAGCCATGTTTCAAAATTGGGCTTCGTCTCCTGAGAACCTGACCTATGTCACCTGGGATCCTCATCCTGATGTTGAAGTGACTCGGAACTCGATTCGAAATTGGGTTGCATCCTATACTAATCCCAACTATTACAAATGGGCGATTTGTCTCAAAGAAAATCCTGGGCAAGTGATAGGAGATATCAGCATCGTTGAGATGAATGAGAAAGATTCAAGTTGTGAAATTGGCTATATTTTAGGAAAAAATTATTGGGGTCGTGGTATGATGACGGAGGCCTTGAAAGCTGTGTTAGACTTTTGTTTTACTCAAGCAGGCTTTCAAAAAGTCAGAGCTCGTTACGCTAGTCTCAACCTAGCTTCAGGCCGTGTCATGGAAAAAGCGGGAATGTCTTATCTAAAAACTATTGCCAATGGTGTGGAGAGAAAAGACTACGTTGCGGACCTTATTTATTACCAGATAAGTAGGGAAGACAGGTGATTCTCTTTTCTGTTTCTACCAAAGTCAGACCTTGTCTGGCTTTTTTTGTACCAGATTTCTAAATAAACTGATTAAATTCCTATTTTTCCCTATCATTGTCCCTGTTTTTTCTTAGAGTTGGGAATTATAATAGACTTATCAAAAGAAAGAAGAGTGAAAAGATATGGACAATGTAATCTTTTTTATCAGTGTTTTTCTTGCTGGAATTCTTTCCTTCTTTTCTCCTTGTATTTTACCCTTGTTGCCAGTCTATGCAGGAGTCTTATTGGATGATAAGAATGATGCTCAGGCTTCTAGCGGAAAATTTTCAATCTCACTTGTTAGTTTAGTGCGAACTCTGGCCTTTATAGCGGGGATTTCTTTTATCTTTATCTTACTGGGCTATGGAGCTGGTTTTTTAGGCAATTTGCTGTATGCTTCTTGGTTTCAGTATGTGACAGGTGCAGTTATCATTCTCTTGGGCTTACACCAGATGGAAGTCTTACATTTGAAGGGGCTCTACAAGGAAAAAAGGCTACAATTAAAGAGACAGGGTCAAAACGCTAACGGCTATAGTCAGGCATTTTTACTGGGGTTGACCTTTAGTTTTGCTTGGACGCCATGTGTGGGGCCAGTTCTGGGGTCTGTTTTGGCCTTAGCGGCTTCAGGTGGCTCAGGTGCTTGGCAGGGAGCTGGTCTCATGTTGGTTTACACGCTAGGTTTGGCGCTACCATTTTTGGTTCTAGCTCTCGCCTCCAGCTATGTTTTGAAACATTTTCGAAAACTCCATCCTTACCTCGGAACCCTCAAAAAAGTGGGTGGTTTCCTCATTATCCTGATGGGAATCTTGGTGCTTTTGGGAAATGCTTCTATTTTGACAAGATTATTTGAATAGAGAGGAAGAAGAAATGAAGAAATGGCAAACATGTCTACTTGGAGTAGGCTCAATCTGTTGCTTGGCAGCTTGTTCGGCTAAAAACATGTCAGACGAATCAACTATGAAGGAGCAAACCAAAACAGAACAAGTCGGTGCGCAAACTGCGACTAAAGGTCAGGCAGTCGCTGATTTTGAACTAACAGGAGTAGATGGTAAGACCTATCGTTTATCTGACTACAAAGGCAAGAAAGTCTATCTTAAATTCTGGGCTTCTTGGTGTTCCATCTGTCTAGCCAGCCTTCCAGATACGGACGAAATTGCTAAGGATGCTGGTGATGACTACGTAGTTTTGACAGTGGTATCTCCTGGCCACAAGGGGGAGCAAGCAGAAGCGGACTTTAAGAACTGGTACAAGGGCTTGGATTATAAAAATTTTCCAGTTCTAATTGATCCGTCAGGCAAACTTTTGGAAAGTTATGGTATTCGTTCTTACCCGACTCAAGCCTTTATAGACAAGGGAGGCAAGCTGGTCAAAACGCAACCAGGTTTTATGGATAAGGATATGATTTTAAAGACATTGAAAGAAATGGGGTAGAGAAAGATCATGAATGATAAAGTAAAATTGTTTGTCTTGGCAGGGGTCATTCTCCTAGCCATAAGCGGTTTCTATTTTCTATTGATGCGAAATGCAGGCCAGACAGATAGCTCGCAAATTGAGAAAGCGTCAGTTAGCCAAGGAGGAAAAACAGTGAAAAAAACAGAGATTAGCAAAGACGCAGACTTGCACGAAATTTATCTAGCTGGGGGATGTTTCTGGGGAGTGGAGGAATACTTCTCACGCGTGCCTGGAGTGACAGATGCCGTTTCAGGCTATGCAAATGGTAGAGGGGAAACAACCAAGTACGAATTGATTAACCAAACAGGACATGCAGAGACTGTCCATGTCACCTATGACGCCAACCAAATTTCCCTCAAAGAAATCCTGCTTCATTACTTCCGCATTATCAATCCAACCAGCAAAAATAAACAAGGAAATGATGTGGGGACTCAGTATCGTACCGGCGTTTATTACACAGATGACAAGGATTTGGAAGTAATCAATCAAGTCTTTGATGAAGTTGCTAAAAAATATGACCAACCTCTGGCAGTTGAAAAGGAACCCTTGAAAAATTTTGTGGTGGCTGAGGACTATCATCAAGACTACCTCAAGAAAAATCCAAATGGCTACTGTCATATCAATGTCAATCAGGCTGCATATCCCGTCATCGATGCCAGCAAATATCCTAAACCAAGTGATGAGGAATTGAAAAAGACCTTGTCAACTGAGGAGTATGCCGTCACCCAGAAAAATCAAACGGAACGAGCTTTTTCCAATCGCTACTGGGATAAATTTGAATCCGGTATCTATGTGGATGTGGCAACTGGTGAACCCCTCTTTTCATCAAAGGATAAGTTTGAGTCTGGTTGCGGATGGCCTAGTTTCACACAACCTATCAGCCCGGATGTTGCCACTTACAAGGAAGATAAGTCTTACAATATGACGCGCATGGAAGTAAGAAGCCGAGTTGGAGATTCTCACCTTGGTCATGTCTTTACGGATGGACCAAAGGACAAGGGAGGCTTGCGCTACTGTATCAATAGTCTTTCTATCCGCTTTATTCCCAAAGACCAAATGGAAGAAAAAGGCTATGCTTATTTACTAGATTATGTCGATTAAGACTCTTCAAACTACTTCAGCGTCGCCTTACCGTCCCCATACGTATAGTTACTGACTTCGTCAGTTTCATCTACAACCTCAAAACAGTGTTTTTGAGCTGACTTTGTCAGTTTTATCTACAACCTCAAAGCTGAACTTTGCACAACCTGCGGTTAGCTTCCTAGTTTGCTATTTGATTTTCATTGAGTATAAGAGGGCTTTCCTAAGCGGTTAGAGGAGAATTTTGCTATACTGATACTAGTAAGTGACAAAGGAGCAGAGCATGACCTACACAATCTTAATCGTAGAAGATGAATATCTGGTAAGACAAGGCTTGACCAAACTGGTCAATGTAGCAGCCTACGATATGAAAATCATCGGTCAGGCTGAAAATGGAAGACAGGCTTGGGAATTGATTCAACAACAAGTGCCGGATATCATTTTAACCGATATCAACATGCCTCAGCTAAATGGCATCCAGTTGGCCAGTCTGGTACGAGAAACCTATCCACAAGTGCATTTGGTATTTTTAACGGGTTACGATGATTTTGATTATGCCTTGTCTGCTGTCAAACTAGGTGTAGATGACTATCTGCTTAAGCCCTTTTCTCGTCAGGATATTGAGGAAATGTTGGGGAAAATCAAGCAAAAACTAGATAAGGAAGAGAAGGAAGAGCAGTTACAAGATTTATTAACCGATAAGTTTGAGGGAAATCTGGCTCAGAAGATCCAGTCCCATCTGGCTGATAGCCAGTTTAGTTTAAAGTCTTTGGCCAGTGACTTGGGCTTTAGTCCGACTTATCTGAGCTCCTTGATTAAGAAAGAGTTGGGCCTACCTTTTCAGGATTATTTGGTGAGAGAGCGTGTCAAACAAGCCAAGCTCTTGCTCTTGACAACGGATTTAAAGATTTATGAGATAGCCGAAAAGGTTGGTTTTGAAGATATGAACTACTTTACCCAACGCTTTAAACAGATTGCAGGTGTGACGCCTCGTCAGTTTAAGAAGGGGGAAGGTCAATGAAGCGTTCTTCTCTCCTAGTCAGAATGGTTATTTCCATCTTTCTGGTCTTTCTCATTCTCCTAGCTCTGGTTGGGACTTTCTACTATCAATCTAGTTCATCAGCCATTGAAGCTACCATTGAAGGCAATAGCCAAACGACCATTAGCCAGACTAGCCACTTTATTCAGTCTTATATCAAAAAATTAGAAACCACCTCGACCAGTTTGACCCAGCAGAAGGATGTGTTAGCCTATGCTGAGAATCCTAGTCAAGATAAGGTCAAGGAAATCCGAGATCTGTTTTTGACCATCTTAAAGGCAGACCAGGACTTGAAAATGGTGGTACTGG
The DNA here is from genome assembly GCF_000146755.1 of Streptococcus sp. oral taxon 071 str. 73H25AP. NCBI lineage: Bacteria > Bacillati > Bacillota > Bacilli > Lactobacillales > Streptococcaceae > Streptococcus > Streptococcus sp. oral taxon 071. The sequence goes on from NZ_GL397254.1 coordinate 478,946, forward strand.
TCACCAAATCTGGTCAGGTTATTTCCACAGATGACAGTGTGCAGATGAAAACTTCCTCAGATATGATGGCTGAGGATTGGTACCAAAAGGCTATCCATCAGGGAGCTAAGCCAGTTTTGACACCAGCTCGTAAATCAGATAGTCAATGGGTCATTTCTGTTACTCAGGAACTTGTTGATGCAAAGGGAGCCAATCTTGGTGTGCTTCGCTTGGATATTTCCTATGAAACTCTGGAAGCCTATCTCAACCAACTCCAGTTGGGCCAGCAGGGTTTTGCCTTTATCATCAATGAAAATCATGAATTTGTCTACCATCCTAAACGTACTGTCTATAGCTCAGCGAGTGAAATGGAGGCTATGAAACCCTACATTGAGACGGGACAGGGCTATACGCTGGACCATCAATCCTACGTTAGTCAGGAACAGATTGCAGGGACTGATTGGACGGTTATAGGAGTGTCTTCGCTGGAGAAGTTAGACCAGTTTCGGAGTCAGCTCTTGTGGACCTTGCTTGGGGCCAGTGTCACATCTCTTCTTGCCTGTCTCTGCTTGGTGTGGTTCAGTCTCAAGCGCTGGATCGCCCCCTTGAAGGACCTGAGAGAAACCATGCTGGAAATTGCTTCTGGTGCTCAAAATCTGCGTGCCAAAGAAACTGGTGCCTATGAACTGAGAGAAGTGACTCGCCAGTTTAATGCCATGTTGGATCAGATTGATCAGCTGATGGCAGATGTGCGCAGGCAGGAAGAAGCGACCCGGCAGTATGAACTTCAAGCCTTGTCAAGCCAGATTAACCCTCATTTCCTCTACAACACTTTGGACACTATCATCTGGATGGCTGAATTTCAGGATAGTCAGCGAGTGGTTCAGGTGACCAAGTCCTTGGCAACCTATTTCCGCTTGGCGCTCAATCAAGGAAAGGATTTGATTTCTCTTTCTGATGAAATCAATCATGTCCGCCAGTATCTCTTTATCCAGAAACAACGTTATGGGGATAAGCTGGAGTATGAAATTGCTGAAGATCCTGACTTTGATAATTTAGTCTTGCCTAAACTGGTGCTACAACCCCTTGTAGAAAATGCCCTTTATCACGGCATCAAGGAGAAAGATGGACAGGGACATATTAAAGTTTCCGTCCAGAAAAAGGATTCAGGACTAATCATCCGCATTGAGGATGATGGCGTTGGTTTCCAAAATCCTGACGATAGTAGTCAAAGTCAGCTCAAACGTGGGGGAGTTGGCCTACAAAATGTCGACCAACGACTCAAACTCCATTTTGGAGACAATTACCAGATGAAGATTAATTCTGCACCCGAAAAAGGGACGACAGTTGAAATATACATCAATAAAATAGCAACTAGCTAACTCCCAGTCAATTCTGGGAGTTTTGCTATTAAAAATCAGAATGATTAGTTGGCCTTGATAAAATCAGTAAAAAAAGATATGATAGATAGTGATAAAAGAGGTATCAAGTATGAAGGAAAAAGACATTCAAAGAGCAACAAGCCAGATTGTAGAAGATGTATTAGAAAAGGCTGATTTGAAGCAAGGAGCTATCTTTGTTTTGGGCCTTTCTTCTAGTGAGGTGATAGGTGGTCAGATTGGCAAGGAATCCAGTCAAGAAATTGGGGAAATTATTGTGAAGACTATCCTAGATATCCTAGAAGAAAATGGGATTCATCTAGCTGTTCAAGGTTGTGAACATGTCAATCGAGCCCTCGTCGTTGAACGTCAGGTGGCAGAGCAGTTTGGTCTTGAAATCGTCAGTGTCCTTCCTACACTTCATGCAGGAGGTTCGGGTCAGTTGGCAGCCTTCAAATTTATGCAGGATCCAGTTGAGGTTGAATTTATCAAGGCTCATGCTGGATTGGATATCGGAGACACTGCAATTGGCATGCATGTCAAGCATGTTCAGGTTCCGATTCGACCAGTTTTGCGTGAGATTGGGCATGCCCATGTTACGGCTCTAGCTAGCCGTCCAAAATTAATTGGAGGTGCGCGTGCGCAGTATCCACAAGATTCTATCAGAAAGTCGTGAGAATGAGAAAAACAAAACAACAACTAGAAAAAATCACCAAATATTCGATTCGTAAGCTCACTGTTGGAGTAGGTCCTGTAGCCATCGGGGCCTTTCTTTTTGGTGCCAGTACTCTTTCAGTAGATAAAGTGCATGCCAATGAAGCTGGCGGTGCTCATAGTGTTCATTACCGTTATTTGGCGGAGCAGGAATTGACCGAGTCTGAAAAAGCCCTGATTCACCATGAAGTTCCTACAGAATTTCAAGATGAAGATATTCTCTATGTAGTTTATCGCAAGAAAGCAACTAACAGTCAACAACTTCCTTACACAGGAAGTAAAGAACTAGCCTTGGCTGGTCTTGGCTTGGCAACAGCCTCACTAGCAGTCTTTTTGGTATCCAAAAAAGGTCGCAAAGAGGTCCTAGGTGTTCTCTTGATTGGTTCTTTGGGAGCTAGCACTTTTGTACCTTATGGGACATTTGCATTTGAAAATAAAGAATTGCTTTCTTATAACCAAACTATTTCGGCCTCTACACATGAAGGTTTGGCTGAAGGGATTATCCATATTGATGGCTATGAATACATTGGTTACTTCAAGGAAGCAGAACTCCACCCATCAAGACCAGCTTCAGCTGAGAAGCCTCAGTTGCCAGTAGAAAAGCAAAGTGCAAATGAAATCGAGAAAACAGAAGTAGTTCAAGAAACACCGACTGTTGCGCCAGAAACCGTCGTTGAAAAACCTGTGGCACAAACTCCGGTTTCTCCTGCTGTTGAAGAAAAACCAGTTTTTGAGAATCCTCAGACTAGACAGGAAGAGAGCTTGGTAGAGATTCCTTTTGAAACAGTCACAAGCCCAGATGCGAATCTAGCAGAAGGAGAGACTCGTATCGTCGCAGCCGGAGTAAATGGTCAGCGTCGCCTTGTAACCAAGGTATCGATGGTTAACGGTCAAGAAGTTAGAGAAGTCATCGAAGACCAAGTAGTCCAAAATCCTGTGTCGCAAGTCATTGCAGTCGGAACTAAGAAAGAGGTGCAACCTGCTCCAACTCCAGTACCACAAGCTGAACCAACTCACCAAGTAGCTAAAGGTACACAAGAAGAAGGTAAGACAGGACAAGCCTTAACACAAGCTGAATTACCAGAAGCCCCAGTTGAAGTAAAAGGAACTCAAGAAGAAGGTAAGGCAGGACAATCCTTAACGCAACCTGAATTGCCAGAGACTCCAGTTGAAGCAAAAGGAACCCAAGAAGAAGGCAAAGAAGATCAAGCTTTGACGCAACCAACATTACCAGATGCTCCAGTAGAAGTAAAAGGTACACAAGAGGAAGGTAAAGTAGGTCAAGCTCTTGTACAAGAACAGTTACCTGAGTACAAAGTAACTGAGGGAACTCTTGTTGAAACATCGACTACAGACCTAGACTACAAAACTGAGACGACTGAGGATCCAACCAAGTATACGGACGAAGAAACTGTCGTAAGAAATGGTGAAAAAGGTAGTCAAGTTACTAAAACAACTTATAAAACAGTAGAAGGTGTTAAAACTGACCAAGTTCTTTCAACTAGCACAGAAGTTACCAAGGAGCCTGTAAACCAACAGGTAAGTCGTGGGACAAAACCAATTGAAGGAACTCTTGTAGAAGAAAGTCTTGAAAAGATTCCATTTAAGGAAGTTGTTAAAGAAGATGACCAACTGAAAAAAGGCTTAGAAGTTGTAGCTCAAGAAGGAAAAGAAGGCCAGAAAAAAATCACCAAGACCTTTAATACCATTAAGGGAGTTAAAACAGAGGACGCTCCAAAAGTTACAGAGGAAATCCTTGAGGCACCTCAAGACAAAATTTTGAAACGTGGTACCAAGACCTTTGAAAAACCAGTATTGACCATCACAGCAGTTGAGCCTAAGGATTTGAAGCGTACTTCAGATGTTAAGTATAGTCTAGAAAATCCAAGTAAGGCAGCCATTAAATCTATTACCTTAACTCTGAAAAAAGGTGATGAGATTGTCAAAACCTTGAATGTTTCACCAGACGACTTGACAACTACCCTGACAGATTTACAGTACTACAAGGATTATAAACTTGAAACGAAGATGGTTTATGACCGTGGTGAGGGTGATGAGGAAGAAGTTCTGAAAGAAGAACCGCTAAGACTTGACCTTAAAAAAGTTGAAATCAAAAATATCAAAGAAACAAGCTTGATGAGTGTGGATGATGCTGGTGTTGAAACAGATAAGAGCTTACTTACTGAAAAACCGACAGACGTTGCTCCACTTTACTTACGAGTGACAACTCATGATAATAAGACAACAAGACTTACGGTAAGTTCTGTTGAAGAAGTGGTTGTCGATGGAAAAATATTGTACAAAGTGGTAGCAAAAGCTCCAAACTTAGTTCAACGTAGAGCAGATGATACTTTCAGTGAAGAGTATGTTCATTACTTTGAAAAACAAAAATTAAAAGAAGGTAATGTATATTACAACTTCAATGAGCTTGTAAAAGATATGCAAGCTAACCCAACGGGTGAGTTTAAACTTGGTGCGGATCTTAATGCAGCAAATGTTCCGACTCCGAATAAACAATACGTGACGAACATTTTTAAAGGTAAGTTGTATAGTGAAGGTGATAAACGTTATACCATTCACAATCTAGCTCGACCATTGTTCAACCGTGTTGAAAATGCTTATATTCATGACATCAACTTTGGTAATGTGAATATCAATATGCCGTGGGCTGATAAAACAGCTCCACTTGGAGATATGTTTAAGAACTCAACGATTGAGAATATTAAGGTTACGGGTAATGTGGTTGGTAATAACGACGTTACAGGTATGGTCAACAAACTAGATGAATCCAATATGCGTAATGTAGCCTTTATCGGTAAAATCGAAAGCGTGGGTAACAAAGGTTGGTGGTCTGGTGGACTTGTAAGTGAAAGCTGGAGAAGCAATGTAGATAGTTCTTATGTTGAAGCTGACATTAAAGCCAACAATGCTAAATTTGGTGGATTGATTGCCAAAGTCAACCATGGTGGAAATCCAAATGATGTTAAACAAAAAGGTCGTTTAACTAAATCTGTGGTCAAAGGGACATTGACACTCAAAACCAACAATCAAAGCGGTGGTTTAATTCACGAAAACTATGACTGGGGTTGGGTTGAAAATAACGTCAGCATGATGAAAGTGACAAATGGTGAAATGATGTATGGTTCAGGGTCAGTTGACTCAGGTGATCCATACTTCGGATTTGATTACTTCAAGAACAATGTGTATGTGAACGATGTTGCATCAGGTAACGTTTCTTATAACCGTTCAAAACAGATTAAGGGTGTCGACCAAGCAGAAGCGGATAAACGGATTGCTTCGTTCAATATCACAGCCGATAAATATGAAATCACACCATATTTGACTGATAAATTAAATCACGTAGCGTATAAAGAAGACACGTACAAAACTACTCAAGATTATAATGCAGAACGTGAACTTGCTTACCGAAATGTTGAAAAACTTCAACCGTTCTACAATAAAGAGTGGATTGTGAATCAAGGTAATAAGACTCCTGAAGGATCTAAATTATTAACTACAGAAGTATTATCTGTGACAGGTATGAAAGATGGGCAATTTGTAACTGACTTGTCAGATGTTGATCATATTATGATTCATTATGCTGATGGTACTAAGGAAGAAAAAGTTGTCACACGTAAAGCTGATTCTCAAGTCCAACAAGTTCGTGAATATAGTATCGAAGGTCTTGGTGACGTCGTTTATACACCGAATATGGTTGTTAAAGATAGAACACAATTAATCAACGATATTAAAGCAAAATTAGCAGGTGTTGAATTGATTTCACCTGAAGTGCGTGCGTTAATGGACAAACGTAACAAACCAGCTGAGAATAGTGACAATCATAAGAACAATTACATTCGTAACTTGTTCCTTGAAGAAAGCTTTGAAGAAACGAAAGCTAATTTAGATAAATTAGTCAAAGCTTTAGTTGAAAACGAAGACCATCAATTGAATAGTGATGAAGCTGCCATGAAAGCTCTTCTTAAAAAAGTGGAAGACAATAAAGCTAAGATTATGATGGGTCTTACTTATTTAAATCGTTATTATGGATTTAAATACAATGATATGAGCATTAAAGACCTCATGATGTTAAAGCCTGATTTTTATGGTAAGAACGTTAGCGTTATCGATAGATTGATTCAAATTGGTTCACGTGAACATTTCTTGAAAGGGGATCGAACTCAAGATGCTTATCGTGATGTGATTGCGGGAGCAACAGGTAAAGGTAATTTAAATGACTTCTTAACATATAACATGAAACTCTTTACAGAAGATACTGATATGAATGTATGGTATAAGAAAGCTATTTCTCATACTAACTATGTAGTTGAGAAACAATCATCTAACCCTGATTTTGCTAATAAGAAATATCACTTATATGAAAACTTAAATAACGGTGAACATGGTCGATACATTTTACCACTTCTTAATACGAAGAAGGCTCACATGTTCTTAATTTCAACGTACAATACGCTAGCGTTTAGTGCATTTGAGAAATATGGTAAGAATACAGAAGCTGAACGTGAAGCGTTTAAGAAAGAAATCGACTTACGTGCACAAGAGCAAATTAATTACTTAGACTTCTGGTCAAGACTTGCTGCTGATAATGTACGTAATCAATTGTTGAAATCTGAAAATATGGTTCCATCAGCAATTTGGGATAACCAAGATGTTCCAGGTAATGGATGGGCTGACCGAATGGGTCATAATAAGAATGGTGACTATGCTCCAGTTAGTGAGTTCTATGGACCTACAGGTAAATGGCACGGATATAACGGTATGGGTGCGTATGCTTATATCTTTTCTAACCCACAAAATTCAGAAGCTGTATACTACATCATCTCTAGTATGATTAGTGATTATGGTACATCTGCATTCACTCACGAAACAACTCATATCAATGACCGTATGGCCTACTTAGGAACATGGCGTCACCGTGAAGGGACAGATATTGAATCATTTGCTCAAGGTATGCTACAATCACCATCTCTTACAAACTATAATGGTGAATATGGTTCACTTGGATTAAATATGGCGTACGAACGTAAAAATGATGGTACACAAATTTATAACTATGATCCTAATATGTTAAGTAGTCGTGAGAAGATTGATCACTACATGAAGAACTATAACGAATCAATGATGATGCTTGATTACTTAGAAGCAGAATCTGTCATCAAGAAAAATACTGGAACTAACGATAAGTGGTTCAAGAAAATCGATAAGAAATATCGCGAAAAAGCGAGCTATAATAAGTTAGAAGGTGCACCACACCAATGGGATTTAGTTCGTGATTTAAATGATGATGAGAAGAATATGAAACTGACAGTTATTGATCAACTTGTAGATAACAACTTCGCTACTAAACACGGGCTACCAGGTAATGGTCATTACCGTACTGAAGGATTCGATTCTGCTTATACTGTTGTGAATATGATGACTGGTATTTACGGTGGTAACACAAGTAAGAGTACGGCTGGCTCAATCTCATTCAAACACAATACATTCCGTATGTGGGGCTACTACGGTTACCTTGATGGATTCTTAGGGTATGCATCTAACAAGTATAAACAAGAATCTAAAGTAGCCGGTAACGTAGGTCTAGGTGATGACTTTATCATCCAAAAAGTTTCTAAAGGTAGATTTAATACATTAGAAGAGTGGAAGAAAGAATGGTATAAAGAAGTCAGAGCTAAAGCTGAGAAAGGTTTTGTAGAAATTGAAATTGATGGTCAAAAGATTTCAACATATGAAAAACTTCAAGAGCTATTCGATGCTGCAGTTGAAAAAGACCTTCAAGGTAATAAATTTGATAATACAGTGAATCTTAAATGGAAAGTTTACAAACAACTCTTGCAGAAATCAGACGGATTTACTGGAGATTTATTCACTAAATAGTAGATAGGACTAGTAAAATGAAAAAAGGTAGATCAGCTTTGTCTGTATCTGCCTTTTTATGCTATACTTAAGGTATGCATAGAAAAACAGTGATTGATTTTAGAGATTTGGGCGAGAGATACACCTTTACCCAGCCGATCAAAGAGTTAAAAACGAGAGATTTAGCAGAAGTCGCGGACCTGCTGGCACAGGTGGAAAGCTACCAAGAACAAGGCTATTATGTGGTAGGCTACGTCAGTTACGAGGCTGCACCTGCATTTGAGGAGAAATTAGCAGTTCATAAAGCTCCTTTACTGGGCGAGTACTTGCTTTACTTTACAGTTCATGATAGGGTAGAAACATCGCCTATTCCTCTGACTTATGATGATATTGATTTGCCTTCAAATTGGCAGGAAGTAACGTCTGAAGCAGACTATGAAAAGGCTATTGCCCAGATTCACCATCATTTGCGTCAGGGGGACACCTACCAGGTCAACTACACCGTCCAACTCAATCAAGACTTAAGTGCCAATCCTTTTGCCATCTACAATCGTATGGTGGTAGAGCAGGAGGCGGGCTACAATGCTTATATTGAACATGACGAGATGGCAGTGATTTCCATGAGTCCAGAGCTCTTTTTTGAGCAAAATGACCGTGAGTTGACAACGCGACCAATGAAGGGAACAACCCAGCGTGGAGTGACTGACCAAGAAGATTTTGCCCAAGCTAGCTGGCTAGAACAGGATCCTAAAAATCGCTCTGAAAACATGATGATTGTGGACCTCTTGCGCAACGATATGAACCGTATTTCTGAAGTGGGCAGTGAGCATGTAGAACGTCTGTGCCAAGTGGAGCAGTATTCAACTGTTTGGCAGATGACGTCGACCATCGAGAGTCAGTTACGATTGGATGTGGACTTGGTTGCCATTTTTCGCTCTCTCTTTCCTTGTGGATCCATAACGGGAGCTCCGAAAATTGCTACCATGAAAATCATCAAGGACTTGGAGCCTCAACCTAGAGGGGTTTACTGTGGAACTATTGGTCTCTTGCTTCCAAATGGGCGACGGATTTTTAATGTCGCCATTCGGACTATCCAACTGCATCAAGGGAAAGCCATCTATGGAGTGGGTGGTGGCATTACTTGGGATAGTACTTGGGAATCTGAATACCGAGAGGTTCATCAAAAGGCGGCTGTTCTCTATCGTAAACAAGCTCGTTTCAAATTGATTACAACTGGGAGAATCAGCCAAAAACAACTGTTGTTTGAAGATCAACATCTGGAAAGACTGACAAAGGCGAGTCGTTATTTTGCCTATCCTTTTGATCCAGAAGAACTGAGACAAAAGATAGAGGAAGAGTGTCGAGCTTGTGCTTCCCACCAAGACTACCGTTTGCGAATAAGCCTCAGCAAGTCTGGAGAGATAGAACTCAGTCGCCAAATCTTAACACCTCTTAGTCCAAGCTTCTGCAAAGCTAAACTCTGCCTGCAAGAAGCAGATTTGAATCAGGCGTTTACCTACTTTAAAACAACTCATAGACCACACTTAAGTCTAGGTAAACAGGAAATCATTTACCATAATGTAGCAGGGGAGCTTTTGGAAACGTCTATCGGGAATTTGGTTCTGAAAATTGACGGGAAGCTCTACACACCGCCTATCAATCTTGGCATCTTGTCAGGAATCTATCGTCAGCATTTGCTAGGAAAAGGACAGGTAGAAGAGAAAATTCTGACTTTGGCAGACTTGAACCAAGCAGAAGCTGTCTATGGCTGTAATGCAGTCAGAGGCTTGTATGAGTTGTTATTGAAGGAGAAATAAATGAAATTGATATTTTTACATGGCTTAGGTCAGACGGCCGCAAGCTGGAAGGAAGTTCAGGATCTACTTGCCAATCATCCTTCTGAGGCCCTTGAATTGTTTCCTACGGGGGTTGGGTCTTATAAGGAAGCCAAAAAACGGATAGCTAAATACCTATCAGAGGAGAAGAAACCTTTTGTTTTAATCGGTTTATCCCTCGGTGCTACTCTTGCACTAGAGCTTTCAAGTTACGATTTGCCAAATCTTCAAGGTTTAGTCTTGTCAGGCTGTCCAGTGAAACTAGCAGGTAATATCTTGTTTAGAATCCAGTTGATGATTTTTAAACTACTTCCAAAAAGTTTTTTTGAAAAGCAGGGAGCAGACAAAGCTCTCATGGTTGGTGTTTCTGAGGAATTGAAAACACTTGATTTAACCCAAGTAGCACAGAATTGTTACTATCCAACCTTGCTAATTTGTGGTAGCCAAGACAAGCCTAATCTCAGTTCTATGAGAGGCCTTCATCAATTGATGTCAGATTCTAAGTTGCAGATTATTCCTGACGGTCCTCACACACTGAACACTGACAAACCGAAGGAGTTTGCAGAAAAGACTAGAAGTTTTCTTGAATTGCTGGAATAAGTCTGGTAAAATAAAAGCGAAAACGGTATCAAAAAAGGAGAGAATAATGAAAAAAAAGTTTTGCTAAAAGTGGCTTTTGCTGCCCTTCTAGTTTGGGGACTATTTACCGAACCAGTTACTGCAGAGGAAAATATTCATTTTTCTAGTTGTAGAGAAGCATGGGAAAATGGTTACTCTGATATTCATAGAGGAGAACCAGGTTACTCTTCTAAACTAGATCGTGATGGTGATGGGATAGCTTGTGAACGTGCAAATGCACCTCGGGGAGTCTTTAAACCACGCCAGTCGGGTTCGCAATCCAATGTCACAGCTAGCGGATGGGTCAAACAGGACGGTTATTGGTATTATTTTGCTGAAAATGGGCATGCAGTTAGGAATACTTGGCAAGGTAGCTATTACCTTAAGTCAGATGGCAAGATGGCAGCCAGCGAGTGGATTTATGATGCTAGCTATCAATCTTGGTACTATCTAAAATCCGACGGTTCTTATGCGAGAAATACTTGGCAGGGAAGCTACTACCTTAAATCAAATGGTAAGATGGCAGCAGGTGAATGGCTATATGATTCCTATTATCAATCGTGGTATTATCTAAAAGAGGACGGAGCTTACGCCCGTAACGCTTGGCAAGGAAGCTATTATCTCAAGTCGAATGGTAAGATGGCAGCAAGTGAATGGGTTTATGACACCAGTTATCAAGCATGGTACTACCTAAAATCCAATGGTGTTTATGCTAGAAACACTTGGCAAGGGAACTATTACCTCAAATCAGATGGTAAAATGGCAAAGAATGAGCGAGTTGATGGTGGCAGATACTACGTAGATGGTTCTGGCCTTTGGAAACCATAAATCAGAATAATTTCTAGGAAGTTAATGCAAACCTTTGCACAAAACAGACGATTCTGTTATACTATATCTGTAAGCATTTTCAATTAAAAAGGAGAAGACGATGAGTCAAAAGATTATTGGGATTGACCTTGGTGGAACATCTATCAAGTTCGCAATTTTAACTCAAGAGGGAGAAATCCAAGAAAAATGGTCTATCAAGACTAATATTTTGGACGAAGGAAGCCATATCGTAGATGATATGATCGAGTCTATTCAACATCGTTTGGACTTGCTTGGATTGTCAGCTACGGATTTCCGAGGTATTGGAATGGGATCACCTGGTGTGGTTGACCGTGAAAAAGGGACTGTTATCGGTGCCTACAACCTAAACTGGAAAACCCTTCAACCAGTTAAAGAAAAGATTGAAAAAGCCTTGGGTATTCCATTCTTCATCGACAATGATGCCAACGTAGCTGCTCTTGGTGAGCGCTGGATGGGCGCTGGTGACAACCAACCAGACGTTGTCTTTATGACACTTGGTACAGGTGTTGGTGGCGGTATCGTGGCAGAAGGCAAATTGCTTCACGGTGTTGCTGGTGCTGCTGGTGAGCTTGGTCACATCACTGTTGACTTTGACCAACCAATCGCATGTACCTGTGGTAAAAAAGGCTGTCTTGAGACAGTTGCTTCAGCAACAGGGATTGTCAACTTGACTCGTCGTTATGCAGATGAATACGAAGGCGATGCAGCTTTGAAACGCTTGATTGATGACGGAGAAGAAGTAACTGCTAAAACTGTCTTTGACCTTGCAAAAGAAGGGGACGACCTTGCCTTGATCGTTTACCGTAACTTCTCACGTTACTTGGGTATTGCGTGTGCTAATATCGGTTCAATCCTAAACCCATCAACAATCGTTATCGGTGGTGGGGTGTCAGCAGCTGGAGAATTTCTTCTCCAAGGTGTTCAAAAAATCTACGACGAAAATACCTTCCCACAAGTACGCACATCCACTAAATTGGCTCTTGCGACTCTAGGAAATGACGCTGGAGTTATCGGAGCAGCATCACTTGTATTGCAATAAGATAGATTGATAATAGAGCTTGGTTATCCATCAAGCTCTTTTTTGAAAGTCGAATAAAACGAAATAGGTTTTAATTTTGGGAAGGAATCGCTAGATGAACACATCAAAACAACCTATGCTTGAATTAGCATTGTCTATCGCGACGGAAGCTCATAGAGGACAATTTGATAAGGCAGGGATAGATTATATAGAACATCCAATTTTTGTTGCGAGCCAAGTTGATTCTGAAGAAGAGAAAGCAGTGGCTCTACTACATGATGTTATTGAGGATAGTTCTGTTACTGCTGAAGAGTTACTAAATGCGGGTTTACCAGAGACAGTAGTTACAGCCGTTCAGATTTTGTCAAAGAAAAAGGGACAAGACTATCAAACCTATCTGAAAACTGTGAAATCCAATCCTCTTGCGAGAGCCGTAAAATTAGCTGACCTAAAACATAATTCAGATTTATCGAGACTTGAGACCATTACTGACAAGGATTTGGAACGATTAGAAAAATATAAAAAGGCCATTGATTATCTGAGTATGTAGAAAAGATTTTTTATGCTATACTAGTTAGGACAATAAATGAGGTGAGAGTAAATGACAAAAGCAGATACGATTTTTAAAGAAAATATAGAACGAATTCTTAAGGAAGGTGTCTTTTCTGAGCAGGCACGTCCTAAGTATAAGGATGGTACAGTTGCCAATTCTAAGTACGTAACGGGTGCCTTTGCGGAGTATGATTTGGCCAAAGGGGAATTTCCCATCACAACCTTGCGTCCCATTGCAATCAAATCTGCTATCAAGGAAGTACTCTGGATCTACCAAGATCAGTCTAATAGCCTAGAAGTGCTGAATAGCAAGTACAATGTTCACTACTGGAATGACTGGGAAGTGGGAGATACGGGAACCATTGGTGAGCGCTATGGGGCAGTCGTTAAGAAACACGACATCATCAATAAGATTCTCAAACAGTTGGAAGCCAACCCTTGGAATCGTCGCAATATCATCTCTCTCTGGGATTACCAAGCTTTTGAGGAGACAGATGGTCTTCTTCCATGCGCCTTTCAGACCATGTTTGATGTCCGTCGCGTTGATGGGGAAATCTATCTAGATGCGACCTTGACTCAGCGTTCTAATGACATGCTAGTGGCCCACCACATTAACGCTATGCAGTACGTAGCTTTGCAGATGATGATTGCCAAGCATTTCGGCTGGAAGGTTGGGAAGTTCTTTTACTTTATCAACAACCTTCATATCTATGATAATCAGTTTGAACAAGCAGAGGAATTGCTCCGCCGTGAGCCGTCAAACTGCCAACCTCGTTTGGTTTTGAATGTGCCAGATAAGACTAATTTCTTTGATATCAAAGCCGAAGACTTTGAGTTGGTCGACTACGATCCAGTCAAGCCGCAACTGAAGTTTGATTTGGCTATTTAAAAAATAAAAAGAAGTTGAGATTTCTCAACTTCTTTTGTATATTAATGTGATACGCGACGGCGAGCTGCTTTTTTACGGTTTTCTTCGATGAAAGCTGCTTTTTGCTCTTCTGGCTCAATCACTTTCTTTTTAATTGCGTATACTGCACCTGCAACGGCAGCGACAGTTCCTGCGACACCTGTTACAAGACCTTTAGCGAATCCTTTAGCCATGAGTCTTCCTCCTTTATCTTCCTGATCAGACAGACTCCTCAAGAGGTAGCATTTTTCTGACTGACCTTTTTATGATATAATAATAGTAACGAAAAAATGGGAATTTTTCAAGGAAAAAAGATGAAAACAAAAATAATTGTGATTGTTGGACCGACTGCTGTTGGTAAGACAGCCCTTGCTATTGAAGTAGCCAAGCGCTTTGGTGGAGAGGTGGTCAGCGGTGACAGTCAGCAAGTATACAGAGGGTTGGATATTGGGACGGCCAAGGCCAGCCCAGAGGAGCAAGCATCTGTTCCTCATCATTTGATTGATGTCAGAGAGGTGACCGAGTCTTACTCGGCTTTTGATTTTGTTTCAGAAGCTAAGAAGGCTATTGAGGATATTCATAACCGTGGTAAGCTTGCTATTATCGCGGGTGGTACAGGGCTTTATATCCAGAGCTTGCTGGAAGGATACCATCTAGGTGGAGAAACACCTCATGAGGAGATTTTAGCTTATCGGGCTAGCTTGGAGCCTTATTCAGATGAGGAATTAGCCCATCTCGTGAAGCAAGCAGGTCTTGAAATTCCCCAGTTTAACCGTCGTCGTGCCATGCGCGCCTTGGAGATTGCCCATTTTGGTCAGGATTTGGAAAATCAAGAGACTTTGTATGAACCTCTGATTATCTGCTTAGATGATGAGCGTAGTCAGCTTTATGAACGTATCAACAACCGAGTGGATCTGATGTTTGAGGCTGGGCTTTTGGATGAGGCCAAGTGGCTTTTTGACCATTACCCTGATGCGCAGGCAGCCAAAGGAATTGGCTACAAGGAACTATTTCCATATTTCCGTGGGGAGCAGACTTTAGAGGAAGCTAGTGAGAGTCTCAAACAGGTTACCCGTCGTTTTGCCAAGCGTCAGTTGACCTGGTTCCGTAATCGCATGCAGGTGACCTTTTATCAGATAGGAGAGTCTGGCGTGAAGGAGCGTATTCTAAGCCAGATTGAGGAGTTTTTAAATGATTGAAACGGAGAAAAAAGAAGAACGGGTCCTGCTAATTGGTGTTGAACTGCAGGGCATGGATAATTTTGACCTGTCCATGGAAGAGTTGGCCAGTCTGGCTAAGACAGCTGGGGCAGTCGTAGTCGATAGCTACAGACAAAAACGTGAAAAATATGATTCCAAGACCTTTGTTGGCTCTGGTAAGTTGGAAGAGATTGCACTGATGGTAGATGCGGAAGAAATTAGCACTGTCATCGTCAATAATCGTCTGACACCACGGCAAAATGTCAATCTAGAGGAAGTTCTGGGTGTCAAGGTGATTGACCGTATGCAGTTGATTCTGGATATCTTTGCTATGCGAGCTCGAAGCCATGAAGGAAAACTTCAAGTGCATTTGGCCCAGCTTAAGTACCTCTTACCTCGCTTGGTTGGTCAGGGAATTATGCTCAGCCGTCAGGCAGGGGGAATTGGTTCCCGTGGTCCAGGTGAGAGTCAGTTGGAACTGAACCGACGTAGTGTTCGCAATCAAATCACAGATATTGAGCGTCAGCTTAAGGTAGTTGAGAAGAATCGAGCGACAGTCAGAGAAAAACGCTTGGAGTCAAGTACCTTTAAGATTGGTTTGATTGGTTATACCAATGCTGGGAAGTCAACCATCATGAACACCTTGACCAGTAAGACCCAGTATGAAGCGGACGAACTCTTTGCGACTCTGGACGCGACGACTAAGAGTATCCATCTGGGAGGCAATCTTCAGGTTACCTTGACTGATACTGTTGGCTTTATCCAAGATTTGCCAACAGAATTGGTGTCCAGTTTTAAGTCAACCTTGGAAGAAAGTAAGCATGTAGACCTTCTGGTTCATGTCATTGATGCCAGCAATCCTTATCACGAGGAGCATGAAAAAACGGTTCTGTCTATCATGAAAGACTTGGATATGGAGGATATTCCTCGTCTGACCCTTTATAATAAAGCGGATTTGGTGGAGGATTTCACGCCTACTCAAACGCCGTATGCCCTCATTTCTGCCAAGTCTGAGGATAGTCGTGAGCAGTTGCAGGCTTTATTTTTAGAGAAAATCAAGGATATTTTTGAATCCTTTACTCTACGGGTGCCTTTTTCTAAGTCCTACAAGATTCATGATTTGGAAAGTGTAGCGATTCTTGAAGATCGTGACTACCAAGATGATGGAGAAGCGATTACAGGCTATATTTCGGAGAAAAACAAATGGAGGTTAGAGGAATTTTATGACTGATATTAAAACCTTGGCTCTAAAATATGGGGGCTATACAAGTCTGGATAAGGTCTATCTGGATCAACTTCTAGCTGGCAAAACAGAACAAGAGCAGTTGGCTCTCATTACCCCTCCGCCCAGTGTAGTGAATGCTTACTTTGCAGAACTCTACCAGAAAAAGAGTCCTCAAGCTGCGACGGATTATTTTGCAGAACTAAGCAAGGAATTGAACCTCTACAATGCTGAGCCAAGTTTCACCTTTGAAAATAAGCCTTTCATTCGTCTTAATTTATCTGGCAAATCTTTTGGATTTTGCTACGAGAGTGAAGGACTGGGAAGGATTTTCTCTGAAAATGAAGAGGAAATCTCGAATGACTTGCTTTTTGAGATTGCGCAAATTTTCCCCCATCAGCTCGTCTTTGAAGAGTCTGGAAAGATTTACATGAAGGATGCCGGAGACGAAGAAGTTGTTAGTGTGGAGAGTCTCACAGCTTTGACAGATTTGGAAAGCTTGGCTGATGGTCGCAAGCGTCTCAAAGGCTATAGCCAAGAGGATTTATTACAAGAAGCTGTTGCTTTTTCTGGCAAGCGCTATTTCCGATCGGAAAACCGCACAGCCATGTTATATATTGATTAATTAGAAAGTATCAAATGGATATTCAATTTTTAGGAACGGGGGCTGGTCAGCCCTCTAAAGCCCGCAACGTCTCAAGTCTCGCCCTGAAACTCTTGGATGAGATTAACGAAGTTTGGCTCTTTGACTGTGGAGAAGGAACGCAAAATCGCATTCTGGAAACCACGATTCGACCACGTAAGGTCAGCAAAATCTTTATCACTCACCTGCATGGAGACCATATCTTTGGCTTGCCAGGCTTCCTTTCTAGTCGTGCCTTTCAGGCCAATGAAGAGCAGACAGATTTGGACATCTATGGACCGCAAGGGATCAAGTCCTTTGTCTTAACTAGTTTACGTGTGTCAGGTTCTCGTCTGCCTTACCGCATTTATTTTCATGAGTTTGACCAAGATTCTCTAGGGAAAATCCTTGAAACCGATAAATTCACTGTGTATGCAGAGGAGCTGGATCACACTATTTTCTGTGTTGGCTATCGTGTCATGCAAAAGGACTTAGAAGGAACCTTGGATGCTGAGAAGCTCAAGGCTGCTGGTGTCCCATTTGGTCCGCTTTTTGGAAAAATCAAAAACGGCCAGGATGTTGTTTTGGATGATGGGACTGAAATCAAGGCGGCAGACTATATCTCAGCTCCCCGTCCGGGTAAGATTATTACTATTCTGGGTGACACCCGAAAAACCAATGCTAGTGTGCGTTTAGCTGTCAATGCCGATGTCCTTATCCATGAGTCGACTTATGGCAAGGGAGATGAAAAAATTGCTCGCAATCACGGTCACTCAACCAATATGCAGGCAGCACAAGTAGCAGCAGAAGCCAGTGCTAAGCGCCTCTTGCTCAATCATATCAGTGCTCGCTTCCTCTCAAAAGATATCAGCCAGCTTAAGAAAGATGCAGCTAGTATTTTTGAGAATGTCCATGTGGTTAAAGACTTGGAAGAAGTGGAAATCTAGAAGATTGAGAAAGGATAAGTATGCGTACTATTCTCATTACCGGAGCTAGCGGTGGATTAGCCCAAGAAATGGTCAAACTCTTGCCAAATGACCAACTGATCTTGCTAGGTAGAAACAAGGAAAAACTGGCACAACTCTACGGGAATCATCCTAATGTGGAATGGATTGAAATCGACATTACTGATGACTCAGCCCTAGAAGCTCTGGTCGCTGACCTCTATCTCCGTTATGGCAAGATTGATGTCTTGATTAACAATGCTGGTTATGGTATTTTTGAAGAGTTTGACAAGATTTCTGCTCAAGACATTCACCAGATGTTTGAGGTTAATACCTTTGCTCTGATGAATCTGTCTCGTCGTCTTGGAGCTCGCATGAAGGAGAGAGGAAAAGGGCATATCATCAATATTGTCAGCATGGCAGGTTTGATAGCGACTAGCAAGTCCAGTCTCTACTCGGCGACCAAGTTTGCGGCTATTGGATATTCAAATGCTCTGCGCCTTGAACTGACGCCCGATAGTGTCTATGTAACTACGGTTAATCCAGGACCGATTCGTACTGCCTTTTTTGACCAGGCAGACCCAGATGGTAGCTACCTCAAGTCGGTTGACCGATTTCTCTTAGAACCAGATACGGTTGCTAAAAAAATCGTCAAGACCATAGGAAAAAACAAACGAGAACTCAATCTTCCTCTTTCGCTCAATTTAGCCCACAAATTTTATAGCCTCTTTCCCAAGTTAGCTGATAAGTTGGCAAGAGAAATCTTTAATTATAAGTGAGAAAGCTGTTCCCTTGAGGAAGGGCTTTTTGTTTTAATTAGGAGAAGTTGTTCATCAAAAATAATCCCTGAAAATACTGGTGGTTTATCCCTATTAGATAGCTTTGCGGTATAATAGAGATAAGAATGTTCATCAGAAAAAAGAAGACCTAAACTAGCTAGTTTGCTCTAGAAAATGGACTATTTATAGTCGGAGGTTGACAATGGAATTATTGACAATTGACCAAATTATTTCCATTATTGAGGAAGCAATACAAGGGCTTGACCCTGAGATAAGAGAAGGAATTGTCCTGAGCCATACTGAAGTGCCTGTGTCTGAACTGGATCGTTTGAAAAAACAACTGCAAATCCAAGATTTGGATCCGATTTTTAGGAAGTATATTCTGGCCTATAACTGGGGGCAGATCGGTTTTTTAAGTTACCAGTTTGGATATGGGGACGACACTAGTCTTACTTGGCTGATGAATCGAAATTTGGAATACCACGATTACTCTACTCTACTCTACAAGAAAGAGGCCTGATCATCATTGCAAATGGAGATCCCTATACTATTTTGCTGGATTGTCAATCTGGGGCGGTCTATGCTCTTGATGCAGAGATGAACTATGATGAAAAAATATGGCTGACACCAGATTTTCTAGCATTTGTTAGAGCCATGGGAACGGCCCAATCTGCAGTTTGGAAGGGGTGTGAAAGTGACTTCATCCGCTTGATGACTAGAATAGGTCATGCGTCCAGTTTGATATTTTGGCAGAGTCTGGTCGGGTTTTATGATTGAAAATAGAAGGAGCAGGTCATGGAATTTATTGTAGCTGAGGAAGGGATTCCTCAAAATATCGGATGTCAGGGAGCCCTGATTGCCTATTATGGCAGTGAGATAGAATTTCATTATGAAACCGTTCCACCACACGGTGATGAGATTTTTTCTGCCAAGTTGCCTTTGTTGGGGCTTGATCTGCCCTTTTGGATCTATGGGAGAAATCTCATATTTTTAGATGCTTACTACCTCTTAGCAGAAACAGTTAAGAAAGGGACTTGGAATCCCATAACGAGTATCCTCATCAATATTCATATGGGGGAATACGCCAGCCTAGACCACTGGTACAATCATATATCTATTGAGCAAAACGGTCTTGAGTTGAAAAATGATTATGATGGACAAGTCCTGATTTTGAAAACGGTTGACAAACTTCATTGGCTTGCCCTAGATGCTGAATCAGAAGAAAGGAACTAAAGATGGCAAAGAAAAGAGTTACATTACCAAAAGAGTTTAAGGATTTAATGGATGAAGGAAATATTGAAGCCCTTAAAGCAGTCTATGATCGTTGTGAATTAACCGCCCATGATGGAAGATTTAGCTTATGTACACCTCTGCATATGGGAGGAGTCCCGGATGAATTGGTTATCTGGCTGGTAGAAAAGGGCCTAGATATCAATATCCCTGATTATTATGGAGCGACTCCTTTGTATCGTCAGGCAACCATGGGAAGAGATACTGTAAAACTATTGCTCGAATTGGGTGCAGACATTGGGAAACCCAATACCTATGGCGAGACACCTTTACATGTGGCAGCTGAGTTTTTCCATCCTAAGACAGTCAAACTTCTGATTGACAAAGGAGCAGATGTTAATGCCAAAAATGATATGGGTAGAACTCCTCTAGCTTCAGTCTTGATGGTCTGCCGGGGAATCTATATTGCCCAAACAGCTGAAATTGCCACCATGTTGGTAGAGGCGGGCGCTAAGAAAACTTCTGCTATGAAAGAAAAGGTTGAAAATATTGGTAAGGATTTTGAATTTCACAGAGAAGGGATCCATCCTGACTACATAGAGGCTGCAGATAAAGGCTTAACGAAGCTCTATGAGATATTTGATGTTAAGCCTGTAGAAAAACGCCTAACTCATGATGGAGTTTCACCGATTAAGCTAGTAGAAGGATCCTGGGAGGAACAATATGAGGAACTTTGGTCCTTCTTAATCCCTTCGAGTGGGCCAGCCAAAACTGTTCAGGGAGAAGCTATCCGTATACCAGGCAGAGTTCGAGATGAACTGGATCGCAATGGTGGGGTCAACTGGGACAGGGACTATAGAAAAATGCTTCAAGCTCTCCCTCAATACTTGTCTCTAGGAATCCCCCTTTCAGATCAAGAATTAGAAGAGACTAAAGAGCTTATTGCTCAAGTTCATGGGAAAGGTTTTGATGACGAGCCTCGCCTAGACCGCCTGTGTCAGCTAGCTATTGCTTGGATTAAGCAAAATCCTGAACCCCTTCTCCTAGAAAAAACAAGTTATAAGCGGTAAAAAGCATTGGAAGACAGATAAAATAAAGAAATCATGGTGAAATGATGCAACTAATTGACCAAGTTAAAAAAATAGAAACTTATATTTGTGAGTGTTTTGAAGACTGGGATTTGGATGATCCTGTAGAGGAAGGATATCTGGAAGATTATCAGGGCATTTCTGGTGCTTCTGAGGAAGAGCTTCAAGCCTTTGAGGAAATATTTGGCATTCGTCTACCTAGTGACTTCAAAGAGCTTTATAGCTATAAAAATGGGAGTAAATACCTCTCTATTTTACCTTGTGTAATTGACCAGAGAGATTTGACTTTTTCTCTCATGAGTCTACAGGAAATGGAAAGTTGTAAAAAGTACTTTCAAAATAGAGATGCTCTGTTAACCGAATTTCCCGACTATTTTTCTAGTCAAGACCTAGAAAGCATGCATGATAGTAGAATTAAGCCTTATCTTTTTAATAAAAAATGGCTTCCTTTTGCTCAGTATTGTGACTCTTGTTATCTTATGCTGGATTTTGATCCAGACCAGGAGGGTCAGGAAGGTCAGGTTATTTGCTACATCCATGATCCTGACCAGGTGATCTATGCGGCTGAAAGCCTTACAAATCTGATTGAAGGGATAATGGAAGAGATCATATGAATGGACAAATGTACCAAATAGCCTGTATCGTTGCAGCAGCTAGGAAGGCTTTAAAAACTGATCAGGCAATCTTGTATCATCCTGACCAATATATCAATAAGATTTGCTTTCAAATTTTGCCGTCAGAAAAGGGGGAAGTTATAGAACTATCTGTATCTGGTTGGTTTGAAAATCTTAAGGAAAAAGGTTTGAAGGACTTAAAATTATTTTGCCCTATCTCAGTAAATGACAGAGGTATTTTAGGTTTCTCCAATACGACACAGAGTTCAATTCTCTGTTTTTATAAAGATGGGAAGGCAAGTTATTTCCTACCAAATTGGAAATCTGCTTCCGCAGGCAGGGGCTGGGATGTTACCTACACCGAGTATGAATGGGAAAGGTCTTCTCAAGACATTCCCCACTATGAAAATAATATAGAAGAATTTAAGGACATATTGGCTCGTATAGAAGATTTAGCAATTAAAATTGAATGTGACAACTTTGCCAAAGTCTTTCACTCTGCTAGAAACTTTTTGCTGGACCCAGAATCTGGTAAAGGACTGGCAGAACCTCAAATTCCACCGCAACATCTAAGCATATTTAGAGCTGCAAGCTCAGCGGATGTTTTTGGAGGAATGGGCTCCTGGAATGATGAACCTGGATGGCTGGCACAAGACAAGGGACTGGGTCAAGTATACGATGAACTTTCAGATCAATTGCTAAGAAATATTAGATCAGCCATTCTATTTGCCATCAACGAGTGGTGATGGATTAGGAGAGAGAAAATGGGGAAGTTAAAGTTAAGTCTATTGAATAAATGGGAACTAGACAAGGACTACAATAGTGTTTTCAATTCTGTCATGTTACATGATGGTAGAGCCTTTGTCTTGACCAGTGAGAAGGAAGCTTTCAATCTCTACTGTCTGCTTGAAGTATCACCTTTGGGTGTGAAGGAGATAGATGCTTGGGATTGTGACCATGTTTGGGAGGAAGAACCTCTACTCTTTACAGATGGACAAAATATTGGCATCATCAAGGCTGGCAAGGAAATAGTCTATTATACTGGTGATTTTTCTCATCCAGAAATCATTGCCATAAAGGATCCGCAAAGTATACTTCCTAAAAAGGCACAAGAGAGATATTTTCAAATCGTATCAGATAGCGACCAGATACCCGTGTGTTTTGAAAATCAAGTTTATACAAATCAGGCAAGAAACTTTGCCCTTTTAGAATTTGATCGAGAGAAAAAGCAGGCTAAGTGGACCACTTATTCGCATATTGATAAAAAAGAGTTAAATCACCACGACACGAACTCAAGTTTTTGTCCTAAAATTGATAGTATGAAATGTTGGAAGCAAGAGCTCTATGCCTTTAGCTCTGGAGAAAGTCAAACCTCTGTCAATAAATGGGGCATGGACTATTATGCTCTTGTTAAAATCTCTAGTGATGGTCGTATTATCGAAAAGTTATTAGAATCTGAACATTTAAAGGCTTTAGGCAAAAAAGCTGGTGTCAATGGAATTTTTACGGATTCGCCTTATCTTATCCTGAGCCCCTTATTTAAGAATGATGACTGGAAGGGTAAGCAAAAGCTATTTTCTCTGGCAACGAGAGAATGGTGCGATATAGCCTTGCCTAGAGGAATGAGTAAACACAAGCTTCAAAATATGACAGACAACTTTTGTTTAACCTTCCTTTACGACAGAGGATTAAAAGAACTTGCCCTTTGTCGGATTGACTAGGCTGTGAGGCTGAGTTTAGGAGCTTTTTATAGATAGGTGCTGAAATTTCTTGGTTAGTCTGCAATATTTATTTTGAGGTGTTTTCTTGTCAAATTTGACCAAGTATTGCAAATCGAATCTTAAAATAGTATACTAGAAATAGCAATTATGAAAACGTTTGCGTTTTTGTTGATGATGATTATTTAGGAGACAAAATATGGAATTGACAGCCATTTATCATAGACCAGAATCAGAGTATGCTTATCTGTACAAAGAAGGTCAGCTACATATCCGAATTAGAACCAAGAAAAATGATGTCCAGCAGGTCATTTTACATTATGGAGATCCCTTTATCTTCATCGAGGATAAGTATGAAGCCAAGAAAGAAATGACTAAAGTAACTTCAGACGCCTTGTTTGATTATTGGCAGGTTACGGTCTCTGTTGATTTTGCACGGATTCAGTATCTCTTTGAACTCCTTGATGAGGAGAGTCAGGGTGTTTTCTACGGTGATAAGGGTTGTGTAGAACATACTCTAGAAAACTTGGATGCTGAAGGAAATGGCTTTAAGCTTCCCTATATTCACGAAATAGACGGATGTCAGGTTCCTAGCTGGGTTTCAAATACCGTTTGGTATCAGATTTTCCCAGAACGCTTTTCTAATGGAAATCCTAATCTAACTCCTGATGGAGCTCGAGAGTGGGATGCTGCCATTGCGCCTAACAGGGATGATTTTTTTGGTGGAGACTTGCAAGGGATTATCGACCATCTGGACTATCTAAAAGATTTGGGAATCACTGGACTTTATCTATGTCCGATTTTTGAAGCTACAACCAATCATAAGTACGATACGACGGATTATTTTGAAATCGACCGTCACTTTGGAGACAAGGAAGTCTTTGCTACTCTAGTCGAGGAAGCTCACAAACGTGGTATCAAGATCATGCTAGATGCGGTATTTAATCATATTGGCGACCAGTCTGCCCAATGGCAGGATGTTCTAAAAAATGGAGAAAAGTCACCTTATAAAGATTGGTTCCATATTCAAGAATTCCCAATTACAGAGGATAAACTGAAAAACGCGAGAGAACTACCTTATCATACCTTTGCCTTTGCTAGCTATATGCCTAAGTTAAATACAGCAAATCCTGAAGTCAAAGACTATCTTTTAAGTGTTGCGACCTACTGGATTGAGAATTTTGATATCGATGCTTGGCGTTTGGACGTTGCCAATGAAATTGACCATCAGTTCTGGAAAGATTTTAGAAAGGCAGTTCTCGCTAAAAAGCCTGATTTGTATATTTTAGGTGAAATCTGGCATACGTCTCAACCTTGGCTAAAAGGGGATGAGTTCCATGCTGTCATGAACTACCCGCTCTCTGAAAGTATCAAGGATTATTTCTTGCGTCAGCATAAAAAGACAGAGCAGTTTATTTCAGAAATCAATAGCCAGTCAATGTACTACAAGCAACAAATCTCAGAAGTGATGTTTAACCTTCTGGATTCTCACGATACAGAGCGTATCCTCACAACTGCCAAAGGCAATGTGCAACATGTCAAGGCTGCTTTAACCTTCCTCTACCTTCAAAAAGGGACTCCTTGTATCTATTACGGAACAGAGCTTGCATTAATAGGTGGACCAGATCCCGACTGCCGTCGTGTCATGCCTTGGGACCGTGTGTCTGAGGACAATGATATGCTGAATTTCATGAAGAAATTAATCAAGGTCCGTAAGGAAGTGGCAAGTATGATTCAGCATGGTTCATATTGCTTGCAAGAAGTGAAACCAGATGTTCTTGCCTTGAGCTGGAACTACCAAGGAAAAGAAGTTCAGGCAATCTTTAATCAGTCTGAAGAGAATTTTGTTTTAGAAAGAGACTCTGTTGATTTAGCGAGTCATTGCCATCTTAAAGATGAGCAAGAGGTTATCTTACCAGATGGATTTGTAGTTATTATTTCTGAGTAAAAAGGATTAAAATAATGGCACTCAAGGAAGTTTATGAGTATTTTCGTCACTATGATAAGGAAACTTATCAGGTTGTCGCCTGCATGGGTAATGAACCATCGGAAGAAGATGTTCAGGATTTTGAAAATCAATACGGCATTCGTCTGCCAGAAGATTTCAGGGAATTCACCATGTCATCTCTGGGAGGTCTCTTTATGGAAGTCAGAGAAGAGCTATGGCCAAGAGCCAAGGCTTACGATGTAGCACCATTTTGGACCTTCTGTCGAGGTATTAAGGTCTTGGGAATTGCAAATGGCATCCCAGACTTCTTAGACATTCGTCTTAAAACCAAGGAATTACACGCTTTGGGCTTTGTGGATTATATTCCATTTCTGTCTATCATCGGGGATGGAGATGTGATTTTTTGCTTTGATAAGGACAATCATATAGTAGCTCTAGATTGGTATAATAGTGGCGAAACTGAAGAGCTTGAATGTGATTTTTCAGGACTTTTACTCCATCAAATTGCCGATCTAGAAGAACGAAAAAATGAGATGGTCAAGCTACTGGCAAAAGGAAAAACTAGTCAGTGATTGAAGGGAAAATTCAGGATTGATTTTTAATAATAGCTGTTTCTATAAAGGGGACAGCTTTTTATCATGAAACTTTTTATCTTTTTTAGTAAAAAAATCCTAAATCTACATTCACATTTTTTGAATCTTCTACAAATTTTAGAAAAAACAATCAAAAATATGAGTTTTTTGTTTAGGGTATTGAAATTTCCTATATTATTTTATAAAATAAGGATAAAAGGCTATGAAAAAGTAATGCGCTTACAAAGAAATGGAAGCGATTACTAAAGGAGGATTTTATGGAAAATGGCTTTTGGAATCGTAAAAGAGTCTACAGTATTCGTAAGTTTGCTGTAGGAGCTTGCTCTGTCATGATTGGAACCTGCGCTGTTCTATTTGGAGGAAGTGTTGTTGGAGCATCACCAGTTTTTGCGGATGAAACTCCTGTTACACACACTGTAGAACAAGTAAAAGAGGAAAGTCCAGCAGTGGAGGAAAAACAGGATCAAGCAGTATCAGAGAAGAACGAGGCTGCAAGTGTAGAACAAAGCCAAGCTGCTGCCATTGAAGCAAGTAAACCAGAGGTGAAAGAAGATGAAGCTATAACTCCGAAAGAGGAAAAAGCATCTTCTAAACCTGAAGAAAATGATCCAAAGGTAGAATCACAAGCTTCAAGTCAAGAAAAGCCTGTTAAGGAAGATTTGAAAGCTGCGACAAATGAAGAAGTAAATCAAATGATTGAAGACAGAAAAGTGAATTTTAATCAAAATTGGCACTTCAAACTCAATGCGAACTCTAAAGAAGCTGTGAAACCTGATGCTGATGTATCAACATGGCAAAAATTGGATCTTCCACATGACTGGAGTATCTTTAACGATTTTGACCATCAATCACCTGCCCAAAACGAAGGTGGACAGCTCAATGGTGGTGAGGCTTGGTATCGTAAGACCTTTAAACTTGATGAAAAAGATCTCAAGAAGAATGTTCGTTTGACCTTTGATGGTGTCTACATGGATTCTCAAGTCTATGTCAATGGCCAGTTAGTGGGACATTATCCAAATGGTTATAACCAGTTCTCATACGATATCACAAAGTATCTTCACAAAGATGGTCGTGAGAATGTGATTGCTGTCCATGCAGTCAACAAACAACCAAGTAGCCGTTGGTACTCAGGTAGCGGTATTTACCGTGATGTGACCTTGCAAGTGACAGATAAGGTTCATGTTGAGAAGAATGGGACAACTATCTTAACACCAAAACTTGAAGAACAGCAACATGGCAAGGTTGAAACTCATGTAGCCAGCAAAATCGTCAATACAGATGATAAAGACCATGAATTGGTGGCAGAGTATCAAATCGTTGAACGTGGTGGTCAGGCTGTAACAGGCTTGGTTCGTACAGCTAACCGTACCTTGAAAGCACATGAGTCAACAAGTCTTGATGCGATTTTAGAAGTTGAACAACCAAAACTCTGGACAGTTTTAAATGATAAACCTGCCTTGTACGAATTGATTACGCGTGTTTACCGTGACGGTCAATTGGTGGATGCTAAGAAAGATTTGTTTGGTTACCGTTACTATCATTGGACTCCAAATGAAGGTTTCTCTTTGAATGGTGAACGCATTAAATTCCATGGTGTTTCCTTGCACCATGACCACGGAGCGCTTGGAGCAGAAGAAAATTATAAGGCAGAATACCGTCGTCTCAAACAAATGAAGGAGATGGGCGTTAACGCCATCCGTACAACTCATAACCCTGCAAGTCCACAGACCTTGCAAATCGCAGCAGAACTTGGTTTGCTGGTTCAGGAAGAGGCCTTTGATACTTGGTATGGTGGCAAGAAACCTTATGACTACGGACGTTTCTTTGAAAAAGATGCTACTCACCCAGAAGCTAGAAAAGGTGAAAAATGGTCTGACTACGATCTTCGTACCATGGTCGAAAGAGATAAAAATAACCCAGCTGTATTCATGTGGTCTATCGGGAATGAAATTGGTGAAGCAGATGGAAAGGCTCACTCTCTTGCAACGGTTAAACGCTTAGTAAAAGTGATTAAAGATGTTGATACTACACGTTATGTTACTATGGGAGCAGATAAGTTCCGCTTTGGTGATGGTAGCGGTGGTCATGAGAAGATTGCTAATGAACTGGATGCGGTTGGTTTCAACTACTCAGAAGACAACTACAAGAAACTTCGTGCGAAACATCCAAACTGGTTGATTTATGGTTCAGAAACATCTTCAGCAACCCGTACACGCGGTAGCTATTATCGTCCTGAACAAGAATTGGTACATAGCAACCAAGCTTATCGTAACTATGAACAGTCAGATTATGGAAATGATCGTGTTGGTTGGGGTAAAACGGCAACCGCTTCATGGACCTTTGACCGTGACAATGCTGGCTATGCTGGACAGTTTATCTGGACAGGTACGGACTATATTGGTGAGCCTACACCATGGCACAACCAAAACCAAACTCCCGTTAAGAGCTCTTACTTTGGTATCGTAGATACAGCCGGTATTCCAAAAAATGACTTTTATCTCTACCAAAGCCAATGGGTTTCTGCCAAGAAGAAACCAATGGTGCACCTCCTTCCTCACTGGAACTGGGAAGATCCTAGTCTAAAAGCAAATGTTGCTGATTCAGAAGGTAAGATTCCAGTTCGTGCCTACTCAAACGCTGCAAGCGTTGAATTGTTCTTGAACGGTCAATCTCTCGGTGTTAAAAAGTTCAACAAAAAACAAACCAGTGATGGCCGTACCTACCAAGAAGGTGCCAATGCTAAGGAACTCTATCTTGAGTGGAAGGTTGCTTATCAACCAGGTACTTTGGAAGCTGTAGCTCGCGATGAAGCTGGAAAAGAAATTGCACGTGATAAGATCACTACTGCAGGCCAACCAGTAGGTGTTCGCCTCGTCAAGGAAGAACATGCAATCGCAGCAGATGGAAAAGACTTGACCTACATCTACTACGAAATCGTAGACAGTGAAGGAAATGTGGTACCAACTGCCAATAATTTGGTTCGTTTCCAACTGCATGGACAAGGTCAACTGGTCGGTGTCGATAATGGGGAACAAGCCAGCCGTGAACGCTACAAGGCGCAACCAGATGGTTCTTGGATCCGTAGAGCCTTTAACGGTAAAGGGGTTGCCATTGTTAAATCAACTGAACAAGCAGGTAAATTCACACTAACAGCTCATTCAGATCTCTTGAAATCTGGTCAAGTAACTGTCTTTACTGGTAAAAAAGAAGACCAAGAAAAGACAGTTCTCGGAACAGAGGTACCAAAAGTACGTACTGTTATTGAGAAAGAACCGAAAATGCCGAAGACAGTCGGTTTTATCTACAGTGATGGCAGTCGTGAAAAACGTCCAGTAACTTGGTCTTCAGTTGATGTGAGCCAAGCAGGAGTTGTGACTGTTAAAGGTATGGCAGACGGACGTGAAGTTGAGGCCCGTGTCGAAATTCTAGCAATTGCGAAAGAACTACCAACTGTTAAACGTGTTGCTCCAGGAACAGACTTGAGTGCTGTTGATAAATATGTTTCTATCGCTGTAACGGATGGAAGCGTCCAAGAATACGAAGTTGATAAGTGGGAGATTGCGGAAGCAGATAAAGCTAAATTGTCAGTTGCAGGATCACGTATTCAAATGACTGGCCAACTGGGTGGTGAGACTATTCACGCTACCCTTGTGGTAGAAGAAGGCAATCCTGCAGCACCTGTAGTACCAACTGTAACGGTTGGTGGAGAAGCTGTCACAGGTCTTACTACTCAAAAACCAATGCAATACCGCACACTTGCTTATGGAGCTGAGTTGCCAAAAGTCACAGCAAGTGCTGAAAATGCAGCTGTTACAGTGGTGCAAGCAAGCGTAGCAAACGGTATGCGTGCAAGCATCTTTGTTCAACCAAATGATGGTGGCCCTCTTCAAATGTATGCAATTCAATTCCTCGAAGAAGCACCAAAAATTGACCATTTGAGCCTACAAGTGGAGAAAGCTGATGCTCTCAAAGAAGACCAAACAGTGAAATTGTCTGTCCTTGCACACTATCAAGACGGAACACAAGCTGTTTTACCAGCAGATAAAGTAACCTTCTCTACAAGTGGTGAAGGGGAAGTTGCAGTTCGTAAAGGAATGCTTGAGTTGCATAAGCCAGGAGCAGTCACTCTCAAAGCAGAATATGAGGGGGCTACAGGCCAAGTTGAACTCACTATCCAAGCCAACACTGAGAAGAAGGTTGCGCAATATATCCGTCCTGTAAACGTAGTAACAGACTTGCATCAGGAACCAAGTCTTCCAGCAACAGTAACAGTTGAGTACGACAAAGGTTTCCCTAAAGCCCACAAAGTCACTTGGCAAGCCATTCCAAAAGAAAAACTCGACCACTATCAAACCTTTGAAGTTCTAGGTAAAGTTGAAGGTCTTGACCTTGAGGCGCGTGCAAAAGTCTCTGTAGAAGGCATCGTTTCAGTTGAAGAAGTCAGTGTGACAACTTCAATTGCAGAAGCACCGCAATTACCAGAAAGTGTTCGTACCTACGATTCAAATGGTCACGTTTCATCAGCTAAGGTTACATGGGACGCGATTCGTCCAGACCAATACGCCAAGGAAGGTGTCTTTACAGTTAATGGTCGCCTAGAAGGTACGCAATTAACAACTAAACTTCATGTTCGCGTATCTGCTCAAACTGAGAAGGGAGCAAATATTTCTGACCAATGGACCGGATCAGAATTGCCACTTGCCTTTGCTTCAGACTCAAATCCAACTGATCCTGTTTCAAACGTCAACGATAAATTGATTTCCTTTAATGACCGCCCAGCTAACCGTTGGACAAACTGGAATCGTAGTAATCCAGAAGCTTCAGTTGGTGTCCTATTCGGAGATTCAGGTATCTTGAGCAAACGTTCGGTTGATAATTTAAGTGTCGGATTCCACGAAGACCATGGAGTTGGTGTACCGAAGTCTTATGTGATTGAGTATTATGTTGGTAAGACTGTTCCAACAGCACCTAAAAACCCTAGCTTTGTAGGCAATGAAGAACATGTCTTTAACGATCCAGCTAACTGGAAACCTGTTACTAATCTAAAAGCCCCAGCTCAACTCAAGGCTGGAGAAATGAATCATTTCAGCTTTGATAAAGTTGAGACCTATGCGGTTCGCATTCGTATGGTTCGACTTGATAGCAAGAAAGGAACATCTATCACAGAAGTACAAATCTTTGCGAAACAAGTTGCGGCAGCCAAACAAGGACAAACGAGAATCCAAGTTGATGGCAAAGATTTAGCAAACTTTAACCCTGATTTGACTGACTACTACCTTAAGTCTGTAGATGGAAAAGTTCCTGCAGTAACAGCAAGTGTTAGCAACAATGGTCTCGCTACCGTCGTTCCAAGTGTTCGTGAAGGTGAGCCAGTTCGTGTTATCGCGAAGGCTGAAAATGGCGACATCTTAGGAGAATACCGTCTGCACTTCACAAGCAATAAAGACTTGCTCTCTCGTAAACCAGTTGCCGCGGTCAAACAAGCTCGCTTGCTACAAGTAGGGCAACCGCTTGAATTGCCAACTAAGGTTCCTGTTTACTTCACAGGTAAAGACGGTTACGAAACAAAAGACTTGGCAGTTGAATGGGAAGAAGTTCCAGCAGAAAATCTGACAAAAGCAGGTCAATTTACTGTTCGAGGTCGTATCCTTGGTAGTGATCTTGTTGCTGAGTTCACTGTACGAGTGACAGACAAACTAGGCGAAGCTCTCTCAAATAACCCAGACTATGATGAAAACAGTAACCAGGCCTTTGCTTCCGCAACTAATGATATTGATCCAAGTTCACATGACCGTGTAGACTATATCAATGATGGAGATCATTCAGAAAATCGTCGTTGGACAAACTGGTCTCCAACACCATCTTCTAATCCAGAAGTATCAGCAGGTGTGATCTTCCGTGAAAATGGTAAGATTGTAGAACGGACTGTTGCGCAAGCCAAACTTCATTTCTTTGCAGATAGTGGTACGGATGCCCCATCTAAACTCGTTTTGGAACGTTATATTGGCCCAGATTTTGAAGTGCCTACCTACTATTCTAACTATCAAGCCTATGATGCAGCTCATCCATTTAACAATCCAGAAAATTGGGAATCTGTGCCTTATCGTGCGGATAAAGACATCGTATCTGGTGATGAAATCAACGTAACATTTAAAGCTGTCAAAGCCAAAGCCATGAGATGGCGTATGGAGCGCAAGGCAGATAAGAGTGGTGTTGCGATGATTGAGATGACCTTCCTTGCACCGAGTGAATTGCCTCAAGAAAGTACGCAATCGAAGATTCTTGTGGATGGAAAAGAACTTCCAGACTTCGCTGAAGATCGTCAAGACTACCAAATCACCTATAAAGGTCAACGTCCAAAAATCTCAGTTGAAGAAAGCAATCAAGTGGCTTCAACAGTTGTAGATAGCGGAGACGATAGCCTTCCTGTACTTGTTCGCCTTGTTTCAGAAAGTGGAAAACAAGTCAAGGAATACCGTATCCACTTGACTAAGGAAAAATCAGTTTCTGAGAAGACAGTTGCTGCTGTACAAGAAGAACTTCCAAAACTCGAATTTGTTGAAAAAGATTTGGCCTACAAGACAGTTGAGAAAAAAGATTCAACACTGTATCTAGGTGAAACTCGTGTAGAACAAGAAGGAAAAGTTGGTAAAGAACGGATCTTCACAGCGGTTAATCCTAGTGGAAGTAAGGAAGAAAAACTTCGCGAAGTGGTAGAGGCTCCGACAGACCGCATCGTCTTGGTTGGAACAAAACCAGGAACCGCCCTTCCAGAAGATGAAGTGAAGAACCTAGTCCTTAACAGACCAGAACTTGTAATCGAAGAAGAAACCATCGACTTCAAGGTTCAGGAACGTAAGTCTGATAAGTTGTATCTAGGTGAAACTCGTATCCTCCAAGAAGGTCAAAAGGGTATTCGCATTCACTTGATCGAGGTTGAAAATGGTAAGCGGACTGAAAAAGAAAGCTATGATAAAGTTATAGCTCAGGATCGCATCGTAGAAGTTGGAACTAAACCAGGAACCTCCCTTCCAGAGGATGAAGTGAAGAACCTTGTCCTTAACAGACCAGAACTTGTAATCGAAGAAGAAACAATTGATTTCAAGGTTCAGGAACAAAAGAACGATAAGCTTCCAGTAGGTCAAACCCGTGTTCTCCAAGAAGGACAAAAAGGTATCCGTGTTCACTTGATTGAAGTTGAAAATGGCAAGCGAACTGAAAAAGAAAGCTATGATAAAGTCGTGGCTCAGGATCGCATCGTAGAAGTAGGTACGGCTGGTGAAACGACTAAACCAGTACCGCAAGAGTCTACAAAACCACAAGTATCAGAAAAAGCAGATACAAAAGAAATCGCTTCAAGTACAGCTGGTCAGGTTCAAAAAGAGCAGTTACCAAATACAGGAAGTGCAGAAAGTCAAGCAGCCCTAGTAGCAGGCCTAGCTCTTCTTGGTTTGAGTGCAGGTCTAGTGGCCACTAAAGGCAAAAAAGAGGATTAGAATTTCTACGATATGAAGAGATGGGGACAAAATAGATTTATATTTTAAAAACTCTTCATTATGAATTTTGAAAATCTAATAGATTAAATAAAAAGTGAACCAAACTATTCTGGGACAATCAGAATTCTGTTTAGTTCACTTTTTGTTATGTTCTAAACTTTTATTTTAATATATTTCTACTATATTAAATCTTATAACAGTATATAGATTAATAAATTGGTTATATTTAGTTTTAGGAATAAAGGGACATTATTTATTGAAGGATAGTAGAAATATCAAAGGAATGAATTCTTTAAAGTTGACATTTCGTAAATAAATTCTTTAGTAATGAAATAAATCAATTAAAATATATATGTTATAATAAACTTGATAAGTTCTATTATATCATGTGCTGTAAGTGAATATAATTTTATCAAGAATAGAGCATGGTGTTATTATGGATACGTCACTATATTGTGGAGGTGTTGCGTACGTAGAATTGAATACTTAATTTTTTATCGATATACAAATAGAAAGGTTGGTCATAATGGATAAGATAAAAAAATATCTCGGTTTTCTGGTATTCCCTCTTTTATTCTTGATGATGTTTTTCCCGGCGGGTGAAGCACATGCGGCAACTGATATCACGAGTAAAGTCAAAATAGATGACTTGAAGATTACTATAGCATCTACAGGAAGCGAGACTGAAGGAATTCATGGTTCAAATGATACTTCGATGAAATTGAAATATTCAGGTAAATTCTCATTTCCCAATGTGGCAGCTAATGAAATCAAGGATGGGGATTACTTCATCGTAAAGGCTCCAGATAACTTGAGTTTGACGGATGGTAGTCTGGATTTGATTGATTCGACGTCAAATATCAAAATGGGGACTGTCCGAGTGGAGAATGCTAACCATCGGCTGGTATTTACCTTCAATGACAAGGTGAAGGACAAGCAGAATATCCGTGGGGACTTTGTCGCAGAAGCAACTGAAACACTCCAAAAAGAGGGGAAAACGGTTACTTATGTTTTGCCAGATGGTAAAACACAGACCATCACGTATAAAGTGAATAAATATCAACAGACTGACGTGATAGGAGAAACCATTACAAAGTACGGTTATAACGATAACAATAAGGCGAGAGCACATTTTCAGATGAAGATTAATCGCGCTAAGAAAGATATGACTGGACATGTGGTGAAGATTACAGATGACGTTTCAAAGGGAGCCTTTGCTAACTATGTGGAAGGTACTTTCTATATGCATGAAGCGGAATTCGAAACGACGAATACGAATTCATCTGCTCTTAAACGTTTAGGTGATGAATACGAAATCACAACCGATCCGGAGGTATACAAGGCTAACTCAGATAAAAAAGCTTTGTTGACCTTTGTCAACGGGAAACGAGGATTTGAGTTGCTCATGCCGACCAATATGGGAACAAAGAGCTTTTTCTTAACGTATGATACGTCCTCACCAGCAGATACTTCAACGATAAGTAACTCAGCGCAGTACTTGATTGATAACCAACCACAACTTATTTGGGAACAATACGGAGGTAGTATTGGAACCAGAACAGAAGCAACGTTTAATTTAAAGACGGTCAAATCTGTAGGTGCATCAGTCACAGCTGATATTGCTGGTAAGATCAAAATCACAAAATACGATGAAGCGGATGCAACTGTTAAGTTGGCAGGCGTTGTCTTTGAAATCCGTGAGAAAACCACTAATAATTTGGTTGATACCGTTACAACAGATGCGGATGGGATAGCTGTCTCAAAAGCTCTCAATAATGGTA
>NZ_GL397254.1:515167-607300 GCF_000146755.1 Streptococcus sp. oral taxon 071 str. 73H25AP
TAAAACACAGGTTCCAGTGAAGAAAGTTTGGAATGATGCCGAGAACCAAGATGGTAAACGTCCAGAGTCTATTACTGTTAAACTTCTAGCAGATGGTCAAGACACAGGTAAGACCCTTGAACTCAATGAAGGAAACAAATGGCAAGCTACTTTCACAGATCTTGACGCAGATAAAGGTGGTACTCCAATCGCCTACACTATTGAAGAAGTCGCAGTCGCAGAATATGAATCTAAGGTAACAGGAGATGCCACAACTGGCTTCACCATTACCAATAGCTACACACCAGGTAAGACTCAAGTACCAGTGAAGAAAGTTTGGAATGATGCCGAGAACCAAGACGGCAAACGTCCAGGATCAGTCACAGTTAAACTTCTTGCCGATGGTCAAGACACAGGTAAGACCCTTGAACTCAATAAAGAGAACAACTGGTCAGGAAGCTTCACAGATCTTGATGTGAACAAAGCTGGTAAAGCGATTAAGTACACTATCGAAGAAGTTTCAGTCGCAGAATATGAGTCTAAGGTGACAGGAGATGCCACAACTGGCTACACCATTACTAATAGCTACACACCAGGTAAGACTCAAGTACCAGTGAAGAAAGTTTGGAATGATGCCGAGAACCAAGACGGCAAACGTCCAGGATCAGTCACAGTTAAACTTCTTGCCGATGGTCAAGACACAGGTAAGACCCTTGAACTCAATAAAGACAACAACTGGTCAGGAAGCTTCACAGATCTTGATGTGAACAAAGCTGGTAAAGCGATTAAGTACACTATTGAAGAAGTTTCAGTCGCAGAATATGAGTCTAAAGTAACAGGAGATGCCACCACTGGCTTCACCATTACTAATAGCTACACACCAGGTAAGACTCAAGTACCAGTGAAGAAAGTTTGGAATGATGCCGATAACCAAGACGGCAAGCGTCCAGGATCAGTCACAGTTAAACTCCTTGCCGATGGTCAAGACACAGGTAAGACCCTTGAACTCAATAAAGACAACAACTGGTCAGGAAGCTTCACAGATCTTGATGTGAACAAGGCTGGTAAAGCGATTAAGTACACTATTGAAGAAGTCGCAGTCGCAGAATATGAGTCTAAGGTAACAGGAGATGCCACAACTGGCTTCACCATTACCAATAGCTACACTCCAGCCAAAACTTCAGTTTCTGTGAAGAAAGCATGGGATGATAAGGACAACCAAGATGGTAAACGTCCAGCGTCTGTCACAGTTAAATTGCTTGCAGACGGTCAAGATACAGGTAAGACACTTGAGCTCAATGCCGCAAACGGTTGGGCTGGAAGCTTCACAGACCTTGATGCTGATAAAGGTGGCACACCTATCCAGTACACAGTAGTAGAAGTAACTGTTCCTGGTTACACTTCTAAGGTTACTGGTGATGCTGCATCAGGATTCACTATCACAAATAGTTATTCTCCAGGAACAGTTGACATTAAAGCAACCAAGAACTGGGATGACGCGAACAACCAAGACGGCAAACGTCCAACTAAGATTACAATCAATCTTTTAGCAGACGGTCAGAAAGTCGCATCGAAAGAAGTTCAAGCAGCCGCAGACGGAACTTGGACTGCTACATTCGAAAAATTAGCAAAATATAAAGCTGGTAAAGCAATCACATACACTGTAACAGAAGAAGCCGTAGCAGAATACGAATCAACTATTACAGACTTTACCATCACAAACAAATATGCTCCTAAAGAAATCGACTACAAGGTAACAAAAGTATGGAACGACGCGAACAACCAAGACGGCAAACGTCCTGAGTCTGTAACGGTTCAACTTTTCAAATCTGTAGGTGGATCTAAACCAGTAGCTGTTGAAGGTAAGAAATTGACCTTGACAGCTAAGGATAAGACCGACGCTAACACTTGGGTAGCATCCTTCACAAATCTTCCACAATACGAAGCTGGTAAAGAAATCACTTACTCTATCAAGGAAGTAGATGTACCAGCTGGATACAAAGCCTCTGTGACTGGTCAAGTAGTGACAAACACTCATGACATAGAAACAGTCGTTCTTTCAGGAACTAAGGTTTGGAAAGATAACAACAACCAAGACGGCAAACGTACTAAATCTGTGAAAGTTCAAATTCTTAATGGCGACAAAGTCGTTCAAGAAATTGAAGTATCAGAAGCAACTGGTTGGAAGTTCGAATCAAAACCACTTCCTAAGTATGAAAATGGTAAACTAATCGAGTACAAAGTCAAAGAAGTGGTTGTCAAAGGATATACTTCAACAATCACCACAGAAAAAGAAGGTAAGTACACCATTACCAATGAATATACACCAGAAAAAATTGCTGTAAGTGGACAAAAGACTTGGATTGACAATAACGACCAAGATCGTATCCGTCCAGCATCTATCACAGTGAAGCTACTTGCGAATGGTAAAGAAACTGGCCAAGAAGCTACAGTCACAGCGGAAACAGGCTGGAAGTATGAATTTACTAATCTGGACCGTTACCAAAATGGTAAGCCAATCGAGTACACAGTCAAAGAAGTTGGTGTTCCTACAGGTTACACAGCTACTGAAACTGGTATGAATGTGACCAACACCCATACGCCAGAAAAAGCGTCTGTAAAAGGTAAGAAGATCTGGAAAGGTGATGAAAACCATAAAGACGCTCGTCCAGCATCTATTACAGTTAAACTATTTGCCAATGGTAAAGATACTGGTAAAACTGCAATAGCTTCAGAAGCAAGTGGTTGGACTTATGAGTTTACAGACCTTGATCGTTACAAAGACGGTCAAGAAATCAAGTACTCTGTAGTAGAAGTTCCGGTTAAAGGTTACACATCTAAAGTAGAAGACTTCAATATCACAAATACATACATTCCAGAAAAACCAACACCAGGTGAACCAAATGAACCAGGAAAACCAGGACAAAAACCTCAACTTCCTAACACTGGTGAAAAAGCATCTAATGTAGCAGTAGTTGCAGGACTTGCTTTGATGGCAGTGACCGGTGGATTGTACTTTGTAAGCCGTAAAAATAAATAATCTAGCGTGAGAAAGATAGTTTTCATTTATTTTTCTTAGGTTTAACCTGCGATAAAAAGACCAGAGGACTCCTCTGGTCTTTTTAAGTATAGGAGTAAAAGAAAGACCCAGCATTTAATACTGGGTTGGTAATCATTTTACCATTATCAATTCGACAATCATTGCTATATAGATGATTAAGGTTAGGAGAAAACCGGCTCTCCAGAAGAATTTGATGAATTTAGGGTAATAAAAACTTCGTTTTTTGACAAGGAAAAAGATTACAAGGAGGATTGCTAGGAGAGAAAGTGCGACACCAAGTCGTGGTAGAAAGTTGTGGGTAAAGGCTTTAGCAGTAATCAGATAGTACTCAAATACCAAAAGTGGAAAAGCTACATCCGCGAAATTAAATCCTATTTTCCTGAGTCCGAAAAGCTTGGTGACAATAAAGCAAACCACCAAGGTTAATATCAATAATAAAATAGATGCTATTTTCATTAAAATCATACCCATATTGTATCATAAAAAAACGCTAAAGGAAATGAGAAACAAGGGAATTTGTTTGAAAGTCAGGCTTTTGAGATTGTAGGTGTTTTTTGTTATAATGAAAGTTATGAAATCTTATAATACCTTGAATGATTATTATCGAAAACTTTTTGGAGAAAAGACTTTCAAAGTTCCTATTGATGCGGGATTTGACTGTCCCAATCGGGATGGAACTGTGGCTCATGGTGGTTGTACTTTTTGTACGGTTTCAGGTTCTGGAGATGCTATCGTGGCACCAGATGCTCCTATCCGCGAGCAATTTTATAAGGAAATCGACTTTATGCACCGCAAATGGCCAGATGTTAAAAAGTATCTAGTTTATTTCCAAAACTTTACCAACACCCATGAAAAGGTGGAAGTGATTCGGGAACGTTACGAGCAGGCTATCAACGAGCCAGGTGTAGTAGGAATCAATATCGGAACACGGCCAGACTGTTTACCCGATGAAACCATCGAATATTTGGCTGAGTTATCGGAACGCATGCATGTGACGGTAGAATTGGGCTTGCAGACCACCTTTGAAGCAACATCTGACCTGATTAACCGTGCTCATTCCTATGAATTGTATGTTGAAACAGTAAAACGCTTGAGGAAATTTCCCAAGATTGAGATTGTTTCCCATTTGATCAATGGTTTGCCCGGTGAGACTCATGAGATGATGGTCGAAAATGTCCGCCGCTGCGTAACGGATAACGATATTCAAGGGATTAAACTGCACTTGCTTCACCTCATGACAAATACTCGTATGCAACGAGATTACCACGAAGGACGCTTGCAACTGATGAGTCAGGACGAGTATGTCAAGGATATCTGTGACCAACTGGAAATCATTCCCAAGCATATCGTCATCCATCGAATTACAGGAGATGCACCGAGAGATATGTTGATTGGTCCCATGTGGAGCCTCAATAAATGGGAAGTGCTAAATGCTATTGAAACTGAGATGCGCCGTCGTGGAAGTGTGCAAGGATGCAAGGCTGTAAAACAGGAGTTTGAAAATGAAAAGACCACTTGAGATGGCGCATGATTTTTTGGCGGAAGTTGTGACAAAAGAGGATATTGTAGTGGATGCGACCATGGGCAATGGTCATGATACCCTTTTTCTAGCCAAGTTAGCCAAGCGAGTCTATGCCTTTGATATCCAGGAGCAGGCTTTGGAGAAGACGCAAGAGCGTTTGGATCAGGCTGGAATGACAAATGCCCAGTTAATCTTGCAAGGTCATGAGACACTAGACCAGTTTGTGACAGAAGCTAAGGCAGGGATTTTTAATCTGGGTTATCTGCCTTCTGCTGACAAATCCGTCATCACTCAACCTCAGACTACTATCGAAGCCTTAGAAAAGCTGTGCCATTTGCTTGTCAAAGGGGGACGGATTGCCATTATGATCTACTATGGTCATGAAGGAGGAGACACCGAGAGGGATGCTGTATTGGATTTTGTTAGCCAGTTGAACCAACAAGAGTATACAGCTGCCATTTATCGGACTCTCAACCAAGTTAATAATCCACCGTTTTTAGTTATGATTGAAAAATTAGAAAGGTATAGACATGGATAAGCAATACCTTCGTGAGAAGCTTGAGGCAATGCGCCAAAATTTTGTCGAGTCAACGCATCACGAGCGAGCAGTCGGGGTGCTCGACGAAGCACATATGAGCAAGAAAATGCTTAAAATCAAGAAAAAATTAGTGGCTCTTGAAATGGAACGATGCCAGAAAAAAATTGAGCACAAAGACTGTTCTAAGATTGATCAGAAAATCCAAGAGCAAAAGGAGATTTTTGAATCTTGTTGTAAAAAAGATTAAGGAGGAATTGTGTGGAATTACTCATTTACTTGATTCTATTTTTATTTGTCTTAATCATTTCAACTACGACCAATAAACTTCTCCCATTTTTACCCCTTCCTCTTGTGCAAATCCTTTTGGGGATTGGGATTGGCTTATTTGTTCCCGATGCGGATTTTCATCTCAATACAGAGCTGTTTCTGGCCATGGTTATTGGTCCCTTACTTTTCCGGGAGGCAGAAGAAGCGGATATTACGTCCATTTTGAAGCACTGGCGGATTGTCGTCTTTCTGATTTTTCCTGTGATTTTTATCTCGACCTTAAGCTTAGGGGGCATGGCTCACTTCCTTTGGATGACTCTTCCGTTGGCTGCCTGTTTAGCAGTTGGAGCGGCACTTGGCCCAACAGATTTGGTTGCCTTTGCGTCTCTTTCTGAACGTTTTCGTTTTCCTAAACGGGTTTCCAATATCCTAAAAGGGGAAGGGCTCTTAAATGACGCTTCTGGTTTGGTTGCCTTTCAGATGGCTCTGGCTGCTTGGACAACAGGAACCTTTTCTCTCAGCCAAGCAGGAACTTCCCTAGCACTTTCTATCCTTGGTGGTTTTGTAGTCGGTTTTGTGACGGCTATGGTCAATCGTTTCTTGCATAGCTTTTTACTGAGTGTGCGAGCGACTGATATAGCCAGTGAACTATTGCTAGAGCTAAGTTTGCCACTCATGACTTTTTTTATCGCAGAAGAGTTTCATGTTTCAGGGATTATCGCAGTAGTGGTTGCAGGTATTTTGAAGGCCAGTCGCTTTAAGAAGATTACGCTCCTTGAGGCTCAAGTTGACACCGTGACGGAGACCGTCTGGCATACCGTGACCTTTATGTTAAATGGATCAGTCTTTGTTATCTTGGGAATGGAGTTAGAGTTGATTGCTGAGCCAATTTTGTCTAATTCTCTCTACAATCCCCTTCTTTTACTGCTTTCAGTTGTCGTTCTGACCTTCTTGCTTTTTGCGATCCGCTTTGTCATGATTGCTGGTTTTTACTTTGTGAGGACGCGTCAACTTAAGAAAAAGATTCATAAGTACATGAAAGATATGCTTCTTTTGACCTTCTCTGGTGTCAAAGGGACAGTATCTATCGCGACCATTCTCCTCATACCAAGTCATTTGGAGCAGGAATATCCTCTGTTACTCTTCCTTGTAGCAGGCGTTACACTATTAAGCTTTTTAACGGGTTTACTGGTTCTCCCTCACTTATCTGAGGAACAAGAGGAAAGCAAGGATCATTTGATGCATATTGCGATTCTGAATGATGTAGCTGCAGAATTAGAAAAAGAGCTCGACAATCACAAGAACAAACTCCCTCTTTATGCAGCTATTGATAATTATCATGGTCGGATTGAAAATCTCATCCTTAGTCTGGAAAATAAGAGGGTCCAAGAGGACTGGGAGTCCCTCAAACTTCTTATCTTGAGTATTGAGAGTGATGGTTTAGAGCAGGCCTACGAGGAAAATAGAATCAGTGAGCGTGGCTATCGAGTTTACCAACGTTACCTAAAAAACATGGAGCAGAGTATCAATCGTAATTTCGCTTCTAGAGTGACTTATTACTTCCTAGTTTCCTTACGGATACTGCGCTTTCTACTCCATGAAATGTTTACCTTTGGCAAAACTTTCCGTAGCTGGATGAATGAAGAATCTCGTAAACTACTAGCAGTTGACTATGATCAGATTTCAGAGTTGTATTTGGAAAATACAGAGCTGATTATCGAGAGTTTGGAAAACCTCAAGGGGGTTTACAAGAGTTCTCTGATTAGCTTTATGCAAGAGTCTCGTCTGCGCGAGACGGCCATTATCGGAAGTGGTGCCTTTGTTGAGCGGGTTATCAATCGCATCAAGCCAAACAATATTGATGAAATGCTACGAGGCTACTATCTCGAACGTAAGGCAATCTTTGAATACGAAGAAGCTAAATTGATAACAGCCAAGTATGCCAAAAAATTACGCCAAAATGTGAATAATTTAGAGAATTATTCTCTGAAAGAGGCCGCAAATACCCTGCCTTATGATATGGTAGATTTAATCAGAAAAACTTAGATGATGAAGAAAATGACGGAGGATGGAACATGAAAAAGTGGTGGAAAGAGCTGATGGAACGGCCCTTATTGAAAGCTTTTTTGTATTATTATCAAGCATCTGATAGCGAGTTGACTAGTGTTGCGGTTGCTTACTATTGGTTGATTTCAATCTTTCCTTTGCTAATGATAATGGTCAATATCTTGCCTTATTTTCAGATTCCGGTCTCAAATTTCTTACTGACGATCAAGGAATTCTTGCCTGATACGGTGTATGATGTGGTCGCCAAGATTGTCCGAGAAGTTCTGACTCAACCATCGACTGGTTTGCTGAGTTTTGCCGTTTTATCTGCACTCTGGACCTTTTCAAAATCAATGGATTTCCTCCAAAAAGCTTTTAACAAAGCCTATGGGGTGACCAAAAGTCGAGGGATTATCTCCCATCAGTTGATGAGTTTGCTTGTTAGCCTCGGCTTGCAGATTCTTTTTGCCCTAGCCTTGTTTTTGAGTATGTTTGGTCGTATGTTGCTCAACCTCTTCAAAACTTACTGGCAATCAGACAGCCCACTATTCTCTTACTTGCAAGATTTTACAGGCCCTCTGGTCTATGCCTTGATCTTTGCCATTCTAGTCATGATTTACTATTTCCTTCCAAAAGTAAAAACACCACGAATCCGCTATGTTTTACCAGGAAGTGTCTTTGTCTTGCTAACTCTTATCTTTTTATTGAATATCTTTTCTGTCTATTTTAATAACTATGTCAATCACCTAGTGGATGTCCGATTTTTCAGTTCCATCATCGTGGTAGTCATGATGTTCTGGTTTATTCTTATTGCAAAGATTTTGATTATCGGAGCAGTTATCAATGCCAGTGTTCAAAGCTTGAAAGATCCAACC
This sequence comes from Streptococcus sp. oral taxon 071 str. 73H25AP, assembly GCF_000146755.1. Taxonomy (NCBI): domain Bacteria; kingdom Bacillati; phylum Bacillota; class Bacilli; order Lactobacillales; family Streptococcaceae; genus Streptococcus; species Streptococcus sp. oral taxon 071. The sequence goes on from NZ_GL397254.1 coordinate 523,456, forward strand.
TTTACAATAAATTAACTAATAAAGTTATCTATTATAAAACGCATAGGATCAAATCTGATCCTATGCGTTTTTTGATTATGAAAATTAATAGATAAACATGGCATCACCGAAACTGAAGAAACGGTAGCGTTCTTGAATAGCGTGCTGGTATGCATCTAAGACTAAGTCACGGCCTGCAAAGGCAGAAACCAACATGACGAGAGTTGATTTTGGCAGATGGAAGTTGGTTGAAAAGGCATCCACAACCTTCCATTCGTAACCAGGTTTGATAAAGATATTGGTCCAGCCAGAATCAGCCTGGATTTGCCCATCAAACTTGGAACCAATAGTCTCTAACGTGCGGATAGAGGTGGTTCCAACAGCGATGATACGGCCTCCATCTTCCTTAACAGAGCGAAGGGTGGCAGCTGCTTCCTCAGAAAGTTGGTAGAATTCGGAGTGCATTTCATGTTCATCCAGATTGTCCACAGAAACAGGTCTAAAAGTTCCTAAACCAACGTGGAGAGTCAAATAAACCAAATGGACACCCTTGGCTTGGATTTCTGCTAGCAGTTCTTTGGTGAAGTGGAGGCCAGCAGTTGGTGCAGCAGCAGAGCCACTTTCTTTAGCGTAGACCGTTTGATAGCGTTCACGGTCATCTAGTTTTTCGTGGATGTAGGGCGGTAGTGGCATTTCACCGAGACTTTCCAAGACTTCTAGAAAAATTCCTTGGTATTCAAAGCGGACAATGCGGCCCCCGTGGGTCAATTCTTCCGTGATGACAGCGCTGAGGCGACCATCACCAAAGTTGACACGAGTTCCGACCTTGAGGCGTTTGGCAGGTTTGGCTAGAACCTCCCACTCATCTCCACTGGTATTTTTGAGTAGGAGAAGCTCCACATGGCCTCCAGTTTCTTCCTTTTGACCATAGAGGCGGGCAGGGAGAACACGGGTGTCATTCATGACAAGAGCATCACCAGGTTCCAACATATCAATAATAGAGTGGAAGTGTTTATCCTGCATTTCTCCCGTTTCACGATTAACGATAAGGAGTTTGGAGGCATCTCGTTTTTCAAGGGGCGTTTGGGCAATCAATTCCTCAGGCAAGTGGAAATCAAAATCAGCTGTATTCATTTTTTCATCATTCTTTCTAAGTTCTAATCTTATCCATTATAACATGTTTCAAGTTTGGGCGCTCTTTTTTTAGAAATTAAATCGTTTTCACTTGACAAAAATTGGTCTATACCATATAATGAATATAGATTAAAATGGAGGATGAAAAGATGAAAGTTATTAAAGTTGAAAATCAAGTTGAAGGTGGAAAAGTTGCTTTTGAGATTTTGAAGGAAAAATTGGCCAATGGTGCTCAAACATTAGGACTTGCGACAGGGAGCAGTCCGCTTGAGTTTTACAAGGAAATCGTTGAGAGTGACCTTGATTTTTCAAATCTAACCAGTGTAAACCTTGATGAGTATGTAGGACTTGACGGAGACAATCCTCAGTCTTACCGCCACTTTATGCAAGAACACTTATTCAACCAAAAACCATTTAAAGAAAGTTTCTTGCCTCGTGGGATTAAGGACAATGCTGAAGCTGAAGTAGAACGCTACAACCAAATTTTGGCTGACCATCCAGTTGATTTGCAAATCTTGGGAATAGGTCGCAATGGACATATCGGATTTAATGAGCCAGGAACTGCCTTTGATAGCCAGACACACCTTGTAGACCTAGACCAGTCTACAATCGAAGCCAATGCTCGCTTCTTTGACAAGATTGAAGACGTTCCAACTCAAGCCATCTCAATGGGGATTAAAAACATCTTGGATGCCAAGTCAATTATTCTCTTTGCTTATGGTGAGTCAAAAGCAGAAGCCATTGCTGGAACAGTATCAGGCCCAGTGACTGAGAATCTCCCAGCAAGTAGCCTACAAAACCACCCTGATGTGACTATTATTGCGGATGCTGAAGCGCTCAGCTTGCTTGAAAAGTAAAATTACAAGAACCACTTGCTCTTTGGAGTGAGTGGCTTCTTACTTCAAATGTTCACTATCCTGCTAAAGTGGTATAATATAGCTATACGGGGAGGCTCGACTTTGAATTATATAATCGGTTTTATTTGTTTTTTACTTTTAATGTTACTATTTAGTCGCTTAATTCAGCAATCAAAGAACCCCTCGGGCTTTCTAGGAAAACGAATGATGAAATTGTGGAATAGAGCCTACCTTCCCATGTTTGTATGGGCAATTCGTTATCTGGATAGAACATCTTACCCTGCAATCTTAGATGTAGGAGTTGGAAATGGCTGTTCAACCATCCTACTGAAAGAAACTTTTCCGCAAAGTACCATAACTGGAATCGATATTTCAGATACCGCAATATCTCAAGCCAAACAGATAGAGATGACTAATCTAAATTTTGAACGAAGAGATGTTAGGGAGACAGGATTTTCTGATGAAAGTGTTGATTTAATCACAGCCTTTTAAACTCATTTTCATTGGCAGGATTTAGAGGCTTCTTTTATGGAACTTCGAAGAATACTCAAATCAGACGGGATGCTCTTACTGGCTTGTGAATATAACAAATTGTCTTACTTTTTACCAGAGGTCCAAAACGAAGAAGCATTTAGACGATTCTTGTTATCAGTAGGGTTTGAGCTCGTAACTAGTCAAAGAAAGGGATCATGGATCCTTTATAAAATTGTTAAACATTAATGGAGGTACAATCATGAAACAATTATTTTTATGTTCATACTTTGCTGGAGTCAAAAAGCTTTTTAGCGATTATGCAAAGGAAAAGAATCTAGAAAATAAGGTTTTATTTATTCCTACCGCTGGGAACAAAGAGGACTATACTGCCTATATCGATGAGGCTCAGCGAACATTCAGGGATTTAGGATTTGAGATAGAGGTTCTAGATATTGCTTCTTGTGATCGAGAAACTGCTCAGGCAAAGATTTTCCAAAGCAAGATTCTTTATATCTCAGGCGGGAATACCTTTTATTTATTACAAGAATTAAAGAAAAAACAACTCCTATCTCTTATCAAAGAGCAAATAAGAGATGGGTTGGTCTATGTGGGAGAATCAGCAGGGGCTATCATTACAGCCAAGGATATTGACTACAATAAACTCATGGACGACAAGACGGTAGCGACAGAGTTATATGATACAACAGGATTGGATGAAGTGGATTTTTATATCCTTCCACATTATGGTGAGGAACCTTTTACTGATAGTAGTCAGAAGACCTTTGAAACCTATAAAAAGCAGCTTGAATTGCTACCGCTTCATAACCGCCAAGCAATTATCGTTAACGATGAGCAACTAGATATCTTGACAATAGAATAACAGCGTGGTTGGGAGAACATTAATATTTTACCAATAAAACGATTAGCGGTTGATAATTCACTTAGTGGGAATCTGCCATGGATAGATTAATTTTATGAATTCAAGAAGGGAAAAGTTATGAAAATAAAAACGCTAGATAAAATAGGTGGGGTTATTTTCTTGTTTCTAACGATTGCTATCATTGTCGTTTTTTTATCAGATACGAGCTTTTTTGAGTGGGCATTTACTAGACACCAGAATACTCTGAGTTGGTATATTCGCCCTCTCTTTATTATTCCAATTGTAATGGGAGCTTATAAAAAATCCTACAGCCTGATTTTCTTTTCTATATTTTGCCTATTTACTAGTATGTTCTGGTTCCCAAAGCCGGAAATAGTTGATGTAAAAGTAATTGAGTTTTTGAATTTTGAGAAGACTTATTTTACGAGCGGATGGAGTATTGAAAAAGTTATCATTTTGGCAACAATTCTAGCATTTTTTACGGCGATTATATCCTTAACATGGAGTAGACGTTGGTATGGATTATTAGCAACGGTAGTAATTGGAGCGTTTCTGAAGGTTGCCCATAGTCTTTTATTTAGTGGAGGAAGTGGCATATCGATTGTAAAACCAGCTGTTTTAGGATTGATTCTCTGCATCTTAGTGATTTATTTCATCTTCAAAAGAAGAAAGTAAAAATAATAAAAGTTTATGGTCGCTTTTCTCTTGACAATTATTCACTTTGTGTGTAAAATGGAATAGATCTTGAACTTGAAGGGAGTGAAAAAAATGTCTAAAACAGTAGTACGTAAGAATGAATCTCTTGACGATGCACTTCGTCGTTTCAAACGTGCGGTTACTAAAGCTGGTACTCTTCAAGAAACACGCAAACGTGAATTCTATGAAAAACCTTCTGTAAAACGTAAACGTAAATCAGAAGCAGCTCGTAAACGTAAAAAATTCTAATTTGAAATAAAAGGCTAGACTTGTCTAGCCTTTTTTTCTTTCCAAATAAATACTGTAAATCCTGCAAAAAAAGGAAACTTCCTACCACAATTTGATATAATAGTAGGGAGAACTCGATTGAAGGAGGAAATTATGTCGGTTTTAGTAAAAGAAGTCATTGAAAAGCTCAGATTAGACATTGTTTACGGTGAAGGCGATTTACTTGAAAAAGAAATCAATACTGCGGACATTTCTCGACCAGGTCTTGAAATGACAGGCTATTTTGATTACTATACTCCGGAGCGGCTTCAACTGTTGGGAATGAAGGAATGGTCTTATTTGGTCTCCATGTCTTCTCACAACCGTTATAAGGTGTTGACCAAGATGTTTCAACCAGAAACACCAGTGGTTATTGTTGCGCGTGGTTTAGTAGTTCCAGAAGAAATGTTGAAAGCTGCCAGGGAATGTAAGATTGCGATTTTAACCAGTCGAACAGCTACTAGTCGCCTATCAGGAGAATTATCTAGCTATTTGGATTCTCGTTTGGCAGAACGGACCAGTGTTCATGGTGTCTTGATGGACATTTATGGCATGGGTGTCTTGATCCAAGGAGATAGTGGTATCGGTAAGAGTGAAACTGGTCTGGAACTTGTGAAACGTGGACACCGTTTGGTGGCAGATGATCGTGTAGATATTTTTGCAAAAGACGAAATGACCCTTTGGGGAGAGCCAGCTGAAATTTTGAGGCATTTACTTGAGATTCGTGGAGTGGGGATTATTGATGTGATGAGTCTCTACGGAGCAAGTGCAGTTAAGGATTCTTCACAAGTTCAACTAGCAGTTTATTTGGAAAATTATGATACGCATAAGACCTTCGATCGCTTAGGAAATAATGCTGAAGAAATCGAGATTTCTGGCGTAGCCATTCCGCGTATCCGCATCCCTGTAAAAACAGGACGCAATATTTCTGTTGTTATTGAAGCGGCTGCCATGAACTACCGTGCTAAGGAAATGGGCTTTGATGCGACACGTTTATTTGAAGAACGCTTGACAAATCTGATCGCTCAAAATGAGGTGAAAAATGATTAATCCAGTCGCATTTGAAATCGGTCCTTTTTCTATTCGTTGGTATGCTCTGTGTATTGTGGCTGGTTTGATTTTGGCAGTCTACCTTGCCATGAAGGAAGCTCCTAAAAAGAAAATTCTGTCAGATGATATTTTGGATTTTATCCTGATTGCTTTTCCAGTCGCGATTTTAGGTGCTAGACTATACTACGTACTCTTTCGCTTAGATTATTACCTGCAAAATCCAGGTGAAATCATTGCCATCTGGAATGGAGGTTTGGCCATTTATGGAGGTTTGATAGCAGGGGCTATTGTTCTTTATATCTTTGCAGATAGAAAGCTGATCAATACTTGGGATTTCTTAGATATTGCAGCACCGAGCGTCATGATTGCCCAGAGTTTAGGACGCTGGGGGAACTTCTTTAACCAAGAAGCCTACGGTGCAGCGGTAGATAGTCTGGATTATTTGCCAGGCTTTATCCGCGACCAGATGTACATCGATGGTAGCTACCGTCAGCCGACCTTCTTATATGAGTCGGTTTGGAATCTGATTGGTTTTGCTTTAATCTTGATTTTTAGACGAAAATTAAAGGGAATCAGACGCGGTCATATCACTGCTTTCTACTTGATTTGGTATGGCTTCGGCCGTATGATCATCGAAGGGATGCGGACGGATAGTCTCATGTTCTTTGGTCTGCGAGTTTCCCAATGGTTATCAGTTGTCCTTATCGGACTCGGTATTTTTATCATACTTTATCAAAATCGAAAGAAAGCCCCTTTCTATCATACAGAGGAGGAAAAATAAATGTTAGAAGTTGCATATATACTTGTTGCGATTGCTTTGATTGTCTGTTTAGTCTATTTGACAATCACGATTCAAAAAGCAGGTCGTATGATTGATGAGACTGAGAAAACCATCAAAACGTTGAGCTCAGATGTGAACGTTACCTTGCATCAGACCAATGAATTGTTGGCTAAGGTCAATGTGTTAGCAGACGATATCAATGTCAAAGTTGCGACGATTGATCCACTCTTTACGGCGGTGGCGGACTTGTCTGAGTCAGTTTCTGACCTCAACCAACATGCACGTGTCTTAGGCAAAAAAGCTTCATCTGCTGGATCAAAAACACTTAAGACGGGTGCTGGATTATCTGCACTCCGTGTCGCAAGTAAATTTTTCAAAAAATAAAAAAGGAGAAATCTTATGGGAAAACTATCCTCTATCCTTTTAGGAACAGTTTCAGGTGCAGCTCTTGCTTTGTTTCTGACGAGTGACAAGGGCAAGCAAGTTTGTAGTCAAGCTCAGAATTTTCTAGATGATTTGAGAGAAGATCCAGAATATGCTAGAGAGCAGGTTTGTGAGAAACTAACCGAAGTGAAGGAACAGGCAACGGATTTTGTGCTGAAAACAAAGGAACAAGTAGAATCTGGTGAAATCACTTTCGACAGTGTCCTTGACCAAGCTAAAAACTGTGCTCGACAAGCGACAGAAGCGTCAAAAGAAACCTTTAACAATCTCAAGGAGCAGTTGCAAGAACAGTCAGCAACCCCAGACGTCGCTGAAGACCAAGAAGAAATCATCATCGATATTACTGAAGTATAAGGTATCACCATCTCTGATTTTTGGAGATGGTGATTTTTATCTGCAGCCTGTCTTTGTGGTATAATAAATACTATGCAGAAAAAACCAACGTCAGCCTATGTGCATATTCCCTTTTGCACACAGATTTGTTATTATTGTGACTTTTCAAAAGTATTTATCAAGAATCAACCAGTAGATAGTTATCTGGAGCATCTGCTAGAGGAGTTTCGTTCTTATGATATCCAAAAATTGCGAACCCTCTATATTGGAGGTGGGACACCAACGGCTTTGTCAGCTTCACAGCTAGAAGTGCTCTTGGATGGCTTGACTAAAAACTTGGACTTGTCAGTTTTGGAAGAGTTGACCATTGAAGCTAACCCAGGAGACTTGGATGCGGATAAGATTGCCGTTTTGAAACAGTCACCAGTCAATCGTGTTTCCTTGGGTGTGCAGACTTTTGATGACAAAATGCTGAAAAAAATTGGGCGCAGTCATTTGGAGAAGGATATTTATGAAAATATCGACCGCCTCAAACTGGCTGGTTTTGACAATATCTCCATCGACTTGATTTATGCTCTACCTGGTCAAACTATGGCTCAGGTCAAGGACAATGTAGCTAAGGCTATCTCGCTTGATATTCCTCATATGAGTCTTTATAGCTTGATTTTGGAGAATCATACGGTCTTTATGAACCGCATGAGACGAGGGAAACTGCCCCTACCCAAGGAAGAGTTAGAAGCAGAGATGTTTGAGTACATCATCGCAGAGCTTGAGCGAGCTGGTTTTGAGCATTATGAGATTTCCAATTTCTCTAAACCCGGATTTGAAAGTCGCCACAATCTCATGTACTGGGACAATGCTGAGTACTATGGTATCGGTGCGGGCGCTTCAGGTTATGTGGACGGAGTTCGTTATAAAAACCACGGTCCTATTCGACATTATCTCAGTGCGGTAGAGGCAGGAGATGCTCGGATAACCGAAGAACACCTGAGCCAAAAGGAGCAGATGGAAGAAGAAATGTTTTTGGGACTCCGCAAGAAATCTGGGGTTTCCATGGCTAGATTTGAGGAAAAATTCGGACGTTCCTTTGAAGGACTTTATGGCGAAATCATCAGAGACTTGGTTCAACAAGGCCTTATGCAGATTGATGGTGATCGTGTCCGAATGACAAAGAGAGGTCTCTTTCTGGGAGACACCGTAGCAGAACGATTTATTTTGGAGTAGAACAATGGCCTTAACTTATCAGATGAAAATGAAAATTCCTTTTGATATGGCGGACATGAACGGTCATATCAAACTTCCAGATGTGATTTTGCTGTCCCTGCAAGTATCAGGTATGCAGTCGATTGAGCTGGGAGTCAGTGACAAGGACGTCTTGGAACGCTACAATCTGGTCTGGATTATCACGGATTATGAGATTGACGTGGTACGTTTGCCTCGCTTTGCTGAAGAGATTACGATTGAAACGGAAGCCTTAACTTACAATCGTCTCTTTTGCTATCGTCGCTTTACTCTCTACGATGAAGCAGGTCAAGAAATCATTCGCATGGTAGCAACCTTTGTTCTCATGGACAGAGATAGTCGTAAAGTCCATGCTGTCGAACCGGAGATTGTTGCGCCTTATCAGTCTGAGTTTGATAAAAAACTCATCCGTGGGCCAAAGTATGCAAATCTAGAAAACTCGATCAGTAAAGACTACCATGTTCGTTTTTACGACTTGGATATGAATGGTCATGTTAACAACAGTAAATACCTGGATTGGATTTTTGAGGTCATGGGAGCAGACTTTTTGACCAAGTATATTCCAAAGAAAATCAATCTCAAATATGTCAAAGAAGTGCGACCAGGTGGCATGATTGCTTCAGCTTATGAACTCAAGGGGCTAGAAAGCAAGCATGAGATTATCAGTGATGGCGAGATCAATGCCCAAGCTATGATTACGTGGCAAGAAATTGAAGGCAATTAGAAAGGGCGATATGGCTTATAAAGGTTATTTAATTGATTTAGACGGAACCATTTACAAGGGGAAAGACCGAATTCCGGCAGGAGAGGCTTTTGTCCATGAGTTGCAAAAGCGAGAAATTCCTTATCTCTTTGTAACCAACAATACAACTCGTACTCCTGAGAGCGTTCAAGAGATGTTGGCTCAGAATTTTAATATCAACACGCCTCTATCGACAGTTTACACAGCGACTTTGGCAACCATCGACTATATGAATGACTTGGGACTAGAAAAGACAGTCTATGTCATCGGCGAAGCTGGGCTCAAGGATGCCATTCAGGCGGCTGGTTATGTCGAAGATAAGCAAAATCCTGCCTATGTGGTAGTTGGACTTGACTGGCAAGTCGATTATGAAAAATTTGCCACGGCGACTCTAGCTATCCAAAAGGGTGCTCACTTTATAGGAACCAACCCTGACCTCAATATCCCGACGGAACGTGGTCTTTTGCCTGGTGCTGGTTCACTTGTAACACTTCTTGAAGTAGCAACTCGGGTCAAACCAGTTTATATCGGAAAACCGAATGCTATCATTATGGACAAGGCCGTGGAACACCTAGGTTTGAAACGAGAAGAATTGCTCATGGTGGGGGATAACTACCTGACAGACATCCGAGCAGGAATTGACAATGGCATTCCAACGCTCTTGGTGACGACAGGTTTCACCAAGGCAGAAGAAGTGGCTGACTTGCCAATCGCACCAACTCATGTGGTGTCTAGCCTTGCGGAGTGGAATTTTGATGAAAATTAAACTGACTTTTTGGGGAAGTATGCTCTTTCTCCTCTTCCTTTCTATTCTCTTAACCATTTATCTGGCATGGGTTTTCTATCCCATGGAGATTAAGTGGCTGAATTTAGCGGGTCGAGTCTATCTAAAGCCAGAAACGATTCAGTACAACTTTCATATCTTGATGAATTACCTGACCAATCCTTTTAATCAGGTCTTGCAGATGCCTGATTTCCGCTCATCAGCGGCAGGTCTACACCACTTTGCGGTGGTGAAGAATCTCTTTCACTTGGTTCAGCTAGTGGCTGTGGTAACACTACCAAGTTTCTATTTCTTTGTTAAAAAGATTGTAAAAAAAGGTTTTCTACCTCTATATCGTAAAAGTATCCTGACTTTAGTGCTATTGCCTCTAGTCATTGGGCTTGTGGGAGTGTTGATTGGTTTTGAGCAATTCTTTACTCTGTTCCATCAGATTCTCTTTGTGGGAGACGATACCTGGCTTTTTGATCCAGCAAAGGATCCCGTTATTCTGATTTTGCCAGAGACTTTCTTCCTACATTCCTTTGTACTTTTCTTTGTTTTGTATGAAGGAATATTCAGTTTCCTTCTTGTCAAAGCTTTAAGGAAATAGTTGTTAACGTTCTGTATTTTTAATAAAAATTGAGGAAATCTAATCGCTTCCATTTTTATTATTAGGTTATCCTAAAGATAAACTTGCAAAGCAGGAGATTTTTGCAGAAAACAGTCTATTTTCTATGAAAAAATAGGCTTTTTTTCTAAAAATACCTAGTCAAGCGCTTTATTTTTTTGTATAATAGAAATAGCAAGTATAGATAAAAGAAGAGAAAAGCATGATTACACTATTTTTATCACCGAGTTGTACATCATGTCGTAAGGCAAAGGCTTGGTTAGAGACGCATAAAGTGCCCTTTCAAGAGCATAATATTATGACTAATCCTTTAACAAGAAAAGAATTACAACATATTCTTTTCTTGACCGAAAATGGTACTGATGACATCATTTCAACTCGTTCAAAAATTTTTCAAAAATTGGATATTGATGTAGAGAGTATCTCGGTATCGGAGTTGCTTCAGTTGATAGAGCAATATCCTAGTCTTTTGCGTCGCCCAATTATTACAGATACCAAACGTATGCAAATCGGTTTTAATGAAGATGAGATTCGTGCTTTTCTCCCTCGTAGTTACCGTAAACAAGAACTAAAAGAAGCAACATTGAGAGCTGGTATTGGATAGATGAACAAACAGTATAGTTACCCACTAGATTTGTCGTGGAGCACTGAAGAACTTGCTTCAGTGCTTTCTTTTTTTAATGATGTTGAAGCTGCCTATGAAGATAAGGTAGAAGCAAAAAAACTGCTAGAGTCTTACAAGGAATTCAAGTCTGTGGTTCCAAGCAAAAGCGAAGAAAAGCGCCTAGGTCGCGAATTTGAGACGGCTAGCGGCTATTCCTTCTATCATGCAGTTCAATTAGCAAAAGAAAAAAGAGAAGGGAAGATTTCTCTTGGAAACTAAATTTGAATTTGCCAAACAGATTGTGCAGGAAGCTACTGACTATATTTTGGCTCACATGAAAGAGGATTTGCAGGTTGAGCGCAAGTCTTCACCTACTGACTTGGTGACACGTTTGGACAAGGAGGTTCAGCAACTCTTGGTTGATCGGATCAAGTCCTCCTATTCTGAGGACTTGATTTGCGCGGAAGAGGGTTGTTTACGTGCTGCAGTCGGTCAAGGTTGTGTTTGGGTGATTGATCCCATTGACGGTACCAATAATTTTGTTGCCCAGCAGGAAGATTTTGCCGTGATGTTGGCTTATTTTGAGAATGGTGTGGGCAAATTTGGCATCATCTATGATGTCATGAAAGGTGATTGTTACCATGGTGGTGGTGCCTTTCCTCCTTGTCGTAATAATGATCCCTTACCGCCTTTTAAAAAGAAACCTCTTCAAGAATTTTTAGTTGCCGGTAACTCAGGTATGTTTGAAACCAATGAGTGGGGCTTGGCGGATTTGGGCCGAGCAGCGTTGGGAGTCCGTGTCTACGGCAGTGCGGCCATTAGTTTTGCTAAGGTTTTATCGGGTCGTCTTCTGACTTATATTACCTACTTGCAGCCATGGGATTACGCTGCGGCCAGTATCCTAGGGGAAAGTCTGGGCTATCGACTTCTTACAGTATCAGGTGAGCCCGCTGATTTTAAAACGCGTCAGCCTGTCATGATGGTGCCAATCGAGATGCAAGAAGAGATTCAGTCCTACATTTATGAAAGGAAAGAAAATTAAATGCAATTTCCAGAAGGATTTGTTGAAAAATATGAAGCGATACTAGAAGATGAGGCAAGAGATTTTCTTGCCTCTTTTAAACAGGAAGCGGTATCGGCTTTTCGGGTCAATCCCTTAAAAGAAAGTCAGCTATCGTTTGCGGATGCTATTCCACATACACCTTGGGGGCATTATGGTAAGGTCTCTGGAAAGTCTCCAGAGCACGTGACAGGTCTCGTTTATTCACAAGAGCCTGCAGCCCAAATGGTGGCCCAGGTAGCTCAACCAAGTCCTGGCATGAAGGTCTTGGACTTGGCGGCAGCACCAGGTGGAAAATCCACTCAACTAGCAGCTTATCTGGCTAATCAAGGAGTCCTTGTTTCCAACGAAATTTCAAGCAAGCGTGCTAAGATTTTAGTGGAAAATATGGAGCGATTTGGAGCGACAAATGTTGTCGTGACTAATGAATCTGCTGACCGCTTGGCCAAGGTTTTTAAAGGTTACTTTGATGTGATTGTCCTTGATGCCCCTTGCTCGGGTGAAGGGATGTTTCGTAAGCAGCCAGATGCCATGGATTATTGGAGTACCGATTATCCGAGTCAATGCGCTAGTTTGCAAAGAGAAATTCTGGCAGATGCAGTGACCATGCTTGCTGAAGGTGGTCGTTTGGTCTATTCGACCTGTACTTGGGCACCTGAGGAAAATGAAGAAATCGTCCACTGGTTGCTGGATACTTATGAATTTGAATTGCTTCCAGTTGAGCATCTGAACGGTATGGTAGAAGGAATGGGCCTTCCTGAAACGGCGCGGATGTATCCTCATCATTTCAAGGGAGAAGGTCAGTTTGTTGCCCACTTGCAGTTTAAGGGACAAAATCCAGCACCTAAATTCAAGGCTAGCAAGAGCAATCTCAGTCGCGAACAGCAGAACTTGTGGAAAGAATTTGTCCAAAAACATCTCAAAACGCCACTAACTGGTGTTCTACAAACTTTTGGAGACCAACTTTATCTCTTGCCAGAGATGTTACCTGATCTAGGGAAACTCAAAATTGCCCGAAATGGACTTCATCTGGGTACTTTTAAGAAGAAACGCTTCGAACCAAGCTTTGCTCTGGGATTAGCCTTAAAACCAAGTCAAGTTTTGCAAACAGTCGAAATCAAGGATGAGGACTTTGTCAAATATGTGGCTGGCGAGACTGTTCAATTGTCTGAAGCTCGATCAAATGGCTGGTATCAAGTTGTGGTTCAAGGAAACGGATTAGGCTTTGCCAAGGTAACGGGAAATGTTTTGAAAAATTATTATCCAAAAGGGCTCAGATTCAAGTGAAAAAGCTAGTCAAAGAATCTATTCTATGTTATATTGGAAGTATGAGTTTTTTCTGATAGTCTTTCATTTTTACTTATATTATGTGATGAATTGACTGGTCCCCAAGGGGGCTTCCAGTCTATAAATCGTAAACCAAGTCTTATCATCACTGATTGATATGATAGGAACAGAAAGAAATCAGAACATTTATCATTATGTTCAAGGAGAAAAACAGTGAAAAAAAGAAAAAAGCTCGTCATGTCTCTTGCAGCTCTTTTGATGGCAGGTTCTCTAGCAGGATGTGCTAGCTGGATTGATCGTGGAGAATCCATGACAGCTGTTGGTTCAACAGCTCTTCAACCTCTTGTCGAAGCAGCAGCAGATGAATTTGGTTCTAGAAACATCGGAAAAACAGTCAATGTTCAAGGTGGTGGATCGGGTACGGGACTTTCCCAAGTCCAGTCTGGAGCAGTAGACATCGGGAATTCTGACGTCTTTGCAGAGGAAAAAGATGGAATCGATGCTTTATCACTAGTGGACCACAAGGTTGCAGTGGCTGGTCTTGCAGTGATTGTAAACAAGGAAGTGGATGTTGAAAATCTCACAACCGAGCAACTTCGCAAAATCTTTACAGGTGAAGTGACCAACTGGAAAGAAGTTGGGGGCAAAGACCTGGCCATTTCAATCATCAACCGAGCAGCAAGTTCTGGTTCACGAGCGACGTTTGACAATGTCGTAATGAATGGTCAGGCTGCAATGCAGAGCCAAGAACAGGATTCCAATGGAATGGTCAAGTCGATTGTCTCCCAAACTCCAGGAGCCATTTCTTATCTTGCCTTTGCCTATGTGGATGACTCAGTCAAGACCATGAAGCTCAATGGCTATGAGCCTACGTCTGAAAATGTAACGACCAACAACTGGCCTTTGTGGTCTTATGAACATATGTACACACTTGGTCAGCCAAATGAGTTAGCTGCTGAATTCCTGAATTTCGTCCTCTCAGACGAAGCCCAAAATGGGATTGTTAAGGGCATGGGCTATATTTCCATCAATGAAATGAAAGTCCAAAAGGATGCTTCAGGTACCGTTACAGCAGTAGAAGGAGGTCAATAATGAATCAAGAAGAATTATCTAAAAAATTACTATCTCCTTCAAAGAACTCTCGTCTTGAGAAATTTGGTAAAGGTTTGACCTTCACTTGCCTTTCTTTGATTGTTATCATTGTGGCGATGATTTTGATTTTTGTAGCCCAAAAAGGCTTATCAACTTTCTTTGTCAATGGGGTGAATATCTTTGATTTCCTCTTTGGACAAACTTGGAATCCTTCAGGGAAACAATTTGGTGCCCTTCCGATGATTTTGGGCTCCTTTATTGTGACGATTTTATCTGCCCTGATTGCAACCCCCTTCGCTATCGGAGCTGCAGTCTTTATGACAGAAGTATCACCAAAGGGTGCAAAGATTTTGCAACCAGCCATTGAACTCCTCGTCGGTATTCCTTCAGTCGTCTATGGATTTATCGGTTTGCAAGTTGTGGTGCCTTTTGTTCGTAGCATCTTTGGTGGAACTGGTTTTGGGATCTTGTCAGGGATTTTCGTTCTTTTTGTCATGATTCTACCAACTGTAACCTTTATGACAACAGACAGCTTGCGTGCTGTTCCTCGTCATTACCGTGAAGCTAGTTTGGCTATGGGAGCCACTCGTTGGCAAACCATCTGGCGTGTGACCTTGAAAGCAGCACGTTCAGGTATTTTCACAGCAGTGGTCTTTGGGATGGCGCGTGCCTTCGGTGAAGCTCTTGCTATTCAGATGGTTGTCGGAAACTCAGCAGTTATCCCAACTTCGCTAACAACACCAGCTGCGACTTTGACTTCTATTTTGACTATGGGTATCGGAAATACCGTCATGGGAACGGTTGATAATAACGTTCTCTGGTCACTGGCCTTAGTATTGCTCTTGATGAGTTTGGCCTTTAATAGTGTGATTAAGTTGATTACGAAAGAAAGAGGAAAGAAAAACTATGCACGCTAAGAAATTAGATAAACTTGCAACAGCTGTCCTCTATACCATCGCTGGTATCATTGTTGCCATCTTGGAATCCTTGATTCTCTATATCTTGGTGAGAGGGTTACCGCACATCTCTTGGTCTTTCTTGACTGGAAAATCATCCTCTTATCAAGCAGGTGGGGGTATCGGGATTCAGCTCTACAATTCCTTCTTCCTTTTAGTCATTACCTTGATTATCTCTGTGCCTTTGTCTATGGGGGCTGGGATTTACCTAGCTGAATATGCAAAAAAGGGTCCTGTGACAAATTTTGTCAGAACCTGTATTGAGATTTTGTCTTCTCTACCATCAGTCGTTGTGGGTCTCTTTGGTTACTTGATTTTTGTAGTCCAGTTTGAGTATGGATTCTCAATCATTTCAGGTGCCTTGGCCTTGACGGTCTTTAACCTCCCTCAGATGACTCGAAATGTTGAGGACAGTTTAAAACACGTTCACCATACACAACGTGAGGCTGGCTTAGCTCTTGGAATTTCTCGTTGGGAGACTGTAGTTCATGTCGTCATTCCAGAAGCTCTTCCAGGCATCGTAACGGGTGTTGTCTTGGCCTCTGGCCGTATCTTTGGTGAGGCCGCCGCTCTTATCTATACGGCAGGACAATCCGCTCCAGCCCTTGACTGGTCTAACTGGAATATCCTCAGTGTTACCAGCCCCATCTCAATCTTCCGTCAAGCAGAAACCTTGGCTGTCCACATTTGGAAGGTCAACAGTGAAGGAACCATTCCTGATGCTACCATTGTATCTGCTGGTTCTGCTGCTGTGCTCCTCATCTTTATCTTGATTTTTAACTTTGGAGCACGCAAACTCGGAAGCTATCTACACAAGAAATTAACCGCTGCCTAAAGGAGAAGCCATGTCAAAATATAACTGGGATGAAAAGCATATCATCACCTTCCCTGAAGAAAAAGTGGCCCTCTCCACCAAGGATTTACATGTTTACTATGGTAAAAATGAATCCATCAAGGGCATCAATATGCAATTTGAAAAAAATAAAATTACAGCCTTGATTGGCCCCTCTGGATCTGGGAAATCTACTTATCTTCGCAGTCTCAATCGGATGAATGATACCATTGATATTGCCAAGGTCACAGGTCAAATCCTCTACCGAGGGATTGACGTCAACCGTCCAGAAATCAATGTCTATGAGATGCGCAAGCATATCGGAATGGTCTTTCAACGTCCAAATCCATTTGCCAAGTCTATTTACCGCAACATTACTTTTGCTCATGAACGTGCAGGTGTTAAGGACAAGAAAGTACTTGATGAAATTGTAGAAACCTCTCTCCGACAGGCTGCCCTTTGGGATCAGGTCAAAGACGACCTCCATAAATCAGCCTTGATGCTTTCTGGAGGTCAGCAACAACGTCTCTGTATCGCTCGCGCCATCTCTGTTAAGCCAGATATCCTCTTGATGGATGAACCGGCGTCAGCCTTGGATCCGATTGCGACAGCCCAACTGGAAGAAACCATGTTGGAATTGAAGAAAGACTTTACCATCATCATCGTTACCCACAGTATGCAGCAGGCAGCGCGTGCAAGTGACTACACAGGATTTTTCTACTTGGGCGATTTGATCGAGTATGATAAGACATCCAATATTTTCCAAAATGCTAAGTTACAGTCAACCAATGACTATGTAACGGGACACTTTGGTTAGAAAGGAAGCAGTATGACAGAACCGATTTTGCAGGTTAAAGACCTGTCCGTTTATTACAATAAAAAGAAGGCTTTGAATAGTGTTTCCCTTTCTTTCCAACCTAAGGAAATAACCGCCTTGATTGGTCCTTCTGGATCAGGAAAGTCCACCCTGCTCAAAGCCATCAACCGCATGGGCGATCTAAATCCTGAGGTGACAACAACTGGAACAGTGATTTACAATGGCCACAATATCTACAGTCCACGTACCGATACGGTTGAATTGCGTAAGGAAATCGGTATGGTCTTTCAACAGCCCAATCCTTTCCCTATGTCTATCTATGAAAATGTTGTCTACGGCCTACGTATCAATGGAGTCAGGGATAAACATGTTTTGGATGAAGCGGTGGAAAAAGCTTTGCAACGCGCTTCTATTTGGGATGAGGTCAAGGATCGCTTGCATGATTCAGCCATTGGTCTCTCAGGTGGACAACAACAACGTGTTTGTGTTGCTCGTGTCTTAGCAACCAGTCCCAAGATTATTCTCTTGGATGAACCAACTTCAGCTTTGGATCCTATCTCGGCTGGTAAGATTGAGGAAACCTTGTATGGTCTGAAAGATAAATACACCATGCTCTTGGTAACGCGTTCGATGCAACAGGCCTCTCGTATCTCTGATAAAACAGGATTTTTCCTAGATGGGGATTTGATCGAGTTTAACGATACTAAGAAAATGTTCCTAGACCCACAAAACAAGGAAACAGAAGATTATATTACAGGAAAATTTGGATAAGGAGTTGAATGATGTTACGATCTCAATTTGAAGAAGATTTAGAGAAATTGCACAACCAGTTTTATGCTATGGGACAAGAAGTGCTCTCACAAATCAATCGTACAGTGCGTGCCTTTGTTACACATGACCGTGATTTGGCAAAAGAAGTTATTGAGGAAGATGCAGAAGTAAATGGATATGAAGTGAAACTCGAAAAGAAATCATTTGAAATGATTGCCCTTCAACAACCTGTTTCTCAAGACCTCCGTACTGTATTGACCGTTCTCAAGGCAGTATCGGACCTGGAACGTATGGGAGACCATGCGGTGTCAATCGCAAAAGCAACTATTCGTATGAAGGGGGAACAACGCATCCCTGCCGTTGAGGAAGAAATCAAAAAAATGGGGCGCGATGTGAAAAACTTCGTTGAATCTGCTCTCGAACTTTACCTGAATGGTTCTGTGGATCAAGCCTATGAAGTAGCGGCTATGGACGAAAAAATCAACCATTACTTTGATAGTATTCGTGATCTTACTACAGAGGAGATTAGGAAACATCCTGAAGCCATCGTTACAGGCCGTGATTACTTCCAGGTAATTTCCTTCTTGGAACGTATCGGAGACTACGCTAAAAATATCTGTGAATGGGTTGTTTACTTTGAAACAGGGAAGATTGTCGAACTATAAGAAACGGTTTAAATATACAGAATAAAAGGCTGATTGTGATAAATCAGTCTTCTTTTTATGAAAGGAATTATTTTATATTCAAAATCTCTAAAAGGGTTGACAACTATTTTTAAAAGAGTTATAATTATTCAAAAATAATAGAAAGGTCGTTTATTTATGAAATTTAAGAAATGGATATTAGTTGTATGTAGCATGCTGGCCAGCGTGATTTTAGTAGCTTGTCAATCCAGTACGGATAGTTCCCAGTCAGCTGTGGACGCTATTAAACAAAAAGGAAAGCTAGTCGTTGCGACCAGCCCAGACTATGCACCTTTTGAATTCCAATCCTTGGTAGATGGTAAAAACCAAGTGGTTGGGGCAGATATTGATATGGCTCAAGCGATTGCGGATGAGCTTGGGGTTAAACTTGAAATCTCTAGCATGAGTTTTGACAATGTTTTGACCAGCCTTCAAACTGGAAAGGCTGACTTAGCCATTGCAGGAATTAGTGCTACAGATGAGAGAAAGGAAGTCTTTGACTTTTCAATCCCTTACTATGAGAACAAAATGAGTTTCTTGGTGAGAAAATCCGATTTAGACAAGTACAAGGATCTTTCAAGCCTCGCAAGTGCGAATATCGCAGCTCAAAAGGGAACCGTTCCAGAAACTATGGTGAAGGAACAATTGCCAAATGCTCAACTGACTTCTTTGACTAATATGGGGGAAGCAGTTAATGAATTGCAGGCTGGAAAAGTAGATGCTGTTCATATGGATGAACCAGTTGCTCTTAGCTACGCAGGTAAAAACTCAGATCTTGCCGTTGCAACTGTTAATTTGACAATGAAAGATGGCGAAGCCAATGCCGTTGCTATCAAGAAGGATCAATCAGACCTGAAAGCAGTAGTAGATAAGGTTATCCAAAAACTAAAAGATGACGGAACCTATCAAAGCTATCTTGAAAAAGCAGCGAAACTAACAGAAGTTGAACAATAAGAAAAAGCAGAGTTGGACTTTAATCCAATTCTGCTTTTATGTATTCTAATAACTCTTCTAGATTTTCGAGAGAGACTTTAGCGAACTGATAAGGACAGGCGTCCAAATAAGCCTTCTCAAAAAAGTCTAGTTTGAGTGAGCTGTGTTTTAAACTGGTGATTTTAGGATAGTCTCTCAAATCAAGCAAAAGACCATCATGTAGAGGATAGTGGGGCAAGGGACAGGTGTTTTCTTCAAGCACTTTCTTTATCTGAGTCTGATAGTTCTCTTGAAGGGTCAGTCTGGCCAGTCGATTTTTTTCAAATAGCCGGCTATCGATGTAAAGAGAGAGAGCCTTTTGCATGATGAGATTGCTGTCATAGTCCAGGATATTTTTGTAGGAAACAAAGGCCTTTTTTAGGGCATTTGGGAGAATGAGAGCGGTAATACGAAGGGCTGGAAAGAGGCTGGTTGAGAAGGACTTGATATAAATGACCCGATCCTCAGTGTCCAGATAGTGGAAGGTCTGCCCTTTTTTAGGGTCTAAATCTCCTAGATAGTCATCCTCTACGATGTAAACACCATACTGGTTTGCTAGATCTAGAATAGCCCTTTTTTCCTGATCAGAATAGGAATGACCTAGAGGATAGTGGAAGCGAGGAATAGTGTAGAAAAACTTGATTTTCCCAGATTTGAACTGTTCTTCCAGTTCTTCAAGGTCAATGCCATCAATACGGCGTTCAATGGTCTGGTAGGCTAATCCTTGAGCGACCAAGAGGCGATTCATTCGGTGGTAGGTCGGTTGTTCGACCAAAATCTCAGCTCCCTCGCTCGGAAAGTTAATCTGAGAAAGGATAAAGAGAGCTTGCTGGGTGCCAGAAGTTAGAACAAGTTGATCGGGTTTACAGTAGAGGGCTTGGTCAAAGAGGAGTTGATGGACAGATTGTCTGAGTTCCTCAAGGCCTTCTTGGTTGTCATAGTAGTTGAAGAGGTAGTTTTCTCGGCCTATCAGGGTTTCGTTGACGCAGAGTCTGAAATCGTCATAAGCACTAGCATGCTCGTCAGTGACTTCAATTTCCAAGTCTTGGTGCTGTCCTTGTTCTAGAACATAGTAGCCACTTTGGGGTTTGGCATAGAGGTATTGTTCATGGCGTAATTTCAGTAGGGCTCGTTGGATAGTGTCCTTGCTACAGTGAAAGTCTTGGCTCAGTTGACGGATAGAGGGAAGCCGGCTACCTGTTGGAAATTTTCCTGATTCGATACCTTTTTTGAGAAAGGAAACGACTGCTTGGTATTTACTTTCTTTCTTCATTCCAGACCTCCCTTGATTTTGTTACATTGTACCTTTTTTTTGCCTCCTTTGCAATGGGAAAAGTATTTCTCCCTTTCACAACTAGGAGCAAATGTGGTATACTTAGAAAGTATGATGATTCATTGAAAAGAAGTTAAGAAAGAGAATGGATAGAAAAGTGCAGGAACCAGTAAAATTATTTCAATACAATACTCTAGGTGCCCTAATGGCAGGTCTCTATGGTGGAACCATGACAGTGGGAGAATTGCTGGAACATGGTGACCTCGGTTTGGGAACTTTGGATTCGATTGATGGGGAGTTGATTGTCCTTGATGGCAAGGCTTATCAAGCCAAGGGATCTGGTCAAACGCCTGAAATCGTCGAGGTGGCAGCGGATGCTCTTATTCCCTATGCAGCAGTGGTTCCTCATCAGGCAGAGGTGATTTTCCGCCAGCGCTTTGAGATGACAGATAAGGAATTGGAAAAGCGAATTGAATCCTACTATGATGGGGAGAATCTTTTTCGTTCCATCAAGATTCATGGCGAATTTTCACAAATGCACGTGCGGATGATTCCCAAATCCACACCTGATACCAAGTTTGCTGATGTGGCGACTCACCAACCTGAATATAGCCGTGAAAATGTATCGGGAACCATTGTTGGGTTTTGGACGCCAGAGATTTTCCATGGAGTGAGTGTTGCAGGTTACCATTTGCATTTTATCTCAGATGATTTGACCTTTGGTGGGCATGTGATGGACTTTGTTATCAAAGAAGGAATGATTGAGGTTGGGGCAGTCGACCAGTTGGACCAACGTTTTCCAGTCCAAGATCGCCAGTATTTATTTGCCAAATTTAACGTTGACGAGATGAAGAAAGATATTGATAAGTCAGAATAGGAGAAAAAGATGACAGTACATATTATCCTCACCATGATCGCTTTAGTTCTCATTCTAGTAGGTGGAACTTGGTATGCCAAAAAACGGTTTAAAATCTCTCTTGCAGTGATGGGCTTGGGGGCAATCGCATTTTTTGTTTCTTCTCAAGTGTTAGAGAAGATGGTTCACCTTCTGGTACTCCATCCGCAAAAAGATGGAACCATTCCGCTCATGCAGGAGCAGCCTTTCTTATACGTCCTTTATGGGATTGCCATGGCTGCCCTCTTTGAAGAGACGGCCCGTTTTATCTTTTTTAAATGGTTGGAGAAAAAGAGAAAGTTGGAAGATAGAGATGCTTGGGCTTATGGCTTAGGACATGGAGGCTTAGAGATGCTCTACCTCGGAATGGGAAGTTTGATTAGCCTTTTGATCCTCTTTTCACTAGTACAGTCATCAAATACTGATGCGGCGAATCTTCTTACAAAGAGTACATTAGAAACAGTTCAGTCTCTATCAGCATGGCAGATCTATCTACTAGGAGTTGAGCGTGTCCTTGCTCTGGTTCTCCAAATGAGCCTTACTGTCTGGGTCTATCAAAGTGTCCGTCAAAAGAAATGGATCTATCTCGTTGCTGCCTATGGCTTGCATGCTTTGTTTGACTTAGCTCCAGCTCTATCTCAAGTGGGATGGATTACAAATCCGCTTCTAGTGGAGGGCATTCTTCTTGTAGAAGTACTTGCCTTTGTCTGGCTTACAAAATCTACATTTTGGAAAAAATCATCATAAAAAGAGGTTCACCTCTTTTTTTATGCAATGCTTTGATACTTCCATTTTTCGGTTCGTCAAAAGCCTTTAAAAATGGTATAATGAAATGACTTTACAAAAGGATGAGAGATATGACATTAGTAACTAAAATACAAGAACAATTAGAAGGAATTGATATTCGTTTCAAGGAACCCTTGAAGACCTATACCTATACCAAGGTCGGAGGTCGAGCGGATTATCTGGTTTTGCCACGCAATCGCTATGAGATGGCGCGTGTCGTTCAATTTGCCAATCAAGAGAATATTCCTTGGATGGTGCTAGGAAATGCCAGCAATATTATCGTTCGTGACGGTGGAATTCGTGGATTTGTCATCTTGTGTGACAAGCTCAATAACGTTTCAGTTGATGGTTATACCATTGAAGCGGAAGCTGGGGCCAACTTGATTGAAACGACACGTATTGCCCTCCGTCATAGTTTGACTGGATTCGAGTTTGCCTGTGGCATTCCAGGGAGCGTCGGTGGTGCGGTCTTTATGAATGCGGGTGCCTATGGAGGAGAGATTGCCCATATCTTGCAGTCTTGTCAAATTTTGACCAAGGAAGGGGAGATTGAGACCTTATCTGCCAAGGAATTGGCTTTTGGTTACCGTCATTCAGCTGTTCAAGATTCTGGAGCTGTTGTTTTGTCAGCTAAATTTGCCCTATCTCCAGGGAATCATCAGGTTATCAAGCAAGAAATGGACCGCTTAACGCACCTACGTGAACTCAAACAACCTCTAGAATACCCATCTTGTGGTTCGGTCTTTAAGCGTCCTGTTGGTCATTTTGCGGGTCAGTTAATTTCAGAAGCTGGATTGAAAGGCTATCGTATCGGTGGTGTTGAAGTGTCTGAAAAGCACGCTGGCTTCATGATCAATGTTGCTGACGGAACGGCGAAAGACTATGAGGACTTGATCCAATCTGTTATTGAAAAAGTCAAGGAACACTCAGGTGTCACCCTTGAGAGAGAAGTCCGAATCTTGGGTGAGAAAGAGTAAAATTTAGGCAGAAAAGCTGCTACTATGTCAATAGAAAGGGGGTGAAAGCCTATCGTTAGCGAAGATGCATGTAGGCAGTTCAAACTCCTACACGAGGTAGTAGTGGCCTGACAGATCCCGGATCTGTTAATTTATGAAAAAGAAGGAATTTATGACAATTGAAAAAACCAATTATCGAATTCAAAAACGTCTCTAAAGTTTTTGAAGACAGCAACACCAAGGTTCTCAAAGACATCAACTTTGAGTTGGAAGAAGGGAAATTTTACACTCTTTTAGGCGCATCTGGTTCAGGAAAATCAACCATACTGAACATCATTGCAGGTTTACTGGATGCGACGACAGGAGATATTTTGCTGGATGGGGTACGGATCAACGATATCCCAACCAACAAGCGAGACGTCCATACGGTCTTCCAATCCTATGCCTTGTTTCCACATATGAATGTGTTTGAAAATGTTGCCTTTCCACTCCGCTTGCGTAAAGTCGACAAGAAAGAAATCGAACAACGTGTTGCGGAAGTCCTCAAGATGGTTCAGTTGGAAGGTTATGAAAAACGTTCCATCCGTAAACTATCTGGGGGACAACGTCAGCGTGTAGCTATTGCCCGTGCCATCATCAACCAACCCCGTGTGGTCTTGCTGGACGAGCCTTTGTCAGCGCTGGACTTGAAATTGCGGACAGACATGCAGTACGAACTGCGTGAACTGCAACAACGATTGGGGATTACCTTTGTCTTTGTCACTCACGATCAGGAGGAAGCCCTTGCTATGAGTGACTGGATTTTCGTTATGAATGATGGCGAAATTGTCCAGTCAGGAACACCTGTGGATATCTACGATGAGCCTATCAACCACTTTGTAGCTACCTTTATCGGTGAATCCAACATCTTGCCAGGAACTATGATTGAGGACTACTTGGTCGAGTTTAACGGCAAACGCTTTGAAGCGGTCGATGGTGGGATGAAGCCAAACGAGCCTGTGGAAGTTGTTATTCGTCCAGAGGACTTGCGTATTACACTTCCTGAAGAAGGCAAGCTCCAAGTTAAGGTGGATACTCAACTTTTCCGTGGGGTTCACTACGAGATTATCGCCTACGACGAACTTGGTAATGAATGGATGATCCACTCAACTCGTAAGGCCATTGTGGGTGAGGAAATCGGTCTGGACTTTGAACCAGAAGACATCCATATCATGCGTCTCAACGAAACCGAAGAAGAATTCGATGCTCGTATCGAGGAGTACGTAGAAATCGAAGAGCAAGAAGCAGGTCTGATTAACGCGATCGAGGAGGAAAGAGATGAAGAAAACAACCTCTAAACTCTTTGTAGTGCCCTATATGCTTTGGATTGCCCTCTTTGTTCTCGCACCCTTAGTCTTGATTTTCGGTCAATCCTTTTTCAACATCGAAGGGCAGTTTAGTTTAGAAAACTATAAATCTTACTTTGCGTCACAAAACTTGACCTACCTTAAAATGAGCTTCAACTCTGTGCTCTATGCAGGGATTGTGACTATGGTGACGCTTCTCATCAGCTACCCAACAGCCCTCTTTTTGACTCGTCTCAAGCACCGTCAACTCTGGCTCATGCTGATTATCCTGCCAACATGGATCAACCTGCTCCTCAAGGCCTATGCCTTTATCGGGATTTTTGGTCAAGATGGCTCTATTAACCAATTCTTGGAATTCATCGGAATCGGTTCGCAGCAGTTGCTCTTTACGGATTTCTCCTTTATCTTTGTCGCAAGCTACATCGAGCTTCCCTTTATGATTTTGCCCATTTTCAATGTCTTGGACGATATGGATAACAATCTCATCAATGCTAGCTACGACCTCGGTGCGACCAAGTGGGAGACCTTCCGCCATGTCATCTTCCCTCTATCAATGAACGGAGTGAGAAGTGGGGTTCAGTCTGTCTTTATTCCAAGCTTGAGTCTCTTCATGCTGACCCGTTTGATTGGGGGTAACCGTGTTATCACACTTGGAACGGCTATTGAGCAGAACTTCCTTACTAATGACAACTTTGGAATGGGTTCTACTATCGGTGTGATCCTCGTCCTGACCATGTTCATCACCATGTGGGTGACCAAGGAAAGGAGAGAACGATGAAAAAATTTGCCAATCTCTACCTAGCCTTTGTCTTTATCATCCTTTATTTGCCAATTTTTTACTTGATTGGCTATGCCTTTAATGCTGGCGATGATATGAACAGCTTTACTGGTTTTAGCTTGAGCCATTTTAAAACCATGTTTGGTGATGGTCGCCTTATGTTGATCCTCACCCAAACCTTTTTCTTGGCCTTTCTATCAGCCTTGATAGCGACTATTATCGGGACTTTCGGTGCCATCTATATCTATCAGTCTCGTAAGAAATACCAAGAAGCCTTTCTATCACTCAATAATATTCTCATGGTTGCACCCGACGTTATGATTGGTGCTAGCTTCTTGATTCTCTTTACCCAGCTTAAGTTTTCACTTGGCTTTTTGACGGTTCTATCTAGTCACGTGGCCTTTTCCATCCCTATCGTGGTCTTGATGGTCTTGCCTCGTCTCAAGGAGATGAATGATGACATGATCCATGCAGCTTATGACCTTGGTGCCAGTCAGTTTCAGATGTTCAAGGAAATCATGCTTCCTTACCTGACCCCGTCTATCATTGCAGGTTATTTCATGGCCTTCACCTATTCGCTAGATGACTTTGCCGTGACCTTCTTTGTAACGGGAAATGGCTTTTCGACTCTGTCAGTCGAGATTTACTCTCGTGCTCGTAAGGGGATTTCGCTAGAAATCAATGCCCTCTCTGCACTTGTCTTTCTCTTTAGTATTATCCTAGTTATTGGATATTACTTTATCTCACGTGAGAAGGAGGAGCAAGCATGAAAAAACTCTATTCATTTTTAGCAGGAATTGCAGCAATTATTCTTGTCTTGTGGGGGATTGCGACGCATCTAGATAGTAAAATCAATAGCCGAGATAGTCAGAAATTGGTTATTTACAACTGGGGGGACTATATCGATCCAGAACTCTTGGAGCAATTCACAGAAGAAACAGGTATTCAAGTCCAGTATGAGACCTTTGACTCCAACGAAGCCATGTATACCAAGATTAAGCAAGGTGGAACGACCTACGACATTGCCATCCCGAGTGAGTATATGATTAATAAGATGAAGGACGAAGACCTCTTGGTACCACTCGATTATTCAAAAATTGAAGGAATCGAAAATATCGGACCTGAGTTCCTCAACCAGTCTTTTGACCCGGGCAATAAATTCTCCATCCCTTATTTCTGGGGGACTTTGGGAATTGTCTACAATGAAACCATGGTAGATGAGGCGCCTGAGCATTGGGATGACCTCTGGAAGCCAGAGTATAAGGATTCTATCATGCTCTTTGATGGGGCACGTGAGGTGCTGGGACTCGGGCTTAACTCACTTGGTTACAGCCTCAACTCAAAGGATCCTCAGCAGTTGGAAGAGACAGTGGATAAACTCTACAAACTGACTCCAAATATCAAGGCCATCGTGGCTGACGAGATGAAGGGTTACATGATCCAGAACAATGCGGCCATCGGCGTGACCTTCTCTGGGGAAGCCAGCCAGATGTTGGAGAAAAATCCTAATCTCAAGTATGTCGTTCCGACTGAGGCCAGCAATCTCTGGTTTGATAACATGGTCATTCCTAAAACGGTCAAGAACCAGGATGCAGCCTATGCCTTCATTAACTTTATGTTGAAGCCTGAAAATGCTCTCAAGAATGCAGAGTATGTCGGCTATTCAACACCAAACAATGCTGCTAAGGAAATGCTCCCTGAGGAGATAAAAGAGGACAAGTCCTTCTATCCAGATGCAGATACTATGAAACACCTCGAAGTTTATGAGAAGTTTGATCATAAATGGACAGGAATTTACAGCGACCTCTTCCTACAATTTAAGATGTATCGGAAGTAGAAGATTATCTGCTATCGGAAATAATTTCAATCAGACAAAAAAATAAAACCTAGCCATAGAAAATTAACCATTTTATGGCTAGGTTATTTATTAAAATAGATTATGAATTAGTAGAAAAATATACTTAACTATGCTATAATTTCGATAGAGTTAAAGGCATTTTAATTTATGATTGAGGTAATAGCTATGATTAAAAAAGCTATTTTTAGAGGAATGATTCCTTTTGTCATTATGACCAGTTTGTCAATTTTTATGAGACTTCAAGGAACTGATATTTTTCAGGTTAAAAGTACATTTTTGGTTGGCATTATTGCTACCTCGATAGCATCAGCCTCGGTAATTTATGAAATTGAAAAATGGTCGCTATTTAAACAATCTATTATACATTTTATCATTATGTTTTTTACTGTTCTTCCCTGTCTTCTATTTAGTGGATGGTATAAGTTGATCTCAATTTTGGATTATCTCATTGTTTTAGGTCAATTCTTATTGGTTGGATGTTTCTTGTGGTCTATCGCCTATATAATATTTGGTAAACTGTTAAAAAAATGAGTTTTACTTCATGGTTATTAAGCTTGACGAATCTCTATCAAAACAGTATAATAGTAAAGTTGAGAATTGATTTTCAGTTGTCTTAGTCCAGAGAAATGGCGGTGCTGCGAGCCATCTAAGGTAGGAAATCATGCTACTCAATCAGACAATTGCATAAGAATAAGAGAATGACAAGTTCATTGAATGAAGGTGGTACCGCGGTTTTTCGCCCTTCGTGATATGGACTTGTCTTTTGATTTTTGGAGGTGTTTATGAAGACATTTCTCGTGAAACAAAAGTTTCGTCTTGGAGGCGAACGTTTTGATATCAAGGATGACAGAGGAGTAGTGAACTATCAGGTGGAGGGCTCTTTCTTCCAAATTCCTAAGACCTTTACTATCTATGACGCCTATGGTGAGCAAATCAGTGAGATTAGTAAAGAATTTTTCACCTTACTTCCTCGCTTTACTATTCAGCTACGAAATGGTTCAAATTTCGTTATTCGTAAGAAGTTGACTTTCTTTCGAGATAAGTATGAGTTTGATGATCTAGGGCTTCGTATCGAGGGCAATATCTGGGATTTGAATTTCAAATTGCTGGATGACCGCGACCAAGTGATTGCCGAGATTCGAAAAGAGATTTTCCATTTGACCTCGACTTACACTGTAACTGTCCTTGAGGACTCTTATGCAGATCTGGTCATTTCCCTCTGTGTCGCAATTGACTATGTGGAGATGCTGGAAAGCCAATCAAATTAAACAAGTAAATAAGGAGATATTATGAAACAACTATCTAGTGCTCAAGTTCGCCAAATGTGGCTAGATTTCTGGGCAAGCAAAGGCCACTCTGTAGAACCATCAGTCAGCTTGGTTCCAGTAAACGACCCAACACTTTTGTGGATCAACTCTGGTGTAGCAACTCTTAAGAAATATTTTGACGGAACCATCATTCCTGAAAATCCACGTATTACCAATGCGCAAAAAGCCATCCGTACTAACGACATCGAAAACGTAGGGAAGACTGCGCGTCACCATACCATGTTTGAAATGTTGGGGAACTTCTCTATCGGTGATTACTTCCGTGACGAAGCCATCACTTGGGCTTACGAGCTTTTGACAAGCCCAGAATGGTTTGATTTTCCAGCTGAAAAACTCTACATGACCTATTACCCTGATGACAAAGATTCATACAATCGTTGGATTGCTGTTGGTGTAGATCCAAGTCACTTGATCCCAATCGAGGACAACTTCTGGGAAATTGGTGCTGGACCTTCTGGACCAGATACAGAAATTTTCTTTGACCGTGGAGAAGCTTTTGACCCAGAAAATATCGGTCTTCGTCTCCTTGCTGAAGATATCGAAAACGACCGTTACATCGAAATCTGGAACATCGTTTTGTCACAATTTAACGCGGATCCTGCTGTTCCTCGTAGCGAATACAAGGAATTGCCGCACAAGAACATTGATACGGGCGCTGGTTTGGAGCGTTTGGTGGCGGTTATCCAAGGGGCTAAAACAAACTTTGAAACAGACCTCTTCATGCCGATCATTCGCGAAGTTGAGAAATTGTCTGGTAAGGTCTACGACCAAGATGGCGACAACATGAGCTTTAAGGTTATCGCTGACCACATCCGTTCTCTTTCATTTGCCATCGGTGATGGCGCCCTTCCAGGAAATGAAGGTCGTGGTTATGTCCTTCGTCGTCTGCTCCGTCGTGCTTCTATGCATGGTCAAAAATTGGGCATCAACGAACCTTTCCTTTACAAACTTGTTCCAACTGTTGGAAAAATCATGGAAAGCTACTACCCAGAAGTGCTTGAAAAACGTGACTTTATCGAGAAAATCGTTAAGAGCGAGGAAGAGTCATTTGCTCGTACCCTTCATTCAGGTCAACACTTTGCAGAAACCATTGTAGCTGATTTGAAAGAAAAAGGTCAATCTGTCATTGCTGGTTCAGATGTCTTCAAACTCTACGATACTTATGGATTCCCAGTAGAATTGACAGAAGAAATTGCTGAAGAAGCTGGGATGACTGTTGACCGTGAAGGTTTTGAAGCAGCTATGAAAGAACAGCAAGAACGCGCGCGTGCGTCTGCTGTTAAGGGTGGCTCAATGGGTATGCAAAATGAAACCCTCCAAAACATTACAGTGGAAAGTGTCTTCAACTACAATGCTAGTCAATTGCCTTCTAAGTTGGTGGCTATCGTAGCGGATAACGCTGAAGTAGAAGCTGTTTCTGAAGGAACTGCATCCCTCATCTTTGCAGAGACTCCATTCTATGCTGAAATGGGTGGACAAGTAGCTGACCATGGTCAAATCTTGGACGCTGCAGGAAACCTTGTTGCTACTGTAACAGATGTTCAAAAAGCACCAAACGGACAAGCTCTTCATACTGTTGAAGTTCTTGCTCCTCTTGCTTTGAACCAAGAATACACCTTGGCAATTGATACCAATCGTCGTCACCGTGTCATGAAAAACCACACAGCAACTCACTTGCTCCATGCAGCCCTTCACAATATCCTTGGAAACCATGCAACACAAGCAGGATCCCTTAACGAAGTCGAATTCCTTCGTTTTGACTTCACACACTTCCAAGCAGTAACTCCTGAAGAATTGCGTGCTATTGAACAACAGGTCAATGAGAAAATCTGGGAAGCAATTGCAGTAGAAACTGTTGAGACAGATATTGACACTGCTAAAGAAATGGGAGCTATGGCTCTCTTTGGTGAGAAATACGGTAAAGAAGTTCGTGTTGTTACGATTGGTGACTACTCTGTCGAACTTTGTGGTGGTACCCACGTTGGCAACACTTCTGAGATTGGTCTCTTCAAGATTGTCAAAGAAGAAGGAATCGGTTCAGGTACCCGTCGCATCTTGGCAGTGACTGGTAAGGAAGCCTTTGAAGCCTACCGCGAACAAGAAGACGCTTTGAAAGTCGTCGCAGCAACCTTGAAAGCACCTCAACTCAAGGAAGTACCTCATAAAGTTGAAGGACTTCAAGAACAGGTTCGTCATTTGCAAAAAGAAAATGCTGAGTTGAAAGAAAAAGCCGCCGCCGCAGCTGCAGGTGATGTCTTCAAGGATGTGAAGGAAGCAAACGGACACCGTTACATTGCTAGCCAAGTTTCTGTGTCAGACGCAGGTGCCCTTCGTACCTTTGCGGATAACTGGAAACAAAAAGACTATTCTGATGTGCTTGTCTTAGTCGCAGCTATTGGCGACAAAGTCAATGTCCTTGTAGCAAGCAAGACAAAAGACCTTCATGCAGGAAATCTTGTCAAAGAATTGGCTCCAATCGTCGATGGACGTGGTGGTGGTAAACCAGATATGGCCATGGCAGGAGGAAGTAACCAAGCGAAAATCCAAGAACTCTTGGATGCAGTAGCAGGTAAATTGTAATCAAGTAAAGATCTATCCATTTGGGTAGGTCTTTTTGTGAATACAAAAAAGCCAAATCCGGTTGGATTTGGCTTGTAACTGATAGGTTTATTTTGCTGCCCAGACACTGACTGAACCCGCTGCTACTGGAAATTCTCCATAACCGTCAGCATTGATAGTGACTTGTGCTGAATGATTTTCAAGGAGATCAACAAAGGTTTGGTCAGCCCATTCTTGACCAACAAACATAGACTTGCTGTTTTCTTGGTCATTTGAAATCAAGACTGCGATTGGGGATTGATGTTCAGCACCTGAACGGACCCATCCAATACAGTTGGCATCGTCAAAGTAGTCTGTTTGCTCTCCATAGGCCCTGTCTTTTCGGATGGATAGGAGACGGTCAAGAATTTCTCTGAAATCTTGTTGAGCAAATTGCCCTGAGATACCGTAATAATCTCCGTAAAAGACACATGGAAGACCATCTTGGCGTAATAAAATGAGCGCATAGGCTGCTGGCTTGAACCATTCCTCGACAGTGGACTCAAGCGCTTGACCACGTTGGGTATCGTGGTTATCGACAAAGGTTACAGCCTTGTCAGGCTTGATTTCAACCAAACTATCAGTAAAGATAGTACGAAGGTCGTAGCTTGCGCAAGCATGACTGGCTTCAAAGAGATTCTGGTGGAGACGAACATCGACAAGGTCAAAACGTTCCTCCGTTTTTTCAAGATAATCTAGGTTGGCTTCCTTGTCTGGATTCCAAAATTCCCCGAAAACATAGAAATCCTCACCGTATTTTTCCTTCATATCACGGATGAAATTGCCCATAAAGAAGGAATCGATATGCTTAACGGCATCCAAGCGGAAACCTGCCACACCAGTCGTTTCAATGAACCAGTCAGCCCAGTCATAGATGTTTTGGATGACTTCAGGATGCTTAAAGTCCAGGTCAGCGTACATGAGGTAGTCGTAGTTGCCGTTTTCGTTGTCGACTAATTCCTCATTTGCCCAACCTTTATTGTCTCCTTGGATTAGGTAAATGCCAGACTTACGGCGTTTGGCATCATAGTCTGTACCTGTAAAGTGGTACCAGTGCCAGTGGAAGTCATTGTAGGTATTTTGGCGACCATCGAAGGTAAAGTGAGTCCAGCCATTGATAGTGAAGGGATCGCTTAGTTGAACGGTACGGTCCTCCGGATCGACTTCGATAACTTGAAAGGCTTCCATATGATCGGCAGCAGCCTTGTGATTGAGCACCACATCGGCCATTGGTTGGATCCCATGTTCCTTGAGAGTCTGAATCGTTTGCAGATAATCTTCCTTAAATCCATACTTGGTACGGACAGTCCCTTTTTGGTTAAATTCTCCTAGGTCAAAAAGATCGTAAACACCATAGCCCACATCTTTTTCATTGGTCGCCTTGAAAGCAGGTGGCATCCAGACATGACTGATACCAAGATTCGCTAGATGTTCTGCGTCATCTGCCAATCGCGTCCAGTGTTGTCCGTCGTGGGGCAGATACCACTCAAAGTATTGCATAAGTGTCTGATTTTGCATTGTTTTTCCTCTTGTTTATCAATATTGTGTTTTATTCTACCATAAAGTTTAGAACTAGGCAAACGTTTGCGCAAGTTTCTATACTCATTTCTGAAATTGTCTATTTTTATCGATTAAAATCTCTCTTTCCATTACAAGGGAAAGGATGTTTTGGTGAAAAAGTAAATGGAATAAACTTATTTGAACAAAAATGACACTCAGTAAACTAAAGTACAACTGGTTAAACGGTTTCTTTTTTGAGAATTGTCACAAAATTTGCTATAATAGTAGCTATGAATAGAATTAGGGTCAGCAGACGTGTTGAAAAAAAGCTAGCTAAGGGTCTAGTTCTTTTGGAAGCAAGTGATTTAACAGATATTGAACTGACGGATCAGGCAGTAGAAGTTCTTAGTCAAGACGGGAAGTTTTTAGGGAGTGCCTATCTTTCTCAGCAGAACAAGGGCATTGGCTGGTTCATCAGCAAGGAAAAGGTTCGTTTCAATCAAGCTTTTTTTGAATCTCTGTTTCGTAAGGCCAAGGAAGCTAGAAAGCCTTATTATCAAGATGACTTGACTACTGCCTTTCGCCTTTTTAACCAAGAGGGGGATGGTTTTGGTGGTCTGACTGTTGATCTCTATGGAGATTATGCTGTCTTTTCTTGGTACAACTCCTTTGTTTACCAGATTCGTAAGCTGATCGTAAAGGCTTTTAAGGAAGTTTTTCCTGAGGTCTTGGGGGCTTATGAAAAGATTCGTTTTAAAGGTCTAGACTACGAGTCTGCCTATGTTTATGGTGAGGAAGCGCCAGATGATTTTACTGTTCTTGAGAATGGAGTGCTCTATCAAGTTTTTATGAATGATGGCTTGATGACAGGGATTTTCCTGGACCAACATGCGGTTCGTGGGAGTCTGGTTGACGGTCTAGCCATGGGCAAATCCTTGCTCAATATGTTTTCCTATACGGCTGCCTTTTCTGTTGCTGCAGCTATGGGAGGTGCCAGTGAGACGACTTCAGTTGACTTGGCCAAACGGTCTAAAGAGCTGTCAGAAGCTCATTTTCAGGCAAATGGACTCAGCATGGACAATCATCGTTTTATCGTTATGGATGTCTTTGAGTACTTCAAGTATGCTAAGCGAAAAAGTTTGACTTATGATGTGATTGTTCTTGATCCGCCGAGCTTTGCCCGCAATAAAAAACAAACATTCTCTGTAGCTAAGGACTATCACAAGTTGATTTCCCAGAGTCTAGAGATTTTAAATCCGGGAGGCATTATCATTGCCAGTACCAATGCTGCCAATGTTTCCCGCCAGAAATTTACAGAACAAATTGATAAAGGTTTTGCAGGAAGAAGGTATCAGGTCTTGAACCAATACGGTCTTCCAGCAGACTTTGCCTATAATAAAAAAGATGAAAGCAGTAATTACCTCAAGGTGATTAGTATGAAGGTTAGTAGATGAAATTAATCGTTTCAGTAATGCCAAGAAGTTTGGAAGAAGCGCAAGAACTGGATGCCACTAGGTATGAAGATGCCGATATCATTGAGTGGCGTGCGGACTTTCTTACAAAGGACGCTATTTTACAGGTAGCACCCGCTATCTTTGAGAAATTTGCAGGACGTGAACTTGTCTTTACCCTTCGGACCCGCGCTGAGGGAGGAGAAATCGAACTTTCCTCAGGAGAGTATGTTCAAATCATCAAGGAAGTTACTCAGCTTTATCAGCCGGATTATGTAGATTTTGAGTATTTCAGCTACAAAGACGTTTTTGAGGAAATGTTGGATTTTCCAAATCTCGTATTGAGCTATCATAATTTCCAGGAGACACCTGAAAACATGATGGAAATCCTGTCTGAGTTGACCAGTCTCTCTCCCAAAGTGGTCAAGGTATCAGTTATGGCCCACACGGAGCAGGATGTTTTAGACCTGATGAATTACACTCGAGGATTTAAAACACTCAACCCTGAGCAAGAGTACGTGACCATTTCCATGGGGAAAATGGGCAAGGTATCCCGTATCACTTCAGATGTGACGGGTTCAAGTTGGTCATTTGCTAGTCTGGATGAAGCGAGTGCCCCAGGTCAGATCTCTCTATCAAACATGAAGAAAATCAGGGAGATTTTGGATGAAGCTTGATGGCTACACGCGTTTAGCTGCAGTTGTTGCAAATCCCATCAAACACTCTATTTCACCCTTTATCCACAATAGGGCCTTTGAGGCGACAGCTACCAATGGTGTCTATGTGGCTTGGGAGATTGAAGCGGGTGACTTGGCAGAAACAGTGGCTAATATTCGTCGCTACCAGATGTTTGGGATCAATCTTTCCATGCCTTACAAGGAACAAGTGATTCCTTATCTGGATGAGTTGAGTGATGAGGCTCGTTTGATTGGGGCGGTCAACACAGTTGTTAATCAAGACGGAACGTTAATTGGATATAATACAGATGGCAAGGGATTTTTTAAGAGCTTGCCTTCTTTTACAATTTCGGATAAGAAAATGACCATTCTGGGAGCAGGTGGCGCGGCCAAGTCCATTTTGGCACAGGCTATTTTGGATGGCGTCAGTCAGATTTCAGTCTTTGTTCGTTCAGTTTCCATGGAAAAAACAAGGCCTTACCTGACCAAGTTACAGGAGCAGACAGACTTTAAAGTGGGCTTGTATGCTTTAGAGGATATTTCTGAACTGCAAGAAAAGATTGCCAAGTCGGATCTACTCGTCAATGCGACCAGTGTGGGGATGGATGGCCAGTCGTCCCCAGTTCCAGAAAGCATCAATTTACCAGAAACTCTCTTGGTTGCAGATATTATTTACCAACCATTTGAAACACCATTTTTGAAATGGGCCAGAAGTCAGGGCAATCCAGCTGTCAATGGTCTGGGAATGTTGCTCTATCAAGCTGCTGAAGCTTTTCAACTGTGGACAGGTAAAGAAATGCCGACAGACGAGATTTGGCAGTCCTTAACAGAAAAATATAAATAGTGAAAAGGAGACCCTACTATGAAAATCAGAATCGATATTCCGCATCATCCTTATGATATTCAGATTGAAAAAGGTTGTCTAGCTCAGGCTGGTCAATGGTTGAAAGAACTCTGGCAACCTCAAAAAGTG
Source organism: Streptococcus sp. oral taxon 071 str. 73H25AP (assembly GCF_000146755.1). Taxonomy (NCBI): domain Bacteria; kingdom Bacillati; phylum Bacillota; class Bacilli; order Lactobacillales; family Streptococcaceae; genus Streptococcus; species Streptococcus sp. oral taxon 071. The sequence goes on from NZ_GL397254.1 coordinate 559,219, forward strand.
GTTATCGTAACCGACAACCATGTAGCTTCTCTCTATGCAGAGAAGGTTAAGCTCAGCCTAGAAGATGCTGGTTTTCAGGTAGCTGTTTTTGATTTCTTAGAAGGGGAAGAAAGAAAGAATTTAACCACTGTTCAGAAAGTCTATGAGTTTCTAGTTAAGCAGGGGTTGACTCGTAGCGATGGAATCGTGGCTCTTGGTGGTGGTGTCGTGGGGGATCTAGCTAGTTTCGTAGCTTCTACCTATATGCGGGGTATTCACTTTGTTCAGATTCCGACTAGTTTGACAGCCCAGGTTGATTCTTCTATCGGTGGTAAGACAGGCGTCAACACTCCATTTGCTAAAAATATGGTGGGGACCTTTGCCCAACCTGATGGGGTTCTGATTGATCCACTTGTACTTGAAACACTTGGAAAGAGAGAGCTGATTGAAGGGATGGGTGAGGTTATCAAGTACGGCTTGATTGAGGATCCAGAACTGTGGGCTCTCTTAACGGAGCTGGATGGTTCTGTAGGGAGCATTCTGGAACATGCAGAGACTTTGATTGAACATTCTTGTCAGGTGAAGCGCAAGATGGTGGTTGAGGATGAGTTGGATAACGGTGTTCGCCTTTACCTCAATTTTGGGCACACTATTGGCCATGCCATTGAAGCGACTGCCGGTTATGGCAAGGTCATGCATGGAGAAGCTGTGGCCATGGGCATGGTTCAGATTTCCAAGGTTGCTGAGGAAAAAGGCCTCATGCCAGCTGGAATAACCCAGTCCATCACAGCTATGTGTCAGAAATTTGGTTTGCCTGTTGACTATGAAAACTGGGATGTTGATAAACTTTATCAAGCTTTGACTCATGATAAGAAAGCGCGTGGGAACACCTTGAAATTGGTCTTGGTGCCAGAGCTTGGTTCGGCGAGCATTCACCCTGTTTCCTTAGAAGAGATGAAAGACTACTTGGTAAAATAAGGAGAACCTATGAGATATTTAACTGCGGGAGAATCACATGGACCCCGTCTGACAGCTATCATTGAAGGAATTCCTGCTGGACTTCCTTTGACAGCAGAGACCATCAATGAGGATCTGAAACGTCGTCAGGGTGGATATGGTCGTGGTGGTCGTATGAAGATTGAGAGTGACCAGGTTGTCTTTACTTCTGGCATTCGCCATGGGAAGACGACAGGAGCTCCTATTACCATGGATGTCGTCAATAAAGACCACCAAAAATGGCTGGATATCATGTCTGCTGAGGACATTGAAGCCCGCCTAAAAAGCAAACGGAAAATCACTCATCCTCGTCCAGGTCATGCCGACTTGGTAGGGGGCATCAAGTACCGTTTTGACGATTTGCGTAATTCCTTGGAGCGCTCATCCGCCCGTGAAACTACAATGAGGGTGGCAGTTGGGGCAGTGGCCAAACGCCTCTTAGCTGAACTGGATATGGAGATTGCTAATCATGTCGTGATCTTTGGTGGCAAGGAAATCGATGTTCCCGAAAATCTAACAGTCGCTGAGATTAAGCAAAGAGCTGCCCAATCTGAAGTTTCTATTGTCAACCAAGAACGAGAACAAGAAATCAAGGACTATATTGATCAAATCAAACGTGACGGTGATACCATCGGTGGGGTTGTGGAGACAGTCGTCGGAGGTGTTCCAGTTGGCCTTGGTTCCTTTGTTCAATGGGACAGAAAATTGGATGCGCGATTGGCCCAAGCAGTTGTTTCTATCAATGCCTTTAAAGGGGTGGAATTTGGTCTTGGGTTTGAAGCTGGTTACCGCAAAGGCAGCCAAGTTATGGATGAAATTCTCTGGTCTAAAGAAGACGGATATACTCGGCGTACCAATAATCTAGGTGGTTTCGAAGGTGGCATGACCAATGGGCAACCAATTGTTGTTCGTGGTGTTATGAAACCAATTCCCACTCTCTATAAACCATTGATGAGTGTGGATATCGAGACTCACGAACCTTACAAGGCAACTGTGGAAAGAAGTGATCCGACCGCTCTTCCAGCAGCAGGTGTTGTCATGGAGGCTGTTGTGGCAACAGTTCTGGCGCAGGAAATTCTTGAAAAATTCTCATCGGACAACCTAGAGGAATTAAAAGAAGCGGTAGCCAAACACCGTGAGTATACAAAGAACTATTAAGGAGTCTCTATGGCAAAAACCATCTATATCGCAGGTCTCGGTTTGATTGGTGCCTCGATGGCGCTTGGTATCAAGCGCGATCATCCCGATTACGAAATTCTAGGTTACAATCGCAGTCAGACTTCGAGAGACATTGCCTTGGAGCGGGGGATAATTGACCGAGCAACGGATGATTTTGCCAGTTTTGCTCCTCTGGCAGATGTCATCATTCTGACCTTGCCGATCAAGCAGACCATTGCTTTTATTCAGGAGTTGGCAGGTTTGAACTTGAAAGAAGGCGTCATTATCTCGGATGCTGGCTCGACCAAGGCTTCCATTGTGGAAGTTGCTGAGGAATACTTGGCTGGCAAGTCAATTCGTTTTGTCGGGGCTCATCCCATGGCTGGTAGCCACAAGACAGGAGCTGCCTCTGCCGATGTTAATCTCTTCGAAAATGCCTACTATATCTTTACTCCATCTAGCTTGACTAGTCCAGATACGATTGAGGAAATGAAGAACCTACTTTCTGGTCTCCATGCTCGTTTCATTGAAATTGATGCCAAGGAGCACGATCGTGTAACTTCACAGATTAGCCATTTTCCCCATATCTTGGCATCAGGTCTCATGGAGCAAACAGCTGTCTATGCTCAAGAACATGAGATGACAAGGCGCTTTGCGGCGGGTGGTTTTCGAGATATGACTCGAATTGCAGAGAGTGAACCAGGTATGTGGACTTCTATTCTTTTGTCCAATCGCGAGACCATCCTAGAGCGGATTGAGGATTTCAAGGAACGCTTAGATGGGATTGGTCAGGCTATTAGCAAGGGGGAAGAAGAGCAGATTTGGAACTTTTTCAACCAAGCGCGTGAGCAACGTCAGGCCATGGAAATCCATAAGCGTGGTGGAGTGGACAGTTCTTATGACCTCTATGTCGATGTTCCCGATGAAGAAGATGTTATCTTGCGGATTTTGGAACTGCTACGAGGAACTTCCTTGGTCAACATCCACATCAACGAAGAAAACCGTGAGGATATTCACGGGATTCTACAAATTTCCTTTAAAAATGCTCAAGATTTAGAACGAGCTGAGCGCTTAATTTCAGAAAATACGGACTACACAGTCGTCATCAAATAAGGAGAAAATCATGTCAAATATTTACGATAGTGCAAATGAACTTAGTCGTGGGTTACGCGAATTACCAGAATACAAGGCGGTTAAGACTGCAAAAGATGCCATCCAAGCTGATGAACAAGCTAGCAAGATTTTTGCAGACTATATCGCCTTCCAGCAAGAAATCCAAGTCATGGCGCAAACGGGGAAAATGCCAGACGCCTCTTTCCAAGAAAAGATGCAGTCCTTCAGCAAGCAAATCCAAGAGAACGCTCTTTTGTCAGATTTCTTTGCCAAACAGCAACAATTGTCCATTTACCTTTCAGACATTGAAAAAATTGTCTTTGAACCTGTTTCAGAATTATTGAAATAGTATTTTATCTGTATAAAAGCCAGAAATTTCAGGAATTTCTGGCTTTTTTGTGATAAAATAAGAAAAGTATTGCAAGTATGAGGTCAACTATGAAACTAAAAACAAACATTCGCCACTTACATGGCAGTATCCGAGTTCCAGGTGACAAGTCTATCAGCCACCGTTCGATTATTTTTGGAAGTTTGGCTGAGGGAGAAACCAAGGTATATGATATTCTGCGTGGAGAGGATGTGCTCTCAACCATGCAGGTTTTTCGTGACCTTGGTGTTAAAATTGAGGACAAAGATGGGGTTATTACCATTCAAGGTGTAGGCATGGATGCCTTAAAAGCTCCGCAGAACGCCTTGGATATGGGGAATTCTGGCACTTCGATTCGCCTGATTTCAGGTGTCCTTGCTGGTGCAGACTTCGAAGTAGAGATGTTTGGAGATGATAGTCTTTCTAAACGCCCTATGGACCGTGTGACGATTCCTCTGAAAAAAATGGGCGTCAGCATTTCTGGTCAAACAGAGCGAGACTTGCCTCCTCTGTACTTGAAAGGTACTAAAAACCTAACACCAATTCACTATGAGTTGCCAATCGCCTCTGCTCAGGTCAAGTCTGCCTTGATATTTGCAGCCTTGCAGGCTCAGGGGGAGTCCGTTATTCTCGAGAAAGAATGTACTCGTAACCACACCGAAGATATGCTTCAGCAATTTGGTGGTCATTTAAGTGTGGATGGCAAAAAGATCACAGTCCAAGGACCACAAAAACTGACAGGACAAAAGGTAGTTGTTCCAGGAGATATTTCCAGTGCCGCCTTTTGGTTGATCGCTGGTTTGATTGTGCCAAACTCTCGTGTGGTGCTACAGAATGTGGGGATCAATGAAACGCGTACTGGTATTATTGATGTCATTCGTGCCATGGGTGGAAAATTAGAAATAACTGAAATCGACCCAATCGCTAAATCTGCAACGCTGACTGTCGAGTCTTCAGACCTGAAAGGAACAGAGATTGGTGGAGCCTTGATTCCACGCTTGATTGATGAATTGCCCATTATTGCCCTTTTAGCGACACAAGCGCAAGGTGAAACAGTCATTAAGGATGCTGAGGAACTCAAGGTCAAGGAAACAGACCGCATTCAGGTGGTGGCAGATGCTTTAAATAGCATGGGGGCGGATATCACTCCTACAGCAGATGGGATGATTATCAAAGGAAAATCAAGACTTCATGGCGCTAGAGTCAATACGTTTGGTGACCATCGAATTGGGATGATGACAGCCATCGCAGCCCTCTTGGTTGCTGATGGAGAAGTGGAACTTGACCGTGCTGAAGCCATCAATACCAGCTATCCTAGCTTCTTTGATGATTTGGAGAGCTTGATTCATGGCTAAGGTATTACTCGGATTTATGGGTGCTGGCAAGTCGACAATCGCTAGAGGATTGAACCCAGACTACATTGATATGGACGCCTTAATCGAGGAACGTTTGGGCATGTCCATTGCGAATTTTTTCGCTGAAAAGGGAGAAGAGGCCTTTCGTCAGGTGGAGTCAGAAGTTTTAGCTGACTTACTAAAAACGGACCGAGTTGTGTCAACTGGCGGAGGAGTTGTTATTTCTCAGCTAAATCGTGACTTGCTCAAGACCAATCCTGATAACATCTACCTAAAAGCAGATTTTGAAACTCTCTACCAACGTATCGCAGCTGATAAGGACAATCAGCGTCCCCTTTTTCTAAATAATAGCAAGGAAGAACTGGCAGCTATTTTTCAAAAAAGACAGGCCTGGTATGAGGAAGTAGCCAGTCGGGTTTTGGATGTGACCAAGCTAAGCCCAGAGGAAATTATAGAGGAACTGAGATGAAAATTGCCTATCTAGGTCCCAAGGGATCTTTTTCGCATCATGTTGTGCAGACAGCATTTCCCAAAGAGGAATTGCAGGCTTTTGCCAATATCACAGATGTTATCAAGGCCTATGAACAAGGCTTAGTGGACTATTCTGTGGTACCAGTTGAAAATTCTATCGAGGGTAGTGTTCATGAAACCTTGGATTACCTTTTTCATCAGGCTCGTATCCAAGCAGTCGCAGAAATCGTCCAGCCTATTCACCAGCAGTTGATGGTGGTTCCAGGTTACTCAAAAATTGAGAAAATCTTTTCTCATCCTCAGGCTCTGGCTCAAGGAAAGAGGTTCATTGATGCACACTATCCAGATGCTAAAATAGAGGTAACAGCCAGTACTGCCTATGCAGCTCGATTTATTTCAGAACATCCAGATCAGCCTTATGCAGCTATTGCTCCTAAAAGTTCAGCTGAAGAATATGGCTTGGAATTAATTGCAGAGGATATTCAGGAGATGGAAGCCAATTTCACACGTTTTTGGGTGTTAGGGGCAGAGATACCGAAGATTCCTTTGAACTCGCAAGCTGAAAAAATGAGTTTGGCCTTGACCTTACCAGACAACCTACCTGGTGCTCTTTACAAGGCACTTTCGACCTTTGCTTGGAGAGGGATTGACTTAACAAAGATTGAAAGTCGCCCCCTTAAAACAGCCTTGGGAGAGTACTTTTTCATTATCGATATAGACTATAGTGACAAAGAACTGGTTCATTTTGCCAGACAAGAACTAGAAGCCATTGGAATTCAGCACAAGATACTGGGAACCTACCCGATTTTTACCATAACCGATTTAGAAAAGGAGAGTCAATGAGCAAAGAAAATCCTTTAAGTCATCACGAGCAGTTACGCTATGACTATCTCTTCAAAAATATTCATTACCTCAACGACCGTGAACGGAGGGAGTTTGATTATCTGCAACAAAAAATGGCAGGTCCCAAGCCTGAAGTTCACCATTTCTACCAAGAAGAAAAAGAAGAAACTTGGGGTAGAGATATTGATCTTCCGACTTATGGCAGTAGAAGTCGATCTAAGAGACATGAAAAGGTAACTCCTCTGCCTAAAGTCAAAAAGAAAAAAAGAAGAATTCGCTTCAAACGAATACTGACTTGGCTCTTGCTGTTGATTACATGTGTTGCTGCGGGCATGATTATTATGTTTCTTCGAGGTTTCCAGTCGGCAACTACTAGCAATAAGCCAGCTGACGCCAAGGCAGCTCAAGTAGAGGTCTTTAATGGTCAAGATACTAAAGACGGTGTGAATATCCTAGTCATGGGGACAGATGGCCGTATCGGTCAAAATAGTGCAGAAACCCGTACCGATACGATCATGGTACTAAATGTCAGCGGATCGGATAAAAAGATCAAGCTAGTCAGCTTTATGCGTGACAACTTAGTTTATATCAACGGGTATAGTAAGATTGTAAATGGCCAGAAACAGATGGATAACAAACTAAATGTTGCCTATGAACTTGGGGAACAAGAAGGGCAAAAAGGGGCAGAAATGGTCCGTAAGGTTCTAAAAGACAACTTTGACTTGGATATTAAATACTATGCCCTGGTCGACTTCCAGGCCTTTGCAACAGCCATTGATACCCTCTTCCCTGACGGAGTAACAATTGATGCCCAATTCTCAACATTGAATGGTCAACCTTTGACAGAAGCTACAGTTGGAGATGATCTGCATGCAACAGAGACAGAGTCGCCAACCCAAACCATTAAAGTTGGAAAACAGCAGATGAATGGATCCACCTTGCTGAACTATGCTCGCTTCCGTGATGATGATGAGGGAGACTACGGCCGTACCAAACGTCAGCAACAAGTCATGTCAGCTGTTCTTGAGCAGATCAAAGATCCAACCAAGCTCTTTACAGGATCAGAGGCACTTGGAAAAGTTTTTGGCATGACATCAACAAATCTACCATATAGCTTCTTGTTGACCAATGGATTATCTGTCCTAGAAGGTGCTCAAAATGGCATTGAAAGACTCACGGTACCCGAACTTGGTGACTGGGTAGATGCTTATGATGTCTATGGAGGGCAAGGACTTCTTGTCGATCAAAATAAATACCAAACAAAACTCGCTCAAATGGGAATGAGATAAGAGGCGATAAATGAAAATCAAAGTTTGATTCACTAGTGAAATGGTGGTATGAGCTTTGGTTTTTCTTACTATCTGATAGATTTTTATAGCTTTTTTATGGTATAATAAAATGATATAACTCGTTATTGGACAGAAGAGGAGAGATATGAGTGATTTGAAAGCGATTCAGGCTCGTAGTCTGGAAATGGCTGAATATTTCGTCGCATTTTGTAAAGAACATGATTTGTTATGCTACCTCTGTGGTGGAGGAGCCATTGGCGCCCTTCGTCATAAGGGCTTCATTCCTTGGGATGATGATCTAGACTTTTTCATGCCGCGTAAGGACTATGAAAAATTAGTTGAACTATGGCCTCGTTATGCAGATGAGCGTTATTTCTTGTCAAAGAGTCACAAGGATTTTGTAGATCGTAACCTTTTTATTACTATTCGTGATAAGGAAACAACTTGTATCAAGCCTTATCAGAAGGATTTGGATTTGCCACACGGTTTAGCTTTGGATGTTTTACCTTTAGATTATTATCCTAAAAATCCAGCTGAGCGTAAGAAACAAGTCCGCTGGGCCTTGATTTATTCACTCTTTTGCGCCCAAACTGTCCCAGAAAAGCATGGAGCAGTCATGAAATGGGGAAGTCGGATTTTACTCGGCTTGACGCCAAAATCTCTACGTTATCGCATTTGGAAAAAAGCTGAGAAAGAAATGACCAAGTACACTTTATCAGAGAGTGATGGAATCACGGAATTATGCTCAGGACCTGGCTACATGCGAAACAAGTACCCAATCGCATCCTTTGAAGATAATCTCTTCTTGCCATTTGAAGGAACTGAGATGCCTATTCCAGTCGGCTATGATGCCTATCTCAGCACTGCTTTTGGGGATTATATGACACCACCACCAGCAGACAAGCAAGTACCGCATCATGATGCCATTATAGCAGACATGGACAAGAGCTACACAGAGTATAAGGGAGAATATGGTGGCTAAGAAAAAAATCTTATTCTTTATGTGGTCTTTTTCTCTCGGAGGCGGAGCAGAGAAGATTCTATCTACCATTGTTTCAAATCTGGATCCAGAAAAGTATGATATTGATATTCTTGAAATGGAACACTTTGATAAGGGGTATGAAATGGTTCCCAACAATGTTCATATTTTAAAGGCTTTTCAGGATTATCGTCAACCAAGATGGTTACGAGCTCTTTTGTGGAGAATGAGAATCTATTTTCCAAGACTGACTCGTCGCTTGCTTGTGAAAGATGACTATGATGTTGAAGTTTCTTTTACCATTATGAATCCACCACTTTTGTTCTCTAAAAGAAAAGAAGTAAAGAAGATATCTTGGATTCATGGAAGTATTGAGGAATTCCTAAAGGATAGTTCAAAACGTGAATCGCATAGATGTCAGTTGGATGCTGCGGATGCTATAGTAGGAATTTCAAAAAAGACCAGTAATTCTATCAAAGAAGTGTACCCAGACTATGCTTCGAAATTGCAAACGGTATACAATGGTTACGATTTTAAGACTATTTTAGAAAAATCTCAAGAGAAGATTGATATCGAGATTGCGCCTCAAAGTATCTGTACTATTGGACGGATTGAGGAAAATAAGGGGTCCGACCGTGTGGTGGAAGTGATACGGTTATTACACCAAGAAGGAAAAAATTATCACCTTTACTTTATAGGTGCTGGTGATATGGAAGAGGAACTGAAAAAACGAGTCCAAGAGTATGGGCTTGAGGATTATGTACATTTCCTTGGTTATCAAAAAAATCCTTATCAGTATTTATCTCAGATGAAAGTTCTCCTATCTATGTCTAAACAAGAAGGGTTTCCTGGAGTGTATGTGGAAGCCTTGAGTCTTGGAATCCCTTTTGTCTCTACTGATGTCGGAGGTGCCGAGGAATTATCCCAAGAAGGTCGATTCGGACAAATCATTGAGAGCAATCAAGAGGCAGCTCAGGCAATTACGAACTATATGACTTCTGCTTCAAACTTTGATATTAATGAAGCCAGCCAATTCATTCAACAATTTACAATTGCCAAACAAATCGAACAAGTAGAAAAACTATTAGAGGAGTAGCATGGAAACTGCATTAATTAGTGTGATTGTTCCAGTCTATAATGTGGCGCAATACCTAGAAAAATCGATAGCTTCCATTCAGAAGCAGACCTATCAAAATCTGGAAATCATTCTTGTTGATGATGGGTCAACGGATGAAAGTGGTCGCTTGTGTGATTCAATCGCTGAACAAGATGATAGGATGTTAGTGCTTCATAAAAATAACGAAGGCCTGTCACAAGCGCGAAACGATGGAATGAAGCAGGCTCATGGGGATTATCTGATTTTTATTGACTCGGATGATTATATCCATCCAGAAATGATTCAGAGTTTATATGAGCAATTAATTCAAGAAGATGCAGATGTTTCTAGCTGTGGCGTCATGAATGTCTATGCAAATGATGAAAGCCCACAGTCAGCCAAACAGGATGATTATTTTGTCTGTGATTCTCAAAAATTTCTGAGGGAATACCTTATAGGTGAAAAAATACCAGGAACGATCTGCAATAAGTTGATCAAGAGAGAGATTACAACTGCCCTATCCTTTCCTAAGGGATTGATTTACGAAGATGCCTATTATCATTTTGATTTAATCAAGTTGGCTAGGAAGTACGTTGTTAATACCAAACCCTATTATTACTATTTCCATAGAGGGGATAGCATTACGACCAAACCGTATGCAGAGAAAGATTTAGCCTATATTGATATCTACCAAAAGTTTTACAATGAAGTTGTGAAAAACTATCCTGACTTGAAAGAGGTCGCTTTCTTCAGATTGGCCTATGCCCACTTCTTTATTTTGGATAAGATGCTTTTGAGAGAGAATTACAGAGAAATTAAAGGATATCCAGCGATTTATCATTTTTTGAAGAAGCACGCTTTTTCTATTTTTAAAAATCCTATTTTTAGAATGGGGAGACGAATTAGTGCTTTAGCTCTATTTTTAAACATACGATTGTATCGAATATTGTTACTAAAAAATATTGAACAGTCAAGAAAAATCAATTAGAAAAGGAGGAGAGAAATGATTGATGGCAAACGAATATTGCTTTGTGCGACCATTCTAAGCTATTTCTTAACAATTTTGAGTGGTATCACTTATTTGTTTACAAATGAAAATGTCGTACTGTTAACGACTCTACTATTGTTGTTGATTAGTAGCCTTCTATTTTGCTGGAATAATATAAAATATTATTTAATTCACTTTATTTTTTATGTTACAATTTTTATATTTTTGGTATCCAGACCCACGATAGATTACTTTAGAGATGGTGCCTTAGACACTTACCAACCTATTGCTTACCGTTTTTCTTTTTTGGTGGTAATTGTCTCAATATTGGGACTGACAATAGGAGGATTCATTGCGAGTTATTACATTAACAGAAAAAAAGTTCACGATATAGAAGTTAGACATGAATCTACTGTAAACTTTATAAAAAACTTACGTTTTGTATCACTGAGTGTATTTTTGATTACCTATCCATTTTACTTTTTAAGACTACTTGAACGTTTACTTTATCGTTTACAGACTTCTTATTACAACTATTATGCAAATTTTGAGAGTCAACTTCCATATTTTACCTATATCTTGTCGACATTTACGGTTTATGCGATGTGTATGTACTTGGCAACTAAACCAAAGAAATTACACGCGACAGCAGTGCTAGTGTCCTTTATTATCGCAAATACCATTCATTTAGCAATAGGAACACGTAATCCTTTCATTTTAAGTATTCTATTTGCTTTCGTATATTATTTTATGCGTGAGCAGACTGAAAAGGGAAAATGGATTGGCTTCAAAGAAAAATTGGCGATTTTTGTTGGATCACCTATTCTTATGTTAGCAATGGGAATTCTTAATTATGTGCGCGATAATGTGCAAGTTTCTCATACAGGATTTTGGGATATTCTTCTTGATTTTATTTATAAACAGGGGACCAGTTTTGGAGTATTGGCAAGAGGATTTTTATACAACAGTAGTCTCCCTTATAGAGATTTTCGGAATTTCACCTTTGGTCCTATAATTGACTATTTTGCAAGGGGAAGTTTGGGAATCATTTTTGGAGCGAAACCATTTGAACATACAACAAATAGTATTGAATTAGCCATTGATAGTAATAGCTACGCTAATAACCTATCTTATCTTGTCCTAAACAAGGAATACTTAAGAGGTCATGGTATTGGTAGTAGTTATATCATGGAGTTGTATACCGATTATGGTATGATGGGAGTTTTCCTACTAAGTTTCCTACTTGGCTTATTATTTATAGCAATGTTGCAAGTTGCTTATCGCTCGAAAACCATCTTATTCGCTTTGTCCCTATTAATCTTGAATAATATCTTCTTTATGCCAAGAAGTAGCTTTTCGGAAAGTTTCTTTAACCTGTTTACAATGCAATTCTGGGGAATTGTTCTTGTTATGCTATTTGTCGCTAAAATGATTACTAAAAAAAATCAATATCTAATACAAAAAAGGAGTTAACTCATGTTTGAACACTATTCAGTAGAGGATCTATTTGCAAATCTCTATAAAAAACGGAAAATGAATCTGCTAGTTTTGATTGTTTTATTTGCACTTATCGCTGTGCCATTTACGCTTACAGCGGTCAAAAACAAAAATACGGTGAAAGATACATCTAGCTATTCAACTTATATTACTTATAAAATTACGCCTCCAGAGGATTCTTCAAAAGTAATTTTGAACCACCAAGCTGGAAGATACAGTGATTTTTATGCCAAATTAATTGACGGTAATCTAAATGGAGCCTTTCTTTTTAATGATGTTGATTCAGATAAAATGAAAAAAATTGCTAGTGATTTGGATACGACAGAATCAGCTTTAAAAAATTCAACCAGTGACTACTGGACTAAAAAATTGACGGTAAATTCATTAATTGATGACGCAGGTGTAAGTATCAAAATTTTAACACCTAGCAAAGAGGTAAATGATTTTCTTGAGACTAAGTTTGATTCATTAATTGATAAATTTAAGAGTACCTATGCAAATGTTAAAATTGAAAAGCTAGAAACAGTCAATTCAAAAGAATTAAATCCTAGTGGTGAAATTACAGTTGGCTTCAATCTTAAAAATCTAGTTTTGCGCTTAGCAGTTATAGGAGTTCTATGTGTTGTTCTCCTTATTATGGGAAATGTTCTTGTCTATATTTTTAATCCTACAATTAATCGTGCAGGCGACTTTTTGGCCTATCAACTAGATTTTGTTTCAAATATCACTACCAATGATAACCTATCACAACTTTTGAGTTATAGATGTGAAGGTCAACCATTAGCGGTTGTCAGTTCAGATAGTCGTATCTTAAAGAAATTACAAGAAAATTACAAATTAAATATAGAGGGTATTCATTTTGTAGATTTGCAAAATGTAAAAGATCTTTTAGCAACGGACAATGTTCTATTCGTTGAGGAATATGGTGTTACTCGTTATAAAAAATTTGAAGAAAGCTTGCAGATGGTTAGAAATCTAAATCGTTCAGTTTTAGGAGTCATAGCTTTCAATCTATAAAGTATCTTCATAAAAAAGTGAAGAGGTTCAATATTTAAAGAGGACGTGATGGTCCTCTTTTTTATGTCTACGATAAGGTAGAAAGGAAATCCAATGATATTAGGGTTATCAACCTATCTTTTAACAAAGAGGAAACTTATAATAAGCGAAATAGAAATGCGCTGTTGAAACTAGTTTTCTCAATCAAAAAGGCCTTTTTAACTAACTTTATGATATAATAAACAACGAGGTAAATTGAATGAAAAGTATAAAATTAAATGCTCTGGCTTTTATGGGGATTCGTGTTTTAAATATTATTTTCCCTATTTTAACAGGTACATATGTTGCTCGTGTTTTGGATCGAACAGATTATGGTTATTTTAACTCTGTTGATACCATCTTATCTTTCTTCTTGCCCTTTGCAACTTATGGGGTTTATAACTACGGTCTTCGTGCCATTAGCAATGTGAAAGATAATAAAAAAGAGCTAAACAAAGTTTTCTCTAGTCTCTTTTATTTGTGTGTTGCTTGTACTATTATTACAACACTTGTGTATGTTTTCTCCTATCCATTATTCTTTACAGCTAATCCTATTATTAAAAAGATCTATTTAGTAATGGGAGTGCAACTCGTTGCTCAGATTTTTTCAATTGAGTGGGTTAATGAGGCGCTTGAAAATTATAGCTTTTTATTTTATAAAACAGCTTTCATACGTGTTCTCATGTTGGTATCAATATTTTTATTTGTAAAAAACGAACACGATATTGTTGTTTATACTCTGGTAATGAGTCTGTCAACCTTAATTAACTATCTCATTAGTTATTTCTGGATTAAACGAGATATAAAATTTGTAAAAGTTTCACTAAGTGAATTCAAACCGCTTATCCTTCCACTGACAGCCATGCTTATTTTCGCAAATGCAAATATGTTATTTACTTTTCTTGACCGTCTATTTCTTGTGAAGACGGGGATTGATGTGAATGTCAGCTACTATACTATTGCACAACGAATTGTAACGGTTATTGCGGGTGTTGTTACAGGTGCAATTGGGGTTAGTGTCCCTCGTTTAAGTTATTATCTTGGAAAAGGAAAGAAAGAGGAGTATGTAAATCTAGTTAACCGAGGAAGTCGTATTTTCAATTTCTTTATCATTCCTCTTAGTATAGGCTTAATGATTTTGGGACCCCAAGCTATCTTAGTATATGGTAGTGAAAAATATATAGGTGGCGGTATTTTAACTTCCCTCTTTGCTGTCCGTACGATTATTCTCGCTCTAGATACTATTCTAGGATCACAAATTCTCTTTACAAATGGATATGAGAGAAGAATTACCCTCTATACTGTTTTTGCGGGTATTTTGAACCTTATTTTAGATAGTTTACTTTATTTTTATGATATCTATACACCAGAGTATTATCTGATTACAACTATGCTATCTGAAACATTCCTTTTGATTCTTTATATTCTCTTTATTAATAAGCGTAAACTCATCAACTTACAGCACATTCTAAAGTATACTTTACGGTATTCTCTCTTCTCAACGACATTTATTCTGATTTACTTCCTAGTCAATTTTATATATCCGGTACAAATGGTTATCAACTTGCCACTCTTTATTAATATGTTTATCATTATGGCATTATCTGCACTCAGTTATATTGGTCTACTAGTATGGACAAAAGATAGTATTTTCTATGAATTTTTAGGACACTTTATTTCGCTAAAAAAACGCGTTATAAAATAATAGGAGGAATATATGAGAAAATTAAGCATTGAAGAAGCTAAAAAGATTGAACTTGATATTTTAGACTTTATAGATTCCTTTTGTAAGGAGCACGGCATCAACTATTGTATTAACTATGGGACCTTGATTGGTGCTATTCGACACAAGGGATTTATTCCTTGGGATGATGATATAGACCTTTCTATGACTCGTGAAAACTATGAAAAGTTTATTCAGTTATTTAGTGAGAAGCAATCAAGATATAAACTTCTCTCGTTAGAAACGGATGACCAATATTTTAATAACTTTATCAAAATAGTAGATCCTACAACAAAAATAATTGATACGAGAAATACAAAAACTTATGATTCGGGTGTATTCATTGATATCTTTCCGATGGATACATTTAATGATACTAAGGTCGTTGATATCTGCTATAAGTTGGAAAGCTTTAAGTTATTATCCTTCAGTAAGCACAAGAATATTGTTTATGGAGATAGCAAGTTAAAAGATTTGATTCGTACTTTATTCTGGCTTCTTCTTCGACCTATTTCTCCTCGTTTTTTTGCTCATCAGATTGAAAAGCAAATTCAAAAGTATAGGGTAAAAGATGGTAAATATATCGCTTTTATTCCTTCTAAGTTGAAGGAAAAAGAAGTCTTTACCAAAGAAATTTTTGAAGATTTAATTGAAGTCCCTTTTGAACATCGGACGCTTTCGGCACCGAAACAATACGATGTTATTTTGAAACAGTATTATGGAGATTATATGACTCTTCCACCTAAAGAAAAACAGATTTATATCCACGAATTTGAAGCCTATAAATTGGAGGATTAAATGCAGTACTTAGAAAAAAATGAGATTAAAACTATTCAATTGGGCATTTTGGACTATATTGACGAAATTTGTAAAAAAAATAATATTTCTTATTTCCTCAGCTATGGAACAATGTTGGGAGCTGTTCGTCATAAAGGAATGATTCCTTGGGATGATGACATTGATATTTCTCTGTATAGAGAAGACTATGAACGTTTATTGAAAGCTATTGAAGAGGACCAGCATCCTATTTATCAAGTCCTCTCCTATGATACTTCGTCTTGGTATTTCCATAATTTTGCGGCTATTTTAGATACATCAACTGTCATTGAGGATAATGTAAAGTATAAGCGTCATGATACTAGTTTGTTTATTGATGTCTTTCCGATCGATCAATTTTCAGATTTGAGCATCATTGATAAGAGCTATAAATATGTTGCTTTGCGTCAGCTTGCCTATATCAAAAAAGAACGTGCGGTTCACGGAGATAGCAAAATAAAAGACTTTCTCCGCTTGTGTACATGGTATCCTCTCAGACTTGTCAATCCGAGATACTTCTTTAAGAAAATCGATCAATTAGTAAAAAATAGTATGACAGAAAATCCTACTTATGAAGGAGCTGTTGGAGTTGGAAAAGAAAAAATGAAAGAAGTCTTTCCAGCAGGGACCTTTAAAGAACTGATTTTAACAGAATTTGAAGGGAGAATGTTGCCAATTCCTAAAAATTATGATGCCTTTTTAACACAGATGTATGGTGATTATATGACTCCTCCATCAAAAGAAATGCAGGAGTGGTATAGCCATAGTATAAAAGCCTATCGTAAGATAGAGAAGTAGCTCAGTTTCATAGGAGAGCGAGTCTTTTGAGTGTTTATTGGGAAAATCAGGATAGTACTATTCATATACACGAAAATAGGTTAAAATGATGGTTTATAGAAATGATAAAGGAAAGTGTGATATACAATGAAGAATACAAAGATAAGAAAGTTAATATTATTTAGTTTTCTCATATTTACTTTAATTATGACTGCCAAATTATCATCTGTCGATGCGGATACCATTTCCGCAGGGGATGGTAATCGAATCCACTTTATTAATTTAAAATCTAAGTCAGGGAGTGATGCCATTCTCTTAGAAAGCAAAGGGCACTTTGCTTTAATTGATATGGGTGAGGATTATGATTTCCCAGATGGAAGCAATCCACGTTATCCAGATAGGTGGGGAATTACCATGGACAATGATCAAGTTTTAGAGGATCGATTGTTCCGTCATCTGAAACAGGTTGGTGTTGAAAAACTAGATTTTATCTTGGGTACTCATGTCCACAGTGATCATATTGGTTCTGCAGATGAAGTACTAAAACATTATCCTGTTGATAAATTTTATCTGAAAAGATACTCAGATGAACGCATTACAACACAGTGGAGGTTGTGGGATAATCTCTATAACTATGATAATGCGGTTAAAACAGCTCTTGAACGTGGTGTAAATCTTATACAAGATATCTCTGACAACGACAGTCACTTTACCATGGGTGATATGGATATTCAGCTTTATAATTACAAAAATGAGTATGACAGTGAAGGAAAGCTTAAAAAGGTTTTCGATGATAATTCAAACTCAATAGTTGCTGTTGTTACTGTAGCTGGAAAGAGAATCTATCTAGGTGGAGATTTGGATAATGCCGAAGGAGCAGAAGATAAGTTAGGCCCGGTTATCGGTAAGGTTGATATGATGAAATGGAACCATCATTATGATGCGACAATTTCAAATACAGTTAACTTTATTAATAATTTATCACCAAGTATTGTTGTTCAGACAAGTGGATCAGATATTAATCGTGAATCCACTAGAGCTCTACTTCGAGAAAAGAATATAAAAATAGTAAAAGCTTATAGTCATACCAAAGATGCGACTGTTTTTGATATAGATAAAGAAGGATTTACTAACGTTTCGGAAGTTTTCCCCGATATACCGACAGTTAGAGAAAAATGGTATAAAGAAGATGGTTACTGGAAATATCGCTTGTCCGATGATGAAATGACAATTGGTTGGCGAAAAATAGATGGGGTTTATTATTTCTTTAATGGACAAGGACAAATGCAAGCTGGCAAATGGTTGCATTTGAAAGATTCTAGAGAAAAAATTGATGGAAACTGGTATTACCTAAATAACAACGGTGACATGCGAGAAACTGGTTGGTTTAACCAAGATGGTAATTGGTACTATATCACATCAACGGGAGCAAGAAGCTATAATGAACTCTTAGAAATTGCGGGGCAGAAATACCTATTTGATAAAGATGGTAAGATGCTAACAGGATATCAAGTCTTTAATGGCAAGAAGATGTTCTTTAGCGAAAGTGGTGCACTACAAACAGCAGGTAATCCTTCAACTTGGCAAAAGATTGACTCAGATTGGTATTTCTATGATGAGGATGGATTACGGACTGTCGGTAAAAAGAATATCAATGGGAGCACATACTACTTTAATCAAGAAGGTATGATGCAAACAGGCTGGGCCTTTGTTGATGGTCACTGGAACTATTTTGCAAGTTCTGGAGCTATGAAAACCGGTTGGGTCAAGGATCAGGAAACATGGTATTATCTGGATAAAGATGGCATCATGTTAACTGGCAGACAAGATATTAATGGTGTTCGTTACTATTTGAATGCTAGTGGTGCCATGCAGACTGGCTGGAAGTGGCAAGACAATAGCTGGTACTTCTATACGAACTCAGGTGCTATGAAAACTGGTTGGTTGAAAGATAAAGAATCATGGTATTATTTGGATCCAGAAACAGGTATCATGGCTGTAGGATCTAAAGAAATTGACGGTAAGAACTATCTCTTCAGCTCTGTAGGTACTATGCAAGTTGGATGGCAATGGTCAAATGATTCTTGGCATTACTACGCTACGTCTGGCGCACTCCAAACTGGTTGGTTGAAAGATGATGATGCCTGGTATTATCTTGAAGGTAAGGAAGGCGTTATGTTAGTCGGCCTCCACCAAGTAGATGGTAAGCAATATTACTTTAGCAAATCTGGAGCCATGCAAACTGGATGGAAATGGTTTGATAATCATTACCGTTACTTTGAATCAAATGGAGCCATGAAAACTGGTTGGATAAAAGACAAAGGCGTCTGGTATTATCTCAACCCTGAAGATGGAATCATGTTGGTTGGCCTTCATAAAGTAAATGGTGAACATTATTACTTTGATGAAACAGGAGCTATGGAAACTGGTTGGAAACAGATTGATAGTAACTGGTACTATTTCCAAGCTGATGGTTCTTTATTGAAGAATGCAACGACACCTGATGGTTACAAGGTAAACGAAGAAGGAATTTGGAAAATAAGTCAAACCACTGTAGCAGTGGAACAAGATAAGAAAGAGCAGATAACTGAAACTTCTACTTCAGCTGAGAATTCATCTCATGTTGAGGATAATTCTTCACACCCTATGATTGAGGAATAAATGTGATGTGTAAACACCTTAGAATCAGGTAGGACTAAACCTGATTTTAAGGTGTTTTTTAAGTTTTATATTGACGCTGATATTATAAAGTTAACTCTAAATATACAATATTCTCGCTTCATTCTTTTGATAAAATCGTAAAAATCTAGTATAATAGATAGACTGAAAGTATGAGGTTACTAGATATGAAGATGAAACAAATTAGTGATACAACACTGAAAATCACGATGACTTTAGATGATTTAATGGATCGAGGAATGGAAATTGCAGACTTTCTCGTTCCTCAGGAAAAAACAGAAGAGTTTTTCTATGCTATTTTAGATGAATTAGAGATGCCAGACAATTTCTTGGATAGTGGCATGCTGAGTTTTCGTGTGACGCCAAAACCAGATAAGGTCGATGTCTTTGTGACCAAGTCTAAGATTGACCAAAATCTAGATTTTGAAGATTTGGCGGATCTACCAGACATGGAAGAATTAGCCCAAATGTCGCCGGATGAATTTCTCAAAACCTTGGAAAAGAGCATTGCAGACAAGACTAAGGACGATATTGAAGCTATCCAATCTTTAGAGCAGGTCGAAGCAAAGGAAGAAGAGCAAGAGCAGGCAGAAATGGAGACTGAGAGTAAGAAAGAACCTTATATCTACTATATCCTGCGTTTTACAAGTCTTGCTGACTTAGTTGCTTTTGCAAAGACGGTTAACTACCAGATGGAAACATCTGAACTCTATAAGATGAATGGACACTATTATTTGACTATCTTAGTCGATGTGGAAAATCATCCTAGTCCATATCCAGCCTGGCTGTTGGCTCGTATGCGTGAATTTGCAGATGATAGTGATATCAGTCGTTCTGTCTTACAAGAGTATGGTCAAATCTTAATCAATCACGATGCAGTCCTTGGTTTGCAAAAGGTTAGTTCGTAGATTTTGAAAATCAATTTTCATTTATCAAGAAAGACGAATCATGGGATTCGTTTTTTCTTTACCAGACTGAAATAGTGATTTACTATAATAGGAATTTTCACAAAATTCTGTTATAATGGCTATATCAGAAAATTTCTAGGAGACAAACATGACAGTTAAAATTGCTTTACTTGGATTTGGTACCGTTGCAAGTGGTGTGCCATTCCTCCTAAAGGAAAATGGAGAAAAAATTATCCAGTCAGCTCATTCAGAGATTGAAGTGGCCAAGGTATTGGTCAAGGATGAAGATGAAAAGAACCGCTTGCTTGCAGCAGGAAATGACTTTAACTTTGTAACCAATGTAGACGATATTTTATCAGACAAGGACATTACCATTGTAGTGGAATTGATGGGGCGTATCGAACCGGCTAAAACCTTTATCACTCGTGCCTTGGAAGCTGGGAAACACATTGTTACTGCAAACAAGGACCTTTTGGCTGTCCATGGTGCAGAATTGCTAGAAATCGCTAAAGAGCATAATGTAGCACTTTACTACGAAGCGGCAGTAGCTGGTGGTATTCCAATTCTTCGTACCTTAGCAAATTCATTGGCTTCTGATAAAATCACGCGCGTTCTTGGTGTCGTTAACGGAACTTCTAACTTTATGATGACCAAGATGGTGGAAGAAGGCTGGTCTTATGATGATGCTCTGGCTGAAGCTCAAAGACTAGGTTTTGCCGAAAGCGACCCTACAAATGACGTGGATGGGATTGATGCAGCCTACAAGATGGTGATTTTGAGCCAGTTTGCTTTTGGTATGAAGGTTGCCTTTGACGATGTAGCCCACAAGGGAATCCGCAACATCACACCAGAAGACGTAGCTGTAGCCCAAGACCTTGGCTATGTAGTGAAATTGGTTGGTTCCATCGAGGAAACTCCTTCAGGTATTGCTGCAGAAGTGACTCCAACCTTCCTTCCTAAAGCACATCCACTTGCCAGTGTGAATGGGGTAATGAACGCAGTCTTTGTGGAGTCTATCGGAATCGGTGAATCGATGTACTACGGACCAGGTGCGGGTCAAAAACCAACTGCAACAAGTGTTGTAGCGGACATTGTCCGTATCGTTCGTCGCTTGAATGATGGTACCATTGGTAAAGACTTCAACGAATATAGCCGTGACTTGGTCTTGGCTAATCCAGAAGATGTCAAAGCTAATTACTACTTCTCAATCTTGGCTCCAGACTCAAAAGGTCAGGTCTTGAAATTGGCTGAGATTTTCAACGCTCAAGATATTTCCTTCAAGCAAATCCTCCAAGATGGCAAAGAGGGTGACAAGGCGCGTGTAGTGATTATCACTCATAAGATTAATAAAGCACAACTTGAGAATGTTTCAGCAGAGTTGGCCAAAGCTTCAGAATTTGACCTCTTGAATACCTTCAAGGTGTTAGGAGAATAAGATGAAGATTATTGTACCTGCAACCAGTGCAAATATCGGGCCAGGTTTTGATTCGGTCGGTGTAGCTGTAACCAAGTATCTTCAAATTGAGGTCTGTGAAGAACGAGATGAGTGGTTGATTGAACACCAGATTGGCAAATGGATTCCCCATGATGAGCGCAATCTTTTGCTTAAAATTGCCTTGCAAATTGCACCTGACTTGCAACCGAGACGCTTGAAAATGACAAGTGATGTTCCCTTGGCGCGTGGTTTGGGTTCTTCCAGCTCGGTTATTGTTGCTGGGATTGAACTAGCTAACCAACTGGGCAAGCTCAACTTATCTGACCATGACAAATTGCAGCTGGCGACCAAGATTGAAGGGCATCCTGACAATGTGGCTCCAGCTATCTATGGAAATCTCGTTGTTGCGAGCTCTGTTGATGGACAAGTTTCTGCTATCGTAGCAGACTTCCCCGAGTGTGATTTCCTAGCCTACATTCCCAACTATGAATTACGTACTCGAGACAGCCGTGGTGTCTTGCCTAAGAAATTGTCTTACAAGGAAGCTGTTGCGGCAAGTTCGATTGCCAATGTTGCTGTTGCAGCTTTGTTGGCAGGAGACATGGTGACTGCTGGCCAAGCGATTGAGGGAGACCTCTTCCACGAGCGCTATCGTCAGAACTTGGTTCGTGAATTTGTGACGATTAAGCAAGTAGCCAAAGAGAATGGTGCCTATGCAACCTACCTCTCTGGTGCTGGGCCGACAGTTATGGTTTTGGCTTCTCATGACAAGATGCCAACGATTAAGGCAGAATTGGAAAAGCAACCTTTCAAAGGAAAACTTCATGATTTGAAGGTGGATACCCAAGGTGTCCGTGTCCAAGACAAATAAAGAATAGATGATAGGATGGGGAAAGTCTCGACTAGGGGCTTCCTATCCTTTTTTTAAAAAGAAGTCTAGTTAAAAACTTGATAAAGGAGAAACAAAGATGGCAGAAATTTATCTAGCAGGTGGTTGTTTTTGGGGTTTAGAGGAATATTTTTCCCGTATTTCTGGAGTGCTAGCAACCAGTGTTGGCTACGCTAATGGGCAAGTCGAAACGACTAATTACCAGCTACTCAAGGAAACAGATCATGCAGAAACGGTTCAAGTGATTTACGATGAGAAGGCAGTGTCACTCAGAGAGATTTTGCTCTATTATTTCCGAGTCATCGATCCCTTATCTATCAACCAGCAAGGGAATGACCGTGGTCGCCAATATCGAACTGGGATCTATTACCAAGATGAAACAGACTTGCCAGCTATCTACACAGTGGTGCAGGAGCAGGAGCGCATGATTGGTCGAAAGATTGCAGTGGAAGTGGAGAAACTTCGCCACTACATTCTGGCAGAAGACTACCACCAAGACTATCTTAAGAAGAATCCTTCAGGTTACTGTCATATCGATGTGACCGATGCAGATAAGCCATTGATTGATGCAGCAAATTATGAAAAGCCTAGTCAAGAGGTGTTAAAGGAAAGCTTAACTGAAGAAGCCTACCGTGTCACCCAAGAAGCTGCTACAGAGGCTCCATTTTCTAATGCCTATGACCAAACCTTTGAAGAAGGGATTTATGTAGATATCACGACTGGCGAGCCACTCTTTTTTGCCAAGGATAAGTTTGCCTCAGGTTGTGGTTGGCCAAGCTTTAGTCGTCCGATTTCTAAGGAATTGATTCATTATTACAAGGACATGAGCCATGGGATGGAGCGAATCGAAGTTCGTTCTCGGTCAGGCAATGCCCACTTAGGTCATGTTTTCACAGATGGACCGCAGGAGTCAGGAGGCCTCCGTTACTGTATCAATTCAGCTTCCTTGCGTTTTGTGGCCAAGGATGAGATGGAAGAAGCAGGATACGGCTATCTATTGCCTTACTTAAGCAAATAAAACAGAGAGGGTGGGCGCTTCCCACTTTCTTCATTTCCAGAATAATACTCTTCGAAAATCAAATTCAAACCACGTCAACGTCGCCTTGCCGTACTCAAGTACAGCCTGCGGCTAATTTCCTAGTTTGCTTTTTGATTTTCATTGAGTATAAGAATAGAAGAGAACTATGAAACACCTACTATCATACTTTAAACCCTACATCAGGGAATCGATTTTAGCACCCTTGTTCAAGCTGTTAGAAGCTGTGTTTGAGCTCTTGGTTCCCATGGTGATTGCTGGGATTGTTGACCAATCTTTGCCTAAGGGAGATCAAGGTCATCTCTGGATGCAGATTGGCCTGCTCCTTATTTTTGCAGTGATTGGCGTTTTAGTAGCCTTGGTAGCTCAGTATTACTCAGCCAAGGCAGCGGTTGGATTTGCCAAAGAATTGACAGACGATCTTTATCGTCATATTCTTTCTTTACCTAAGGACAGCAGAGATCGTTTGACAACTTCTAGCTTGGTGACTCGCTTGACTTCGGATACCTACCAAATTCAGACTGGTATCAATCAATTCCTGCGTCTCTTTTTGCGAGCGCCTATTATCGTTTTTGGGGCTATCTTTATGGCCTATCGCATCTCGGCTGAGCTGACTTTCTGGTTCTTAGTCATGGTTGCCATTTTGACCATTGTCATTGTAGGCCTTTCTCGGCTGGTCAATCCTCTCTACAGCAGTCTGAGAAAGAAAACGGACCAACTGGTTCAGGAAACACGCCAGCAATTACAAGGGATGCGAGTTATTCGTGCTTTTGGACAAGAAAAACGAGAGTTACAGATTTTTCAAACCCTTAACCAAGTCTATGCTAGATTGCAAGAAAAAACAGGTTTCTGGTCTAGTTTATTAACACCTCTGACCTATCTGATTGTCAATGGAACTCTCCTCGTTATCATCTGGCAGGGTTATATTTCAATTCAAGGAGGTTTACTCAGTCAAGGTGCTCTTATCGCCCTTATCAACTACCTCTTGCAGATCTTGGTGGAATTGGTCAAGCTTGCTATGTTGATCAATTCTCTCAATCAATCCTATATCTCAGCCAAGCGAATCGAGGAAGTCTTTGCTGAGGCTCCAGAAGATATCCATTCGGAGTTAGAACAAAAGCAAGTTGCCAGTAATCAGGTTTTACAAGTCCAAGAATTGACTTTTACCTATCCTGATGCGGCTCAGCCTTCTCTGAGAAACATTTCCTTTGATATGACTCAAGGACAAATCCTTGGTATCATTGGGGGAACAGGTTCTGGTAAGTCAAGCTTGGTGCAAGTCTTACTTGGACTTTATCCAGTAGACAAGGGGAGCATTGACCTTTATCGAGATGGATGTAGTCCTCGTAATCTTGAGCAGTGGCGGTCTTGGATTGCCTATGTACCTCAAAAAGTCGAGCTCTTTAAAGGAACTATTCGTTCCAACTTGACTTTGGGTTTCAATCAAGAACTATCTGACCAGCAACTCTGGCAGGCCTTGGAGATTGCGCAAGCTAAGGATTTTGTCAGTGAAAAGGAAGGACTTTTGGATGCCCTAGTTGAGGCAGGAGGTCGAAATTTCTCAGGTGGACAAAAACAAAGGCTGTCTATCGCACGAGCAGTCTTGCGACAAGCACCATTTCTCATCCTAGATGATGCGACCTCGGCACTGGACACCATTACCGAATCCAATCTCTTGAAAGCTATTCGAGAAAATTTGCCAAATACAAGTTTAATCTTGATTTCTCAACGGACTTCGACACTTCGGATGGCAGACCAGATTCTCCTCTTGGAAAAAGGTGAGCTACTAGCTATTGGCAAGCACGAGGAATTGATGAAGACTAGCCAAGTCTATCGCGAAATCAATGCATCCCAACATGGAAAGGAGGACTAATATGAGACGACAAACTGCAAACCAGACGCTCAAACGTTTGGCAAAAGATTTAGCAAGCCATCCTTTCCTCCTTTTCCTAGCCTTTCTAGGAACCATTGTCCAAGTTGGCTTATCAATTTACCTACCTATTCTGATTGGTCAGGTCATCGACCAGGTCCTAGTGGCTGGTTCTTCACCAGTTTTTTGGCAAATTTTTCTCCAGATGATCTTGGTGGTCATAGGAAATACACTGGTGCAATGGATCAATCCCCTTCTCTATAATCGTCTAATCTTCTCTTATACCAGAGACTTGCGAGAGCGAATCATTCATAAGCTCCATCGTTTACCGATTGCTTTTGTGGATCGACAGGGCAGTGGAGAGATGGTTAGTCGTGTGACCACAGACATAGAACAGCTAGCAGCCGGCTTAACCATGATTTTCAATCAATTTTTCATTGGTGTTTTGATGATTTTGGTTAGTATTCTAGCCATGCTCCAAATTCACCTTCTCATGACCCTCTTGGTCTTGCTGTTGACACCCCTGTCCATGGTGATTTCACGCTTTATTGCCAAACGCTCCTATCATCTCTTCCAGAAGCAAACAGAGACGAGAGGAATTCAGACTCAATTGATTGAAGAGTCTCTTAGCCAGCAAACTATTATCCAGTCTTTCAATGCTCAGACAGAGTTTATCCAAAGACTGCATGAGGCGAATGCCAACTACGCAGGCTATTCTCAGTCAGCCATCTTTTATTCATCAACGGTCAATCCTTCGACTCGCTTTGTCAATGCACTCATTTATGCGCTTTTAGCTGGAGTGGGAGCCTATCGTATTATGATGGGTTCCACCTTGACTATCGGACGTTTAGTGACTTTTTTAAACTATGTCCAACAGTACACCAAGCCCTTTAACGATATTTCTTCAGTGTTAGCCGAGTTGCAAAGTGCTCTCGCTTGCGCAGAGCGCGTCTATGCTGTCTTAGAAAGTCCAGAGGTGGTTGAAACAGGTAAGGAAATCTTGACCAGTGACCAAGTCAAGGGAGCTATTTCCTTTAAACATGTTTCTTTTGGCTACCATCCTGAGAAGATCTTGATTAAGGACTTGTCTATAGATATCCCAGCTGGTAGCAAGGTAGCCATTGTTGGTCCGACAGGTGCTGGTAAGTCAACTCTTATTAATCTCCTCATGCGTTTTTACCCTATTAACTCAGGAGATATCTTGCTGGACGGTCGTTCCATTTACAACTATACCCGAGCGTCATTGAGACAGCAG
Source organism: Streptococcus sp. oral taxon 071 str. 73H25AP (assembly GCF_000146755.1). NCBI lineage: Bacteria > Bacillati > Bacillota > Bacilli > Lactobacillales > Streptococcaceae > Streptococcus > Streptococcus sp. oral taxon 071. The sequence goes on from NZ_GL397254.1 coordinate 585,773, forward strand.
TTTGGGATGGTGCTCCAAGAAACCTGGCTCAAGCAAGGGACTATTCATGACAATATTGCCTTTGGAAATCCTGAAGCCAGTCGGGAGCAGGTGATTGCTGCTGCAAAAGCAGCCAATGCAGACTTTTTCATCCAACAGTTGCCACAGGGATACGATACCAAGTTGGAAAATGCAGGAGAATCACTATCTGTCGGTCAAGCCCAGCTCTTGACCATCGCCCGAGTCTTTCTAGCTATCCCTAAGATTCTTATCTTAGACGAGGCGACTTCCTCCATCGATACACGGACAGAAGTGCTAGTTCAGGATGCCTTTGCTAAACTGATGAAGGGGCGCACAAGTTTTATCATTGCTCACCGTTTGTCAACTATTCAGGATGCGGATTTGATTCTTGTCTTGGTAGATGGAGATATTGTTGAGTATGGTAACCATCAGGACCTCATGACTAGAAAGGGCAAGTATTACCAAATGCAAAAAGCTGCGGCTTTTAGCTCTGAATAATCCTTTCTATTTTGAAATATTATGGAAAAAAGTTGCCTTCGGGTAACTTTTTTGTTACAATAGCTAGAAAAATCAGGGTCTTAGAAGGAGAAAACAATGAAAGTCTATCAGCATGTAAATATCGTGACTTGTGACAAAGATTTCCATGTTTATTTGGATGGTGTCTTAGCCGTTAAGGACTCTCAAATCGTCTATGTCGGCCAAGAGGAGCCAGAGATTTTAGAGCAAGCTGAGCAGATTATAGACTATCAGGGAGCCTGGATCATGCCTGGTTTGGTCAATTGCCACACCCATTCTGCTATGACAGGCTTGCGAGGGATCCGGGATGATAGCAACCTCCATGAATGGCTCAATGACTATATCTGGCCGGCAGAAGCAGGATTTACTCCCGACATGACTACCAAGGCAGTCAAAGAAGCTCTGACAGAGATGCTCCAGTCAGGGACAACAACCTTCAACGATATGTATAATCCCAATGGTGTGGATATTGAGAGAATTTATCAGGCAGTCAAGGCATCTAAGATGCGTTGCTATTTCTCACCGACCCTCTTTTCTTCAGAGACAGAAACAACTGCTGAGACTATAAGTAGAACACGGTCCATTATAGAAGAAATCTTAGGATATAAAAATTCAAATTTCAGGGTTATGGTAGCTCCACATTCTCCGTATAGCTGTAGTAGAGACTTGCTAGAAGCGAGCTTAGATATGGCAAAAGAGCTGGACATTCCTATCCATATTCATGTGGCGGAGACTAAGGAGGAATCAGGAATTATCCTGAAACGATACGGCAAACGCCCCCTCGCATTTCTAGAAGAACTAGGTTACTTAGATCATCCGTCTGTCTTTGCTCATGGGGTCGAGTTAAACGAGCGAGAAATTGAACGCTTGGCAACTTCTCAAGTGGCTATCGCCCATAATCCTATCAGTAACCTCAAACTGGCCTCAGGGATCGCTCCAATCATCCAACTCCAAAAAGCAGGAGTAGCAGTCGGAATTGCGACAGACTCGGTTGCTTCCAATAACAATCTAGATATGTTCGAGGAAGGACGGATAGCAGCTCTTCTTCAGAAAATGAAGAGTGGAGATGCCAGCCAATTTCCTATCGAAACAGCCCTTAAGGCACTGACAATCGAAGGAGCTAAGGTTCTAGGAATGGAAAAGCAGATAGGAAGCCTAGAAGTCGGCAAGCAGGCAGATTTTCTGGTCATTAATCCTCAAGGAAAAATCCATCTCCAACCTCAGGGAAATATGCTCTCTCACCTAGTTTATGCAGTCAAAGACAGTGATGTTGATGATGTTTATATCGCTGGAGAACAGGTCGTTAAGCAGGGTCAAGTCCTGACAGTAGAACTTTAACAGAAAAATCACGAAAAATTTTAAAAAAAGTTTGCAAAAATCTTGCATTCTTTTTTTGTCTATGCTATACTTATATACGGTTTGAAAAAACTGCCTAAGACAGTAGGGGAGCTCGACTCATAAAGATCCTACCGAGGACAAAACGTATCATGTAAAAAGAAGCGTATTGTACTTTCGTGTCTAGGTTTGGGCGCGTTTTTCTTTTGAAAAAATTCCCCAAGCAAAATAATTACGGAGGTGAACACACTAATGAGTGAAGCAATTATTGCTAAAAAAGCGGAACTAGTTGACGTAGTAGCTGAAAAAATGAAAGCTGCTGCATCTATCGTCGTTGTAGACGCTCGTGGTTTGACAGTTGATCAAGATACAGTTCTTCGTCGTGAGCTTCGTGGAAGCGAAGTTGAGTATAAAGTTATTAAAAACTCAATCTTGCGTCGTGCAGCTGAAAAAGCTGGTCTTGAAGATCTTGCATCAGTATTTGTTGGACCATCTGCCGTAGCATTTTCTAATGAAGATGTTATCGCGCCAGCGAAAATCTTGAACGACTTTGCTAAAAACGCTGAAGCACTTGAAATCAAAGGTGGTGCAATCGAAGGCGCTGTCGCATCTAAAGAAGAAATCGTTGCTCTTGCAACTCTTCCAAACCGCGAAGGACTTCTTTCTATGCTCCTTTCTGTACTTCAAGCGCCAGTGCGCAACGTTGCTCTTGCAGTCAAAGCGGTTGCAGACAACAAAGAAGACGCAGCTTAATCTTAAGCTACGCAGCGTAGCATAGCTACGAAAAAACTATTATAATTAAAAACTTATTTGGAGGAAATAACAATGGCATTGAACATTGAAAACATTATTGCTGAAATTAAAGAAGCTTCAATCCTTGAATTGAACGACCTTGTAAAAGCTATCGAAGAAGAATTTGGTGTAACTGCAGCTGCTCCTGTAGCTGTAGCTGCAGCTGGTGCTGCTGACGCTGGTGCTGCTAAAGATTCATTTGACGTTGAATTGACAGCTGCTGGTGACAAAAAAGTTGGCGTTATCAAAGCTGTACGTGAAATCACTGGTCTTGGACTTAAAGAAGCTAAAGAACTTGTTGATGGTGCACCAGGTGTCATCAAAGAAGGCGTTCCAACTGCAGAAGCTGAAGAAATCAAAGCTAAATTGGAAGAAGCTGGAGCTTCAGTTACTCTTAAATAATAGAGCAACTACATTAGTAGCTTAAAAACATGATTAAACCGCTATTCTTAGGAGTAGCGGTTTTTCTTTATAATTGAAAAGAGAAAATTTATAAAGTGTCTCCAGTTGTTCCATAAGATTTTCATCATAAAGTTCTGGAGTTTGATTAGAGAACCATATCAATCAAACTCCAACGCTCGATAAAGCGATGATGTATCTGTGGAAGGAGATTATGTTTGCTAAGGTATTTTTTGCAGAAATAGTGGTACAATATCCTTAGAATAGTTCAAAATTTATCTTTGCTAGGGGAAAGGGAGATTGAACTCCCTGATGCATCCGTCTTAGTATGGGATTAATGTCCTATAAAAAGGAAATGTTATAAAGGTGATATTGATGGAAAGATATGAATTTACAGCGACAACAGCAAAATCAGATATAATAATTGGTATCCTTTTTCCCATGTTCCTCATGCTTCCGGTATTGGGAATACAGTTGGCTATATTCTATTTAAAACTGAATGATTTTTTTAAATCACAACCTCTTTTTCTTTATACGATAGTATTAGTATTTTTTGGTATTAGTTTTCTTTTAATTAAAAAAATACAAGGTAGTCTAGTGAAGAATTTTGTCGTAGAATTATCTGGAAGAAATATTAGGATTTGGTGTGATGGAAAGGAGATTGTATCAGGAGAAGTTATTTTCTGTAGGATAAAAAATAAGGAGCCTAAACTGGGGGCGAGAGCCTTAAATGTAGACATAGACACCAAGGGGGATAACATTAAATTTCGAGTTCGGTCTAAGGAATATGAAAATTTATCATCTTCTACTTGGAATCCTCTCGGGACAAGCAAACCCTCTGATGTAGAAACGTTATTATCTTTGGGCAAAAAAATAAAAAATGTTATGGAAGAAGAAGTTTTGATAGAAGATGAAGCTTCAAAAAAACCTCGATCGTTTTGATTGAGGTTTTTAGCATATTTCTTAAACAATACCTTGGGCAATCATAGCGTTTGCTACATTTTCAAAGGCAGCAATGTTAGCTCCTGCAAGGTAATCAGTACCAAGACCGTAAGTTTCAGCGGTTGTTTTAGCTGTGCTGAAGATATTGGTCATGATGTCTTTGAGACGTCCATCAACTTCTTCACGTGTCCATGAAAGACGAAGGCTGTTTTGGCTCATTTCAAGCGCTGATACAGCTACACCACCAGCGTTGGCAGCTTTGGCAGGCCCGTAAAGGATTCCGTTTTCTTTGTAGACTTTAATCGCATCAAGGTCGCTCGGCATATTGGCACCTTCTGATACACAGATAACGCCTTGAGCAACCAAACGTTTAGCTGCGTCACCATTGATTTCGTTTTGAGTCGCACATGGAAGAGCGATGTCGTAGTTCCCAGCGTAAGTCCATACAGAACCTTCATGGTAAGTAGCAGTGGCTTTTTCAGCAGCGTACTCAGTCAAACGTGCACGACGGTTATTCTTCACATCTGCTAGAAGGTCGAAGTCGATACCATTTTCGTCAATGACATAACCATTTGAGTCAGATACAGAGATAACAGTTGCACCAAGTTCAGTTGCTTTTTGAAGTGCATATTGAGCTACGTTACCAGAACCTGAAATCACAACCTTCTTACCAGCAAAGCTGTTACCGTTGGCTTTGAGCATTTCTTCAGTATAGTAAACCAAACCATAACCAGTTGCTTCTGGACGAATCAAGCTACCACCGAATCCAAGAGGTTTACCAGTCAAGACACCAGCATCAAATTGGTTAAGGCGTTTGTATTGTCCGTAAAGGTAACCAATTTCACGTCCACCAACACCGATATCGCCAGCTGGGACGTCAAGTGATGGTCCGATGTATTTTTGCAATTCTGTCATAAAGCTTTGGCAGAAGCGCATCACTTCAGCATCAGTCTTTCCTTTAGGATCGAAGTCTGATCCCCCTTTACCTCCACCGATTGGAAGGCCAGTCAAGACGTTTTTAAAGATTTGTTCAAATCCGAGGAATTTCAAGATCCCTTGGTTTACAGTTGGGTGGAAACGAAGTCCGCCTTTATATGGTCCAACAGCTGAGTTGAATTGAACACGGTAACCACGGTTCACTTGGACTTTTCCATCACGGTCAACCCAAGGAACACGGAAAGAAATCACGCGCTCAGGCTCAGTGATACGTGCCAAGATGTTTTCTTCGATATACTCAGGATGTTTTTCAAATACAGGTTCCAAAGTGCTGAAGAATTCTTCAACCGCCTGGAGAAATTCAGCCTCATGCCCGTTACGAGCTTTTACAGTTTCAAACACGCTTTGGATATATTCTTTAGCAGATGTCATATCGTTCTCCTTTTGTTGTCATATTTTATTACATGAGCCATTATAGCAGAAATTTTTTTCACTGTAAAGAAAAAAACGAAAATTTTCTAAAAATTCTTTCAATTTACATTCAGTCAATACTAAGAGCATTATCAAAAAACGAACGTTTTCTCTAGAAATAACTTTCTCAAAGAGAAAATCTTAAAGTATGGTATAATATTAGAAATAAAAGGAATCTGGAGGATCAGAATCATGGTATCAACGAAAACACAAATAGCTGGCTTTGCGTTTGACAATTGCTTGATGAATGCAGCGGGTGTGGCTTGTATGACGATAGAGGAACTAGAAGGGGTCAAAAACTCAGCAGCAGGAACATTTGTCACGAAGACAGCGACCTTGGACTTTCGTCAGGGCAATCCTGAGCCACGCTACCAGGATGTTCCACTTGGTTCTATCAACTCAATGGGATTACCAAATAATGGCTTAGACTATTATCTGGACTATCTTTTGGACTTGCAGGAAAAAGAGCCAAACCGTACTTTCTTTCTATCTTTAGTCGGCATGTCTCCAGAAGAAACGCATACCATCTTGAAAAAAGTGCAAGAGAGTGGATTCAAAGGACTGACAGAGCTTAATCTTTCTTGTCCAAATGTTCCAGGAAAACCTCAGATTGCCTATGATTTTGAGACAACAGACCGGATTTTGGCAGAAGTCTTTGCCTACTTTACCAAACCTCTTGGGATTAAATTGCCACCATATTTTGATATTGTTCACTTTGACCAAGCGGCTGCTATTTTCAACAAATATCCGCTCAAGTTTGTTAACTGTGTTAACTCTATCGGAAACGGCCTTTATATAGAAGACGAGTCGGTCGTGATTCGTCCTAAAAATGGTTTCGGTGGTATTGGTGGGGAGTATATCAAACCGACTGCTCTCGCTAATGTCCATGCTTTCTATCAACGCTTGAATCCGCAAATCCAAATCATCGGAACGGGTGGTGTTCTAACGGGTCGTGATGCCTTTGAACACATCCTCTGCGGTGCGAGTATGGTGCAAGTAGGGACTACTCTTCACAAAGAAGGCGTAGGTGCTTTTGAACGCATTACCAATGAACTAAAAGCAATCATGGCGGAAAAAGGGTATGAGAGTCTAGAAGATTTCCGTGGGAAATTGCGCTATATTGATTAAGTTTAATAAAAAATCAGAAGAAAGGAGAGAAGATGCTAGCCATTGAAGACAGTCAGAAATTGACTTTATCAAATCTATCTAGCTTGAACCTATTTACAGGGACAGACCAGGGCCAGTTTGAAGTTATGAAGAGTCAAGTGTTGAAACAGATTGGTTATGATCCAGCTGATCTCAATTTTGCTTACTTTGATATGAAAGAAGTAGCTTATAAAGACTTAGAGTTGGAGCTGGTCAGTCTCCCTTTCTTTGCGGATGAGAAAATCGTGATATTAGACCATTTTGTCGATATCACAACAGCCAAGAAACATTTTTTAACAGATGATGAACTCAAGTCATTTGAGGAATACCTTGATAATCCTTCACCCACAACCAAGTTATTAATTTTTGCGGAAGGAAAACTGGATTGCAAGAGACGATTGGTCAAACTGCTCAAGCGTGACGCGACAGTATTTGATGCTATCGAGGCTAAGGAACAAGAACTCCGCCAGTATTTCCAAAAATGGAGCCAGACACAAGGTCTGCAGTTTGCGGAAAAATCTTTTGAAAATCTACTCATCAAGTCTGGTTTTCAGTTTAGCGAAATCCAGAAAAATCTCCTCTTTTTACAGTCTTATAAGTCAGACGGCCTGATTGAGGAAAAGGATATTATCGAAGTCATTCCAAAGACTCTTCAGGACAATATTTTCGACTTGACTCAGTTTATTTTAGCTAAGAAGATTGACCAGGCCCGTGACTTGGTCAGAGATTTGACCTTGCAAGGGGAAGACGAAATCAAGCTCATAGCTGTCATGTTAGGACAGTTCCGAACCTTTATCCAAGTGAAAATCTTATCAGATGCTGGTCAAACGGAATCGCAGATTGTAAGCAGTCTGGGGACTTATTTGGGACGCAATCCTAATCCTTATCAAATCAAGTTCGCATTAAGAGATTCGAGAGGGATTTCCTTGGCTTTTCTCAAGCGAGCGATTTCTTATTTGATTGAAACAGACTACCAAATTAAGACAGGTGTCTATGAAAAAAGTTACTTGTTTGAAAAGGCACTCTTGCAGATTGCGACAGAGGCAAATTGAGCAAAAAACTTGAAAAAAGAGGATGATTGCGTTATCATTTTCTTATAGAAAGAAAAAGAGGTATTACAGATGGCAATTATCTTACCAGACCTTCCATACGCGTATGACGCCTTGGAACCATACATCGATGCTGAAACAATGCACTTGCACCATGACAAGCATCATCAAGCCTACGTTAACAATGCGAATGCTGCTCTTGAAAAACACCCTGAAATCGGTGAAGACCTTGAAGCTTTGCTTGCTGATGTAGAATCTATCCCAGCTGATATCCGCCAAGCGCTTATCAACAACGGTGGTGGACACTTGAACCACGCTCTTTTCTGGGAATTGATGACTCCTGAAAAGACTGCTCCTTCAGCAGAACTTGCAGCAGCAATCGATGCAACATTTGGTTCATTTGAAGAGTTCCAAGCAGCCTTTACAGCAGCAGCTACAACTCGCTTTGGTTCTGGCTGGGCATGGTTGGTTGTCAACAAAGAAGGGAAGCTTGAAGTGACTTCAACAGCAAACCAAGATACACCAATCTCAGAAGGTAAAAAACCAATCTTGGGCTTGGACGTTTGGGAACATGCTTACTACGTGAAATACCGCAACGTGCGTCCTGACTACATCAAAGCTTTCTTCTCAGTGATTAACTGGAACAAAGTAGACGAGCTCTACGCAGCAGCTAAATAATAAAATATGGAGGGAAGAATTGTTCTTCTCTTTTTAAGGTTATAAAGCAGAAGTCTGACAGAATCGTCAGACTTTTTTCATTTTCAGGATATTCGTGCCAACTTGTAGAAAATATGGTAAAATAGAGTGTTAAGTAATCGTGGAAAAGGAAGACTATGCGTAAAGAAATTTCACCTGAATTATACAATTATAACAAGTTTCCTGGCCCAGAATTTCAGGTAAATGGGGATAAAGTTGAGACTGAAGGGATTGCTTTTACCTTGGTTGAAAATATCAAGGAGGCTTTCGATGTGACCGTCTTTAATCAGCGCTTTTCAGAAGTGTTGACTAAATTTGATTATGTCGTGGGGGACTGGAGCAATGAACAGCTTCGCCTACGCGGTTTTTACAAAGACGAACGTACTGAGGAAAAAATTGAAAAGATTAGTCGCTTACAGGATTATCTTTTGGAGTACTGTAGTTATGGTTGTGCTTATTTTGTCCTAGAAAACCAAGCACCTAAGCGTGCGTCATTTGACAAGAAAATGCGTAAAAAGGAAGAGGAAAACCTTCCTAGAAGAGGAAAGAAACCTTCGCAAAACAAGAGAAAACCAAATACGGATAAGAGAAATAGACGTCGTCATAAGGACCAAAAGTCTCAGAAAGAGGACAAGGGACAGCGCCATTTTGTCATTCGTCAAAAATAGATAGAGAATAAGGAGAAGAGATGAAACCGTCTATTTACAGTTTAACACGTCAAACCATGCAAGAATGGGTATTAGAACAAGGAGAAAAGAAATTCCGAGCAGATCAGATCTGGGAATGGCTCTACCGTAAACGTGTCCAGTCATTTGAAGAAATGACCAACCTTTCCAAGGGTTTGATTGCCAAGCTCAATGAGCAGTTTGTGGTAAATCCATTGAAACAACGAATCGTACAAGAGTCGGCTGACGGTACTGTTAAGTATCTTTTCGAGTTGCCAGATGGTATGTTGATTGAGACAGTACTGATGCGTCAACACTACGGGCTGTCAGTCTGTGTGACCACTCAGGTCGGCTGTAATATTGGTTGTACCTTCTGTGCATCCGGTTTGATCAAGAAGCAACGTGACCTCAATAACGGGGAAATTGTAGCGCAGATCATGCTAGTTCAGAAATACTTTGATGAGCGTGGTCAGGATGAGCGTGTCAGTCATATTGTGGTCATGGGAATTGGTGAACCATTTGATAACTACAACAATGTATTGAATTTTGTTCGTACCATCAATGATGATAAGGGGATGGCTATCGGTGCTCGTCACATCACAGTTTCAACTTCAGGTTTGGCCCACAAAATTCGTGACTTTGCTAATGAAGGCGTACAGGTCAATCTGGCTGTGTCCCTTCACGCACCCAATAATGAATTGCGTTCAAGCATCATGAAGATTAACCGTGCCTTTCCGATTGAAAAACTCTTTGCTGCTATTGAGTACTATATCGAAACAACTAATCGCCGTGTGACCTTTGAGTATATCATGCTGAATGAAGTCAACGATGGAGTAGAACAGGCACTTGAGTTGGCAGAATTGCTTAAGAATATCAAGAAATTGTCTTATGTGAACTTAATCCCATATAACCCTGTTAGCGAGCATGATCAATATAGCCGTAGCCCTAGAGAACGTGTGATGGCTTTCTATGACACTCTCAAGAAAAATGGCATTAACTGTGTTGTTCGTCAAGAACATGGTACTGATATTGATGCAGCTTGTGGACAATTGCGCTCCAATACAATGAAACGTGACCGCCAGAAGGCAGTCGCAGCGGTAAATCCATAAAATGACTAAAAAAAGAGAATTAATCTTAAGATTGGGAGTGGCTGTTTATAGCCTATGCATTGTCTGTTTTTGCTTCACTCCCCAGCCTCAACTTCCTACAGGAGTGGAAACTCCAGGTATTCAAACTTTTGGACGCCTGGTTTTTCTTTTAACTCCCTTAAACTCACTTTGGAATCTGGGTGAAGTGACCAGTTTGGGACAAGTTATTTGGATCTTTTTGCAGAACATTTTGAATGTCTTCTTGCTTTTCCCCCTAGTCTTTCAACTGATCTACCTCTGTCCAAAGTTGCGACAAACCAAAAAAATCCTATTTCTCAGTTTTCTTCTGAGCCTAGGAATTGAATGTACGCAGCTGGTCTTAGACTTTTTCTTTGATTTTAATCGCGTCTTTGAGATTGATGATTTGTGGACCAATACCTTGGGAGGCTATCTGGCTTGGCTCCTCTATAAAGGATTGCATAAAAATAAGATAAGGAATTAGAATGAGTATTTTAGAAGTTAAAAATCTGAGTCACGGTTTTGGTGACCGTGCAATTTTTGAAGACGTGTCCTTCCGCCTTCTCAAGGGAGAACACATCGGCTTAGTTGGGGCCAATGGTGAAGGAAAATCAACCTTTATGAGCATTGTGACAGGTAAGATGTTGCCAGATGAAGGGAAGGTGGAGTGGTCCAAATATGTGACTGCTGGCTATCTGGACCAGCACGCTGTGCTAAAAGAAGGTCAAACCGTGCGTGATGTCTTGCGGACAGCCTTTGATGAGCTTTTTAAAGCAGAAGTCCGTATCAACGAGCTCTATATGGAAATGGCAGAAGACGGAGCGGATATCGACGCGCTTATGGAAGAAGTAGGAGAGCTCCAAGATCGTTTGGAGAGTCGTGATTTCTATACCTTGGATGCCAAGATTGATGAAGTAGCGCGTGCTCTCGGTGTCATGGACTATGGCATGGATACTGATGTAACGTCTTTGTCAGGTGGACAAAGAACCAAGGTGCTTTTGGCTAAACTCCTCCTTGAAAAGCCAGATATTTTGTTGCTTGACGAGCCAACCAACTACTTGGATGCTGAACATATTGACTGGCTCAAACGTTATCTCCAAAACTATGAGAATGCCTTTGTCCTTATTTCGCACGATATTCCTTTCCTCAATGATGTGATCAATATTGTCTACCATGTGGAGAACCAACAATTGACTCGTTATTCTGGAGACTACTACCAGTTCCAAGAAGTCTATGCTATGAAGAAATCTCAGCTGGAGGCAGCCTACGAACGTCAGCAGAAAGAGATAGCTGACCTCAAGGACTTTGTCGCTCGAAACAAAGCGCGTGTTGCAACACGAAACATGGCCATGTCCCGTCAAAAGAAACTCGACAAGATGGACATCATTGAACTCCAAAGCGAGAAACCAAAGCCGTCCTTTGATTTCAAACCAGCTCGTACACCTGGGCGCTTTATCTTCCAAGCCAAGAACTTGCAGATTGGTTATGATCGTCCACTTACCAAACCTTTAAATCTTACCTTTGAACGCAATCAAAAGGTTGCCATTATTGGGGCCAATGGTATCGGGAAAACAACCCTGTTGAAGTCTCTCTTGGGAATTATTCCACCAATTGCTGGAGAAGTCGAACGTGGCGACTATCTAGAACTTGGCTACTTTGAGCAGGAAGTAGAAGGTGGAAATCGCCAAACTCCTCTTGAGGCTGTATGGAATGCCTTTCCTGCACTTAACCAAGCAGAAGTTCGTGCGGCCCTTGCTCGTTGTGGCTTGACAACTAAACATATCGAAAGTCAGATTCAAGTCTTGTCAGGTGGGGAACAAGCCAAGGTTCGTTTCTGTCTCTTGATGAATCGTGAAAACAACGTTTTGGTACTTGACGAGCCGACCAACCACTTGGATGTAGATGCCAAGGAAGAACTCAAACGGGCGCTTAAAGAATACAAGGGATCTATCCTTATGGTCTGCCACGAACCAGACTTTTATGAAGGTTGGATGGACCAAATCTGGGACTTTAACAAGCTAACTTAAAAATGAGGAAAAAAGAAATACAGTATCGAATTCGGATACTGTATTTTTTAGGTTATTTAGGATTTAAAATCGTAGTCTTTCACCACTTCGATACTATCAATGGTGATAGCAGACGTTGGTTTGTCTTTCTCATCTTTTTCAGCTTTGGCAATCTTGTCAACAACGTCCATGCCCTCAATGACTTGACCAAAGACAGGGTGTTTGCCGTCTAGACTCGGATTTCCACCTTCTTTATAGGCTTCGATGATTTTCTTTGGATACTTGCTTGTAGGGAGTTTAGCAGAAATATCTGTTGAGTTTTGGTTGATGAAGAACTGGCTACCGTTGGTGTTTGGTTGACCAGTGTTAGCCATAGCAAGAGCTCCTCGGATATTGTATAGGTAAGGAGAGATTTCATTTTTGAAACCAGTTCCTTTGTCCTTCGTTTTATCCTTATCATGCCAGATAGATTGGCCCCCTGTACCATCTCCCTTAGGATCTCCAGTTTGGACCATAAAGCCATCGATGACACGGTGGAAGGTGATGCCGTTATAGTAGCCTTCTTTGGCGTGAGTAAGGAAGTTTTCAACGGCTAGAGGAGCGAGTTTAGGGAAGAGTTTAATACGAATATCACCCTGACTTGTGTGGAGAACCACTTCGGCTTCATCTTCAGCAACTTCCTTAGAAAGTTGAGGGAAGTTGGCATTTTCATTGGTTAAAGCGTCATTCAAATCTTTGGCAGCCTGAGCAGCTGCTTTAGAACTTTCTTCAGCTGAGATACTAGAGTCAACATAGTCATCGCCACGGAGACCACGTTGGATACTAGTACATCCAGCAAGGGCTATAGTTGATAGTAAAAGAAGGGTTGCTAGTTTTTTCATTGTTTTCCTCTCAAAAATTCATTTCTATCATTGTACCTTAAAAGTAAGGGGATTTCAAATATTAGTGACAAGGTAGTTTAAGAGGAAGCCGACCAGAAAGTCGCTTGCTTAGAGATTTTTCTTTGGATGACGGTCGATAATGTCCTGGTACTGTTCCAGTATCTGCTCTCCCTTTGGAGTCAATTTGTAACCACGAATTGAAAAGTAACTTGCTAATTCTTCTCCTGAAAAGTTGTCACGAAGGGATTGGTCCAAATCTGGAGCCTTCATCTTAGAAAGTACTGTAACTCTCCTTACTTTTGAGGATATTCTCTTTCATAGTGGTATTTAGATGATCAAGCGAGTCAAAGACAGTTTCGACAAGAGCATAGCCTTTTTCAACAGGTATTTCTAAATTTTTTGGGGCATCAATGCTATAAGTTTACTTGAAGTATTTAGAAAACCAGTTCTTAAGAAAGCTCGTAAAGAATCACAATTAGTAAACGTTAATTCGAAAGAATTACTATGTTTTAAAAGAGCACATTTTAAACGGATTTTTTCTTTCGGCTTCAATTCCTAATTAATCAATGAACTTAATACTAGGTCTCGAAAAGAATTATGCTTCCTCTTTCTGTCTGAGTTCAAAGAGGTCTTCTACTTTCAGATTAAAAACTTGAGCAATTTTAAGAGCCATTTCCAGCGAAGGATTGTAACGATTATTTTCCAAGTGCAGAATTGTCTCGCGTCGCATGCCAATGAGGTCAGCTAACTCCTGCTGGGTCATGCCTGTGGACTCACGAACAGATTTGAGATTAGTAATAATCTTGCTTTCTTTGGTCATGCTTATCCTATCCGTTCTAAGATAAGATAGACAACCGCAAAGATGCAAATCAAGACAGCTATGCTAATAAAGATCTGGCCCATGTAAAGAGTGAGAGACCCCATATACCCAATGATAACTGCTAGGATCATCAGTGCGCCTAGTATAAAAACAAACATCAAGCTAGCTGCCTTGGCTAAATTAGCATAAAAGCGTTCGTCCGGAGTTTCCTTGACATTTTTCAAACAGAAAAAACCAAATACAATCACTTCAATAACGAGGCCAATTCCCAAAATCCATTCTTTAATACCAGAACTTTCGCTTGGGGTCGCAACCCAAATCCCTACTGTATAAAAAATGCTTGCTGCAAACAAAAGTATCGTGTAAAGCTTAGCAGACAAGTCAAAAATAGTCTTTCCTTTACCTTTCTGACTCTTATGAGGCCATGGTTTCATATGTAGCCAGCCCCAAATAGCTACAATCTGACCTAACACTGAAATACCAGCAATAATTAACTTGGGTCCCCAACTAAGATTAGAACCAAATAAAACAGTAAAATCAATAAAGAGAGCTGCGGAAATCATTGTAATGAGGCCACCCGTTTTTTGACTTTTTTTCATGATAGACTCCTTTCCTTATGTTAGAAATATTTAACAATCTTTATGTTATAAATATATCACACTTAAATTTAGAAATCAAGAATTTATGTGCCAAGGTGCAATTATTTGAAAAAATTTTTTAATGAAAGCCTTCGCTAGTCAAACAACTAAAGAATTCTTTGAAGTAATGCATCGGATTTGGTTTGGATAGTTTCGTTAATAATATTTGAAGATTAAGAATTTTTGAAAAATCTAGATACTGTATGAATCTCTACTTTTTTTCTTAGACTGTTATAAAGTCTGTCAGAATAAGCTTTGTAGGTGTAGAAGTTAATTTTTACAGAACTAAATTATTCCCCTATTTAGAATCTATCAATTCATATTTTATAAATTAATTAGTAGATATCGTTCTTAAAATCCTTGATATTTCGCTTGGGAACAGGCTTGGAATTTAGGAGCCAAGCATCCAAATCACGTTCAGGAGAGATGAAGGGTTTGACTTGATGGTCTTTATAAAATGTTTCTAAAATAGTATTTATGACATTCTCTTTCTGATTTTTCTTTAAAAATATAACAAATTTCTAAATGGTTTAAAAATTTTAAAGTCTGTCAAGTTTTTTTCTTGACACCTGTCAAAAATCTGCTATAATAGAACATGTGCTAAATAGCTCAGCTATTTCACCGAAATAAAAAATAAGAAAAGAGACATTAAAAAATGGCAGTTAAAATCCGTTTGACTCGTATGGGTTCTAAGAAAAAACCTTTCTACCGTATCAACGTAGCAGACTCACGTTCACCACGTGACGGACGTTTCATCGAAACAGTTGGAACTTACAACCCACTTGTTGCTGAAAACCAAGTGACTTTGAAAGAAGACCGCGTTCTTGCATGGTTGGCTGATGGAGCTCAACCTTCAGATACAGTTCGCAACATCCTTTCAAAAGAAGGCGTATTGAAAAAATTCCACGATTCTAAATTCTCAAAATAAGTTTAAAGTAGGTTGACAGATGGATACGATTGAAAATCTCATTATTGCGATTGTGAAACCTTTGATTTCACAACCAGATGCCTTAACTATCAAGATTGAAGATACACCAGAATTTTTGGAGTATCACTTGGATCTTGACCAGAGCGATGTCGGTCGTGTTATCGGTCGTAAGGGTCGCACTATCTCAGCGATAAGAACGATTGTCTACTCTGTCCCAACTGAAGACAAAAAAGTAAGAATCGTTATCAATGAAAAATAAAAAAAAGCGGGACAGATGTCTCGCTTTTTTTGTGGAGAGCAGAAGATGAAAGATTTAACGTTTAGACAATTACAAGATTATTTACTCGAACATTACCAGCAATCTCGAACTGAGGAAGGCCTCTTTATCAAGCTAGTGGAGGAAGTCGGAGAAGTAGCCGAGGTCTTGAATGGGCGCTCTGGTCGAAAAGAGGGCGTTCAGGACTCAAACGACGAACTAGCCAAAGAACTAGCTGATATTATTCACTACACTGTCGCAATTGCGGCCATCAACCATATTGATCTAACCAAAGCCATCTTTGACAAAGATAAGAAGGCTGCTATTAAGTACCAACATGAACGTGATTTAGAAAAGTTTTTAGACGCTCAAAGCTAATTGCAGTCACTGTTCTTCAACTTGTGAAAATCTTTGGAACGTGATAAAATAAAGGATAAGGATTTTTAATAATTCATTATATAGAACGAGTGGATTTCTTTATGAAGAGGTTTGAAGTATCTACAGAAATTGGTAGTCTCTCTGTTACTTATCAAAAGCAAAAGAAAGTGCTAGTTTGTCTAAACGGAGCAGGTTTGATACCAAGTTATGAAAATTTTTCACTTATACTTGAAAAACTTCCTCCTACAATTGGTTATTTGACAATTGATTTTCCGAACACAGGTAGGAGTCCGATTCATGACCAAGCTGGAAAAAATCTAGATAATCTTGCAGATGCGGTTTATGAAGTACTTGAAGAATTAGGGATTTCTGAATATATACTTTGTGTACATAGTTTGAGTGGAATTTTAGCTTGTAAATTGCTCAACAAACCAATTAAGTGTCAGGCTTTAGTAGCAATGGAACCGACAACTAAAAAAGTCATGTTTACTGATTTTTCAGAAAATCCTTATCCAGAAATGGAAGAGCAGATGAGGCTGATTGACGAGTATGGTCCTGAACTTTATTTTAAGAACTTAACTCAAGCAACATTTAGCCCTGAAACGAATGAAGAAATATGGGAATTAATGCAAGAAAAAGGCCCAGAGTTGGAAAGGCAAGTTCCAGGATTTCAGATATATTGTGAGATTACTGAGGAAGATTTTGAGAATGTGTCCATAGAAACTCATGTTCCTGTATTTATTTTTTGCCAGGCTTATAGAGAAAAAGAGTACAGAGAGTCAGAATATTGGACTTCCAATACTAAACTCATTTTAGGAGGGAATCACCATTATTTACAATGGTCTGAATCAGAAAAAATTGCGACTATTATTCGAGAATTGTCAGAATAAGATGGAAAGAAGGAGAATACAGGAGACAAGATGAACTACTTTAATGTTGGGAAAATCGTCAATACACAAGGTTTACAGGGTGAGATGCGTGTCTTGTCTGTGACGGATTTTGCAGAAGAACGATTTAAAAAGGGGACAGAGCTGGCCTTGTTTGATGAAAAAGATCAGTTTGTCCAAACAGTGACCATCGCAAGTCATCGCAAACATAAGAATTTTGACATTATCAAATTCAAAGACATGTACCATATCAATGTGATTGAGAAGTACAAGGGTTATAGTCTCAAGGTCGCTGAGGAAGATTTGAACGATTTAGATGATGGTGAATTCTATTATCACGAGATTATCGGTTTGGATGTTTACGAGGGGGAAAACTTGATTGGAACCATCAAGGAGATTCTGCAACCAGGTGCCAATGATGTCTGGGTGGTCAAGCGAAAAGGCAAGCGAGATTTGCTTTTACCTTACATTCCGCCAGTAGTTCTCAATGTTGATATTCCAAACAAGCGGGTCGAAGTGGAAATCTTAGAAGGGTTAGACGATGAAGATTGATATTTTAACCCTCTTTCCAGAGATGTTTTCTCCGTTGGAACACTCGATCGTTGGAAAGGCTCGAGAAAAAGGGCTCTTGGATATCCAGTATCATAATTTCAGAGAATACGCTGAAAAGGCTCGTCATGTTGACGATGAACCTTACGGAGGCGGTCAGGGGATGTTGCTCCGTGCTCAACCCATTTTCGATGCCTTTGATGCCATTGAAAAGAAAAATCCCCGCGTCATTCTTCTTGATCCTGCTGGGAAACAGTTTGACCAGGCTTATGCTGAAGATTTGGCTCAGGAAGATGAACTGATCTTTATCTGTGGTCACTATGAAGGCTATGACGAGCGCATCAAGACCCTGGTAACCGATGAGATTTCCCTAGGAGACTATGTCTTGACTGGAGGAGAATTGGCGGCCATGACCATGATCGATGCGACCGTTCGCCTGATTCCTGAAGTGATTGGCAAGGAATCTAGCCACCAAGATGACAGTTTTTCTTCGGGACTCCTCGAATATCCTCAGTACACACGTCCTTATGACTATCGTGGCATGGTGGTTCCAGATGTGCTCATGAGTGGACACCATGAAAAGATTCGTCAGTGGCGACTGTATGAGAGCCTAAAGAAAACCTACGAGCGCAGACCTGACTTGCTAGAAAACTATCAACTAACAGCCGAAGAAGAAAAAATGCTGGCTGAAATCAAAGAAAACAAAGAATAAAGGAGAACCTTATGCAAGTAATCAAACGTAATGGAGAAATTGCTGAATTTGATCCAGATAAAATTTACCAAGCTGTCCTAAAAGCAGCTCAAACCGTTTATGTTTTGACAGATGATTTGCGTCAAAACCTTGCACAAGTTACTAAAAAAGTCGTTTTGGACTTGGAAGAAGCAAAAGTGGAACGTGCGACTATCAGCATGATCCAGTCAATGGTTGAGCACCGCTTACTTGGAGCTGGCTACATTACCATTGCAGAGCACTATATCTCTTATCGCTTGCAACGCGATTTGGAGAGAAGTGGTTATGGCGACCATATCGCCGTTCATCTTCATTTTGAACAAATCCGTTAAGAAAAAGAGTGGGATGCAATGAACATCTCACTCTTTCTTAAATAGACTTTTCTGAGCTTGTTGTACGGTTGAGGGAACAAAACGAAGTCGTTTAATATCACTGATACGAATGATTCGAGTCACGTTTTTTGAAAAATTCTTGACGATAATTTGTTGGCGATTGGCGTCGTGTTTGATAATATCACCCGTAAAACTTGTTTCTGCAAGTATCACATGAACAGCCGTCTTTTTCTGGATGGCTTGTTCAATCATAGCAGTGAGGGAGTTGTCCTCGATTTGAGGATGATTATCATTCCCATTGAGAAAACTATGTAGTTTATCTAGAACTAGTTGGAATGCCTGTCTCATAGAATCCTCCCTCCTTACATATCCACATTATATAAAATTTTTCTAAAAACTACAAGATTTTTCGAATAATCTAATGAAAACTTAAAAGGAGAACAAAATGGCAGAATTTACATTTGAAATCGAAGAACACTTACTGACCCTGTCTGAAAATGAAAAAGGATGGACCAAGGAAATCAATCGCGTCAGCTTTAATGGAGCCCCTGCAAAGTTTGACATTCGCGCTTGGAGCCCAGATCATACTAAAATGGGCAAGGGAATTACTCTTACAAATGAAGAATTTCAGGTAATGGTGGATGCCTTTAAAGGTGGACAATAAAAAGAATCTTGAGTGGAACTCAAGATTCTTTTTTTATGACACAATATAGTCACAAAGAGAAGTCTTAGACAATTGAATGAAAGTCTCTCTATACTCTTCAGGTGGTATTGGATTATCTTTACGAATCCACACTTCAATGAATGAAATCGCCATGGTCGTAATGATATAAGCGATGTCTTCTTTACTAAAATTATATTTCAGTTGGTAATTGACATTCTTTAGTACCCACTCAGAGTATGTTCCACGCAGAAACTCCTTCCAACATGGGTCGACTTGTGTGGTATACAAGGTACCGACGACTTCTCGCTTTTCATAGATGAGAGGAAGAATGTGGTCCGCTAAGAAAGTGATGGGATCGCCATCTCTTTCAGGACAGTAGTTGTTAAAATTATTAAAGATCTGTTGATCAGTCTCCTTGTGGATATAATCGATAATATCTTCAAAGTTATTAAAGTGCTTTTGATAAATCGCTTGGCGGGAAATACCAGCTTCTGCAGCAATCTCAGTCATGGTAAAAGAAGTTCGCTGAGGGTTTCTCCTTGCAAGAGTGATAAAAGCACCTAAGATTAACTCTCTAGTTTTATTTGCCATAGCTTTACCTTCCTATCTATAAATATTAAAAATACTAGATTTAGTATTACCCCAAGTTTTCCTTTTAGCATAAATAAACTGAATAGATGATTATTCGAAAGCCTTTATAAGACTATTATATCATAGATTCATTATAAATAACAGATTATTACGGGGAGCTAGTACTACTTGCAAACTCCTATTATATCAGTATTTTCAGACAATTCTTAGGATAGTCACTTTTTATATGGTATCATGAAATAATATATCAAAAAAATTTACATCGTGTAAATAAACAACTTGATAGATAAAAAGATTTTAATAAAAATATTCAACGATATGTAGTATAATAGCCATGGATGATATTTTGCTATATTTCCATCTGACCAAGAGTAATGATACTCCTGCTAAAGATTGAATTGAATAAATATTTTAAATACTATAATAGTGTAATTGTTTTTCAAAGCAAGTGTTACAAGTATGTTATCGTGTAACAAATCATGCGATTGAAAGGGGTGTTTCCTACTGAACAGATGTGACATACTTCTCAATTAAATTTAATCAAATAGAAAGGATTTTTTATGGATAAACTAAAGAAAGTACTAGGTTTTCTAGTATTTCCTCTTTTGCTATTGCTGATGTTCTTCCCGACAGGTGAAGCTCATGCTGCAGCTGATGTTACCGATAAAGCCGATTTCAAGAATTTGAAGATTACCGTAGCTGAAACCGGGAGTGCTTCACACATTATTATCGGTCCAAGCACAAAAACTGTTGAACTAAAATACTCGGGCGACTTCTCATTCCCCGGTGTACAGGCGAACGTGATTAAGCCTGGAGATTACTTTATCGTAAAGGCCCCTGAAAATTTGGATTTGGAAGATAGAACCTTGGATCTAATTGATTCAAATTCAAATACGAAGATGGGGACGGTTCAGGTAGAAAAAGCCAATCATCGTCTTGTCTTTACTTTCAATGAAGCAGTTCAGGGGAAACAACATATCCGTGGGAGCTTTACTGCGAATGCAAAACAAACAGTTGAAGGAGTGACTAAGAAGGTTACCTACACTCTGCCAGGAGGCATGACGCAAGAAATCGAATTTGAGGTGAAAGTGTATCCTAAGCACCCCCATACAGGCGAATTGATTTATAAACAACCTCAGAATGATCCGAAATCGCCTAAAATTATATGGAATGTGCGAATTAACCGTTCTAAGACAGATATGGGGAACCACACTATTAAGATCAAAGATAATATCGGCTTAGGAGCCTTTGCGTCTTATATTGAGAAAAGCTTTGAACTATCTGAAGTAGTGTACGAGACGACAGATACCAACTATGCTGGTCTCAAACATATAATCAAAGTGTATAAAGTGACAACGGATCCTGAGGAGTATAAAAAGGATTCAGACAACACGGCCTTGCTGACTTTTGTCAATGGTAAACGTGGATTTGAATTGCTTATGCCGACAAATATGGGGACAAAGAGTTTTTACCTAAGATATCTCACCACATCGCCGGCAGATACCTCAGAGGTGAAAAACTCCGCTCAATACTTGTTAGATAACGAACCTCAATTAATTTGGAAAAAACGGGAAAACACAATCGAAACAAGAACCGAGCACTCTTCAACTCTTAAAACGGTTAAATCCGTAGGTGCGACTATTACTGCTGATATCGCTGGAAAGATCAAAATCACAAAATACGATGAAGCGGATGCAACTGTTGAGTTGGCAGGCGTTGTCTTTGAAATCCTACGAAAAAGTGACAGGGTTAAAGTTCAGGAAGTAACAACTGATGCGGACGGGATTGCCGTTTCAGATCATCTCAATGATGGTG
>NZ_GL397254.1:608393-906482 GCF_000146755.1 Streptococcus sp. oral taxon 071 str. 73H25AP
GGAGCTACAACTGTAACTCTTGGAGCTAAGAAAGTTCTTGAAGGAAAAGCTCTTGAAGCAGGTAAATACAGCTTTGTCTTGAAGAAAGAAGACGGTAGTGTTGTCGAAACAGTAACAAACGCTGCAGACGGAAGTGTTACTTTCGCACCAATCTCATATGATGAGAGCCAAGTAGGAACTCACAAGTACACAATCTCAGAAGTTGAGGGCGATGAAACAGGTATCACTTACGATAAGACAGTTCAAGAAGTTGAAGTAACAGTTGAAAAAGTAAGTGCAACTGAATTGAAAGCAACAGCTTCGAAAGAAGCGAAAGATCTTGTATTTAAGAACATTTACACACCAGCAGGAGCTACAACTGTAACTCTTGGAGCTAAGAAAGTTCTTGAAGGAAAAGCTCTTGAAGCAGGTAAATACAGCTTTGTCTTGAAGAAAGAAGACGGTAGTGTTGTCGAAACAGTAACAAACGCTGCAGACGGAAGTGTTACTTTCGCACCAATCTCATATGATGAGAGCCAAGTGGGAACTCACAAGTACACTATCTCAGAAGTTGCTGGATCTGAAGCAGGAATCACTTACGATAAGACAGTTCAAGAAGTTGAAGTAACAGTTGAAAAAGTAAGTGCAACTGAATTGAAAGCAACTGCCTCAAAAGAAGCAAAAGATCTAGTCTTCACAAACAAATACACTCCAGCGAAAACTTCAGTTTCTGTGAAGAAAGCATGGGATGATAAGGACAACCAAGATGGTAAACGTCCAGCGTCTGTCACAGTTAAATTGCTTGCAGACGGTCAAGATACAGGTAAGACACTTGAGCTCAATGCCGAAAACGGTTGGGCTGGAAGCTTCACAGACCTTGATGCTGATAAAGGTGGCACACCTATCCAGTACACAGTAGTAGAAGTAACTGTTCCTGGTTACACTTCTAAGGTTACTGGTGACGCTGCATCAGGATTCACTATCACAAATAGCTATTCTCCAGAAACAGTTGATGTAAAAGCAACTAAGAACTGGGATGACGCGAACAACCAAGACGGCAAACGTCCAACCAAGATTACAATCAATCTTTTAGCAGACGGTCAGAAAGTTAATTCGAAAGAAGTTCAAGCAGCCACAGATGGAACTTGGACTGTCGAATTCACGAAATTAGCAAAATATAAAGATGGTAAAGCAATCAAATACACTGTAACAGAAGAAGCCGTAGCAGAATACGAATCAACTATTACAGACTTTACCATCACAAACAAATATGCTCCTAAAGCAATCGACTACAAAGTAACAAAAGTATGGAACGACGCGAACAACCAAGACGGCAAACGTCCTGAGTCCGTAACCGTTCAACTTTATAAAAAAGTAGGAAATGCGGATCCAGTAGCCGTTGAAGGTAAGAAATTGACCTTGACAGCTAAGGATAAGACTGACGCTAACACTTGGGTAGCATCCTTCACAAATCTTCCACAGTACGAAGCTGGTAAAGAGATCGCTTACTCAATCAAGGAAGTAGATGTACCAGCTGGTTATGAAGCCTCTGTGACTGGTCAAGTAGTGACTAACACTCACAATCCAGATACAGTTATCCTTTCAGGAACTAAGGTGTGGGATGATAACAATAACCAAGATGGTAAACGTACAAGATCTGTGAAAGTTCAAATTCTTAATGGCGAAAAAGTTGTTCAAGAAATTGAAGTTTCAGAAAAAACTGGTTGGAAGTTTGAATCTAAAAAACTTCCTAAGTATGAAAATGGTAAAGAAATCAAGTACAAAGTCAAAGAAGTGGTTGTTGCAGAATACAAATCAGTAGTAACTGACCACGAAGACGGTAAGTACACCATTACCAACAAACATACACCAGAGAAAACAACTGTAAAAGGTAAGAAGATCTGGGATGATGCTAATAACAAAGATGGTATCCGTCCAGACTCAATTACTGTAGCACTTCTTGCCAACGGTAAAGAAACTGGTAAGACTGTAACTGTTACAAAGGCAACTGCTCTATCAGATAACGAGTGGGCCTTCGAATTTACAGGCCTTGATCGTTACGCAAATGGTAAACCAATCGAGTACACGGTCAAAGAGGTTGGCACTATCAAAGGTTACACAGCAAAAGAAGATGGTAGGAACGTTACAAATACGCACACTCCAGAAAAACCAACACCAGGTAAACCAAATGAACCAGGAAAACCAGGACAAAAACCTCAACTTCCTAACACTGGTGAAAAAGCATCTAACGCAACAGTAGTTGCAGGACTTGCTTTGATGGCAGTGACCAGTGGATTGTACTTTGTAAGCCGTAAAAATAAATAATCTCTAGATGAGACTTGATTTTCAGTTAGTTCTTATGAAGTAATTGGAAAGGAAATAGTCCAGAACAATTGTTCTGGACTATTTTTTTATCTTGAGAAATAAGTGACGCTTTTCAATCGTTCGAGTAGGGGACGGCTAATGAAACTAATGGCAATAATCTTACCAAGATCAGGAAGGATAAAGGGAAGGACTCCGACAGCGAGTGCCTTATCGAATGACATACCAGCAAGGAAGTGGAGGCTGAGAATACCTCCGACAAAGACGAGAGAATCACCCAAGAGGTTGGCTAGGAAAATGCGGATATAGCCACTATTCTGATGGATGAGATAAGAGGTAAGACCTGCATAGACAAGGTCAAACCAAAGATAGCCTGAGCTCGGACCGACTAAAACGTGAAATCCTGCACCACCCCCTGCAAAGACAGGTAGACCAATGGCACCCAGCAGGAGATAGAGAGCTACAGATAAAACAGCTTCCCTAGGTCTAAAAACAGTAGCAATCAGACCGATTGCAAAGTTTTGCAAAGTGAAGGGTACAGGACCGATAGGGAGACTGATTTGTGCCAATACGGCGATGAGAGCAGCACCGATAGCAGGAATGGCATAGATATGAGTTTTTTTCAAAACTGTTAACCTCTTTTCAAAATTATAGTAACTATTATACTGATTCAAAAAGAGAAGTCAACCCATTTTTAAAATAAAGGTAACAATTTTGTAACAGCCGATTTTGCAAGTAAAAAGAGACCTCAAGAGGTCTCTTACGATAATTAGCGCATGGTTACAAATTCTTCAGAGGCAGTCGGGTGGATAGCTACTGTAGCATCAAAGTCCGCCTTGGTTGCTCCCATCTTGATGGCGACAGCGAATCCTTGAATCATCTCATCCACTCCGTAACCAAGTCCGTGAAGTCCAACAACTTTTTCGTCAGCACCGGCGGTGATGAGTTTGAAGCGAGATTCTTGACGATGGCTTGTAACAGCAGAGTACATAGATGCAAAGCTTGACTTGTAGACTTTGATGTTATCTTGGCCGTATTCTTTGATAGCTTGATCCTCGGTTAAACCAACCGTTCCGATTGCTGGGTGGGAGAAGACAACAGTAGGGATAGTCGTGTAGTCCATCTTGGCATTTGTTTTTCCATTAAAGAGGCGTTCAGATAGGGTGCGTCCTGCCTTGATGGCTACTGGGGTCAGTTCCTTCTCACCAGTAACGTCTCCAAGGGCGTAGATGCCATCTACAACTGTATTTTGATACTCATCCACTTGGATAAATCCACGTTGGTTGAGTGTAACTCCAGCCTTTTCTAACTCCAGACCATCTACATTTGGACGTCGCCCGGTAGCCCAGATAACTTGGCTGGCAGTATGACTAGAACCGTCTTCGAAATGAATGGTAATACCTTGCTCCGTTTCTTCGAGCTTGACGGGTACCTTATGTGTGTGCAAAGGTAGACCTGTTTTTTCCATTTCATTGACAAGTCCTTCAACGATGTAGCTGTCAAAACCACGCAAGGGACGATCACGACGGACAAACAAATCAGTTTTTACTCCGAGTGCGTGGAGAACACCTGCTAATTCAACGGCGATATAACCAGCTCCAAGAATCGCAACGGAGTCAGGAAGTTGGTCCCAAGCAAAGACATCGTCTGAGCTACCACCAAGTTCAGCTCCAGGGATAGTTGGGATGCTTGGGCGAGCACCAGTCGCAATCACGATATGTTTGGCACGAATCAATTCACCATTAACGCTGACCGTATGAGCATCAACGAAATGAGCACGACCTTCAATCAAATCAACACCGTTGCGCTTGAAACTTCCATCATAAGACGAGCGGGCACGATCGATGTAGGCTTCACGATTTTGACGAAGTTTTGCGAAATCAAATTGAACATCTGAACTTGTAAAACCATAGTCAGGGCCGTAGTGGTGGAAGCTTTCAGCGATTTGCGCTCCATACCACATGATTTTTTTAGGAACACAGCCGACATTAACGCAGGTTCCACCTAATTTTTTATCTTCGATAACAGCAGCTTTAGCACCGTGTTCGCCAGCTCGGTTCATAGTGGCAATGCCGCCGCTTCCTCCACCGATGGCGATGATATCATATTCTCTCATAGAAAACTCCTTATAGCCTTGATAGTCATATTCTATCGTTTTTATTTTTTGAATGCAAAAATCTGCTACGGTAAAAAAATTATAAAAACGCTTGCCAAATTCAAAAAGATATTGTATTATATATCTAGCACAATAATCTAATAAACGAATACCGAACGAAATAATGATCCTGAACTGTCATTGTTTCCATCTGAACTGTCATTGTTTGGTCTCGATATTTCTGATATAATGGTTTTTTGTAAGGCAAAAGAATAAAGGAGCTTAAAAATGAAAAGAAATAAGAAGGCAAAAAAATGGCAATTATACACAGCGATTGGTGTTGCCAGTGCTATTGTTATCGGTGCTGCGGGGATTTTGATTTTTAGACAACCTTCCCAGTCAGCAGTCAAGGAGGGAACCTCTCATATCGTTACTGCTAAGGAAGGTTCTGTTGCTTCATCGGTTCTCTTGTCAGGTACGGTTACAGCAAAAAATGAACAATACGTTTATTTTGATGCTAGTAAGGGAGATTTAGATGAAATTCTCGTTTCAGTCGGGGACAAGGTCGAAGAAGGGCAAGCTTTGGTCAAATACAGCAGTGCAGATGCTCAAGCTGCCTATGATGCAGCCGATCGTGCAGTTGCAAAGGCAGACCGTCATATCGAGGAGTTAAACAAGGCTCGTGAAAATGCATCAGCTGCACCAGCTTCTCCACAGGTTCCAACAGAAGCTGGACTCCCAGAACAAGCGCAAGCAGCGACTTCTTCAGTATCTTCTATTGATTCTCAAATCAGTGATGCCAAGGATAACCGTGCAGATGCCGTAGCCCAGCTCAACAAGGCTCAAGCTCAGCTAGATGCTGCAACTGTCCTCAGTACACTAGAAGGGACTGTAGTTGAAGTTAATCGTAATGTTTCTAAATCGCCAACAGGTAATAGCCAAGTGGTAGCACATGTCGTAAGTAATGAAAACTTGCAGGTCAAAGGGGAGTTGTCTGAATACAACCTTGCCAACCTCTCTGTAGGTCAAGAAGTTACCTTTACTTCTAAAGTTTACCAAGATAAGAGCTGGACAGGTAAAATCAGCTATATTTCTGATTATCCTAAAAACAACGGAGAAGCAGCAAATGCTGCCCTTGGAGGAAATACTGGATCTAAGTACCCTTATACTGTTGATGTGACTAGCGATATCGGTGAGTTGAAACAAGGCTTCTCAGTCAGTGTTGAAGTCAAAAACAAGAGTAAGGCCATCCTTGTTCCTTTAACAAGTATCGTTACCGAAAATGACAAAAACTATGTCTGGCTCGTTGACGACCAGAAAAAAGCGAAGAAGGTAGAAGTTACTTTGGGAAATGCGGACGCAGACAACCAAGAAATTACCTCAGGTTTGACAGACGGTGCCAAGGTCATCAGTAATCCAACATCTTCCTTGGAAGAAGGAAAAGAGGTGAAGGCTGATGAAGAAACTAATTAGTCTAAAAAATATCTGCAGGAGTTATCGAAATGGTGACCAAGAACTGCAGGTCCTAAAAAATATTAACTTAGAAGTTCAAGAAGGTGAGTTTGTCGCTATTATGGGACCGTCTGGTTCTGGTAAGTCTACGTTGATGAATACCATCGGAATGTTGGATACACCAACCAGTGGAGAGTACTACCTTGAAGGGCAAGAAGTTGCAGGTCTTGGAGAGAAACAGCTTGCCAAGGTTCGCAACCAACAAATCGGCTTTGTCTTTCAGCAGTTCTTTCTCTTGTCCAAGCTCAATGCGCTTCAAAATGTTGAATTGCCCTTGATTTACGCTGGAGTTTCAGCTTCAAAACGTCGGAAATTGGCTGAGGAATTTCTGGAAAAGGTTGAGTTAACGGAGCGCAATCATCATTTGCCTTCAGAGTTATCAGGTGGACAAAAGCAACGTGTAGCGATTGCGCGTGCCTTGGTAAATAATCCTTCTATCATCCTAGCTGACGAACCGACAGGAGCCTTAGATACCAAGACAGGAAATCAAATCATGCAACTGTTGGTGGAGTTAAACAAGGAAGGGAAGACCATTATCATGGTCACGCATGAGCCTGAGATTGCTGCCTATGCTAAACGCCAGATTGTCATTCGTGATGGGGTCATCTCATCAGACAGTGCTCAGGTAGTAAAGGAGGAAAACTAAGATGCAGAATCTGAAATTTGCCTTTTCATCCATCATGGCCCACAAGATGCGTTCCTTCCTCACCATGATCGGGATTATCATCGGAGTTTCGTCTGTCGTCGTCATCATGGCTCTGGGAGACTCCATGTCCCGTCAGGTCAATAAAAACATGACCAAATCACAAAAGGATATCCATGTCTTTTTCTCTCCTATCAAAAGCAAGGACGGCTCCTTTACGCAGAAACAATCCGCTTTGACAGTCAGTGGGAAAGAAGAGGATGTTCATGTTGAACCACCAAAACCACTCGAATCTTGGGTCAAGGAGGCTGCTAAACTTAAAGGAGTAGACAGTTACTATGTCACCAACTCGACCAACGTTACCCTATCTTATAAGGATAAGAAGGTTGAACGAGCAACTCTGACAGGCGGAAATAGCACCTACATGAACGCAGTTGAAAATGAAATCGTTGCGGGTAGAAGTCTAAGACCGCAAGACTACAAGGAATTTGCCAGTGTGATTTTGTTGGATGAAGAACTAGCTAAGAGTTTGTTTGATAGTCCAGAAGCCGCGGTTAATCAAATCATCTCTGTCAATGAATTTAGTTACCGTGTGATTGGCGTTTATACTAGCAATGAAGCTAAAACTGCTAAAGCCTTTGGGATCGGTGGTCTTCCAATTACGACCAATATCTCTCTCGCAGCCAATTTTAATACTGATGAAATCTCGAACATCGTCTTTCGTGTCAATGATACTAGTCTAACGCAGACTTTGGGTCCAGAGTTGGCAAGAAGAATGACAGAGATTGCGGGGCTTCAACAAGGGGAGTATCAAGTTGCAGATGCGTCTGCCGCCTTCCAAGAAGTACAACAACTCTTCGGCTTTATAACAACGATAATTAGTGCTATTGCTGGGATTTCTCTCTTTGTCGGTGGTACTGGTGTTATGAATATCATGCTTGTTTCGGTGACAGAGCGTACCCGTGAGATTGGTCTACGCAAAGCACTAGGAGCCACACGTGGTAATATTCTAGTTCAGTTCTTGATTGAATCCATGATTTTGACCTTGTTGGGTGGAGTCATCGGTCTTGGAATTGCTGCTGGAATGACCATGTTAGCCGGAGTGCTGCTTCAAAACATGATTGCAGGTATCGAAGTTGGGGTTTCCCTCCCAATTGCTCTCTTTAGCTTGGCTGTATCAGCCAGCGTTGGTATGATATTTGGTGTCTTACCAGCCAATAAAGCCTCTAAGCTTGATCCGATTGAAGCCCTTCGTTATGAATAAGATATAGAGCAGAAAAAACAAGATGGACATTTGTCTGTCTTGTTTTTGTATGGATTTTCCTATCGAAAATCACTAAAAATATGATATAATGAAGTGTTAGAAAAACAGGTTTCATTTGCCTGGAAAGGAAATATTATGTCTGAAAAGAATTTTTATATTACAACACCAATTTACTATCCATCTGGTAAACTTCATATCGGTTCTGCTTACACAACCATCGCTTGTGATGTCCTAGCTCGTTACAAACGCCTCATGGGCTACGATGTCTTTTGTTTGACAGGCCTTGACGAGCATGGTCAAAAAATCCAGCAAAAAGCGGAAGAGGCTGGCATTACACCTCAAGCTTATGTTGATGGGATGGCGGCTGGAGTCAAAGAACTTTGGAAATTATTAGATATCTCATACGATAAATTTATCCGTACAACTGATGACTACCATGAAAAAGTAGTGGCTCAAGTCTTTGAACGTTTACTTGCTCAAGATGATATCTACTTGGGCGAATACTCTGGTTGGTATTCAGTATCAGATGAAGAATTCTTTACAGAAAGCCAGCTTGCAGAAGTTTTCCGTGATGAAGCTGGAATTGTGACGGGCGGTATCGCTCCATCAGGTCACGAAGTGGAGTGGGTTTCAGAAGAGTCTTATTTCCTTCGCCTCAGCAAATACCAAGACCGTTTGGTTGAATTTTTCAAATCTCATCCTGACTTCATCACTCCAGATGGTCGTCTTAATGAAATGTTGCGTAACTTTATTGAGCCAGGTTTGGAAGACTTAGCGGTTTCTCGTACAACCTTTACCTGGGGAGTGCCAGTACCATCTAATCCAAAACACGTTGTCTATGTTTGGATCGATGCCCTTCTCAACTATGCGACTGCTCTTGGTTATGGTCAAGACGATCATACTAACTTTGACAAGTTCTGGAACGGAACAGTCTTCCACATGGTCGGAAAAGATATTCTCCGTTTCCACTCAATCTACTGGCCAATCTTGCTCATGATGCTCGATATCAAGTTGCCAGAACGTTTGATTGCCCACGGTTGGTTTGTCATGAAAGACGGCAAGATGTCTAAGTCTAAAGGGAATGTCGTTTACCCTGAAATGCTAGTAGAACGTTATGGACTGGATCCACTTCGTTACTACCTCATGCGTAGCCTCCCAGTTGGTTCAGACGGAACCTTTACTCCTGAGGACTACGTCGGCCGTATCAACTATGAATTGGCCAATGACCTTGGAAATCTCCTCAACCGTACGGTTTCCATGATTAATAAGTATTTTGATGGAAAAGTTCCAGCCTATGTAGAAGGTGTGACTGAATTTGACAATGCTCTTGCTCAAGTAGCAGAGCAATCTATCTCTGACTACCATACACACAT
Source organism: Streptococcus sp. oral taxon 071 str. 73H25AP (assembly GCF_000146755.1). NCBI lineage: Bacteria > Bacillati > Bacillota > Bacilli > Lactobacillales > Streptococcaceae > Streptococcus > Streptococcus sp. oral taxon 071. The sequence continues at coordinate 617,582 of NZ_GL397254.1, forward strand.
GGAAGCAGTTGACTACCCACGTGCCTTGGAAGCAGTATGGACTCTCATTTCTCGTACCAATAAATACATCGATGAGACTGCTCCATGGGTCTTGGCTAAGGATGAAGCCCTCCGTGACCAATTAGCAAGTGTGATGAGCCACTTGGCAGCTAGCCTTCATATTGTAGCTCACTTGATTGAGCCATTTATGATGGGGACAAGTCAGGCAGTCTTGACTCAGCTTGGTCTCGCAGAAGTTTCTAGCCTTGAGAACTTGAGCTTGGCTGATTTCCCTGCAGGTGTGACTGTAGTTGCCAAAGGAACTCCAATCTTCCCACGTCTGGATATGGAAGAAGAAATCGCCTATATCAAGGAACAAATGGAAGGCAACAAACCTGCGGTTGAAAAAGAATGGAATCCAGATGAAGTCGAACTCAAACTAAACAGGGAAGAAATCAAGTTTGAAGACTTTGACAAGGTTGAAATCCGTGTCGCAGAAATCAAAGAAGTTTCTAAAGTAGAAGGTTCTGATAAGTTGCTTCAATTCCGCTTGGATGCTGGTGATGGTGAAGATCGTCAAATCCTCTCAGGAATTGCAAAATACTATCCAAACGAACAAGAATTGGTCGGCAAGAAAGTTCAAATCGTTGCCAACCTCAAACCACGCAAGATGATGAAAAAATATGTCAGCCAAGGGATGATTCTCTCAGCTGAACATGATGGCAAACTAACCCTTCTCACAGTGGATCCAGCTGTACCAAACGGAAGTATGATTGGGTAATAGCAAAAAACCAACGTTAGGTACGTTGGTTTTTCTTGTTATATGCGAGATTATCTAAGAAGTGGTCTATCTCCTTTTGAGACCTGAGGAGAATTACTTTCTCTGGATAGGTTTCTTGAATCCCCTTGTAGCGTTCCTTAGCGGATTTGCTCCGCCCATCCCAGAGAATCCATCGGATAAAGTCCCAGTCAAAGCGTTCGGGGCAACCTGCAGCCATGCTTTCTCGGACCTTGCCTCGGTATGTGAGATACCGTTTAAAGGCTCGAAAGAGACAAGTCCATGGTGAAAAATTGAGAAAGATGATTTGGTCAGCTTCCAGCATTTTTTCTTCATAGCAACACCAAGAGTAGTTGCCGTCGATGACCCAGTCTGAGTGATTAGTGAGGAAGTTTTTCATCTCGGCTTTCATCCAATCACGATCACTGTCTTGCCAGCCTGGTTGAAATTGGAGGGTGTCCATATGCAGTTTGGGTATGGAGTAGTAGTTAGATAAGTTCTCAGCTAGAGTTGACTTACCAGCTCCAGAATAGCCGATGATTGCGATTTTCATTTTCTACCTTTTCGTAATGGAGGACAAAAAAACAGCCTCTGTGGACTGTTTCTTATTTAGCAAGTTTAGCTGAAAGACGAGCTTTATCGCGGCTTGCTTTGTTTTTATGAATCAAACCTTTAGTTTCTGCTTTGTCGATAGCTGAGCTTGCAGCACGGAAAAGTTCTTCAGAAGGGTTTGCTTCGAAAGCTTTGATAGCAGTACGCATAGCTGATTTTTGAGCTGAGTTTTTTTCGTTTTGTTTAACGTTCAATTCAGCGCGTTTGATAGCTGATTTAATGTTTGCCAATGTTCTTACCTCCATATTTACTAACTATACCATTATATATGAAAACTTAGGTTTTGACAAGGGGAAATTATTTTTTTAGGTAAATTTCATCGATTTCGTGGTTTTTAGTCTTGTGAAGAATGACCTCGGCGCGATTCCTTGTCGGTTCGATATAGTTTTGTAGATTTGTGAGATTAATACTGGTCCAAACCTGGTGTGAAAAGGCTTCAACTTCTCCTATTGGCATTTGCGTAAAACGGTGGTAGTAGCTGTTGGGATCATTTTGGGCAAAGCTGAGCAGTTTTAAGAAACGATCCAGATACCAACTTTCAATGTCCTCGACAGCAGCATCCACATAGATGGAGAAATCAAAGAAATCAGTGATGTAAAGGCGCTCATTTTGAGGGTTTTGAAAGACATTGATGCCTTCAACAATAACAAAGTCCGCAGCTTTGACACGCTGCTTCTCTCCAGGAACGATGTCATACACTTCATGAGAATAGACGGGGATATCGACATCTTGCCCATTCTTTAGGCAATCAAGAAAATTCAGCAAGGTTTCCATATCATAACTTTCAGGAAAACCTTTGCGATTTAATATATCTTGATCCATCAAGGTTTGATTGGGATAGAGAAAGCCATCCGTTGTCACTAACTCTACAGTAGCATCAGTAACTGTACGAGAGAGAAGGATTTGCAGAAGTCGGCTAGTTGTTGATTTCCCGACAGCAACACTACCAGAAACCCCAATGATAAAAGGCTGTGATTTGCTTTCACGTTGGAGGAAAATTCCTTTTGAAAATGCCAAATCATCCTTGGTGCGCTTGTAAATATGGATAAGATGGACAAGGGGAAGATAGACATCCGTTACGTCCTGCAGACTAATCTGGTCATTGAAACTCTTGATGGATTCTAACTCTTCCTCTGTCAAGGGAGGGGTTGTTTTGCGATGCAATGATTGCCAAGTATGGCGGCTGATTTTCTCAAAATGTAAAAATTCGTTGGTCATTTGTTTTCCCCTAGATATTTTGTTTATCATACCATAAAAAGCTAAAAAAATAAAGCGGTTTCTTGATGGTAGTAAGCCAATATCGTATAATAGAGGTAGATGGAGGTTGAATAATTTAATGATGAGATAGGGAATTGTTTCTGAAGAGTTATCAGTTATTAAAAGTGGTTTTTTAGTTCGCAACTTATAGGAGGTATACAATGAAAATCTTGAGATGTTACATATTGGAACTCTGTTTTATTTTAAGTTTTACACTACCTTTTATAAGGGGAGCGAATGCGGATAATGGTAGACGCTTTGTAGAAACCTATTACGGTTTTACCTTCTTAATGGATCATCTCCTTGTAACAGTTGTCTTTATCTGTTCACTCTTGATTGCTTGGTTAGTAAAAAAGCAGTGGACGAAATGGCTTGCTGCTGGTAGTTATCTATTTTTGATTTTGTGGATTGCTACAGAAGGATATCTATTCCGTATGTCACTAGAAGATTTGATGCGACTTTGGACAAGTTTAGAAATCTTGACACAAACTTATCAGCTGGGTTTTTATCTGAACATCATATTGGGAATCCTGTTGATAATAAAGTATTTTAAGGTTAAGAAATAGTAATAAAAATGCGCCTGATTACAGATGATCTGTTTTTTCCTGACTATGATACTTTGTAGTTCCCGATAGATTGTAATGTATTTCTAATAATTGAAAGAGATTGAAGAAAAGTTTTTTTGACTAGGATTCTTCAGTCTTTTTCATTTTATCATCACTTTGTAAACGACTTACAATTCAAGCCAAATTATGGTAAAATAGTTTTATGAGTAAAATGTATTATGCAGAAAATCCTGATGCTGCTCACGACATTCATGAGTTGAGAGTGGAGTTGTTGGGAGAAAACATGACCTTTTTAACAGATGCGGGTGTTTTTAGCAAGAAAATGGTTGACTTTGGGAGTCAGCTTTTATTGAAGTGTCTAGAGGTTAACAAAGGAGAAACGGTCCTTGATGTGGGTTGTGGATATGGGCCTTTGGGCTTGTCCTTGACCAAGGCTTATGGAGTTCAGGCAACCATGGTTGATATCAATAATCGTGCTTTAGACTTGGCTCGACAAAATGCTGAACGAAATAAAGTAGAAGCAACGATTTTCCAATCCAATATCTATGAACAAGTTGAAGGGAAATTTGACCATGTTATTTCTAATCCGCCTATTCGAGCGGGTAAACAAGTTGTTCATGAGATTATCGAAAAGAGCAGAGATTTCTTGAAAGACGGAGGGGATTTAACCATCGTCATTCAGAAAAAGCAAGGTGCTCCGAGCGCCAAAAGCAAGATGGAAGATGTTTTTGGAAATTGTGAAATTATAAAGAAAGACAAGGGATATTATATCCTTAGAAGTGTGAAAGCATGAGGGCAGTTGATTTAATTCAAAAGAAACGAGATGGTCAAGAACTGACTGCAGCTGAAATCAAATGGCTAGTAGAAGGCTATGTAGCTGGAACTGTTCCAGATTATCAGATGTCTGCCTTTGCTATGGCGGTTTATTTCAAAGGAATGACGACACGAGAGATTTCTGACCTGACGATGAATATGGTTAAGACAGGTCAGGAGTTTGACTTGTCAGCTATTGATGGGGTTAAAGTTGACAAACATTCTACTGGTGGTGTAGGTGATAAGGTGACCTTGATTTTAGCTCCCCTTGTTGCTAGCTTTGGTGTGCCCGTGGCAAAAATGAGTGGTCGTGGACTAGGGCATACTGGCGGAACCCTAGATAAGTTGGAAGCAATCAAGGGTTACCAAGTGGAGCGCAGTCAAGAAGATTTCATTCGTCAGGTACAGGACATTGGTGTATCTGTCATTGGGCAGTCAGATCAGCTTGTTAAAGCAGATAAACTTCTCTATGCCCTTCGTGATGTGACGGCGACTGTCGACACGATTCCTTTGATTGCGAGTTCTGTCATGAGCAAGAAAATTGCTGCTGGGGCGGATGCCATTTTGCTAGACGTGACTGTTGGTGAGGGTGCCTTCATGAAAACTGTCGATGAGGCGCGAGAATTGGCTCAAACCATGGTCGATTTGGGTAAGGCCGTTGGTCGAAAGACAGTAGCGGTTATTACCGATATGAGCCAACCCTTGGGACGAGCCATTGGCAATCGTCTCGAAATCCTAGAAGCAATTGAAATACTTCAAGGAAAAGGCAGAGAAGATATTAGTCACTTTATTTGTGAACTAGCTCAGATTATGCTTGGTTTGGCTGATGTTGAGAAAACGATCGAGGAAATCCGTCAACACCTGGAAAATGGCCAAGCGCTGGCTAAGTTTGAAGAAATGGTGGCGGCTCAAGGCGGTGATCTAGAAGATCTCTATCGCCCAGTCAAGGTGACGCATGTAGTTGATATCCCGGCTCAAGATACAGGTGTCATTTCAGCTCTTCCTGCAATGGAATTTGGGCTCTATGCCATGAGACTAGGAGCCGGTCGTGCAGTCAAGACTGATGACTTGGACTATGAAACTGGAATCGTTTTTGAGAAGAAGGTCGGTGACTCCGTTCAAAAGGGAGAAATTGTCGCAAAAGTTTATACAAATGGAAAAATTTCCCCTCAACTAGTTACAGAATTTCAAAAATATGTTAAAATAAATGATGGAGTGAAACGTTTGCAGGAAATAATTGAAATCATCTCATGAAAAAGAGAGGAATCCAAATATGAAATTAAACAAATACATTGATCATACGCTTTTAAAACAAGATGCAAGTCAAGAACAAATTGATCGTTTGCTATCTGAAGCACGTGAGTATGACTTTGCCAGTGTTTGTGTTAATCCCACATGGGTTAAACATGCGAAAACAGGACTTGAAGGCTCAGATGTAAAGGTTTGTACAGTAGTTGGTTTCCCTTTGGGAGCAACAACTTCTGCTGTGAAAGCTTTTGAAACAAAAGAAGCTGTTCAAAACGGTGCAGATGAGATTGATATGGTTATCAATGTTGGTGCTCTCAAATCAGGTAATCTTGATTTGGTTGAATCGGACATCCGTGCTGTCGTAGAAGCAAGTGGTGACAAGTTGGTTAAGGTCATTATTGAAGCTTGCTTGTTGACAGATGATGAAAAGGTTGTGGCCTGTCAATTATCCCAGAAAGCAGGCGCTGACTTTGTCAAAACATCAACTGGATTTTCAACTGGCGGTGCCACTATAGAGGATGTTCAGTTAATGCGTAAAACAGTCGGACCAGATATGGGAGTTAAGGCAGCCGGTGGAGCTCGTTCATATGCGGATGCTCTTGCTTTTGTGGAAGCAGGTGCTACCCGTATCGGGACATCTGCTGGCGTTGCGATTTTAAAAGGAGAATTAGCAGATGGCGACTACTGAGTTGATTGAACTAGCAATTGAAACCAGCAAACAAGCCTATGTACCCTATTCTCATTTTCCTATTGGAGCTGTTTTAGTAGCTAAGGACGGTAGTATTTATACGGGTGTGAACATTGAGAATGCTAGCTATTCTTTGACAAACTGTGGAGAGCGTACAGCGATTTTCAAAGCAGTTTCCGAAGGCCAAAGAGAGTTTTCAGAGTTGATTGTCTACGGACAAACTGAAAAACCTATCTCGCCATGTGGTGCTTGCCGCCAAGTGATGGCTGAATTTTTTGAACAAGATCTAAAAGTGACCTTAGTCGCTAAAGATAAATCGACGGTCGAGATGACGGTCGGGGAGTTACTTCCATACTCATTTACAGACTTAAATTAGTCTGGGTCACTCTTGCAGTGGCTGTGGTCTATGTGACCAAATAATCCAAACTTGCAACATCGTTGCACATCTTATTTAGGAGGTTCAGTAATGAACAAGAAACAATGGCTAGGCCTTGGTCTAGTTGCAGTAGCAGCAGTTGGACTTGCTGCATGTGGTAACCGCTCTTCTCGTAACGCAGCTTCATCTTCATCAGAAATGAAGACCAAAGCAGCGATCGTAACAGATACTGGTGGTGTTGATGATAAATCATTTAACCAATCAGCTTGGGAAGGTTTGCAAGACTGGGGTAAAGAACACAATCTTTCAAAAGATAAAGGCTTTACTTATTTCCAATCAACAAGTGAAGCTGACTATGCTAACAACTTGCAACAAGCGGCTGGAAGTTACAACCTGATCTTCGGTGTTGGTTTCGCCCTTAATAATGCAGTTAAAGATGCAGCAAAAGACCACTCTGACTTAAACTATGTCTTGATTGATGATGTGATCAAAGATCAAAAGAATGTTGCGAGCGTAACATTTGCTGATAACGAAGCAGCTTACCTTGCAGGTGTTGCAGCAGCTAAAACAACTAAAACAAAACAAGTTGGTTTTGTAGGTGGTATCGAATCTGAAGTTATTTCACGTTTCGCTGCTGGATTTAAGGCTGGTGTTGAGTCAGTAGACCCATCTATCAAAGTACAAGTTGACTACGCTGGTTCATTTGGTGATGCTGCTAAAGGTAAAACAATTGCAGCAGCTCAATACGCTGCAGGTGCAGACGTTGTCTACCAAGCAGCTGGTGGTACAGGTGCTGGTGTCTTTGCTGAAGCAAAATCTTTGAACGAAAGTAAAAATGAAGACGAAAAAGTTTGGGTTATTGGTGTAGACCGTGACCAAGCAGCAGAAGGTAAATACACTTCTAAAGATGGTAAAGAATCAAACTTTGTTCTTGTATCTACATTGAAACAAGTTGGTACAACTGTAAAAGATATTGCCAACAAAACAGAAAAAGGTGAATTCCCTGGCGGACAAGTTATTGTCTACTCATTGAAGGATAAAGGGGTTGACTTGGCAGTAACAAACCTTTCAGAAGAAGGTAAAAAAGCTGTTGAAGACGCAAAAGCTAAAATCCTTGACGGAAGCGTAAAAGTTCCTGAAAAATAATGGATAAAAGTCATTTCTTAGGAAGCGACCATCGGTCGCTTCTTTAAGAATTGAGACAATTTTTTGTCTCAATAGAACTTGTTAACACGATTAGCAGGTTTTATTGAAACAAAATAAACCTCGGAAAGGAAAAGCATATGGCACACGAAAATGTCATTGAGATGCGGGATATTACCAAGGTGTTTGGTGAATTTGTAGCGAACGACAAGATCAACTTGCAACTGCGAAAAGGTGAAATCCATGCACTTTTAGGAGAAAATGGAGCGGGTAAATCCACTCTGATGAATATGCTGGCAGGACTTCTCGAGCCAACTAGTGGCGAAATTGCGGTGAATGGTCAAGTTGTCAAACTAGATTCACCTTCTAAAGCTGCTAGTCTAGGAATTGGGATGGTTCACCAACATTTTATGTTGGTTGAAGCTTTTACAGTAGCTGAAAATATCATTTTGGGGAGTGAAATCACTAAAAATGGTGTGCTAGATATAGCTGAAGCTACTAAAGAAATCAAGGCTCTTTCTGAACGTTATGGTTTGGCAGTGGATCCTGCTGCCAAGGTGGCAGATATTTCCGTTGGTGCTCAACAACGTGTAGAAATCTTGAAGACACTTTACCGTGGTGCTGATATCCTCATCTTTGACGAACCTACGGCAGTATTGACTCCTTCAGAGATTGATGAGTTGATGGCTATCATGAAAAACCTTGTCAAAGAAGGAAAATCCATTATTTTGATTACCCATAAACTGGATGAGATTCGCGCGGTATCCAATCGAGTGACGGTTATTCGTCGTGGGAAATCAATCCAGACGGTTGAGATTGCAGGGGCAACCAATGCAGACTTGGCAGAGATGATGGTAGGACGCTCTGTCTCCTTCAAAACGGAGAAAAAGGCACCACAACCAAAAGAAGTGGTATTGTCTATCAAAGACTTGGTTGTCAATGAAAACCGCGGTGTACCAGCTGTGAAGAATCTTTCTTTGGATGTTCGTGCTGGTGAAATTGTCGGTATTGCAGGTATTGATGGCAATGGCCAATCTGAACTCATTCAAGCCGTTACAGGTCTTCGTAAGGTTGAGTCTGGTAGTATTGAATTAAAAGGCAAATCAATCGTGGGGATGCACCCTCGACAAATTACGGAACTCAGTGTGGGGCATGTTCCTGAAGACCGCCACCGTGACGGTTTGATTTTGGATATGATGATTTCAGAAAATATCGCCCTTCAAACCTACTATAAAGAACCACTCAGCAAGAATGGTATCTTAAACTATGCGAATATCACTTCACATGCCAAAAAATTAATGGAAGAATTTGACGTCCGTGCGGCGAGCGAATTTGTCCCAGCAGCAGCTCTTTCAGGGGGAAATCAACAAAAAGCGATTATTGCTCGTGAGATTGATCGTGATCCTGATCTCCTTATCGTCAGCCAACCAACTCGTGGTTTGGATGTCGGTGCCATTGAATATATCCACAAACGCTTGATTGAAGAACGTGATAACGGAAAAGCTGTGCTTGTTGTCAGCTTTGAATTGGATGAGATTTTAAATGTTTCAGACCGAATTGCTGTTATTCATGATGGGAAGATTCAAGGTATTGTGTCGCCAGAAACGACTAACAAACAAGAACTTGGTATCTTGATGGCAGGTGGAAACTTGGGAAAGGAGAAGGATGATGTCTAAAAAGTTACAACAAATTTCGGTTCCCTTGATTTCCGTATTCTTAGGAATCTTGCTCGGAGCCATTGTCATGTGGATTTTCGGCTACGATGCTATCTGGGGTTATGAGGAGTTGTTCTATACAGCTTTTGGTAGTCTCCGTGGGATTGGTGAAATTTTCCGTGCCATGGGTCCTCTTATCTTGATTGGTCTGGGATTTGCAGTTGCTAGTCGTGCAGGTTTCTTTAACGTTGGGCTTCCTGGTCAGGCACTAGCGGGTTGGATTCTTAGTGGTTGGTTTGCTTTGTCGCATCCGGACATGCCACGCCCAATGTTGATTTTAGCGACCGTAGTAATTGCTTTGATTGCAGGTGGGATTGTAGGTGCTATTCCAGGTGTTCTCAGAGCCTATTTAGGTACATCAGAGGTTATCGTAACCATTATGATGAACTATATTGTTTTGTACGTAGGGAATGCCTTTATTCATTCTTTCCCGAAAGACTTTATGCAAAGTACAGACTCAACGATTCGTGTGAGTGCCAATGCCACTTATCAAACACCATGGTTATCTGAGTTAACTGGCAATTCTCGTATGAATATCGGAATCTTTTTTGCCATCATTGCTGTTGGTGTGATTTGGTTCTTGCTCAAGAAAACGACTCTCGGTTTTGAAATTCGTGCAGTTGGTCTCAATCCCCATGCCTCAGAGTACGCTGGTATTTCAGCAAAACGTACAATCATCCTATCAATGATTATCTCTGGTGCCTTGGCTGGTCTTGGTGGAGCTGTCGAAGGTCTTGGAACCTTCCAAAACGTTTACGTTCAGGGATCATCACTGGCTATCGGATTTAACGGGATGGCAGTTAGTTTGCTTGCTGGAAATTCACCAATTGGAATTCTCTTTGCAGCCTTCTTATTTGGAGTTTTGCAAGTAGGAGCACCAGGTATGAACGCAGCGCAAGTTCCGTCTGAGCTTGTTAGTATTGTAACAGCGTCCATTATCTTCTTTGTCAGCGTTCACTACATTATCGAACGCTTTGTCAAACCTAAAAAACAAGTTAAAGGAGGTAAGTAAGGATGTCTATTACAACATTACTCACCCTCTTGGTCTCTTCTATGCTGATATACTCAGCACCACTTATTTTTACGAGTATCGGAGGGGTTTTCTCTGAACGTGGTGGTGTCGTTAACGTCGGTCTTGAAGGAATTATGGTTATGGGAGCCTTTTCTGGGGTTGTCTTTAACCTTGAGTTTGCAGAACAACTTGGAGCAGCGACTCCTTGGATTTCCTTGTTAGTTGCTGGTATCGTGGGAGCTATTTTCTCCCTAATCCATGCAGTCGCTACAGTTCATTTCCGTGCAGACCATGTTGTCAGTGGTACAGTATTGAACTTGATGGCTCCTGCCCTAGCAGTTTTCTTGGTTAAAGTTCTTTATAACAAAGGACAAACGGATAACTTAAGCCAGACTTTTGGACGTTTTGATTTCCCAGTTTTGGCTGATATCCCAGTGATTGGAGATATCTTCTTCAAGTCAACCAGTCTACTAGGTTATATCGCGATTGCCTTCTCTTTCCTTGCTTGGTTTATTCTCTTTAAGACACGTTTTGGTCTTCGTCTTCGCTCTGTTGGTGAACACCCTCAAGCAGCGGATACCTTGGGGATCAATGTCTACAAAATGAGATATCTTGGGGTTGTTATTTCAGGTTTCCTTGGTGGAATTGGGGGAGCGATTTATGCTCAATCCATTTCAGTTAACTTCTCAGTGACAACTATTGTCGGTCCTGGATTTATCGCTCTTGCGGCAATGATTTTTGGTAAATGGAACCCAATCGGTGCTATGCTTTCTAGTCTCTTCTTTGGACTTTCACAAAGTTTGGCAGTTATCGGTTCTCAATTGCCTTTCCTACAAGGAGTGCCAGCGGTTTACCTTCAAATCGCACCTTATGTCTTGACCATCCTTGTCTTAGCAGCCTTCTTTGGAAAAGCAGTCGCACCAAAAGCAGATGGTATCAACTATATCAAATCAAAATAAGCATACAAAAAAACGCCAGTTTAAACTGGCGTTTTATTTTTTAGGATTTTGATGTGTCAAGTTTAGTCCCCAAGGGATAAGATTTTCAGTTTTATTTTTGATACGTGTGATATTATCCTTGTGACGAATGATAATCAAGCTAGCAAGTGTTAGGATAATCAGAATGAAGAGAGGGTCATAGCTGTCTAGGATAAATCCAAATAGTGGAAATAGTAGAACTCCGATAACGGCTGCGATAGAAGCAGTAACGCTAGACAGTGAAATCATACTACCTAGATAGAGGGTTCCAAAAAACACAATCGCTAGATAGAGACAGAAGACAGGCGCAAATCCAAAAACAACTCCTGCGCTAGTTGCGACAGCCTTGCCCCCTTTAAATCCTGCAAAGATAGGAAAGGTATGTCCAATTACAGCTAAAAGTCCAAAGACAAGAGGCGATACACCTTGTAGGTGGAAAAGAATTGGAAGCAGAGTGGCCAAGGTTCCTTTAAAGAAGTCAATTACAAAGGTTGCCATACCCGCTTTCTTACCCAAAATACGGAAAGTATTGGTTGTTCCAGTATTTCCAGAACCATGTTCACGCAGATTTGTTTGAAAGAAGATTTGTCCAATCCAAAGACCAGACGGAATCGAACCTAGCAGATAAGCAAAAATTAATAATACAAATGTCATCATAGACCTATTATACCATGAAATGCTTTCGAAAGTCAGAGAATATCCTGTGAAATTGTGACGGCTGAATGGGAAAAATTTTGCAAAATCCCTAGAAAACCTGTAAAATAGAAAAGATGAACGAATAGGAGGTTCCTTGTGTCAAAAAAGGAAATCAATATTAATAACTACAATGATGATGCCATTCAGGTGCTAGAAGGGTTGGATGCGGTCCGTAAACGTCCGGGGATGTATATCGGTTCGACCGACGGTGCAGGTCTCCATCATCTAGTCTGGGAAATTGTGGACAATGCAGTCGATGAGGCCTTGTCTGGCTTCGGTGATCGCATTGATGTGACTATCAATAAAGACGGAAGTTTAACAGTAGAAGACCATGGTCGTGGGATGCCGACTGGTATGCACGCCATGGGAATTCCAACTGTCGAGGTTATCTTTACCATTCTTCACGCCGGAGGGAAATTCGGTCAAGGAGGTTATAAGACATCTGGAGGTCTCCACGGGGTGGGGTCTTCTGTTGTTAATGCCCTATCAAGTTGGCTAGAAGTAGAAATCACTCGTGATGGCGCAGTCTACAAGCAACGTTTTGAAAATGGCGGGAAACCCGTCACGACTTTGAAGAAAATCGGTACAGCGCCCAAGTCTAAAACAGGTACCAAGGTCACCTTCATGCCTGATGCGACGATTTTTTCTACGACAGACTTCAAGTACAATACCATTTCAGAACGACTCAATGAGTCAGCCTTTCTCTTAAAAAATGTTACCTTGTCTTTGACAGATAAGCGAACAGATGAAGCGATTGAATACCATTATGAAAATGGAGTTCAGGACTTTGTTTCTTACCTCAATGAAGACAAGGAAACCTTGACGCCAGTCCTATACTTTGAAGGCGAAGACAATGGCTTCCAAGTGGAAGTTGCCCTCCAGTACAATGATGGATTTTCAGATAACATCTTGTCTTTTGTCAATAACGTTCGTACTAAAGATGGTGGAACGCACGAGACAGGATTCAAGTCTGCTATCACTAAGGTCATGAATGACTACGCGCGTAAGACAGGTCTTCTCAAGGAAAAAGATAAAAATCTTGAAGGTTCAGACTATCGTGAGGGACTTGCTGCCGTCCTTTCTATCCTAGTTCCGGAAGAACACCTTCAATTTGAGGGACAGACCAAGGACAAACTTGGAAGCCCTCTGGCTCGTCCTGTTGTGGATGGCATAGTATCTGATAAGTTGACCTTCTTCCTAATGGAGAATGGAGAACTAGCTTCAAATCTCATCAGAAAGGCTATCAAGGCTCGTGATGCCCGTGAAGCGGCCCGTAAGGCGCGTGATGAGAGCCGAAATGGTAAGAAAAACAAGAAAGACAAAGGCTTGCTGTCTGGAAAATTGACCCCAGCCCAGTCTAAAAATCCAGCAAAGAATGAACTCTACCTGGTCGAGGGTGATTCTGCCGGCGGTTCTGCTAAACAAGGTCGTGACCGTAAGTTTCAGGCTATCTTACCTCTTCGAGGTAAGGTTATCAATACAGCCAAGGCTAAGATGGCGGATATTCTCAAAAATGAAGAAATCAATACCATGATTTATACCATCGGTGCGGGTGTGGGAGCAGACTTCTCCATTGAGGATGCCAACTATGACAAGATTATTATCATGACCGATGCGGATACAGATGGTGCCCATATTCAGACCTTGCTCTTGACATTTTTCTATCGTTACATGCGTCCGCTAGTTGAGGCAGGCCATGTCTATATCGCCCTTCCGCCTCTTTACAAGATGTCCAAAGGGAAAGGTAAGAAAGAAGAAGTGGCCTACGCTTGGACGGACGGAGAGCTAGAAGAACTCCGCAAGCAGTTTGGTAAAGGCGCAACACTCCAACGATATAAAGGTCTTGGTGAGATGAATGCGGACCAGCTCTGGGAAACAACCATGAATCCAGAAACTCGCACTCTTATCCGTGTTACGATCGAAGACCTAGCACGCGCCGAACGTCGCGTCAATGTCCTCATGGGCGACAAGGTCGAACCACGCCGTAAGTGGATTGAAGACAATGTCAAGTTTACGCTGGAGGAGAGTGGGGAGATGGTGTTTTAAGAAGTTCATAACTATTAAAGAGTTTATTATGGAAAAATTATTTATTATCGGAAATGGATTTGACCTTGCTCACGGTTTAAAGACAAGTTATTTAGAGTTTAAAAACTTTGTATATCAGCAGATTTGTAAGTCTCAAGTTAATGTAGAATTAGATGAAATACCTGAAATAAAGAACGTTTTTTTTAATGATTTTGAAATCCCTACCTCTATTACAGGCAATCATGGTGAGGAATTATATAATGACCAAGAGGTTGCAGAAAAATATTTCGAGTTAATTTCATTGATGGTTAAAGATAAAAGAAAATGGATAGATTTTGAGAATTCTTTGGCAAGGATAGGTAATATAGAATTTGAACTGAATAGCTTCTATGATGCTGAAGGAGATTTGGATTATTCTCAAACAGCAGCTTATGTAGAAGATTTTTCAGAAACATTAAAAAATTTTTATCAATATGCGACGAATAGCTTGTTTAGTGGATGGATTAATACGATTTCAAAATCAGAAGAGTATGAACGTCTTTTACCTGTTAAGGAAAGTGTATTAAACTCAAAGGAAGTTGCACTATATCTAACTTTTAACTATACAATGGTATTGGAAGATAAATATGGAATTAAAGAAGAGGATATTATTCATATACATGGAAGCATTAGGACAAGAGAGTATTTAGTTGGTCATAATGTAGAAGAGGAAGTGGAGGAGGATTTTAATCCATTTTCTTTAAATTCATACATAGCTTCTTGTGTTGAAGCAGTTAGAAAGCCTGTAAAGGAGAGATTAGAATCTAATGCAATGAAAAACTTTCTGGAAAGAATTTCTGATGTAACTGAAATTTATTTTATTGGTTTTAATCTAGAAGAGAAAGAGTCCCCGGACAAACTATATTTTCAAAGGATATTTAAAATATTGCCAAATGTAAAAGTTTTTATTGATGAATTAATTTAGCAAAGATAAAGAAAAGCCTATTAAAAAGACCCTTAAAGAATGGGGATTAAAAAATTATGAAAGTATTGAATTTATAAAAACATAATCAAATTAAAAGAACTATGCAGGTGTTAACATGAGAACTGAACCCGAAATGCTTGATTTAATTTTACAAACCGCAAAAAGTCTAAAAGTCGAAGCCGTGGCTCTATCTGGTTCACGGACTGATACAAAAGCACCAAAAGATGAGTTTCAGGACTATGATGTTGTTTATGTAGTGGACGATTTAGATAATCTGACGAGTGACCTTGCTTGGTTGGACCGGTTGGGCAACCGTCTGATTGAACAGTATAATGTACTGGGACACCGTCGACTTTATCTTATGCTCTTTGAAGATGGCAATCGGATTGATTTGACCCTCTGCCCCAAAGAGCACATTCAAGAGTGGGTGAATAGTGAAGCAGGATTCACCGTTTTAGAAGATCCTAAGGGTTTGTTTGAACCTTATTCCCCGAGTCCCCAACGCTTTTGGACAAGCCCAGCTAGTGTGATAGAGTTTGAAAAAGCCTGCAATGAATTTTGGTGGGTGTCAGCCTACGTAGTCAAAGGAATCTGTCGCAAGCAACTACTCTACGCTACTGACCATCTCTATGGGATTTGTCACCAAGAACTCCTGAAGGTCTTAGCCTGGCAGGTAGCAAGTGATAAGGGGACTGTCGATATTGGCAAGAACTATAAATATCTCTTTAACTATTTACCTACTGAGAAAGAGAAGGAATTCTTAAATCTGCTTGATTTCTCCAGTTTAGAAAAAATCACTCAGTCTTTATTTGCAACAATGAAACATTTCCACCAAGAAGCTCAATACCTTGCTAACAAGATGGGTCTTGACTATGATAAGGAAGTGGCAGAGAGGATGATTGAGTATGCTGAGGAGAGACTTTCAAATCACTAACTAAAAAAAATATATAATTTAAAAGATTAAACTACAGAAAGGATCGTTTGGTTATATATAGTAACTGAACACGAGACTAATTTCTGTAAATTATCCCTTATTCTATAAAAACCTACTCTACATTCTTTGAAAGGAGTTGAACATGCCCTAAATACTGTGTGAAAAAGATAAATTTCCTTTGTATTTTACGGGCTTTGTATCCTATATGAGTAACATTCAAAACATGTCCCTAGAGGACATCATGGGAGAGCGCTTTGGTCGCTACTCCAAGTACATTATTCAAGACCGGGCTTTGCCAGATATTCGGGATGGATTGAAGCCGGTTCAACGTCGTATTCTTTATTCTATGAATAAAGATGGCAATACTTTTGACAAGAGCTACCGTAAATCGGCCAAGTCAGTCGGGAACATCATGGGGAATTTCCACCCACACGGTGACAGTTCTATCTATGATGCCATGGTTCGTATGTCTCAGGATTGGAAGAACCGTGAGATTCTAGTTGAAATGCACGGTAACAACGGTTCTATGGACGGAGATCCGCCTGCGGCGATGCGTTATACCGAGGCTCGTTTGTCTGAGATTGCTGGTTATCTTCTTCAGTATATCGAGAAAAAGACAGTTCCTTTTGCCTGGAACTTTGACGATACGGAGAAAGAGCCGACGGTTTTGCCAGCAGCATTTCCAAACCTCTTGGTCAATGGTTCGACTGGTATTTCGGCTGGTTATGCCACAGATATTCCTCCGCATAATTTGGCTGAAGTCATTGATGCGACTGTTTACATGATTGACCACCCAACAGCCAAGGTGGACAAACTCATGGAATTCTTGCCTGGACCAGACTTCCCTACAGGAGCTATCATCCAGGGGCGTGACGAGATCCAAAAGGCTTATGAAACTGGGAAAGGGCGCGTGGTCGTTCGTTCTAAAACTGAGATTGAAAAGTTAAAAGGTGGCAAGGAGCAAATCGTTATCACTGAGATTCCTTATGAAATCAATAAGGCCAATCTGGTCAAGAAAATCGATGATGTTCGTGTCAATAACAAGGTGGCAGGTATTGCTGAGGTTCGTGATGAGTCTGACCGTGACGGTCTTCGCATCGCTATCGAGCTCAAGAAAGACGCAAATACCGAACTTGTTCTCAATTATCTCTTTAAATACACTGACTTGCAAATCAATTACAACTTTAACATGGTGGCGATTGATAATTTCACACCTCGTCAGGTTGGGATTGTTTCCATCTTATCTAGCTATATCGCCCACCGTCGTGAAGTGATCTTAGCTCGTTCCCACTTTGATAAGGAAAAGGCTGAGAAACGTCTCCATATCGTCGAAGGTTTGATTCGCGTGATTTCGATTTTGGACGAAGTCATTGCTCTTATCCGTGCTTCTGAGAACAAGGCTGATGCTAAGGAAAACCTCAAGGTCAGCTATGATTTTACAGAAGAGCAGGCTGAAGCTATCGTGACCTTACAACTTTACCGTTTGACCAATACAGACGTGGTTGTCTTGCAGGAAGAAGAAGCAGAATTGCGTGAAAAGACTGCCATGCTTGCTGCTATCATCGGTGATGAACGGACTATGTACAATCTCATGAAGAAAGAACTTCGTGAGGTCAAAAAGAAATTTGCGACACCACGTTTGAGTACTTTGGAAGATACTGCAAAAGTAATCGAGATTGACACAGCTAGTTTGATTGCCGAGGAAGATACCTATGTCAGCGTGACTAAGGCAGGCTATATCAAGCGTACTAGCCCACGTTCCTTTGCGGCATCCACGCTGGAGGAAATTGGCAAGCGTGATGATGATCGTCTAATCTTTGTACAAGTTGCCAAGACAACGCAACACCTCTTGATGTTCACAAGTCTTGGGAATGTCATTTATCGACCAATCCATGAATTGGCAGATATTCGCTGGAAGGATATCGGAGAGCACTTGAGCCAAACGATTACAAACTTTGAAACTAACGAAGAAATCCTTTATGTAGAAGTCCTGGATCAGTTTGATGATGCGACAACCTACTTTGCAGCGACTCGTCTCGGTCAAATCAAGCGTGTAGAACGCAAAGAATTCTCTCCATGGCGGACATACAAGTCTAAGTCTGTCAAGTATGCTAAGCTCAAAGATGAGACAGATCAGATTGTAGCAGTAGCGCCTATCAAACTAGATGATGTGCTCTTGGTGAGCCGAAACGGATATGCCCTTCGTTTCAATATCGAAGAGGTTCCCGTTGTCGGTGCCAAGGCTGCGGGTGTCAAGGCCATGAACCTGAAAGCAGAAGACGAGCTTCAAGCTGCCTTTATCTGCAACACCTCATCCTTCTACCTCTTGACCCAGCGTGGTAGTTTGAAACGTGTTTCTATTGACGAAATTCCAGCAACCAGCCGTGCCAAAAGAGGATTACAAGTCTTGCGTGAGTTAAAAAACAAACCGCACCGAGTCTTCTTGGCTGGAGCAGTTGCAGAGCAAGGTTTCGTTGGTGATCTCTTTAGTACAGAAGTAGAAGAAAACGACCAAACGCTGCTTGTCCAATCTAACAAGGGAACAATCTATGAAAGCCGATTGCAAGATTTGAACTTGTCAGAACGTACTAGCAACGGAAGCTTTATCTCAGACACCATTTCAGATGAGGAAGTTTTCGATGCTTACCTCAAAGAAGTCTTTAAAGAGGACAAAACAAATCCATAAAAAGAATCAGTCCAGAGGGCTGATTTCTTTTGTGTTGAAAAAATTTTCAGAAAATTACAAATAATACTTGAAATTTTACTAGAAAAGTGTAGAATAGAACACATAGTTTGAATAGTATAAAGGAGAAACACATGACAGTTGAAATTGATTGGGAAAATCTTGGCTTTGCTTATATGAAATTACCTTACCGTTATATCGCTCACTACAAAAATGGTCAATGGGATCAAGGAGAATTGACAGAGGATGCAACCTTGCATATTTCAGAGTCTTCTCCAAGTCTTCACTATGGACAGCAAGCATTTGAAGGTTTGAAGGCCTATCGTACGAAGGATGGTAGTATTCAACTTTTCCGTCCTGATGAAAATGCCAAGCGTCTGCAACGTACCTGTGATCGTCTCTTGATGCCCCAAGTTCCGACAGAGATGTTTGTAGAAGCTTGTAAAGCAGTTGCCCGCGCAAATGAAGAATACGTCCCACCATATGGAACAGGTGGAACCCTTTATCTTCGTCCTCTCTTGATTGGTGTCGGAGATATCATCGGGGTAAAACCTGCAGAGGAGTACATTTTCACTATCTTTGCCATGCCAGTTGGCAACTACTTCAAAGGTGGCTTGGTTCCAACGAATTTCTTGATTCAAGATGAATTTGACCGAGCAGCCCCACATGGTACAGGAGCTGCCAAGGTAGGTGGGAACTACGCTGCCAGTCTTCTACCAGGTAAAATGGCAAAATCACGTAATTTTTCAGATGTTATCTACCTAGATCCAGCTACACATACAAAGATTGAAGAAGTCGGATCAGCCAACTTCTTTGGTATCACGGCAGACAATGAATTCGTTACGCCATTGAGTCCATCCATCTTGCCATCTATTACCAAGTACTCTTTGCTTTATTTGGCAGAACACCGCTTGGGCTTGACTCCGATTGAAGGCGATGTCCCAATTGATAATTTGGAGCGTTTTGTAGAGGCAGGTGCTTGTGGAACAGCAGCGGTTATTTCGCCAATTGGAGGCATCCAACATGGGGATGATTTTCATGTTTTCTATAGTGAAACAGAAGTAGGTCCTGTTACACGTAAGCTTTATGATGAATTGACCGGTATCCAATTTGGTGATGTAGAAGCGCCTGAAGGATGGATTGTCAAAGTGGACTAAAAGATATGAAATAAAGAAGAACTCCATAGCAGTTGTAATAGATGAAATGGAGTTTTTTCTTGCTAGTTTTAGCTTTTTCTTGTACAATAGAAAAAGTGAAAAGAGGTAAAGTATGAGTAAAAAAGATAAGAAAATTGAAATTCAATTAACAGATGCAAAAGTGACTGTTGGAAAAGACAGTTATGAAGGCTACGTTTTGACAATCGGGAAAAAGGTCATTGGTGAAATTGCCGAATTAGATAACCAATTTGCCATCATAAAGAATGGAAATGTCGATAGTTTTTATAAAAAACTTGAAAAAGCTGTGGAAATTTTGATTGAAAACTATAATTTGACAAAATAATACTTGTTTTATTGAAAATTTCATGATATAATAGTTCTCGTTAAACATTGGAGAGATAGCGAAGAGGCTAAACGCGGCGGACTGTAAATCCGCTCCTTCGGGTTCGGGGGTTCGAATCCCTCTCTCTCCATTTATCAATGGGGTATAGCCAAGCGGTAAGGCAAGGGACTTTGACTCCCTCATGCGTTGGTTCGAATCCAGCTACCCCAGTTCTTAGGTAATAAGTTCAAGATAAAAAGAAAAATATCTTAGGGTATTTTATTTTTATAATTGAAAGGCGTGAACGATGTGAACATGTCTTTGCGGGTGCTTAGGAAAAAAATTATAAGTATGTCAAGTTTGGAAAGACTTGATTGTTGGAGGATTTTTTAGATGAACGAATTTGAAGATTTGCTAAATAGCGTTAGCCAAGTTGAGCCTGGTGATGTTGTTAGTGCTGAAGTATTGACAGTTGATGCGACTCAAGCTAACGTTGCAATCTCTGGGACTGGTGTTGAAGGTGTCTTGACTCTTCGCGAATTGACAAACGATCGCGATGCAGATATCAATGACTTTGTGAAAGTAGGAGAAGTATTGGATGTTCTTGTACTTCGTCAAGTAGTTGGTAAAGATACTGATACAGTTACATACCTTGTATCTAAAAAACGTCTTGAAGCTCGCAAAGCATGGGACAAACTTGTAGGACGCGAAGAAGAAGTTGTTACTGTTAAAGGAACTCGTGCCGTTAAAGGTGGACTTTCAGTAGAATTTGAAGGTGTTCGTGGATTTATCCCAGCTTCAATGTTGGATACTCGTTTCGTACGTAATACTGAGCGTTTCGTAGGTCAAGAATTTGATGCTAAAATCAAAGAAGTTGATCCTAAAGAAAACCGCTTCATCCTTTCACGTCGTGAAGTTGTTGAAGCAGCTACTGCAGCAGCTCGTGCTGAAGTATTCAGTAAATTAGCTGTTGGTGATGTGGTAACTGGTAAAGTTGCTCGTATCACTAGCTTCGGTGCTTTCATCGATCTTGGTGGTGTTGACGGATTGGTTCACTTGACTGAATTGTCACACGAACGTAACGTATCACCTAAATCAGTTGTAACTGTTGGTGAAGAAATCGAAGTTAAAGTCCTTGATCTTAATGAAGAAGAAGGACGCGTATCCCTTTCACTTAAAGCAACAACACCTGGACCATGGGATGGCGTTGAGCAAAAATTGGCTAAAGGTGATGTAGTAGAAGGAACAGTTAAACGTTTGACTGACTTCGGTGCATTTGTTGAAGTATTGCCAGGTATCGATGGACTTGTTCACGTATCACAAATTTCACACAAACGTATCGAAAATCCAAAAGAAGCTCTTACTGTTGGTCAAGAAGTTACTGTTAAAGTCCTTGATGTTAACGCTGACGCAGAACGTGTATCACTTTCTATCAAAGCTCTTGAAGAACGTCCAGCTCAAGAAGAAGGACAAAAAGAAGAAAAACGTGCTGCTCGTCCACGTCGTCCAAAACGTCAAGAAAAACGTGATTTCGAACTTCCAGAAACACAAACAGGATTCTCAATGGCTGACTTGTTCGGTGATATCGAACTTTAATCAAATTGATAATCGCAAAATCCTTTGTTGAAAACAAGGGATTTTTCTTTTGTCTCTTTCCCATTTTTGATATAATAGTTCTATGTTAGATTCAGAAAAACAATCACAATATCAATTGTTAAATGAGGAACTCTCTTATTTACTTGAAGGTGAGAGCAATGTTCTTGCCAATCTTTCGAATGCTAGTGCCCTCCTAAAATCTCGCTTTCCGAATACTGTATTTGCAGGTTTTTATCTGTTTGATGGTAGCGAGTTGGTTTTAGGTCCTTTTCAGGGTGGTGTTTCTTGTATTCGCATTCCGCTTGGAAAAGGCGTATGTGGAGAAGCTGCTGAGTTTCAAGAGACTGTTTTAGTTGGCGATGTGAGCACCTATCCAAACTACATTTCTTGTGATAGTATGGCCAAGAGTGAAATCGTAGTTCCCATGCTCAAGAATGGTCGATTGCTGGGTGTCTTAGACCTGGATTCTTCACTTATTGATGATTACAATGCCATTGACCGTGATTACTTGGAACAATTTGTCGCTATTTTGCTTGAGACGACAGAATGGGACTTTACAATGTTTGAGGAGAAAGCCTAATGTATCAAGCGCTTTATCGAAAATATAGAAGCCAAACTTTTTCACAACTGGTCGGTCAGGAGGTTGTGGCTAAAACCCTAAAACAAGCGGTCGAGCAGGAAAAGATTAGTCATGCCTATCTTTTCTCAGGTCCTCGTGGAACTGGGAAAACTAGCGTAGCCAAGATTTTTGCCAAGGCCATGAACTGCCCAAATCAAGTGGATGGAGAACCATGTAATCACTGCTATATCTGTCAGGCAGTGACAGAAGGTAGTTTAGAAGATGTTATCGAAATGGATGCAGCTTCGAATAACGGAGTCGATGAAATCCGTGAAATTCGTGACAAATCTACCTATGCACCTAGCTTAGCACGTTACAAGGTCTATATTATTGACGAGGTCCATATGCTGTCTACGGGAGCCTTCAATGCGCTTTTGAAGACTCTTGAGGAGCCAACTCAGAATGTTGTCTTTATCTTGGCGACCACTGAATTGCATAAGATTCCTGCAACCATTTTATCGCGTGTTCAACGTTTTGAGTTCAAATCGATTAAAACTCAAGATATCAAGGAGCATATTTATCATATTCTAGAAAAAGAAAATATCAGTTCTGAACCGGAGGCTGTGGAAATCATTGCCAGACGAGCTGAAGGTGGAATGCGGGATGCCTTGTCCATTCTGGATCAAGCTTTGAGTTTAACACAGGGAAACGAGCTCACGACTGCTATCTCTGAGGAGATTACAGGCACCATTAGTTTATCAGCACTAGATGACTATGTAGCTGCCTTGTCTCAGCAGGATGTTCCAAAAGCACTTGATTCTTTGAATCTTTTATTTGAGAATGGCAAGAGCATGACTCGTTTTGTGACGGATCTCTTGCAGTATTTGCGTGATTTACTGGTCGTGCAGACGGGTGGCGAAAATACTCATCATAGTCCAGTTTTTATGGACAATCTAGCTTTATCTCAGGAAAGCCTCTTTGAAATGATTCGAATGGCGACTGTGAGCTTGGCAGATATGAAAGCTAGCCTGCAACCTAAGATTTATGCTGAGATGATGACCATTCGTTTAGCTGAGATTAAGCCTGGACCAGTGCTTTCAGAAGCTGTCGAAGGTGAAATAGCTGCACTGAGACAGGAAGTCGCTCGTCTCAAACAAGAACTTGCCAATGTTGAAACAGCTCCTAAACAAGTGGTGCCAGTTCCTAGCCGTCCAGCCACTTCCAAGACAGTCTATCGAGTGGATCGCAACAAAGTTCAGACTATCCTGCAAGAAGCTGTCGAAAATCCTGATTTGGCACGGCAAAACTTGATTCGCCTCCAAAATGCATGGGGAGAAGTGATTGAAAGCTTAGCTGGTCCGGATAAGGCTCTGCTCGTTGGTTCTCAACCAGTTGCGGCAAACGAACACCATGCTATTTTAGCCTTTGAGTCTAATTTCAATGCAGGGCAAACCATGAAACGGGACAATCTCAATACCATGTTTGGGAACATCCTCAGTCAGGCAGCAGGTTTTTCACCTGAAATCTTGGCGATTTCCTTAGAGGAATGGAAAGAGGTTCGAGCGGCCTTTTCAGCTAAAGCTAAATCTTCTCAAGTTGAAAAAGAAGCAGAAGACAGTCTGATTCCAGAAGGATTTGAATTTTTGGCTGATAAAGTGAAGGTAGAGGAAGACTAAAGAAAGATTTCATGATACAATAAGTTTATGAATAGACAACAATTTATTATGATAGCGTTATTTACGGCTGCTGAGACTTATTTTTTCAATGAAGCCTGGATGACTGGTCGCTATATTATGGCAGCCTTTTGGGCCATTCTACTCTTTCGAAATTTTAGGTTAAGTTACGTGATGGGAAAAATTGTAAACACCATTGATCAGCACCTAAACCGCAAGGACTAGCTCCCAGCTTCTAGACAAAATCAAAGCCTTTTAGGCTTTTTTTTGTTATACTAGTAGAGTATATTTATGGACCTTTTCTTGTGTTTTTTAGAGAAATGTAAGTGATTTCTCTAATGATAAAGGAAGTAGGCCAGAAAAAGAAAGGAATTATCATGTCAGTATTAGAGATCAAAGATCTTCACGTTGAGATTGAAGGAAAAGAAATTTTGAAAGGAGTCAATCTGACTCTGAAAACAGGAGAAATCGCAGCTATCATGGGACCAAATGGTACTGGTAAATCGACTCTTTCAGCCGCTATCATGGGAAATCCAAACTATGAAGTTACCAAAGGTGAAGTCTTGTTTGATGGCGTAAATATCCTTGAGTTGGAAGTGGACGAACGTGCGCGTATGGGACTTTTCCTTGCTATGCAATACCCATCTGAAATTCCAGGAATTACCAACGCTGAGTTTCTTCGTGCAGCCATGAATGCTGGTAAAGAAGACGATGAAAAGATTTCAGTTCGTGAGTTCATCACTAAATTAGACGAGAAGATGGAATTGCTCAACATGAAAGAAGAAATGGCAGAGCGTTACCTCAACGAAGGTTTCTCTGGTGGTGAGAAAAAACGTAATGAAATTCTTCAACTCTTGATGTTGGAACCTACATTTGCCCTTTTGGATGAGATTGACTCAGGTCTTGATATTGACGCCCTTAAAGTTGTATCTAAAGGTGTGAATGCTATGCGTGGTGAAGGCTTTGGTGCTATGATCATCACTCACTACCAACGTCTTTTGAACTACATCACACCAGACGTGGTATACGTGATGATGGAAGGTCGTGTTGTCCTTTCCGGTGGTCCAGAATTGGCTGCGCGTCTAGAACGTGAAGGATACGCAAAACTAGCTGAAGAACTTGGCTACGACTACAAGGAAGAATTGTAATTCCCTCGTATCTTTTAGGAGAAGTAAATGACTAAAGAAACTATTAAACTTTTTTCAGAAACGCACGCTGAACCAAGCTGGTTGTCAGACCTCCGTCAAAAAGCTTTTGATAAGATTGAAAGTTTGGAATTACCAGTCATTGAGCGTGTCAAATTTCACCGTTGGAATCTGGGGGATGGAACCATCATAGAAAGTGAGACTTCAGCAAATGTTCCAGATTTCACAGCTCTAGATAATCACTTGAAGTTGATTCAAGTAGGAACTCAAACAGTTTTTGAACAAATTCCAGTTGAGTTGGCAGAACAAGGTGTTGTTTTTACAGACTTCCACTCAGCTTTAGAAGAAATTCCAGAGCTGATCGAGGAATTCTTCATGTCATCTGTTAAGTATGATGAGGACAAGTTGGCAGCTTACCATACAGCTTACTTTAACAGTGGTGCTGTTCTCTACATCCCTGATAATGTTGAGATTAAAGAGCCAATCGAAGGGATTTTCTACCAAGACAGCGACAGCGACGTGCCATTTAACAAGCATATCCTCATCATCGCTGGTAAGAACAGTAAGATTAGTTATCTTGAACGTTTAGAGTCGCGTGGTGAAGGTAGTGCCAAAGCAACTGCCAATATCACAGTCGAAGTGATTGCTCGTTCTGGTGCGCAAGTGAAATTTGCAGCGATTGACCGTCTAGGTGAAAATGTGACCGCCTACATTAGCCGTCGTGGTAAGTTGGGTAACGATGCCAGCATTGACTGGGCAATCGGTGTCATGAACGAAGGGAATGTTGTTGCAGACTTTGATAGCGATTTGATTGGGAACGGTAGCCATGCCGACCTGAAAGTGGTAGCTCTTTCAAGTGGCCGTCAGATTCAAGGGATTGATACCCGAGTGACTAACTACGGGTGCAACTCTATCGGAAATATCCTCCAACACGGGGTTATCCTTGAAAAAGCAACCTTGACCTTTAATGGTATCGGTCACATCATCAAGGGCGCTAAGGGAGCGGATGCGCAACAAGAAAGCCGTGTTCTCATGCTTTCAGACCAGGCTCGTTCAGATGCTAACCCAATTCTTTTGATTGACGAAAATGACGTTACTGCAGGACACGCGGCCTCTATCGGTCAGGTGGATCCAGAAGACATGTACTATCTCATGAGCCGTGGCTTGGATAAAGCAACTGCAGAACGTTTGGTTGTCCGCGGTTTCCTTGGATCTGTAATCGTTGAGATTCCAGTCAAGGAAGTTCGTGACGAAATGATTGCAACTATCGAAGAAAAATTGTCAAAACGCTAAGGGGAAGCCTATGTTAGATGTAGAAGCGATTCGCAAGGATTTTCCAATTTTGGACCAGATTGTCAACGATGAACCTCTGGTCTATCTGGACAATGCTGCGACGACACAAAAACCACTAGCAGTTCTTGAAACGATTAACCGCTACTATGAGAAAGACAATGCCAACGTTCACCGTGGTGTTCATACCTTGGCTGAGCGAGCAACAGCTTCTTATGAAGCTGCTCGTGAAACTATTCGTAAGTTTATCAATGCAGGCTCTACAAAGGAAGTTCTCTTTACCAGAGGAACGACAACCAGTCTTAACTGGGTGGCACGCTTTGCTGAGGAAATTTTGACTGAGGGAGACCAGGTCTTGATTTCTATTATGGAACACCATTCTAATATTATTCCTTGGCAGGAGGCTTGCCGCAAGACTGGAGCGGAGCTTGTCTATGTTTATCTCAAAGACGGAGCCCTGGATATGGAGGATTTGCGAGCTAAATTGACTGATAAGGTTAAATTTGTCTCCCTAGCTCATGCTTCCAATGTTCTTGGTGTGGTCAATCCGATCAAGGAAATCACTCAATTAGCCCACCAAGTTGGAGCTATCATGGTGGTGGATGGTGCTCAATCTACGCCTCATATGAAGATTGATGTCCAGGACTTGGATGTGGACTTCTTTGCCTTTTCGGGTCACAAGATGGCTGGTCCGACTGGTATCGGTGTTCTGTACGGAAAAGAGAAGTATTTAGAACAAATGTCACCAGTTGAGTTTGGTGGAGAGATGATTGATTTCGTCTACGAGCAATCTGCTAGTTGGAAGGAATTGCCTTGGAAATTTGAGGCTGGAACGCCAAATATGGCGGGTGCAATCGGACTTGCTGCTGCAGTAGATTATTTTGAAAAGATTGGCATGGATGCCATTGAAGCTCATGAACAGGAATTGATTGCGTACGTCTATCCAAAACTGCAGGCAATTGAGGGATTGACCATTTACGGTTCTCAGGACTTGTCTCAACGTTCAGGTGTCATTGCTTTTAACTTAGGGGATCTTCATCCTCACGATCTTGCGACTGCTTTGGATTATGAAGGAGTAGCCGTTCGTGCGGGTCACCACTGCGCCCAACCTTTGCTCCAGTATTTGGACGTCCCAGCAACTGCTCGTGCAAGTTTTTATATCTACAATACCAAGGCAGATTGCGACAAACTAGTCGATGCCTTACAAAAGACAAAGGAGTTTTTCAATGGCACTTTCTAAACTAGATAGCCTTTATATGGCAGTGGTAGCGGACCATTCGAAAAATCCACATCACCAAGGGAAGTTAGAAGACGCTGAGCAAATCAGTCTCAACAATCCAACCTGTGGGGATGTCATCAATCTCTCTGTCAAGTTTGATGCAGAGAATCGTTTGGAAGATATCGCTTTTCTAAACTCGGGTTGTACTATCTCAACTGCCTCTGCTAGTATGATGACAGATGCCGTTTTAGGGAAGACCAAGCAAGAAATTTTAGAACTTGCGACTATTTTTTCTGAAATGGTTCAAGGGCAAAAAGATGAGCGTCAAGACCAACTTGGAGATGCGGCATTCTTGTCAGGTGTTGCCAAATTCCCTCAACGAATCAAGTGTGCAACCCTAGCTTGGAACGCTCTTAAGAAGACAATTGAAAATCAAGATAACAGATAAGACAAGTTTCTTTTGTCTTATAAATCATTAGAAATGAAGAAAGAAAGGATATTATGGCTGAAGAAAGAGTAGAACCAAAACCAATTGACCTTGGTGAATATAAATTTGGTTTCCATGATGATGTAGAGCCTGTCCTATCGACAGGAAAAGGACTCAACGAAGGTGTTATTCGTGAATTATCTGCTGCTAAGGGTGAGCCTGAGTGGATGCTAGAATTTCGTTTGAAGTCTTATGAAACCTTCAAGAAAATGCCTATGCAAACTTGGGGAGCAGACTTGTCAGAGATTGACTTTGATGATTTGATCTACTACCAAAAACCATCTGATAAACCTGTCCGTTCTTGGGATGAGGTTCCTGAAAAAATCAAAGAAACCTTTGAACGTATCGGAATTCCAGAAGCTGAGCGTGCCTATCTAGCAGGAGCCTCTGCCCAGTACGAGTCAGAAGTGGTATACCACAACATGAAGGAAGAGTTTGAGAAGTTAGGAATTATATTTACAGATACGGATTCTGCCCTCAAGGAATACCCAGACTTGTTTAAACAATACTTTGCGAAGTTGGTACCACCGACTGATAACAAGTTGGCAGCCCTCAACTCAGCAGTATGGTCGGGTGGAACCTTTATCTACGTGCCAAAAGGGGTCAAGGTAGATATTCCACTTCAAACCTACTTCCGTATCAACAACGAAAATACAGGTCAGTTCGAACGTACCTTGATTATCGTTGATGAGGGAGCAAGCGTCCACTACGTAGAAGGATGTACAGCACCAACTTATTCTAGCAACAGCTTGCACGCTGCCATTGTAGAAATTTTCGCTTTAGACGGAGCTTATATGCGTTATACAACCATCCAAAACTGGTCTGATAATGTCTATAACTTGGTAACAAAACGTGCCAAAGCTTTGAAAGATGCTACTGTTGAATGGATTGATGGTAACTTAGGTGCTAAAACAACCATGAAATACCCATCTGTTTACCTAGATGGAGAAGGGGCCCGTGGTACCATGCTTTCTATCGCCTTTGCTAATGCTGGGCAACACCAAGACACGGGTGCTAAGATGATCCACAACGCACCGCATACAAGCTCGTCTATCGTGTCTAAATCCATTGCGAAAGGTGGAGGAAAGGTGGACTACCGTGGACAAGTAACCTTTAACAAGAACTCTAAGAAATCTGTTTCTCACATCGAGTGTGATACCATTATCATGGATGACTTGTCAGCGTCAGATACCATTCCTTTTAATGAAATTCACAACTCGCAAGTTGCATTGGAGCACGAAGCCAAAGTATCTAAGATTTCAGAGGAACAACTCTACTACCTCATGAGCCGTGGTTTGTCAGAATCTGAGGCAACCGAGATGATTGTCATGGGATTTGTCGAACCCTTTACTAAAGAGCTTCCAATGGAATACGCAGTTGAGCTGAATCGCTTGATTAGCTATGAAATGGAAGGTTCAGTCGGATAAGAATATGCAAAATCTGAACAGGAATCCTTCCTGTTCAGATTTTTTTTCAAAAAAGAACCTAATAAATATTCACAAAAATACTTTTATATGGTAAAATAAAACAATTACATTTAGTGGAGATGAAGTATGAATATTTTTAGAACCAAGGATGTTAGTCTGGGGCGAACGGAAATGCGTCGCCATTTGAAATTATGGGATTTGATTCTATTAGGGATCGGTGCCATGGTAGGGACGGGGATTTTCACCATTACAGGAACAGCAGCGGCTACTCTAGCTGGTCCCTCACTAGTGATTTCCATTGTGATTTCTGCCTTATGTGTTTCTTTATCAGCTCTCTTTTTTGCAGAATTTGCCTCTCGTGTTCCTGCAACTGGGGGCGCGTATAGCTATCTCTATGCGATTTTAGGAGAATTACCAGCATGGATTGCTGGCTGGTTGACCATCATGGAATTTATGACAGCTGTTTCAGGTGTGGCGTCTGGTTGGGCAGCTTACTTTAAGGGTTTGCTCAGTAATTATGGTATCTCCATGCCCCAAGCCTTAAATGGTACTTTTAACCCCGAACAAGGCACCTATATCGACCTTTTACCCATTTTGGTGCTTGCTTTGGTAACAGGATTGGTTTTATTAAATTCTAAGGCAGCCTTACGCTTTAATTCGCTTCTAGTAATCTTGAAATTCTCTGCTCTAGCCTTATTTATCCTAGTTGGTATTTGGTACATCAAACCTGAAAATTGGTCGAATTTTGCTCCTTTTGGCTTTGGCCAGATTTATGGAGGAAGCACTGGGATTATGGCAGGTGCATCTTTGATGTTTTTTGGGTTTCTCGGATTTGAGTCTATTTCCATGGCAGTTGATGAAATCCAAAGCCCGCAAAAAAATATTCCTCGTGGAATTGTACTTTCCCTGACAATCGTCACCATTCTCTATGCCTTGGTAACCTTAGTATTGACAGGGATTGTTCACTACAGTAAGCTCAATGTGGACGATGCAGTAGCATTTTCATTACGGAGTATTGGTATCGGTTGGGCAGCCAACTATGTTTCGCTTGTAGCCATTCTAACCCTGATAACGGTATGTATTTCCATGACTTATGCTTTGTCTCGAATGATATATAGCTTAGCACGTGATGGACTTTTACCTCATAGTTTCAAACAACTAAGCAAGACCAGTCGCGTTCCTAAAAATGCGACCCTCTTAACAGGAGTTGTTTCAGCCCTTGCTGCCGGAGTGTTTCCTCTAGCCAGTATTGCAGCCTTCCTAAATATCTGTACGCTAGCTTATCTCATTTTACTAGCCTACGGAATAATAAAACTCAGAAAAGATAAGGGTATGCCCCAAAAAGGAGAGTTTAAAACTCCTTTGGTGCCACTTTTGCCAATCCTTTCCATCCTTATCTGTGTTTCCTTTATGCTTCAATATAGTCTAGATACCTGGATTGCCTTTGGCATTGCTCTTGTAGTTGGTCTAGTCATCTACTTTACTTATGGTTATCATCATTCAACCCTCACAGAAGAAAAATAAAAGCTGGGAATTCCCAGCTTTTTTAATCTTTCACATAAGTAAATCCTTCACCCAGAATTTCATGAGCCTCAGTGATGGTGATAAAGGCTTGAGGGTCGATTTTGTGAATCATATCTTTCATTTTTACGATTTCGTTTCGACCGACGATACAGTAGATAATTTTTAAATCCTTTTTGCTGTAGTATCCTTGACCAGATATAAAGGTAACGCCACGGCCAAGCTCCTCATTAATCTTATCAGCCAGTTGGTCAGGATATTGAGTAATGATGATAAATCCTTTGCCAGCGTAACCCCCTTCGCCAATCAGGTCAATAACGCGAGCGATGATGAAGTCAAACAAGAGAGTGTAGGTCACAAGACGGAGATCTTGGAAAATAAGCAGAATTAACATTAAAATGAAAAAGTCAATTCCAAAAAGCAATTTCCCAATCGAAATATTGGTGTATTTGTTAAGGATGCGGGCAACGATATCAGAGCCACCAGTGGTTCCACCAGCATTAAAGATAATTCCTAAACCAACTCCCAGTAAAACCCCTGAGACCAAAGCGACAATGATGAGATCCCCTTGCAAGTCGATGTGCAAAGGAATACGCTCAAAAATTGCTAGCCAAACGGAAAGTGAAATAGATCCTAAAAGACTGGAGTAGAGGGTCTTAGGTCCAAATATTTTCCAAGCTAGGATAAATAAAGGGATATTAATCAAGAGATTCATCAATGAGACAGGGATTTTAAAAAGATAGTAGGTAATCAAGGTGATACCTGTCGCCCCTCCCTCAAATAGATGATAAGGAACAACAAAGTAGGTGAGACCAAAGGCATAGATAGCTGCTCCAAATATAATCGTAATAATCGGTTGAACTTTTCGAATCATAGCTGTTCCTCGCTTTTCTATAGATAGATTATACCAAAAATTCAGTTTTTTTTAATTGGATTACTTATGATTTTTTATCATTTTTTTGATATAATAAGAGTGAAAAATCCCAATCCTATTGAGAAGAATAGAAAGATTGAACTTATGACACAAGTAAAAATTGTAACGGACTCTTCTGTTACTATCGAACCAGAAGTAGTTAAAGAATTAAATATCACTATTGTCCCCTTATCAGTTATGATTGATGGCGTACTCTACTCAGATGCTGATCTAAAAGAGGGGGAATTCCTTCATCTCATGCAACAAAGCAAGAATCTCCCTAAAACGAGCCAACCTCCAGTAGGAGTGTTTGCTGAAGTCTTTGAAGAGCTGGGAAAAGATGGCAGTCAGGTTGTTGCTATTCATATGTCTCATGCCTTGTCTGGAACGGTTGAAGCTGCTCGCCAAGGCGCAAGTCTCTCAAGTTCTGATGTGACTGTTATTGATAGTTCCTTCACAGATCAGGCTATGAAGTTTCAAGTTGTTGAAGCTGCAAAACTTGCTAAAGAGGGTAAAGATTTAGAAACTATTCTAGCACATATAGAAGAAGTGAAGAATCACACAGAGCTTTATATCGGTGTTTCGACTCTAGAAAACCTAGTGAAAGGTGGGCGTATTGGACGTGTGACGGGACTATTAAGCTCACTATTAAATATTCGTGTAGTGATGCAGATGAAAAACCACGAACTCCAACCAATCGTCAAAGGGCGTGGTGCGAAAACTTTCAAAAAATGGCTTGAAGAGTTAACGGTGGCCCTTACTCATAAATCAGTTGCAGAAATTGGAATTTCCTATGCTGGAACGAATGAATGGGCAAATGAGATGAAGAGTTTATTGCAAGCCTATGTTGAGAAACCAATCTCTGTACTGGAAACTGGCTCTATTATTCAAACTCATACTGGAGAGAATGCTTGGGCAATTCTAATCCGCTATAATTCCTAAAAAATAGAGAAAAATGTTTGAAATGGCGTTTTTGACTTGACCTATGGGCAATTTTAGGATATGATTATATTTGTTAATCAGAAATTATTTGGAGGATTTGTTAACATGGCAAACAAACAAGATTTGATCGCTAAAGTGGCAGAAGCTACAGACTTAACTAAGAAAGATTCAGCAGCAGCAGTTGATGCTGTATTTGCAGCAGTAACTGAATACCTTACAGCTGGTGAAAAAGTTCAATTGATTGGTTTTGGTAACTTTGAAGTTCGTGAACGTGCTGCACGTAAAGGTCGCAACCCACAAACTGGTAAAGAAATCGAAATCGCAGCTTCTAAAGTTCCAGCATTCAAAGCTGGTAAAGCTCTTAAAGACGCTGTTAAATAATGAATTTAGAAAAAGCCTATTGTATCAAGCTTTCTAGCTTGGTCAATAGGCTTTTTTTGTTGCTTTGGGGCATTTTGGGGGCAAAGACGAAAACTTTTTCATGACACATACCACTGTTGATTTCATTTCTTTAGTTATATATAAATTTAGGTGTTTTTTCAATCGAGTATTTGATATGATATATAACTTCTGATATAAGTAGTCTCTTGAAAAATAGGGTTTAAGCCTTTACAGTAAAAGAAAAAAGGTTCCCATGTTTGGGAACCTTTTTTTCATTAGTTTTTAGAAGCTGCTTGGAATTCAGGGTTTTTCCATGCTTCATCAATGATAGCTTGCAATTCTTTAGCAGATGCTTGCATTTTTTGAGTTTCAGCGTCGTTCAATGGGATGTTTACTGGACGAACGATACCGTGTGCACCAACAACAGCTGGTTGACCGATAAAGACGTTTTTAACACCGTATTGACCTTCTTGGAAGACTGAAAGTGGAAGTACTGCATTTTCGTCATCAAGGATTGCTTTTGTGATACGAGCAAGTGCTACTGCGATACCGTAGTAGGTAGCTCCTTTTTTGTTGATGATTGTGTATGCAGCGTCACGAACACCTTCGAACAATTCAATCAATTCAGCTTCTTGAACGTTTTGAGTATCTTTAAGGAATTCTTCAAGGTTTACACCAGCGATGTTGGCATGTGACCAAACCGCAAATTCAGAATCTCCGTGTTCACCCATGATGTAGGCGTGAACTGAACGAGCATCAACATCCAATTTTTCAGCAAGTGCTTGACGGAAACGTGCCGAGTCAAGTGAAGTACCTGAACCGATAACACGTTCTTTAGGGAATCCAGAGAATTTCCAAGTTGAGTAAGTCAAAACGTCAACTGGGTTAGCCGCAACAAGGAAGATACCATCAAAACCTGATTCAACAACTTGTGTTACAATTGATTTGTTGATAGCCAAGTTTTTACCTACAAGGTCAAGACGAGTTTCACCTGGTTTTTGAGGAGCACCTGCAGTGATAACAACAAGGTCAGCGTCTGCACAGTCAGAGTATTGAGCAGCGTAGATTTTTTTAGGTGAAGTGAAGGCAAGGGCGTGGCTAAGGTCAAGCGCATCACCAACAGCTTTTTCGTGTAATTGTGGAATTTCGATAATTCCAAGCTCTTGTGCAATTCCTTGGTTAACAAGTGCAAAAGCGTAAGATGAACCTACGGCACCGTCACCAACAAGGATCACTTTTTTGTGTTGTTTAGTTGAAGTCATTATCTAAACATCTCCTTCATTTTTTTTTAGGGGAATCCCCAGACACTTTCATTCTATCACTTTTAAAAAACTTTGTCACGAATATTCTATTCGGTTATCGATGTAAACGTTTTAGTGGTTTTCAAAGACTGAAATGAAGGACAAATTATGGTATAATATATCTAATTACTAATAGTGAAATGAGGCATTTATTAATGCAGGATAGAAATTTAGTGAATGTCAATCTGACAAAGGAGATGAAGACCAGCTTTATCGATTACGCTATGAGTGTTATCGTTGCGCGGGCTCTTCCTGATGTTCGAGATGGTTTAAAACCTGTTCACCGCCGTATTCTTTACGGAATGAATGAACTAGGTGTTACACCAGACAAACCTCATAAAAAATCAGCCCGTATTACAGGGGATGTTATGGGTAAATACCACCCACACGGGGATTCATCTATTTATGAAGCCATGGTTCGTATGGCTCAGTGGTGGAGCTACCGTTACATGCTTGTCGATGGACATGGAAACTTTGGTTCCATGGACGGGGATGGTGCCGCCGCACAGCGTTACACTGAGGCTCGTATGAGCAAGATTGCTCTTGAAATGCTTCGTGACATCAGTAAAAACACAGTTGATTTCGTAGACAACTACGATGCTAACGAACGTGAACCCTTGGTCTTGCCAGCTCGTTTTCCAAACCTTTTGGTCAATGGGGCAACTGGTATCGCTGTTGGGATGGCAACCAATATTCCACCTCATAACTTGGGTGAAACCATTGATGCCGTTAAGCTAGTCATGGACAATCCAGATGTGACTACTAAGGACTTGATGGAAGTCTTGCCTGGTCCAGATTTTCCAACTGGTGCCCTTGTTATGGGGAAATCAGGTATTCATAAGGCTTATGAGACTGGTAAAGGTTCCATTGTCCTTCGTTCTCGTACAGAGATTGAAACCACTAAGACTGGTCGGGAGCGCATCGTTGTAACGGAATTCCCTTATATGGTTAATAAAACCAAGGTGCATGAGCATATTGTTCGCTTGGTTCAGGAAAAACGAATTGAGGGCATTACAGCAGTCCGTGATGAATCCAACCGCGAAGGGGTTCGTTTCGTGATCGAAGTGAAACGCGATGCCTCTGCAAATGTTATCCTCAACAATCTCTTCAAGATGACCCAGATGCAAACCAACTTTGGTTTCAATATGCTGGCAATTCAAAATGGCGTACCAAAGATCTTGTCCCTTCGTCAAATTTTGGATGCTTATATCGAACACCAAAAAGAAGTGGTTGTTCGCCGTACTCGTTTTGACAAGGAAAAGGCAGAAGCGCGTGCGCACATCTTAGAAGGCCTTTTAATCGCGCTAGACCATATCGACGAAGTGATCCGTATCATCCGTGCTAGTGAAACGGATGCGGAAGCACAAGCTGAGTTGATGGGCAAGTTTAAGCTTTCTGAACGTCAAAGTCAGGCTATCCTTGATATGCGTCTTCGTCGTTTGACAGGATTGGAACGTGATAAGATTCAGTCTGAGTATGATGAATTGATCGCCTTGATTGCAGATTTGGCCGATATTCTTGCCAAACCTGAGCGTGTAGCGCAAATCATCAAAGAGGAATTGGACGAAGTCAAACGCAAGTTTGGTGACAAACGTCGTACGGAGTTGATGGTCGGAGAAGTCTTGACTCTTGAAGATGAAGACTTGATTGAAGAGACGGATGTCTTGATTACTCTCTCTGACAAAGGCTACATCAAACGTCTGGACCAAGGTGAGTTTACTGCCCAAAAACGTGGTGGTCGTGGAGTCCAAGGTACTGGAGTTAAGGATGATGACTTTGTACGGGAGTTGGTTTCAACCAGCACCCATGATCATTTGCTCTTCTTTACCAATAAAGGACGCGTATACCGACTAAAAGGTTATGAAATCCCTGAATACGGTCGTACTGCTAAGGGCTTGCCAGTTGTCAATCTATTGAAGTTGGACGAAGGTGAGAGCATTCAGACCATCATCAACGTTGAGTCTGAACGTAGTGATGATGCTTATCTCTTCTTCACAACTCGGCACGGTATCGTGAAACGAACCAGTGTTAAAGAATTTGCTAATATCCGTCAAAATGGACTTAAAGCTTTGAATCTCAAGGATGAAGATGAACTGATTAATGTCTTGCTGACAGAAGAAGATACAGATATCATCATTGGTACTAAGTTTGGTTATGCCGTTCGCTTTAATCAATCAGCCGTTCGTGGTATGAGCCGTATCGCGACAGGTGTCCGAGGTGTTAACCTCCGTGATGGAGACACTGTAGTTGGTGCTAGTGTCATCACTGACCAGGACGAGGTCCTTATCATCACTGAAAAAGGTTATGGTAAACGTACTCTTGCAACTGAATATCCAACAAAAGGTCGTGGTGGTAAAGGGATGAAGACAGCCAATGTTGCTGAGAAGAATGGCCCTCTTGCAGGTCTCCTCACTGTTAAAGGAGATGAAGACCTGATGATTATCACGGATACAGGTGTTATGATTCGAACAAACGTTGCCAATATTTCACAAACAGGACGCTCAACTATGGGAGTTAAGGTGATGCGTCTAGACCAGGATGCAAAGATTGTGACCTTTACAACGGTTGATGCGGTAGAAAAAGAAGAAGTTGGGACTGAAAACGAAACAGAAGGTAAAGCATAATGTCTCATAAAAAAACGAAAAGTAAGAAGAATAAGCGTAGGAATCTATTTCTCAATATTTTAGCGGTTTTCTTAATTCTTTTATCCTTAGCTTTGATCTTTAATTCAAAGATTCGAGATCTCTTTATGGTGTGGAACACCAATAAATACCAAGTCAATCAGGTTACTAAAGAAAATATAGATGAAAATCTCAAAACAGAAGGAAATTTTGATTTTGATTCGGTTAAATCTATCTCATCTGAAGCAGTTCTAGCCGCTCAGTGGGACGCTCAGAAGCTTCCTGTTATTGGAGGAATTGCTATTCCCGAAGTGGAGATTAACTTGCCAATTTTCAAAGGGTTGGATAATGTAAACTTGTTCTACGGAGCAGGAACCATGAAACCAGACCAAAAAATGGGAGAGGGCAACTATTCTCTAGCGAGTCACCATATCTTTACTGCTGAAAATGCCAGTCAAATGCTCTTCTCACCTTTAGTTAACGCTAAAGCGGGCATGAAAATTTACCTGACCGATAAGGATAAGGTTTATACTTATGAGATTACGGAAGTTAAACACGTTACTCCGGACCGAGTAGATGAAATCGAAGATCGTGAAGGAGTTAAGGAGATTACGCTGGTAACTTGTGTGGACTATAATGCGACTGAGCGTATAATTGTTAAGGGGATTTTTAAAGAATCAAAAGCTTATTCAGAGACTTCTGAGGATATTTTGAAGGCCTTTAATCAACCGTATAGACAACGTTATTAACCTCAAAAACCAGTGAAATTGCTTCTTCACTGGTTTTTTCTCAAATAGAGTCATCATTCAAAGGAGAATAATACATGTTCGAATATTTTTGGATTGGAATGAAAATGATGTGGGAAAGTCCTGTCTTTAGTTTTGCCTTTTACTTATTAACCTCTATTCTTTTACTAATCTTTTGGCGACGTTTTATAATTGTCAGTCGTAGTGGTGGTGATTTTTTTGCCCCGTTTCACATTGCCAATGGGAGACTTTATATTCACAATGCTTTTGTATTTGTGAAGAGAATCATTCCGCTGAATAACATCAAAATGATTGAAGTCAAATATATTCGAAGTGTCAAATTGAATGGGGCAAGGTATCATTTGTGTATTGAAAGAAAAGATGGAAAAGCTGTCAGTTTTTTCTTCGGACAATCAAAACAGAATGATCTCCTTGTGAAGAATCTAAAGAATGAAACTAAAAACTATCATATTAGAATTGTAATAGATGGATAAGTGTTTAGTTTAAGAAAGGAATGATCATGGATAAGCTACAAGAAGTCAGAGAAAATGAACAGTTAAGGACCTTACTGATGACTGAATGTGATATTTATTTTTATGACAAGATAAGTGAAGTCCAGTTTTCAGGGAACAATGAGGAATACTCTCTTGCCTGTAAGGCATTTGCTCAAGACGGTAGTGGGGGAGAATATGTTTTTCTTGAAGATAACAGCATAGGCTTTATCGGAAGTGAGGGCCAAGTGGGCAGAGTAGCAGAAAGTCTGAATGACTTGCTAACATTCCTACTGCACGCAGGTTGTATTTCGGATTTTAGCTGTCAGTATCTTTATCAGAACACAGACTTATTGAAAGCATTTTGTAGGGGCTATGTGTCTAAAATACGAGAAAGCTATCAGGTTAAGCAGGAAAATTGGGATCTGGTACGAGGAAATATGGCTCAAAAACTATCACTTGATTTCAATCCTAAAAAACTAGAAGAAGTAGCCATGACATTTTATCAAGCGGCGACAAGGAAGCCTGTCTTTTCCTGTAAGTATATAGACGGTGAAGAAGAATATACCTGTGATTCAGTTTTGTCGGACATTGTGGGCTTGTGGACGACAGAACTTGTAGGAATGAGTAGAGAAGAAATCGAAAGCTATAAAACTTGATAATGTATGATGCTTGTAAGATGATCATTCAACTTTAATGGTATCTTTTCAATGTGAAAGGAAATTGGTCAGTAGGTTGAAAGATTTATCGTAAGAAACCGAAGAATGCTTGGCATAAGAGAGGATAGATAATGAGTCAGTTAA
This sequence comes from Streptococcus sp. oral taxon 071 str. 73H25AP, assembly GCF_000146755.1. Taxonomy (NCBI): domain Bacteria; kingdom Bacillati; phylum Bacillota; class Bacilli; order Lactobacillales; family Streptococcaceae; genus Streptococcus; species Streptococcus sp. oral taxon 071. Next base: position 656,642 of record NZ_GL397254.1, read on the forward strand.
GAGAAAAGTCTTTAGTTAGGCTCAAAGAAGACATAACAAGTAGTTTTCCATTTGACAAGGATCTTCCTATGATATTCTTGGGAGGAATTGCCAATATGGCTGGACACTGAAACTTCATAGGAAAATCTGGGAAGTCTTATTCTGGATATCATATTTCACATTTTAGAGAACTAAGTGAAGATGAGATATAGGACTTTCGCAGTAGGAAAAATAGATGAGGAGTTGACAATGAATAATCAGATTGACTTGGTACTTCCGAACCTATACGCAGAATTCTTGAGTAGAATTGACAAGGCAGGAGAGTTTGTAATAGAGAATACAGGTATCACCTTATACTCAAGGCTGGATTTGGTAGAAAAAAATTTTATGATACCATTTGAACCTTATGGTTGAAGTAACTTCTGTTAAATAGTGATGTTGTGTTAGATTATACTAATTTGGAGAGTGAACAATGAATTTCGATAAGAGTTTACAGCAATACACTTATGAGCATGAAGGAGTGACCTTTGTTTGGGACGAAGAGCCTGATTGTGACTTTATAGATAAAGTTGAACTGTTATCAAAAAATTATCAGGAAAATCTCAATAGAATTATCAACTTCATGCTAGCTGATCTTAAGGAAATGTATGGAGAAGTCAGCGAGGAAGATATGAAGAACAAGCTGGGGCAACCTATCATTGATTACAATCAAGGGACAGTTAGTTATTGTGAGCAAACCTTCGATGACTGGCACCTATTTGAGTTTGAATTTTTGGATGATCAATTTGAAACATTGAAATGTTTTTCTGTTAATGGGTAAAGGAGAGATTTATGGAATTCCTCCAATGCCTTGATTTTCTTTGTAGAAAACGTATACAAGAAAGGCTTTTCAAAATGCGTGCTTTATGTTATAATATTCACAAATAAAAGTTTAGGAGTATTTTATGGTTTCTTCAGAATTTATTTCAAAGATTGAATTTGCTTGTAAGAAGAAAGAAAGTCTTTATAATCAAAGCAAATTCAAATATGCGATTCGTTCCATGTTTGCAGGAGCTTTCTTAACGTTTAGCACTGCTGCTGGTGCAGTTGGGGCTGACTTGATTAATAAAATTGCACCTGGTAGTGGACGCTTCCTCTTCCCATTTGTCTTTGCTTGGGGATTGGCCTACATTGTCTTCTTAAATGCTGAGTTGGTAACTTCAAACATGATGTTCTTGACAGCTGGTAGTTTCTTGAAAAAAATCTCTTGGAGAAAAACAGCTGAGATTTTACTTTACTGTACCTTGTTCAATCTCATCGGTGCTTTGATAGCAGGTTGGGGCTTTGCCCACTCAGCTGCCTATGCAAATCTGACTCACGATAGTTTCATTTCAGGGGTTGTAGAGATGAAGTTAGGTCGTTCCAATGAGTTAGTCTTACTTGAAGGTATTTTAGCCAATATCTTTGTAAACATTGCCATTCTTTCATTTGTTTTGGTGAAAGATGGTGGCGCCAAACTTTGGCTTGTCTTATCAGCAATTTACATGTTTGTATTCTTAACAAACGAACACATTGCTGCGAACTTTGCTTCTTTTGCGATTGTTAAGTTCAGTGTTGCAGCTGATTCAATTGCTAACTTTGACATACCTAATATTCTTCGTCACTGGGGTGTAACCTTTGTCGGGAACTTTATCGGAGGAGGTCTCTTGATGGGCTTGCCTTACGCCTTCCTCAATAAAAACGAAGATACTTATGTAGATTAAAAAACGGGCACGAGTTAATCGTGCTTTTTTGTTTGAGATGTAAGACTAGTCATAGTTGTTCCTTATATCAAAATATAGAAAAACGGTATTGGAAAAGACTAGCCCAAGATGGTACAATATCCGTAATGAAGCTATTTGGAGGTCGTCTTATGACTCGTGATTTTAAATTTGAAACTCTACAATTACATGCTGGGCAAGTCGTTGATCCAGCAACTAAGTCTCGTGCAGTACCGATTTATCAAACAACATCCTTCGTTTTTGATGACACGCAGGAAGGTGCAGATCTGTTTGCCTTGAGAAAACCAGGCAATATCTATACTCGTATTACCAACCCTACAACAGCGGCATTTGAAGAAAGAATAGCCGCTCTTGAAGGTGGTGTTGGAGCACTAGCGACAGCATCAGGTATGGCTGCTGTAACCTACACTATTTTGGCGCTTGCTCACGCAGGTGACCATGTGGTAGCGGCGTCAACTATTTACGGTGGGACCTTTAACCTCTTGAAGGAAACCCTTCCTCGTTATGGGATCACAACTACCTTTGTGGATGTGGATAATTTGGAGGAAGTTGAAGCAGCTATCGGTGACAATACCAAACTTGTCTTGATTGAAACCTTAGGGAATCCCTTGATTAACATTCCTGACTTGGAAAAATTGGCTGAGATTGCGCATAAACACCAGATTCCTCTCGTTTCTGACAATACTTTTGCCACACCATATTTGATTAACGTTTTCTCTCACGGTGTCGATATTGCCATTCACTCAGCAACTAAGTTTATTGGTGGACATGGTACGACTATTGGCGGTGTCATCGTGGACAGTGGTCGTTTTGATTGGGAAGCATCAGGGAAATTTCCGCAGTTTGTAGAGGAAGATCCTAGCTACCACAACTTGAGCTATACTCGTGATGTTGGGGCAGCAGCCTTTATCATCGCTGTTCGTGTCCAATTGCTCCGTGATACTGGTGCAGCCTTGTCGCCATTTAATGCCTTTCTCTTGCTCCAAGGGCTTGAAACTCTCTCTCTTCGTGTCGAACGCCATGTGCAAAACGCAGAGAAAATTGTTGATTTCCTTGTCAACCATCCTAAGGTAGAGAAGGTAAATTATCCAAAACTTGCTGACAGTCCTTACCATGCCTTGGCTGAGAAATATTTGCCAAAAGGTGTTGGTTCAATCTTTACCTTCCATGTTAAAGGTGGAGAGACAGAGGCTCGCAAGGTGATTGATAATTTGGAAATCTTCTCTGACCTTGCAAACGTAGCAGATGCCAAATCGCTTGTTGTCCATCCAGCGACAACCACTCACGGTCAGTTGTCAGAAAAAGATCTAGAAGCAGCAGGTGTCACACCAAACCAAATCCGCTTGTCTATCGGTCTTGAAAATGTAGAGGATTTGATTGAAGATTTGCGTTTGGCCTTGGAAAAAATTTAAAGTAACAGATATAAACAGTGGGTTTCGACTCGCTGTTTTTGATTTTCCCTCAGGCATGATATAATGGTTACAGAAGTCTAGAAAGAGGAAAGATATGAACGAAATCAAATGTCCCAACTGTGGGGAAGTTTTTACGGTAAATGAGAGTCAGTATGCTGAACTTTTGTCCCAAGTGAGAACGACAGAGTTTGATAAGGAACTACACAATCGCATGAAGCAGGAGCTTGCTCTAGCTGAGCAAAAGGCTATGAATGAGCAACAGTCTATACTAGCTCAAAAAGACCAAGAAATTGCGCAATTACAGAGTCAAATCCAAAACTTTGATACAGAAAAAGAATTGGCTAAGAAAGAAGTTGAACAGACAAGTCATCAGGCTTTATTGGCAAAGGACAAGGAAGTACAGGCCTTGGAAAACCAATTGGCTACCTTGCGTTTAGAGCATGAAAACCAACTGCAAAAAGCTCTTTCTAGTATAGAGAGTGAACGGAAAGAACTGCAGCATCAATTACTTCTTCAAGAGAAGGAAAACGAACTGAACTTAGCTTCAGTTGAACGAGAATATAAGACTGAGTTAAGATTGGCTAATGAGCAAGTTGAACTGTACAAGAATTTCAAGGCTCAACAATCGACCAAGGAAATCGGAGAAAGTTTAGAGAGATATGCTGAAAGTGAGTTCAACAAGGTCCGTAGTTTCGCCTTTCCAAATGCTTATTTTGAGAAGGATAACAAGGTCTCTGCGCGTGGATCTAAGGGTGACTTTATCTTCCGTGATTTTGATGAAAATGGTCTAGAATTCATTTCCATCATGTTTGAGATGAAAAATGAAGCCGATGGCACAAAAAGTAAACATAAGAATGCCGATTTCTACAAAGAGTTGGATAAGGACAGACGAGAAAAAAACTGTGAGTATGCAGTTTTAGTAAGTATGCTTGAAGCTGATGACGACTCCTTTAATACAGGCATTGTCGATGTTAGCCATGTGTATGAGAAGATGTATGTCGTCCGTCCTCAGTACTTTATCCAGTTGATTGGACTCTTGCGTAACGCTGCCCTTAATTCCCTAAAATACAAACAGGAGTTAGCTCTCATTCGTGAACAAAATATTGATATTACTCATTTTGAGGAAGATTTGGATGCATTTAAGGTGGCTTTCGCTAAAAACTATAATTTAGCTTCTGACCACTTTAGCAAAGCCATTGATCAAATCGATAATACAATTAAGAGTATGGAAAAAGTAAGAGATTTATTGATGAAATCAAAAAAACAACTTCACTTTGCAAATAATAAGCTGGATGACGTTTCCGTTAAAAAACTAACGCGTAAAAACCCAACTATGAAAGCGAAATTTGAAGCGCTGAAGGGGGAGTGAGGTTATTTTAAAAACAGGAGTTCCTATGAAAAAATCTTTGAAATTCTCAGATATTTATATTGCTTATTTAATATTAGTTGTATTTTTTCTTAATCTCCTATATGGTCTTTTAAATATTGAAGGCGTAGGTGATACTGACTCAAGATATAATTTATTATTTGCTATTTTTGGATTGATTCCAACTATATTGGGTTATGGAATTAGTTTTTTGGCTAATCTTCTGGTGGGTATATCTTACGTGCGAAAAACAAAAAATGAATCGAAACGCATCATTGCATTCCTATTGGTTGGAAATATTTTTTTAGCAATTTTTCTGATATTTTTGCTAAGATTTAAAATGATCGTTTCCTTTGACTTTATAAAAGATATTGACCTTTGGAGTTTCATTTTTTCATTATTTCTATTTCCATATTTAGATTGGATTTATCAAAAGGAAGACTACAATCCAAAAATAAGTCGCAAGTTACTTATTCTATTTTTGATTGGTATTTTTTCTCCATTTGTAGGAAGTAGAATTCAAATCCACTTTAGAAATAATGCTAAAGTTCAACAATTAAAAGAGTTTTATTCTTCTATGGGAATGAATTATGATGTCACTCTTAAAACCGTAGAAATAGATAGCAACGTTTCAGATATTAGTATTTTTGATGTATCGGATAATGGGATAACGATTCAAGTAGGTGCTAAGTACATTCATCAAAAATTATCAAAGGTCAGTTTTATCAATGAGAATTATGGTATTAAAGAATTCTTGAAGCTTTCTGTATCAAGCCAAGAAGCACAGACAGTTCTGAATGATTTTAAATCAGTTGTAGAAAGTGCAATACAAAAGAAAGGATATGATTTAGTAGTTATTGATGACAAAGAACAGCCATTAGCTAGCCCTGGTTTTAGAATATCAAGTTCATATAGGTTAACTCCTTTTCTAGTAGAAAAAGCTATTCGAAACCAAAATTCATCAAGTAAAGAAAAACAAGCTTTTAGAGGATATGCGACTCTTTCTGTTAAAGACTTTATGAAGGAGGGAGCTCTTTGCTTGCATTTATCACTTAGTAAAAGAAATCTATTGTAACTAAGAGATATTGATTTTTCAAACCTTCCAGATGGATATTACAACATAAACGCTGAATCCTTTTCGATTGTTAATGGACAGTATAAACAGCTTGAAAAGGATGATAATTTTGAATATATTTTACCAATTAAGTCGGGTAAACCATTTTACTCTGAGGTTCTATATGATATTAATAAAATTGATTTAAACAATGGGGAATAGAAGTGAAAAGGAAATTAGAAAGCAACACATGAACGGTATTATCAACTTAAAAAAAGAAGCGGGGATGACCTCGCATGATGCGGTTTTTAAGCTGCGTAAGATTTTGGGAACCAAAAAGATTGGTCATGGTGGGACCTTGGATCCGGATGTGGTGGGTGTTTTGCCTATCGCAGTTGGCAAGGCGACTCGCATGGTGGAATTTATGCAGGATGAGGGCAAGGTCTACGAGGGGGAGATTACTCTGGGCTATTCAACGACGACAGAGGATGCTAGTGGGGAAGTAGTTACGGAGACTCCTGTTTTGTCGCCCTTGGATGAAAAGCTTGTCGATGAAGCAATTACTAGCCTGACTGGACCGATTATTCAGATTCCTCCCATGTATTCGGCTGTCAAGGTCTATGGGCGTAAGCTCTATGAATATGCGCGTGCTGGTCAGGAAGTGGAGCGTCCAGAACGTCAGGTAACTATTTATAGCTTTGAGCGGACCAGTCCCATCTCTTATGAAAACAATCTTGCACGCTTTACTTTTCGTGTAAAATGCAGTAAGGGAACTTATATCCGTACCTTGTCTGTTGACTTGGGAGAGAAGCTGGGTTATGCGGCTCATATGTCCCATTTGACTCGAACCAGTGCTGCAGGTTTGCAGCTAGAAGATACCTTGACCTTGGAAGAAATTGCTGCAAAAGTGGAGGCTGGTCAGCTGGACTTTCTCCATCCTCTAGAGATTGGAACGGGGGATCTTGTCAAAGTTTTCCTAACTCCAGAACAGGCTACAGAAGTCCGCTTTGGTCGTTTTATTGAGTTAGACCAAACGGACAAAGAATTGGCTGCCTTTGAAGATGATAAATTGCTAGCAATTCTAGAAAAACGGGGCAATCTCTACAAGCCAAGGAAAGTTTTTGGATAGTCATTGCTGTCTTTTTAGTTTATTATTAATAGATTTGGGGAAGTTATTACTAAGTGTTAATATGTATATCGAAGGGGGAAGTAATTGAAAGCGACTACATAAAAAATTAGGATATTGTATTTTTATCTTGATATAATGATAACAGAATGAAAGGAATTTCTTGAAAATGAGTGTAAGCGAAATTATTGAAAGAATTAGAAGTGAGTATTCGGAGATTGACTGGTTAAAAAGCAGAAGCAACTTTTATAAAATTCCTGATCAAGGAATATTTGTTCAGTATAATCTTAAAGATTTAGAAAAAAAATATGAAAGTAGTAAATTTTTAATTATTAATAAATTTGCGAAATCAGCAATCGATTGGATTTATGATTTAGGCAATTATTTTGTTATTACAGAATTGACCGACTCTCCTAAAACAGGGAATATTGAGTTTACAAAAAATAATAAGGCAAGAGAATTTGAAAACTGTATAGGACAAAGTTACTTTACTATTGAACAAGACTTTTTTACATGTCATTTTATAAGAGTTGAAAAGGATGGTGAGGAATACTTAGAGATATTACATGAAATTATTTCCTTAAGTTTTGATGATTTTGTGAAGCAGATGCGCTTAGAACATAATAAGTGGGACGATTATGGATATCAGTTGGTATTTAATCTTAAGATATGGGAACAAACTTTTGAACTACGAGTTAACCCGAATAAGAGTGTTACCTTGGATTATTTAAAAAATGGCGGAGGAGAATATCCTGATGAGGATTTTTGTTCCTTAGGTGAAGTGGCGTACTATGAATTTTTAAAAAAATATCTTTCTTATAAAGATCGTCAAAAATGGTTTACTCGTTCTAGAGACCTTGCTTATAACACAAGTGTATTGGAAAAATTTGCAATAAAGTATTCAAAAAAATCGGATTCACATGGACAAACTTTAGATTTCACTCCACCAAACAGTGAATACCATAGTTTTTTATATAATTCATTTCTAAGAACAACTACCTTAAAAGAAATCAAGGAAGTACTTCACCCACTAACCGTTTTTGGCTATATTGACTCTAGGGAATGTTATTCAGAGGACGAAACATTATCTTCCTCAAGTAAAAATATAAAAGAGGCAGTTGATGATAAGGTAGAATCTATAAACTATAGTTTTAAAGAAGATGGTATAGATAAAGGGAAACTACATTTCATAAAAAATAGAATGTCAGAATTACCAATGAATGTTTTTGCAGTGGTTGGTGGAAATGGTAGTGGAAAATCCTATAAAATCAATCAGATAATAAAGGAACATTTAGAAGGAGACAATAAGTTCTCACAGATACTTCATTTTTCATTAAGCCCATTTGACAATAATATTCATTTTAATAGAGATAGCACAAGTATAGAGGTTGCTGATAAAGAAAAAGATTCCGATGGTGAAATTATCTATGAGAAAGTAGGATTTGTTTCTGTAAAACATCCTCCTATTCCAGAAGTAGTCAAAAAAGCAGAAGCGACAACATTGACTGATGTTAAGGAGTATCTACATGAGAAATCTAGAAAGTATCTTGATTCTGATAATACACTAAAACAAGGATTTGAAGCTGAAATAAGTATTAAAGAAAGTTTTTCCTACTATATACAGAATCTATTATTTGACTTGATTGCTTCTAATAAGAAATTAGCTCAGTGGGAGTCAGCTATAGAGTTCTTTGAATTTGAAACTTGGGTAGAAGATATCAAGGTTGCTTTTTTAGATAGAGATATAATAAAAAAAGATCTAGAAAAAATAGACAAGCTAAGTTCAGGACAAGCAACTATTCTTTTATACATAACGAAGCTTGTTTCAAGTATTAATCAAGGAAGTTTAGTAATTTTTGATGAACCAGAAACATTCATGCATCCACCTATGGTTAAAGCATTCATTAGAGCTGTTTCAGAGATAGTGAACAATAATAAAGCTTTCTGTTTGATTGCTACGCATTCTCCAGTAATCATTCAAGAAATTCCTCATTGTAATGTCTTTAGATTAGATTCTAATCACGGATTAAAAAATACTAATTACAAAACCTATGGTCAGAACTTAGATACTCTATACAAAAATATATATGGGGTTGAATTGCAACAAACAGGATATAATAGTTTCTTTAATAAAAAAAGAGACAATATTATTAAGATAACTAGAAAAGAAGAGCAAGAAATTGGTGAAAGCATAGATTCATTATCACACAGAGATGAGAATGAAATAATTAAGAAACAGATTGAACTATTAGCTTATGAAGATGATAAAAGGTATCTAGGTGATGAAGCTTTTCTGAAGTATCTTGAAGTGAAAGAGGAGTTAGAGAAAGCGGGTGAAGTCTTATCAAAAGAGTAGCTAAAGAATATCCATCTATAGAAGACGTTATAGTTGTATTACCAGATACTGTCGATAAAGATGGGCTTCGTAGTTTTTTAACAGAATTAGATAGAGAATATGAAAGTAAAGCTAGTATAGGTTCATTGTATGAATTAGACGTTGATCTAATTCAGTCACAGTGTGAGATTGATTCAAAATGGTATGGTACGTATGTTCGACCATCCTCAAAAGGTCTATTTCAAAAATTCGCAGTTGTAAAAAATACCTATAATCAAGCAATTTGTCCTATTTGTGAAGGTGTGTTTTCAACTAAAGTAACACTCGAACATATTATGCCTAAGAGTGAGAAAGAGAATGATGATCGAAAACTTGGTGAACCTAGGCTTGCAATTTTACCAATTAATCTAGTCAAATGTTGTGGGGAGTGCAATACCTCTAAACATAGTAAAAGGTCTTTCACAAAGGAAGAAAGTGAAATTAACCCTTACTTTGAAGAGTTTGATATTGAGGATTATATTGAGGTAAACTTTAATGATTCTGATGAGACTTTTCAACCAAATATTAAATTTCACTATCAAGACAATCCTATGGATAAACGTATTCAAAATTTCATTAATAACTATAATATTGAAAAAACATATAATCATAGAATAAGGTTAGAGTTTCAAAAGATTTTGACTATATTAGCAAATAATCCAATAACTTTAACAAAGTCTATTTTAAAGTCATACATAGAATATCTATTTGATACATATAGCAAAAGTAGTGAATTTGAAAAGATTGAATCTAAGTATTGGTTTGATCAAAATTATTTTGGATTTAAAATATGTAAGTATTTAACAGAAATAATAGATAATGATATTTCTGTTATTTATAAATTAAATGAGGAGATAAACAAACGTCGTCAGCCTTCTCAATATATTGCTTTTTCAAATCAAGAATTTCAGAATGAAATGAACGAAGTAGAAACAATGACGGATTTAGAAATGTTTTTTAAAAATAACAAAGAAGACCTCATTGTCTATTACCAACAGATTAAAAAACAAGGGCTTCCTATTGAATTTCCTAAATTATTTCATGAAGATGAAGATAAGTTAAGTAAAAAATGCTTAGAAGATAGGTTAAGAAAAAAACGCTTAATCGAAGAAATCGTAAAATACTATTTAGAAAGTGGAAAAAGTTTTGATCATTTCAGGGAAGATTGTGCTTCTATAATTGTTATTTAAGGTGAAACTCAAAATAGTAGAAGAAAACGAAGTTGAGAATAATAAAAAATTGGAAGAGATGAATCAAAAATAAGTGAAGGAAATAGTAAAGCGTACCTCGGCAATTTAATAAGAAGTAAGAGATATTCTTAGAAAAAATGCATATATGGATTATACAAAATTGGTTATAGATATCAAACCTTATTATTAAAAATTGCAAAGTCTTTTTGTTTCGTTAATCAAAGTAGATAATAAGCTTTCTATTGAAATTTATTAGACGAGTACCCAAAACCATACTATAAATTTTGTAAAAAATGTGATAGAATAGACGACGGATAAATAAACGGAGGATAGCATGCAAAATAGACCAATCATTATCGGAGTGACAGGTGGTTCTGGTGGTGGTAAGACTAGTGTTTCAAAGGCCATTTTATCTCATTTTCTTGATGAGAAGATTGCCATGATTGAGCATGATTCATACTACAAGGACCAATCTCATTTGACCTTTGAAGAGCGTGTCAAAACCAACTACGATCATCCATTTGCCTTTGATACAGACCTGATGATCGAGCAAATTAAGGAATTGTTGGCAGGGCGTCCAGTGGACATTCCGACTTATGACTATACTGAACATACTCGGAGCAACAAAACCTATCGTCAAGAGCCTCAAGATGTCTTTATCGTTGAGGGAATTTTGGTCTTGGAGGACAAGCGTCTGCGCGATTTGATGGATATCAAGATTTTTGTGGATACGGATGATGATGTGCGTATTATTCGTCGGATTAAGCGGGACATGGAAGAGCGTGGCCGTAGTTTGGATAGTGTGATTGATCAATATCTGGGTGTGGTGAAACCCATGTATCACCAGTTCATCGAGCCAACCAAGCGTTATGCGGATATCATTATTCCTGAAGGTGCTAGCAATACAGTCGCTATTGACCTTTTGACAACCAAGATTTCTAAGATTTTGGAAGAAGCTCGTAACAGTAAATAATAAGATGAGGAGGCCTAGCCTCCTTTTTCTATTTTTCCTTTCGTTTCGGTATGCAAAAGGAGATTTTTAAGCATATTTTTGGTATAATAATACCCATGGAAAAGCAAGAAAATGAATAGTAGGTGGAGATGGAAAAGTATTTATCGGTAACAACTTTGACCAAGTATCTGAAAATGAAATTCGATAAAGACCCTTACTTGGAACGGGTCTATTTAACTGGTCAAGTTTCCAACTTTCGTAAACGACCTACTCACCAATATTTCTCCTTAAAAGATGACCATGCAGTTATTCAAGCAACCATCTGGTCAGGGATCTATCAGAAATTAGGTTTCGACCTGGAAGAAGGGATGAAGATCAATGTGATTGGGCGTGTTCAGGTTTATGAACCGAGTGGGAGCTACTCTATCATCATTGAGAAGGCTGAACCTGATGGGGTTGGGGCGCTCGCGATTCAGTTTGAACAACTCAAAAAAAAACTGACAGAAGAAGGTTTATTTCAAGAACGCTTCAAGCAACCTCTTCCCCAGTTTGCTAAGAGAATTGGTGTAGTAACCAGTCGTAGTGGAGCCGTTATTCGAGATATCATCACAACCGTGAGTAGACGGTTCCCAGGTGTCGATATTCTTCTCTATCCGACCAGGGTTCAAGGAGATGGAGCTGCTGAGGAAATAGCACGGAATATTGCTCGTGCCAATCAGCGTGAGGATCTAGACGTCCTCATTATTGGTCGTGGTGGGGGTTCTATCGAGGATCTCTGGGCCTTTAACGAAGAGATTGTGGTACGGGCTATTTTTGAATCCCGCTTGCCAATCATTTCTAGTGTGGGGCATGAGACGGATGTGACCTTGGCAGACTTTGTAGCGGATCGTCGGGCAGCAACGCCAACGGCTGCAGCAGAACTGGCAACACCCGTAACCAAGTTGGATGTATTAGCTCATTTGCAAAATCAGGAAAAACGGATGGCGACAGCTGTACAAAATGTCCTGTCAAGAAAAAAAGAAGCTCTGAAAAAATGCAGTCAGTCTGTTATCTTTAGACAGCCAGAGCGCTTGTATGACGGCTATTTGCAACGCTTGGACCAGCTGCAACTGCGCTTAAAACAAAGTTTGCGAACACGGATTTCTGATAGCAACCAGCTAGTCCAAGCAAGGACGCATCAACTAGTCCAATTATCACCTGTTACCAAAATCCAACGCTATCAGGACCGGTTAGGTCAGTTGGACAAGCTCCTCCGTAGCCAAATGGCTCTGGTTTATGATGCCAAGGTTGCGGAAGTCAAGCGACTTTCAGAAGCCTTGTTGATGTTGGATACTAGCCGAATTGTCGCGCGTGGCTATGCTATTCTCAAAAAAGAAGAGACGGTTGTGGATTCGGTTGAGAAGTTGAAGAAAAAAGACCAAGTTACGCTTTTGATGCGAGATGGTCAGGTAGAATTAGAGGTTAAAGATGTCAAAACAAAAGAAATTTGAGGAAAATCTAGCAGAACTGGAGACCATTGTCCAAAGTTTGGAAAATGGTGAAATAGCTCTGGAAGATGCAATTGCGGCCTTTCAAAAGGGAATGGTCTTGTCAAAAGAACTCCAAGCGACGCTGGACAAGGCTGAAAAGACCTTGGTCAAGGTCATGCAAGAAGACGGAACAGAAAGTGATTTTGAATGAAGAAGCAAGAAAAATTAGCTCTTGTCGAGTCGGCTTTGGAAGATTTTTATGGAGACCAGCAGTTTGCTTCTAGTTTACGAGAAGCTGTTCTCTATTCCATTCATGCTGGTGGCAAGCGTATTCGGCCTTTTCTCTTGTTAGAAGTTCTGGAATCCCTGCAAGTTGTTATTAGACCAGCGTATGCTCAAGTGGCAGCGGCCTTGGAAATGATTCATACAGGAAGCTTGATTCACGATGACCTTCCAGCTATGGATGACGACGATTATCGTCGGGGACGCTTGACCAATCATAAGAAATTTGGCGAGGCAATGGCCATTTTAGCTGGAGATGCTTTGTTCCTAGATCCTTACGCCTTGATAGCGCAGGCAGATTTGCCAAATCAGATCAAGGTGGACTTGATTGTCAACTTATCCCTTGCTTCAGGAAGTCTGGGAATGGTTGCAGGGCAGGTTTTAGATATGGAAGGTGAACACCAACATTTGTCTTTGGAAGAACTTCAGACCATTCATGCTAATAAAACAGGTAAGTTACTTGCCTATCCTTTCCAAGCAGCTGCTATCATAGCTGAATTAGCACCAGAAATCCAAGCAAAATTGAAAACGGTTGGTGAATTGATTGGGCTGGCCTTTCAAGTTCGAGATGATGTGCTGGATGTGACAGCTAGTTTTGAGGAAATCGGGAAGACTCCACAAAAGGATTTGCAGGCAGAAAAGTCAACCTACCCAGCCTTGTTGGGCTTGGAGGAGGCTATTGCCTTTTGTAACCAAACTCTTGATCAAGCCGAGGCTAAATTAGAAGAAATTGCCCAAGAAGTCAGCTTTGAAACGGAGCCGATTGTGAAAGTAGTAGAAAGTTTGAGAATCAATGGCTAAGGAAAGAGTGGATGTACTAGCTTATAAACAGGGCTTGTTTGAAACACGCGAACAAGCCAAGCGTGGCGTCATGGCAGGTCTGGTTGTGGCAGTCCTCAATGGGGAGCGTTTTGACAAACCAGGAGAGAAAATCCCAGATGACACTGAGCTAAAACTCAAAGGTGAAAAACTCAAGTATGTCAGCCGTGGTGGTTTAAAATTAGAAAAAGCCTTGCAGGCCTTTGATTTGTCAGTGGAGGGAGCAACCACGATTGATATTGGTGCTTCTACCGGAGGCTTTACCGATGTCATGCTGCAAAATGGTGCTGAGTTAGTCTTTGCAGTCGATGTTGGCACCAATCAGTTGGCTTGGAAATTACGCCAAGACCCACGGGTTGTCAGCATGGAGCAGTTTAATTTTCGTTATGCTGAAAAGACTGATTTCGAAAAGGAGCCGAGCTTTGCCAGTATTGATGTGAGTTTCATTTCCCTCAGTCTGATTTTACCCGCCTTGCACCGTGTCTTAGCAGATCAAGGGCAGGTGGTAGCACTTGTCAAACCTCAGTTTGAAGCAGGTCGTGAGCAAATCGGGAAAAATGGAATCATTCGCGATGCCAAGGTTCATCAAACTGTCCTTGAATCTGTCACTGCTATGGCAGTTGAACAAGGTTTTTCAGTGCTTGGATTAGACTATTCACCAATCCAAGGAGGACATGGAAACATCGAATTTTTGGCATATTTAAAAAAGGAAGAGGGAGCAAGCAATCAAGTTGCCCCCGAAATAGAAAAAGTTGTAGAGAGAGCACATAGAGAATTTAAAGATGAATAAAAAAGAGAGACTTGAAAAAATTAGAAGATTTGTTACGGATTATCAGATTGGGACTCAGGAAGAAATTGTTGAGTACTTGAGGGAAGCAGGTATTTCTGCTACTCAAGCCACTGTCTCAAGGGACATCAAGGAGCTTGGGATTGTTAAAATTCCTTTGAAAAACAACACTTATATCTATGAATTGCCAAAATCAATTGTTAAGAGTTTGCAGTTGGCTGAGGACAATATTGTGAGTTCTGAGTTAATGGGAAATATGATCAACCTTTCTGTCATTCCTGGAAATACTATTTTTGTGAAGAGTCAGTTGGTTGAGGCATTCTCTGAACAGATTTTTAGCTGTCTAGCTGATGATGATTCTATCTTAATTGTAGCTAGAACAGCAGAGGCGGCTGAAGAAATTGTTGAACAAGTCAAAAAATGGTAGGTCAGTATGTTACTTGAAATTTCGATAAAAAACTTTGCCATTATTGAGGCGATTTCCCTCAATTTTGAAAAGGGTATGACTGTTTTAACCGGGGAAACGGGTGCTGGAAAGTCTATTATTATCGACGCTATGAATCTCATGTTGGGGGCTCGTGCAACGACAGACGTTATTCGTCACGGTGCGCCAAAGGCAGAGATTGAAGGACTTTTTTCGGTTGAAAATAGTCGCCTTTTACAGGAACTTTTTGAAGAGCAAGGTTTGGAAATGGGTGATGAGATTATCATCCGCCGGGAAATTTTGCAAAATGGTCGTAGTGTTAGTCGCGTGAATGGTCAGATGGTCAATCTTTCTGTCTTGCGTGCCATTGGGCAACACCTTGTGGATATCCATGGTCAGCATGACCAAGAGGAGTTAATGCGTCCTCAACTGCACATTCAGATGTTGGATGAGTTTGGTGATGCTACTTTCTTGGACTTGAAGGAGACCTATCAGACGAGCTTTGATGCCTATCGCAAAATGCGCAAGCAGGTTCTGGAAGTCAAGAAAAACCAGCAGGAACACAAGGCACGTATCGAAATGTTGGAATTTCAAATGGCAGAGATTGAGGCGGCTAATTTGCAGGCTGGAGAAGACTTGGCTCTCAACCAAGAACGAGATAAACTCCTCAATCATAAAAATATTGCGGATACGCTAACCAATGCCTACACTATGTTGGACAATGAGGAATTCTCCAGTCTTGCTAATGTCCGTTCAGCCATGAATGACATGGAAAGTGTTGAAGAATATGATCCTGAATACCGTGAAATTTCAAGTTCTCTGTCTGAGACCTACTATGTTTTAGAAGATATTACAAAGCGTTTGGAAGATATTATTGAGGACTTGGATTTTGATGGCAATCGCCTCATGCAGGTCGAAAATCGTTTAGACCTTCTGAATACTATTACCCGCAAGTATGGTGGGACTGTAGACGATGTCTTGCTTTATTTTGCTAAGATTACAGATGAGTATAATCTCTTGACGGGTAATAATCTTTCTTCCGAAGACATGGAAGCAGAGCTCAAGAAATTGGAAATTAATCTTGTTGGTTTGGCAGGTCAGCTTGCATCTGCTCGCCATGACTTGGCCCAGCAGCTTGAAGCAGAGATTAAACAAGAACTGCAAGACCTCTATATGGAGAAGGCGCAGTTCCAGGTTCGTTTTAGCAAGGGTAAATTTAGTCGTGAGGGGAATGAAACGGTCGAGTTTTTCATTTCTACCAACCCAGGTGAAGACTTTAAACCTTTGGTCAAGGTGGCGTCTGGAGGAGAACTGTCTCGCCTCATGCTAGCTATTAAATCCGCCTTTTCTCGTAAAGAAGGCAAGACTAGTATTGTCTTTGATGAGGTGGATACGGGAGTTTCAGGTCGTGTGGCCCAAGCCATTGCTCAAAAGATTCATAAGATTGGTCAGCATGGTCAGGTTCTTGCTATTTCTCACCTTCCACAAGTGATTGCCATCGCGGACTATCAATTCTTTATTGAGAAGATTAGTGATGAGCAATCAACGGTGTCGACGGTTCGCCTTTTGACTTTAGAAGAGCGAGTAGAGGAAGTCGCTAAGATGTTGGCAGGAGAGAATGTAACCCAAGCAGCCCTTACCCAAGCGAGAGAATTATTGCAAACGAGGGAGAAATAAATGACAGACTATTATGTAATTGGAGATGTCCATGGAAAAGCGGGTATGCTGGAAGACCTTCTCAAAACATGGGATGGTCACACCCAGTTGCTTTTTCTAGGGGATTTGATTGACCGAGGTGAAGATAGTCGCCGTGTTCTAGAAATGGTCAAGGACTTGGTGGACAATCAAGGGGCTATCTGTCTATCAGGAAACCACGAGTATATGTTTTTGACTTGGTTGGACAATCCTGAAGAAAGCTATGACCACTATCGTCGCAATGGTGGTGATACAACCATTAACTCAATCCTAGGTCGTCCCTTGGATGCACCTGTGGATGCTGTTGAAGACGCTAAACGCGTCGAGACGGAAGCAACCGATTTAGTCGATTTTATTCGTCAAATGCCTTTTGTTGTTGAGACAGACAAGTATATCTTTGTTCATGCTGGTATTGATTTGACCTTGGATGATTGGCATGAAACCACAGATTACAAGAAAGTCTGGCTCAGAAAACCATTCCACGAAGCGGCCAATCATACTGGGAAAACTATTGTCTTTGGGCATACACCGGTTTATGGTTTGCTCAAGCAAGACCGAGGTACAGCTGAGCTTTGGATAACAGATGATGGCAAGATTGGTATGGATGGAGGAGCTGTCTATGGTGGTGTCCTTCATGGAATCGTCTTTACTGACCAAGGAATGACAGAACACCACTTTATTGAAAATGATGGCTTTATTGCCGAAGATTAGTACTCCTAGCAGGGTATGGTCTTGTCAAAATGTTAAAAACAATTTATAATTAATAGATACCCTGAAAGGAAGAGCAGCATGAACTTAGAAGAATTAAAGAAACGACAGGAGAAGATTAGAAACTTCTCTATTATCGCCCATATTGACCATGGGAAGTCAACGCTTGCAGACCGAATTTTGGAAAAGACAGAGACGGTTTCAAGCCGTGAAATGCAGGCCCAGCTTCTGGATAGCATGGATCTAGAACGGGAACGTGGGATTACCATTAAACTCAATGCTATCGAGCTCAATTACACTGCAAAAGATGGCGAGACCTATATTTTCCACTTGATTGACACGCCAGGGCACGTGGACTTTACCTATGAAGTGTCGCGTTCGCTAGCTGCCTGTGAAGGAGCGATCTTGGTGGTTGATGCGGCCCAAGGGATTGAGGCTCAAACACTTGCCAACGTTTATCTAGCATTGGATAATGATTTGGAAATTCTGCCCGTCATTAACAAGATTGACCTACCAGCAGCTGATCCAGAGCGTGTTCGTACAGAGATTGAGGATGTCATTGGACTGGATGCCAGCGAAGCGGTCTTAGCTTCTGCTAAGGCTGGTATTGGGATCGAAGAAATTCTCGAACAAATCGTAGAAAAAGTGCCAGCGCCAACGGGTGATGTGACGGCGCCACTCAAAGCCTTAATTTTTGACTCAGTTTATGATGCCTATCGTGGGGTTATCCTCCAAGTTCGTGTCATGGACGGAGTTGTCAAACCTGGCGATAAGATTCAACTCATGAGCAATGGCAAGACCTTTGATGTGACGGAAGTTGGTATTTTCACGCCGAAAGCAGTAGGGCGTGATTTCCTAGCGACAGGTGACGTTGGTTATATTGCGGCTTCTATCAAGACAGTTCAAGACACTCGTGTGGGTGATACAGTTACCTTGGCAACCAATCCTGCGGCAGAGCCATTACATGGCTACAAGCAGATGAATCCTATGGTCTTTGCAGGACTTTACCCAATCGAGTCAAATAAATACAATGACCTTCGTGAAGCCCTAGAAAAATTGCAGCTCAACGATGCCAGCTTGCAGTTTGAACCAGAAACATCGCAGGCGCTGGGATTTGGTTTCCGTTGTGGATTCCTTGGACTTCTCCATATGGATGTTATCCAAGAGCGTTTGGAGCGTGAGTTCAATATTGACCTCATCATGACAGCTCCGTCTGTTATCTATAAGGTTAACCAAACTGACGGTGAGTCTATGGATGTCTCTAACCCATCAGAGTTTCCAGATCCAACCAAGATTGCGACTATTGAAGAACCGTATGTTAAGGCGCAAATCATGGTACCACAGGAGTTTGTTGGGGCAGTAATGGAATTGGCTCAACGCAAACGTGGGGACTTTGTGACCATGGACTATATTGATGACAATCGTGTCAATGTTATCTACCAAATCCCACTTGCTGAAATCGTCTTTGACTTCTTTGATAAGCTTAAGTCTTCGACGCGTGGTTATGCAAGCTTTGACTATGAATTGTCAGAGTACCGTCCATCTAAGCTGGTGAAAATGGATATCCTTCTCAATGGTGATAAGGTGGATGCACTCAGCTTTATCGTTCACAAGGATTTTGCCTACGAACGTGGGAAACTCATCGTTGATAAGCTCAAAAAAATCATCCCTCGTCAACAATTTGAGGTTCCAATTCAAGCAGCAATTGGGCACAAGATTGTGGCCCGTACTGATATCAAGGCCCTTCGTAAGAACGTACTTGCCAAGTGTTACGGTGGTGACGTTTCTCGTAAACGCAAACTCCTTGAAAAACAAAAGGCAGGTAAGAAACGGATGAAAGCTATCGGATCAGTAGAAGTCCCACAAGAAGCCTTCCTTAGCGTCTTAAGCATGGATGAAGAATAGAAATAAAACTCTTGAAGATTATTCAAGAGTTTTTACTTTAAATGAGAGCGAGTAAAATCATCAACTGACAAAATAGATCAGGTTAGAATTTGACAGAAGTTCTTATTTTTCTTATAATGCAGATGGAAAGGTGGTAGGATGAAAAAATTATTAATTTTAGGAACTGTTGTTACTGCTAGTGTTTTTCTAGCTTCATGCTCTAATAAATCGCAAACAGCAACCGAAGAAAGTTCGACTGCGGCTGTTAGTTCTTCTAGCAGTCAGGAAACGAGTAGCTCTAGCTCTACTGTTTCCGAAGCGAAAAAGGAAGAGACGCAAATCATCGGCTCGAATGAATATGGTTTTGTCAAGGTACCCAAATCATGGGTTCGATTTCATGAAGTAGAAGGTGGAAATGATATACAGTATTGCGATGGAACAGATATCAACATTGTTACGCTAAATACCTTTAAGGCTGAGCAGTTTAATATCAGCGAAGAAGAGTATGCTAAACTGGATGTTGTGACTGTCTCATCTAGTATTTTAACTTCCAAAGAACAAAGCTCTGATTTCAGTAAGGTTTGGGGCTCCAAATCGACCATTGGAGGTTATGAAGCCTATGTTGTCAATGCAATTGCTAAGTCAGGGAAATACCTCGTTACCTGGTTTTTCCGATCAAATGATGGTAAAATCCGCTATGTTTCACTTGAAGGGGATGGGGAAACTTTAAAAACAATCTTACCGATGGTTGAAAGTAGCTGGTCAACTACTAAATCTGAATAAATGAAAAAAAGAAGATCCTTGGTCTTCTTTTTATTTTTTTACGAATAGATAGATGAGTAGAAAAAGAAATGGAGTTGTATATGAAGATCACAAACTATGAGATTTACAAATTGAGAAAAGCTGGGCTGACAAATCAACAAATTTTAACTGTTCTTGAATACGATGAGACTGTAGATCAGGAGCTCTTGCTAGGTGATATTGCAGAACTATCGGGGTGTCGTAATCCTGCTGTCTTTATGGAACGCTATTTCCAGATAGATGATGCACAGTTGGAGAAGGAGTTCCAAAAATTTCCATCCTTCTCGATTCTTGATGACTGTTATCCTTGGGATTTGAGTGAGATTTATGATGCTCCAGCACTCTTGTTTTATAAAGGGAATCTAGACTTGCTGAAGTTTCCAAAGGTTGCTGTTGTAGGGAGTCGTTCATGTTCTAGTCAAGGAGCAAAGTCTGTTCAGAGGGTCATTCAAGGTTTGGAAAACGAGTTAATCGTGGTCAGTGGTTTAGCCAAAGGGATTGATACGGCTGCTCATATGGCTGCACTCCAAAATGGTGGAAAAACCATTGCAGTGATTGGAACAGGTTTGGATGTGTTTTATCCTAAAGCCAATAAACGTTTGCAAGACTACATTGGCAATGACCATCTGGTTCTCAGTGAATATGGACCTGGCGAGCAACCTCTGAAATTTCATTTTCCAGCTCGAAATCGTATCATAGCAGGACTGTGTCGTGGGGTTATTGTAGCAGAGGCAAGGATGCGTTCGGGCAGTCTCATCACCTGTGAGCGTGCTATGGAGGAAGGGCGCGATGTCTTTGCCATTCCAGGGAACATTTTAGATGGCCATTCAGATGGCTGTCACCACCTGATCCAAGAGGGAGCAAAACTGGTCACCAGCGGTCAAGATGTGCTGGCTGAGTTTGAATTTTAAGGAAAAATTGTTCATTCAGATAAACTTTTCTTCTATACTATAGGAGTTAAGTCTTGACAGCTATAGAAAAATGGTTTACACTTTATAAAGTTTATTACTTTGAAAAGGTGTGATAGTGTGGCTACGGCAACAAAGAAGAAAAAATCAACAGTTAAGAAAAATCTAGTTATCGTGGAGTCGCCTGCCAAGGCGAAAACGATTGAGAAATATTTAGGCAGAAACTACAAGGTTCTAGCCAGTGTCGGGCATATCCGTGATTTGAAGAAATCCAGTATGTCAGTCGATATTGAAAATAACTATGAACCGCAGTATATCAATATTCGTGGAAAAGGTCCTCTCATCAATGATCTGAAAAAAGAAGCCAAAAAAGCTAACAAAGTCTTTCTGGCAAGTGACCCGGACCGTGAAGGAGAAGCAATTTCCTGGCATTTGGCTCACATTCTCAACTTGGACGAGAATGATGCCAACCGTGTGGTCTTCAATGAAATCACCAAAGACGCAGTAAAAAATGCCTTTA
Source organism: Streptococcus sp. oral taxon 071 str. 73H25AP (assembly GCF_000146755.1). Taxonomy (NCBI): domain Bacteria; kingdom Bacillati; phylum Bacillota; class Bacilli; order Lactobacillales; family Streptococcaceae; genus Streptococcus; species Streptococcus sp. oral taxon 071. The sequence continues at coordinate 678,152 of NZ_GL397254.1, forward strand.
AAGAACCGCGTAAGATTGATATGGACTTGGTCGACGCCCAACAAGCTCGTCGAGTCTTAGACCGCTTGGTAGGGTATTCGATTTCGCCAATTTTGTGGAAAAAGGTCAAGAAGGGCTTATCAGCAGGGCGCGTGCAGTCGGTTGCCCTTAAGCTCATCATTGACCGTGAAAATGAAATCAATGCCTTCCAACCAGAAGAATACTGGACAATTGATGGTGTCTTTAAGAAGGGAACCAAGCAATTTCAGGCTTCATTCTATGGCATGAATGGCAAAAAGATGAAATTGACCACCAACGAAGAAGTCAAAGAAGTCTTGTCCCATTTGACTAGTAAAGATTTCACAGTAGACCAGGTAGATAAGAAAGAACGCAAACGCAATGCGCCCCTACCGTATACGACTTCAACCATGCAAATGGATGCAGCTAACAAAATCAATTTCCGTACTCGAAAGACTATGATGGTAGCCCAACAGCTCTATGAAGGGATCAATATCGGATCAGGCGTGCAAGGTTTGATTACCTATATGCGTACAGACTCGACTCGTATCAGTCCTGTGGCTCAGAACGAAGCGGCAAGCTACATTAACGACCGTTTTGGTAGCAAGTATTCCAAGCATGGTAGTAGGGTCAAGAATGCCTCAGGTGCTCAGGATGCTCACGAAGCCATTCGTCCATCTAGTGTCTTTAACACACCTGAAAGCATCGCTAAGTACTTGGACAAAGACCAGCTCAAACTTTATACCCTTATCTGGAACCGTTTTGTGGCTAGCCAGATGACGGGAGCTATCTTTGATACCATGGCTGTTAAGCTTTCTCAAAATGGCGTTCAGTTTGCGGCAAATGGTAGTCAGGTTAAGTTTGATGGGTATCTTGCTATTTACAATGACTCTGACAAGAACAAGATGTTGCCAGATATGGCAGTAGGAGATGTGGTCAAACAGGTCAATAGCAAGCCAGAGCAACATTTCACTCAACCACCTGCTCGCTATTCGGAAGCGACACTAATCAAGACTTTGGAGGAAAATGGGGTTGGACGTCCGTCAACCTACGCTCCGACCATTGAAACCATTCAGAAACGTTACTACGTTCGTCTGGCAGCTAAACGCTTTGAACCGACAGAACTAGGAGAAATTGTTAATAAACTCATCGTTGAATATTTCCCAGATATCGTAAACGTGACCTTTACAGCTGAAATGGAAGGCAAACTGGATGATGTCGAAGTTGGAAAAGAGCAGTGGCAACGTGTTATAGACGCCTTTTACAAACCATTCTCTAAAGAAGTGGCCAAGGCTGAAGCTGAAATGGAAAAAATCCAGATCAAGGATGAGCCAGCTGGATTTGACTGTGAAGTTTGTGGCAGTCCGATGGTGATTAAGCTAGGACGTTTTGGTAAATTCTATGCTTGCAGCAACTTCCCAGACTGTCGTCACACTCAGGCAATTGTCAAAGAGATTGGTGTCGAGTGTCCAAGCTGTCATCAAGGACAAATCATCGAACGCAAAACCAAGCGCAATCGTATCTTCTATGGTTGCAATCGTTACCCAGAATGTGAATTTACTTCTTGGGACAAACCAATTGGCCGTGACTGTCCAAAATGCGGACACTTCCTTGTGGAGAAAAAAGTCCGTGGTGGTGGCAAGCAGGTTGTATGTAGTAATGGCGACTTCGAAGAGGAAAAGATCAAATAAAATGTAGAGTCCTGAAAATGAATTTCAGGCTCTTTTTGGTTGGAGCTTGACAAATTTCCCCCTTGTGTGCGAAACTAGAGGAAGAGTAATTTATCTAGGAGAAGTTATGCGCATTATTTATTTCTGTATTGGTTTTATTTCTTTGGCTCTAGCTCTTGTAGGTGTTGTCCTGCCGCTCTTACCAACAACTCCCTTTCTTTTGCTGTCTATCGCTTGCTTTTCAAAATCTTCTAAGCGTTTTGAAGACTGGCTTTATCATACCAAGCTCTATCAGACCTATGTAGCTGATTTTCGGGAAACCAAGTCAATCGCGCGAGAACGCAAGAAAAAAATCATCGTATCTATCTATATCTTGATGGGAATTTCTATTTATTTTGCCCCTCTTTTGCCTGTTAAAATCGGTTTGGGAGCCCTGACCATCTTTATCACCTACTATCTCTTTAAAGTCATTCCTGACAAAGAATAGATAAAAATAGTAGTTATTTGCCTTGATAAAAATGAAAGCATATTTAAAATAATATGATATAATAAATTCAAAGAAAACATCGAGGAGAATCAAATGATTTACGAATTTTGTGCTGAAAATGTGACCTTACTTGAAAAAGCGATGCAGGCTGGAGCTCGTCGAATCGAACTTTGTGATAATCTAGCAGTTGGTGGGACAACACCAAGCTATGGAGTGACTAAGGCAGCTGTTGAACTGGCAGCTAACTATGATAGCACCATTATGACCATGATTCGTCCCCGTGGTGGCGACTTTGTCTATACTGATCTTGAAATAGCAATTATGCTGGAAGACATTCGTTTGACTGCTCAGGCTGGAAGTCAAGGAGTAGTTTTTGGGGCATTGACTGCCGATAAGAAGTTGGATAAGGCTAATCTTGAGAAGCTGATTGCCGCATCTAAAGGGATGGAAATTGTCTTTCACATGGCCTTTGATGAATTGAGTGATGAAGAGCAATTGGAGGCTATTGACTGGCTAAGCCAAACTGGTGTTACTCGTATCTTAACTCGCGCTGGTGTGTCTGGGGACTCACTAGAGAAACGTTTTGCTCACTACCACAGAATTTTGGAACATGCAGCTGGTAAAATTGAAATTCTACCAGGTGGGGGGATTGACCTTGACAACCGTCAAACCTTTATCGACCAGCTGGGCGTGACACAATTGCATGGAACTAAGGTTGTCTTTTAAAAAATAGAAAGGAACTGCTAGCTTTTGGTAGCAGTTTTAACTTATGTTTGAAATTTTTAAATCCTATCAGTTTAATAAAGAAAAAGCCCATGCCTATGGTTTTGTAGAAAATGAGGAAGTCTGGACTTACAGTTGCCAGATTTTGCAGGGTGACTTTTTCATGACAGTCTCCATTACTACTGATAATGTGAGTTTTCAGGTCTTTGACCAGGAAACGGGTGACCTCTATCCTCAAGTACATATGGAAAGTATGCGGGGAAGTTTTGTAGGAAGTGTCCGCGAGGCTTGTTTGGAGATTCTCTACCAGATTCGGAAGGATTGCTTTGATGTGCAGGATTTTATCTGTCCTCAGACTAAGCGAATCATGTCTAAAGTTCAGGAAAAGTATGGTAATCAGTTGGAGTATCTGTGGGAAAAGTCGCCTGATACAGCAGTGTTAAGACATGAAGGAAATAAGAAGTGGTATGCTGTTATGATGAGAATCCCATGGGATAAGCTGGAAAAGGGCAGAGAAGGGCTAGTCGAAGCAGTCAATATCAAACACGATCAAGTGGCTGACTTGCTTTCAAAAAAAGGCATTTATCCAGCCTTTCATATGAACAAACGCTACTGGATTAGTCTGGCGCTTGATGATAGTTTGCTAGATGAAGAAGTGTTAGAACTCATCGAAAGAAGTTGGAATTTGACTGTGAAAAAATAAGGAAAGTTACTTGAGTTTTCAAATACTTTCAATTAGCAAAATATTCTTTACTGAAGAAATTTTCAGAAAATAATGGATTTTTTCTTGACAAGTGTTTTTAGCTATGCTAAAATACTAAACAAGATATCAAACGAAGGAGAAAGTCAAACATGAAAACAGCTAAGTTTAATCAATTTGCTTTGTTGTTGAGGTACTCGGGCTAGTGCAGAAGCATTAGTCCTGTTTGGCTTACCAAGCGGGAGTAAATCAACATCTCGCTTGGGTTCCCGAGCGAGATGTTTTTTCTATACTGAAATTTTGAAGGGGGAATTCTTATGCGTAGAGTTGAGTTTCTAGACACCAGTCTCCGTGATGGTGAGCAGACACCAGGTGTTAATTTTTCAATCAAGGAAAAGGTTGCCATCGCAAGACAGCTGGAGAAATGGGGTATTTCAGCCATCGAAGCTGGTTTTCCGGCAGCGAGTCCAGATTCATTTTTGGCAGTTCAGGAAATTGCCAAGGTCTTAAAGAAAACTGCTGTAACTGGTTTGGCACGTTCGGTCAAGTCTGATATAGATGCTTGTTACGAGGCGCTTAAGGATGCCAAGTATCCACAGGTTCATGTCTTTATCGCTACCAGTCCGATTCACCGCAAGTATAAGCTAAATAAGAGCAAGGAAGAGATTTTAGAAGCTATTAAGGAGCATGTTTCTTACGCACGTTCTAAGTTTGAAATTGTCGAATTTTCTCCAGAGGATGCGACCAGGACAGAGTTGGATTTCCTCTTGCAAGTCGTTCAAACAGCAGTTGATGCAGGTGCGTCTTATATCAATATCCCTGACACGGTTGGATTTACCACGCCAGAAGAGTACGGAGCTATTTTCAAACACTTGATTGAGAATGTCAAGACGAATCGTCAGATTATCTATTCACCTCACTGTCATGATGACCTCGGAATGGCAGTGGCTAACAGCCTTTCTGCTGTCAAGAATGGTGCAGGACGAGTCGAAGGGACCATCAATGGTATCGGGGAGCGAGCCGGTAATGCAGCCCTTGAAGAAATAGCAGTGGCCCTCAATATTCGCCAAGATTACTACCAAGCAGAAACAAGTATTGTCCTAAATGAAACCATCAATACGTCAGAAATGGTTTCTCGCTTCTCTGGTATTCCAGTTCCTAAAAACAAGGCTGTCGTTGGTGGCAATGCCTTCTCTCATGAATCGGGTATTCACCAAGATGGAGTTCTTAAAAACCCTCTCACTTATGAAATCATCACACCTGAATTGGTCGGTGTTAAGAGTAATAGTCTTCCGCTTGGAAAATTGTCAGGTCGCCATGCCTTCGTTGAGAAACTAAGAGAATTGGCCATAGATTTTACAGAAGAGGATATCAAACCACTCTTTGCTAAGTTCAAGGCACTAGCGGACAAGAAACAAGAAATCACTGATGCAGATATTCGTGCGCTGGTCGCTGGAACCATGGTTGAAAATCCAGAAGGCTTCCACTTTGATGATTTACAACTTCAAACTCATGCAGACAATGACATCGAAGCGCTTGTTAGCCTGGCTAATATGGATGGTGAGAAGGTCGAGTTCAATGCGACAGGACAAGGATCTGTTGAAGCGATCTTTAATGCTATCGATAAGTTCTTTAACCAATCTGTCCGTTTGGTGTCCTATACCATTGATGCTGTGACAGATGGAATTGATGCTCAAGCTCGTGTCTTGGTTACTGTTGAAAACAGAGATACAGAGACCATCTTTAACGCGGCAGGTCTTGACTTCGATGTATTGAAGGCTTCGGCGATTGCTTATATCAATGCCAATACCTTTGTTCAAAAAGAGAATGCTGGTGAGATGGGGCGCAGCGTTTCCTATCGAGACATGCCTAGTGTGTAAAGGAGAAGGCTATGACAAAGAAAATAGTAGCACTAGCAGGGGATGGAATTGGTCCAGAAATTATGGAAGCTGGTTTAGTGGTTCTGGAAGCTCTAGCTTCAAAAACAGGTTTTGACTATGAGATTGACAGATGCCCCTTTGGGGGTGCAGGTATTGATGCTGCGGGGCATCCCTTACCTGATGAAACCCTCAAGGCATGTAGAGAAGCAGATGCTATTCTCCTAGCAGCTATCGGTAGTCCCCAGTATGATGGGACAGTGATTCGACCTGAACAAGGCTTGCTGGCTCTTCGTAAGGAACTCAACCTCTATGCTAATATTCGCCCCGTAAAAATCTTTGATAGTCTTAAGCATTTATCACCTCTCAAACCGGAACGAATTGCTGGTGTAGACTTTGTCGTGGTACGTGAGTTGACAGGTGGGATTTACTTTGGAGATCATATCCTTGACGAGCGAAAAGCGCGTGATATCAACGACTACAGCTATGAGGAAGTAGAGCGGATTATTCGTAAGGCCTTTGAAATTGCAAGCAATCGCAGAAAAATCGTTACTAGTATCGATAAGCAAAATGTTCTAGCAACATCAAAACTCTGGCGAATAGTGGCTGAGGAAGTTGCGCAGGATTTCCCAGATGTAACCTTGGAGCACCAGTTGGTGGACTCAGCTGCCATGCTCATGATTACCAATCCTGCTAAGTTTGATGTCATCGTGACAGAGAATCTCTTCGGAGATATCTTATCTGATGAATCAAGTGTTCTATCTGGTACACTTGGAGTCATGCCATCAGCTAGTCATTCTGAAAAAGGTCCAAGTCTTTATGAGCCTATTCACGGTTCAGCGCCTGATATTGCAGGTCAAGGAATTGCCAACCCTATCTCCATGATTTTGTCAGTTGCTATGATGTTGAGAGATAGCTTTGGACGTTATGAGGATGCAAGCCGTATTGAACAAGCTGTAGAAGCCAGTTTGGCAGCAGGAATTTTAACGAGAGATATTGGAGGACAGGCTTCGACCAAGGAAATGACAGAAGCCATCATTGAAAGATTATGAAGATAAATGAAGGAATCACGCTTGCCCTCTTGATTTGGAATTTGCTGATTTTCTTGATTTATGGAATCGACAAATCCAAGGCAAGGAGAGGTGCTTGGCGGATACCAGAGAAAATTCTCTTAACTATAGCACTTGTCTGTGGTGGTTTTGGTGCTTGGTTATCAGGAATGACTTTTCACCACAAGACTCGAAAATGGTATTTTAAAACGGTTTGGTTCCTTGGGATGGTAACCACACTAGTAGCCCTATATTTCATTTGGAGGTAATGGATGGCAGGAAAATCGATTTTTGATAAACTATGGGATCGTCATGTCGTCACAGGAGAAGAGGGGCAGCCCCAACTCATGTATGTGGATCAACACTATATCCACGAGGTGACCAGTCCTCAGGCTTTTCAAGGATTGCGAGATGCAGGTCGCAGATTGAGACGGCCAGACTTGACATTTGGAACTTTTGATCATAATGTTCCAACCGTCAATATCTACGATATTCGAGATGTTATTTCTAAGGCTCAAATTGATAAGCTCGCTGAAAATGTTGAGGAGTTTGGTATTGAACATGCGGCCCATGGTTCTGAAAAGCAGGGAATCGTTCACATGGTAGGTCCAGAAACAGGACGGACCCAACCAGGGAAATTCATCGTCTGTGGAGATAGCCACACAGCTACTCACGGAGCTTTCGGAGCTATCGCCTTTGGGATTGGGACCAGTGAGGTCGAGCATGTCTTTGCCACCCAGACCCTCTGGCAGGTCAAACCCAAGAAAATGCTGGTAGAATTCACTGGTGTTCCTCAAAAAGGAGTTTATTCCAAGGATTTTATCCTCGCCTTGATATCCAAGTATGGTGTTGCCTGCGGTGTTGGCTATGTGGTGGAATATCGTGGGGAAGCGGTTGATGCTCTGACCATGGAAGAGAGAATGACCATCTGCAATATGTCCATCGAGTTTGGCTCTAAGATGGGGATTATGAATCCGGATCAGACCACCTATGACTATCTCAAGGGACGAGAATGTGTTCCAGAAGCTTTCGAGGAGGCGATTGCTGACTGGAAAACCCTTGTCAGTGATGAGGATGCTGTCTATGATAAGGTTATCCAGATGGATGTCTCAGACTTGGCTCCCATGGTGACTTGGGGAACCAATCCTGCTATGGGGGTTGACTTTGACAGTAGCTTCCCAGAAATTAAGGATATGAACGATGAACGAGCTTATCATTACATGAACTTGGAGCCTGGTCAAAAGCCAGCGGATATTGAACTAGGTTATATTTTTATCGGTTCATGTACCAATGCTCGTCTCAGCGATTTACAGCTGGCTGCGCGATTTGTCAAAGGGAAGAAGATTGCTCCCAATCTAACAGCAATCGTAGTGCCAGGTTCTCGTCCTGTTAAACGAGCTGCTGAGAAGTTGGGCTTGGACAAGGTCTTTCTGGATGCTGGCTTTGAGTGGAGAGACCCAGGTTGCTCTATGTGCCTAGGGATGAATCCTGACAAGGTCCCTGATGGTGTTCACTGTGCCTCAACCAGTAACCGCAACTTTGAAGACAGACAAGGATTTGGTGCTAAAACCCATCTTTGCAGTCCAGCCATGGCAGCGGCGGCAGCTATTGCAGGGCGTTTCGTAGATGTTCGGCAGATGCCAGAAGCCCAGTAAGGAGAGGATATGGAGAAATTTACAGTTTATACGGGAACGACCGTTCCTCTCATGAATGATAACATTGACACCGACCAAATCCTTCCCAAGCAGTTTCTCAAGTTAATCGATAAGAAAGGCTTTGGTAAGTACCTCATGTATGCTTGGCGTTATCTGGACGATAAGTATACTGAGGATCCTGACTTTGTCTTTAACCGGCCTGAATATCGTAAAGCCAGTATTCTTATCTCAGGGGATAACTTTGGGGCAGGGTCGTCCAGAGAACACGCAGCTTGGGCTCTAGCCGACTATGGTTTTAAGGTCGTGATTGCAGGGTCTTTTGGGGACATTCATTACAATAATGAACTCAATAATGGTATGTTGCCCATTGTCCAGCCCAGAGAGGTTCGAGAGAAACTAGCCCGGCTCAAACCGACTGACCAGGTAACAGTGGACTTGGAAAAACAGAAAATCATCTCACCAGTTGGAGAATTCACTTTCGAAATCGATAGCGAATGGAAACACAAGCTCTTAAATGGTTTGGATGATATTGGTATCACCTTGCAGTATGAAGATTTGATTGCTGCCTATGAAAAACAACGCCCAGCTTACTGGCAAGAATAGAATAAAAATAGAAAAGGAAATAGAACTATGACAAAACACATTCAATGGAACGGAACACTTTCACAAGAAGGCTATGACATTTTAAAAGGTGAGGGCGGATGTATCGTTTGTCCTACCAAAGTTGGTTACATCATCATGACGAGCGATAAGGCAGGACTTGAACGTAAGTTTGAAGCAAAAGAGCGTAACCGTAACAAACCCGGAGTTGTCCTCTGTGGTAGCATGGATGAGCTTCGCGCTTTAGCACAACTCAATCCAGAAATTGAAGCCTTCTACCAAAAACATTGGGATGAAGATATCCTCCTCGGTTGTATCCTTCCTTGGAAACCAGAGGCCTTTGAAAAACTCAAAGCTTACGGTGATGGTCGTGAAGAACTCATGACAGACGTTCGTGGTACTAGCTGTTTTGTCATTAAATTCGGGAAAGCAGGAGAACAATTGGCTGCTAAACTTTGGGAAGAAGGCAAGATGGTCTACGCCTCATCTGCAAACCCATCTGGAAAAGGAAACCGCGGTAAGGTCGAAGGAATCGGAGAACGTATCGAAGGAGCAGTGGATCTTGTCATCGAAGCTGACGATTATGTAGCATCCATCCAACCTGACAAAACCATTGAAACTCGCTACGAGCAAGGTGTGATGGTCTCTATGGTCGATAAGGACGGCAATCTCATCCCAGAACAAGGAGGAGCTCGCTCAATCTCACCAGCTCCAGTTGTTATCCGTAAAGGGCTTGACATTGATAAAATCATGATGCATTTGTCAGATACCTTTAACTCATGGGATTATCGTCAAGGGGAGTATTACTAAGATAAAAAAAGAGTCTAGTGTTGAGAGGTGATAAAACCCTCTACACTGGGCTTTTTCTTTAGAAATTCTTTCCTTTTTCTATGGGATATGATATTCTATATATGAAATAGGGTTTTGAAATATTAAATACTAACTAGCCTATAATATGAAAATGGAGTTACAAAATGGAAGAAAAATTAAATTATTGGATGATAGTTGCAGGAGGAGGTGGAAAAGTTTGGTCTTTATTTAAAGAAGAGAATATAGCTTGTATAGATTTTGATTCTAATTTATCTAATATTTTAGATTACAATAATCCTGAAGAATTGAAGCAAGGAAAGCAGAGAAATTTATTTATTTGGAAGTTTGCACATGACATAAAAATAAATGATTATATAATAGCTACCTCAGGATTTAACAAAATTTTAGGTATTGGACAATGTGTGAAAACATATTACTTTGATGAAACAAAAACAGAGTTTAAACATTGTATTGGTGTTAATTGGTTGAAAGTAGATGGTGGATGGGAATACCAAAGAAAAAAAGGTACAAGACAAACCATCAACTGGGATAGAAATTCAGAACGTATCAATTTATATAAATCTATTCTAAATGGTACATACAGAAAAAATATAGAGAAAGTTGTTATGAATAAAAATATTAACGATTATTTAGATAAATTAAAAAAATCCAAAAACCTCATCCTCCGTGGTGCACCTGGCACAGGAAAAACTTATCTTGCTAAAGAAATTGCTATGGAGTTAACGGGTGGCAACGAAGACCAAATCGGCTTTGTACAATTTCACCCATCTTATGATTATACGGATTTTGTTGAGGGTTTAAGACCGGATTCAAATGAGGATGGCAGTATATTTTTTAAATTAAAAGAAGGTATTTTTAAGAAGTTTTGTCAGAATGCTATAGATGCTCAGAAAACTGGAGGACAAGATAATTTTGAGGAAGCGTGGAGGAAGCTAACGGATGCTATCAATGAAAAGCAAGGACAATACTTCTTTCCTCGTAGTTCTGTTCCAGCCAGTTTAAATAGTCAAGGGAATGTGAAGTTTGATTCTCCTGTTGCTACCAAAGAAAAAGTGTATCTTTTGTACAAGGGTGAAGATACTAATTTAAAGTACGAAACTTATCAAAAAATTGTTTTGGATCACATGAAAGAAAGTTATGGTTTATGTGATTATGTATCCCCAATGATTAACACAGACAAGAAATTCGTTTTCATCATCGATGAAATCAACCGTGGGGAGATTTCTAAGATTTTTGGTGAACTCTTTTTCTCTATTGACCCTGGCTATCGTGGTGAAAAGGGAAGTGTATCTACCCAATATGCTAATCTACACGAAAGTGATGACAAGTTTTATATTCCTGAGAATGTCTATATTATAGGAACTATGAATGATATTGACCGCTCGGTAGATACCTTTGATTTTGCTATGCGTCGTCGTTTCCGCTTTGTTGAAGTTACTGCTGAAAGTCAAGTTGCTATGTTGGATAAAGAACTGGGTATCCATGCAGAAGAAGCAAAAATTCGTCTAAGAAACTTGAATACTGCTATCGAAAACGTTCAGGAATTAAACAGTCATTATCATATCGGACCAAGTTATTTCCTTAAGTTGAAGGATGTAGATTTTGACTATGAATTACTCTGGTCTGATTATCTCAAACCACTTTTGGAAGATTACTTACGAGGTTCTTATGAAGAGGCTGAAACTCTGGGTACATTGAAAAAAGCATTTGATCTGACAAATAAGGAGCAAACAGAACCCCAAGATACTGGTGATAATGATGCGGATAACTGATAATCAGCATAGAATTGCTAAAGAAGACTTTGTTGCAGAATATCCCAAACTAAGTCAAGCTCTTCATGATAGAACACTGGATAACCTTTCTAGAGAGGACCGTATCTTTATATTTCCAAATGACCTGCAATATTCTCCTGACTTAGATAAGGACCAAAAGATTTTTGAAACAGTCAATCAGAAAATCAAGACAGGTAATGTGATTGGTTTTCTGGGGTGTGATCAGGAAAGATTGACGATTTCCTCTCGTTTTTCTGATGAAAGTAACGACCATTTTTTGCATTATCTTTTACAAAAGGTTCTCAATATCAATCTGACTAGTTTAGATGTCGGTCTGTCTCCTGAAGATAAGCTCTATCAACTCTTGATTTACCTCTTTCCCAAATATCTGCAAGCTGCTCTCAGAAAAGGTCTTTATAAGGAATACCAGCGATTTTTCCATAACGATAGTCATGTGAAGGGCGTACTAGATGTTGGAAATCATCTGAAAAAAAATCTCCCTTTTATGGAAAATATTGCCTATACAACTAGAGAGTTTACTTATGATAATCCACTCATGCAGTTGATTCGACATACGATTGAGTACATAAAGAATCAGAAAAGTTTCGGAGTTCTGCTCGATAGTAATCGTGAAAATATGACAGAAATTACTCGTGTAACTCCAGCTTATAAACTAGCTAATCGTGCCAAGATTATCAGAATGAATAAAATCAAACCCATCCGACACGCCTATTTCAGAGAGTATAGAAAATTACAGGAACTCTGCTTGATGATTCTGAGTAGAGAAAAGCATGGTCTTGGACCTCAAGCCCAAAGGGTACATGGTATTCTTTTTGATGTTGCCTGGCTTTGGGAAGAGTATGTTTACACCTTGTTGCCAAAAGGTTTTGTACATCCCAGAAATAAGGATAAGACGGATGGAATTTCAGTATTTTCTGTTGGGAAACGAAAAGTATATCCAGATTTTTATAACAGAGAACGAAAGATTGTTCTAGATGCAAAATATAAAAAACTGGAGTTCACTGAAAAAGGAATTAACCGCGAGGACTTGTTCCAGCTGATTTCCTATTCTTATATTTTAAAAGCTGAGAAAGCTGGACTGATTTTTCCTAGTATGGAGCAGTCAGTAAATAGTGAAATAGGAAAAGTAGCTGGTTATGGAGCTCAAGTGAAGAAGTGGTCTATTCGAATCCCTCAGAATGCCTCATTCTATAGTGCATTTTGTAAAATGATGGAAAATTCAGAAGAAAATTTTAAAGCGATTATTGATGAAGAAGTGGAGAGAAGGTAATCTCTTCACTTTTTTGCTATTTATATAAGTAATTTCCGAACGATATAATGTGATTATTACAAATATTTGACAAAAACTGTACTTTGATTTATAATAAATCAAGGAAACGTCGGAAAAGACGTAGGGATGCGCAAGCATAGGTAGGTCATTATAAAAGAAACGAGACATCGATATGTTAAATGAATTTCCAATTTTTGATTACGAAGATATTCAGTTGATCCCTAATAAATGTGTGATTAAAAGCCGTTCAGAAGCGGATACAAGTATTACGTTTGGAAAACACACTTTTAAACTACCTGTTGTGCCAGCAAATATGCAGACAATTTTGGATGAGAACGTAGCAGAGCAACTGGCTAAAGGCGGTTACTTCTACATTATGCATCGTTTTGATGAAGCGGGACGCATTCCTTTTATCAAACGTATGCACGATCAAGGGATCATTGCTTCCATTTCTGTTGGTGTTAAGGATTACGAGTATGACTTTGTTAGCCAGCTCAAGGCTGATGCTCCGGAATACATCACGATTGACATTGCTCATGGTCATGCGGATAGCGTGATTTCTATGATTCAACACATCAAGAAAGAGTTGCCAGATACTTTTGTCATTGCTGGGAATGTGGGAACACCAGAAGCTGTTCGTGAATTGGAAAATGCGGGTGCGGATGCAACTAAGGTTGGAATCGGTCCTGGTAAGGTTTGTATCACCAAGGTGAAAACAGGTTTTGGCACTGGCGGTTGGCAGTTGGCTGCCCTTCGCTGGTGTGCTAAGGCGGCTCGCAAACCGATTATCGCTGATGGTGGGATTCGTACACACGGTGACATTGCCAAGTCTATCCGTTTCGGTGCTAGCATGGTCATGATTGGTTCCCTTTTTGCAGGACACATCGAAAGCCCAGGGAAAACGATTGAAGTCGATGGCGAACAGTTCAAAGAATACTATGGTTCAGCTTCTCAATACCAAAAAGGAGCTTATAAAAACGTGGAAGGAAAACGCATCTTACTTCCTGCCAAAGGACATTTGCAAGATACCCTCACTGAGATGGAGCAGGATCTGCAAAGTGCCATTTCCTACGCAGGTGGACGCAAGGTTGCTGACCTCAAGCACGTTGATTATGTTATCGTGAAAAACTCTATCTGGAATGGTGATGCATCCCACTAAGACGGGCTATACGGCTAGAAAAAAACTTGTTATTAGAGCAAATTTTTGTTATAATGGAACAAGTTTCCACCCTTAGTGTAATGGATATCACGTAAGATTCCGGTTCTTGAGATGGGGGTTCGATTCCCTCAGGGTGGATGTAAAAAGCCTATGAAAGCCTTAAATAAGGCTTTTTTTTAGCCCTACCCAAATTAGCCCCTAAAATTGAAAAGTTTGTTTTAAATAATGCTCAAATCCCCTCTAGTCCCATTTTAAAGTGACTCAGGGGGCTTTTTTTGATATAATAAAAGAGACTGTTATCAGTTAGAAAGAGGTTGGTATGAAAGAATTACAAACTGTACTAAAGAAGCGTTTTGCAATCGAATTTGCAGACAAGAATTTATTGGAAACGGCTTTTACTCATACGAGTTATGCCAATGAGCACCGCCTCTTAAAAATTTCACACAATGAGCGCTTGGAATTTTTAGGAGACGCTGTTCTGCAATTATTGATTTCAGAATATCTGTATAAAAAATATCCTAAGAAACCAGAGGGAGATTTGTCCAAACTCCGTGCTATGATTGTCCGTGAGGAGAGTTTGGCTGGTTTTGCGCGTGATTGCCAGTTTGATCAGTTTATCAAGCTAGGAAAAGGGGAAGAAAAGTCTGGTGGTCGCAATCGTGACACCATTCTTGGAGATGCCTTTGAAGCCTTTTTGGGAGCGTTACTTTTAGACAAGGATGTTGCTAGGGTAAAAGAGTTTATCTATCAGGTCATGATTCCCAAGGTTGAAGCAGGTGACTTTGAAATGATTAAGGATTACAAGACACACTTGCAAGAACTGCTCCAAGTCAATGGAGATGTGGATATTCGCTACCAGGTGACCTCTGAGACGGGGCCTGCCCATGATAAGGTTTTTGATGTAGAAGTTCTGGTTGAGGGCAAGAGTATCGGAAAAGGTCAAGGCCGTTCTAAAAAATTAGCAGAGCAAGAGGCCGCAAAAAATGCCGTTGAGAAAGGGCTGGGTTCATGTATTTAAAGGAGATTGAGATCCAGGGATTCAAGTCTTTTGCTGACAAGACCAAGGTCGTTTTTGATCAAGGTGTGACAGCTGTCGTTGGGCCAAATGGATCTGGAAAGTCAAATATCACAGAAAGTCTGCGATGGGCCTTGGGTGAGTCCAGTGTTAAGAGTCTTCGTGGTGGCAAGATGCCCGATGTTATTTTTGCTGGAACTGAAAGTCGCAAACCACTCAATTATGCCTCTGTTATCGTGACCTTGGATAATGAAGATGGTTTTATCAAGGATGCGGGTCAAGAAATCAAGGTAGAACGCCATATCTATCGTAGTGGAGATAGTGAGTATCGAATTGATGGCAAGAAAGTCCGTCTGCGTGATGTACACGACCTTTTCTTAGATACAGGTCTGGGACGGGATTCCTTCTCTATTATTTCTCAAGGGAAGGTTGAGGAGATTTTTAATTCCAAGCCTGAGGAACGCCGAGCTATTTTTGAAGAAGCCGCTGGAGTTTTAAAGTACAAGACTCGTAGAAAAGAAACAGAAAGCAAACTACAGCAAACTCAAGACAACCTAGACCGCTTAGAGGATATTATCTATGAGTTGGACAATCAAATCAAACCTCTTTCCAAACAAGCTGAGAATGCTCGTAAGTTTCTCGACCTGGATGGTCAACGTAAGGCTATTTACTTGGATGTACTGGTTGCCCAAATCAAGGAAAACAAGGCTGAACTAGAACTGACAGAAGAAGAACTATCTCAGGTTCAGGAACTTTTGACTAGTTATTATCAAAAACGTGAAGAGTTAGAAGAAGAAAATCAAAGTCTTAAAAAGAAACGCCAAGATCTCCAAGCTCAAATGTCTAAAGACCAAGGAAGCTTGATGGATCTGACGAATCTGATAAGTGATTTAGAGAGAAAATTAGCCTTATCAAAACTAGAGTCCGAGCAAGTAGCCCTCAATCAACAAGAAGCACAAGCCCGTTTGGCGACTTTAGAAGACAAGAGAAAGGCGCTAAGTAAAGAAAAATCTGAAAAAGAAGCAAATCTGGCACAGTTAGAGGAAAGTCTAACCGAAAACAACAAGGAACTCAATCGTTTAGAGGCAGAATTGTTGGCTTTCACAGACGATCCTGACCAGATGATTGAGCTCTTGCGAGAACGCTTTGTCGCTCTTTTACAAGAAGAAGCGGATGTCTCAAATCAACTGACTCGCATCGAGAATGAACTAGAGAACAGCCGTCAGTTATCTCAAAAACAAGCAGATCAAGTTGAGAAACTGAAAGAACAACTGGCTACAGCTAAAGAGAAGGCTAGTCAGCAAGAGGCTGAACTTGAAACTGCCAAGGAGCAGGTTCAGAAATTATTGGCAGACTACCAAGCTAGTGCCAAGGAGCAAGAGGAGCAGAAAGTTTCTTACCAAGCCCAGCAGAGCCAACTATTTGACCGTCTGGATAGTCTCAAAAACAAGCAGGCTAGAGCCCAAAGTTTAGAGAATATCCTTAGAAATCATAGCAACTTTTACGCGGGTGTTAAGAGTGTTCTCCAAGAAAAAGACCGCCTAGGTGGGATTATTGGTGCAGTTAGTGAGCATTTGACTTTTGATGTTCATTATCAAACTGCCCTAGAAATTGCGCTTGGAGCAAGCAGTCAGCACATCATCGTAGAAGATGAGAATGCGGCGACTAAGGCTATTGATTTCCTCAAACGTAACAGAGCTGGTCGTGCAACCTTTCTTCCATTGACGACTATCAAGGCTCGTACGATTTCTAGTCAGAATCAAGATGCTATCGCTGCAAGTCCGGGATTTCTGGGAATGGCAGATGAGTTGGTGTCGTTTGACAAGAGACTAGAAGCCATTTTCAAGAATTTGCTGGCTACGACGGCTATCTTTGATACTGTAGAACATGCGCGTGCCGCAGCTTACCAAGTTCGTTATCAGGTTCGTATGGTGACACTGGATGGGACAGAGTTGCGTACTGGTGGTTCCTACGCGGGTGGTGCCAATCGCCAGAATAACAGTATCTTCATCAAGCCAGAACTGGAGCAATTACAAAAAGAAATTACTAAAGAAGAAACTGACTTGCGGTCAGAAGAAGCGACTTTGAAGACCTTGCAAGATGAGATGGCGGTATTGGCAGAAAGACTAGAAGCTATCAAATCTCAGGGTGAGCAAGCTCGTATTCAGGAGCAAGGTTTGTACCTCGCCTGTCAACAAACCAATCAGCAGGTCGAAGAACTGGAAACGCTTTGGAAACTTCAAGAAGAGGAATTTAATCGTCTTTCTGAAGGAGATTGGCAAGCGGACAAGGAAAAATGCCAAGAGCGCCTTGCTACTATTGCCAGTGAAAAGCAAAATCTGGAAGCTGAGATTGAAGAGATTAAGTCTAACAAAAACGCTATTCAAGAACGCTATCAAAACTTGCAGGAACAGATTTCTCAAGCGCGCTTGCTTAAGTCCGAACTGCAAGGACAGAAGCGGTACGAAGTGACTGATATTGAACGCTTAGGCAAGGAACTGGATAATCTGGATATCGAGCAAGAGGAAATTCAGCGCCTTCTCCAAGAAAAGGTTGATAATCTTGAGAAAGTGGATACGGATTTGCTAAGTCAGCAGGTGGAAGAGGCTAAAACTCAGAAAGCCAATCTTCAACAAGGTCTGATTCGCAAGCAGTTTGAGTTGGATGATATTGAAGGTCAGCTAGATGATATTGCCAGTCATTTGGATCAAGCTCGCCAGCAGAACGAGGAGTGGATTCGTAAACAAACACGTGCTGAAGCTAAGAAGGAAAAGATCAGCGAACGCTTGCGCCATCTACAAGGTCAGTTAACAGACCAGTACCAGATTAGCTACAATGAGGCTCTAGAAAAGGCTCATGAACTGGAAAATCTCAATCTGGCGGAGCAAGAGGTTAAAGATCTTGAGAAGGCTATTCGCTCACTGGGTCCAGTCAATTTGGATGCTATTGAACAGTACGAAGAAGTTCACAACCGTCTGGATTTCCTCAATAGCCAACGAGATGATATTCTGTCTGCGAAAAATCTACTCCTTGAGACCATCACAGAGATGAATGATGAGGTTAAGGAACGCTTCAAATCAACCTTCGAAGCTATTCGTGAGTCCTTTAAAGTGACCTTTAGACAGATGTTTGGCGGAGGTCAAGCAGACTTGATATTGACTGAGGGCGATCTTTTAACAGCTGGTGTGGAGATTTCTGTTCAACCTCCAGGTAAGAAAATCCAATCTCTCAACCTCATGAGTGGTGGGGAAAAAGCCCTATCTGCTCTGGCTCTGCTCTTCTCCATTATCCGTGTTAAGACCATTCCTTTCGTCATCTTGGACGAGGTAGAAGCGGCGCTGGACGAAGCCAATGTTAAACGTTTTGGGGATTACCTCAACCGCTTTGACAAGGATAGTCAGTTTATCGTCGTAACCCACCGTAAGGGGACGATGGCGGCAGCGGACTCTATCTATGGAGTTACCATGCAAGAATCAGGTGTGTCTAAGATTGTTTCGGTTAAGTTAAAAGATTTGGAAGAAACAATAGACTAGTTACTAAACGATAGCATCTCTTAGGAGGTGCTATTTTTTAAAACTAAAGCGCTAATTTTTCTCTTACGGTCGGTTCAGGCGCAAAAAACGACATTTGGGATTTCCTCTTAGCGAAAAGACTTTCTCTATGATATAATAGTTTTATGATTACAACAGTACCTATTAAGAACGAAAAAGACATTGCAGTACCGGGGAAAACAGTCCTTGTATTAGGTTATTTTGATGGTATCCACAAGGGACATCAGAAACTTTTTGAAGTGGCCAGTAAGGCTTCGATGAAGGATTATCTGCCAGTTGTCGTGATGACCTTTACAGAGTCGCCAAAACTTGCCTTGCAACCTTACCAACCTGAGCTCATGCTTCACATCGTCAATCATGAGGAGCGGGAGCACAAGATGAAGTGGCACGGAGTAGAGGCTCTTTTCTTACTGGACTTTAGTAGCAAATTTGCTAGTTTAACGGGTCAAGAATTCTTTGATACATATGTTAGAGCTTTAAAACCAGCGATTATCGTAGCAGGATTTGATTATACGTTTGGTTCAGATAAGAAAACTGCGGATGACCTGAAGGATTATTTTGATGGAGAGATTATCATTGTTCCTCCGGTTGAAGATGAGAAGGGCAAGATCAGTTCCACACGGATTCGTCAGGCAATTCTTGATGGAGATGTAAAGGAAGTCAATCATCTGCTCGGCACTCCGCTCCCATCTCGTGGAATGGTCGTTCATGGAAATGCTCGTGGGCGTACGATCGGTTATCCAACAGCCAATCTGGTCCTAAGAGATCGAACCTACATGCCAGCAGATGGTGTATATGTAGTCGATGTCGAAGTGCAACGTCAAAGATATCGTGGCATGGCGAGCGTTGGCAAAAATGTCACCTTTGATGGAGAAGAACCACGTTTTGAAGTCAATATTTTTGACTTTTCAGATGATATTTACGGTGAGACAGTCATGGTCTACTGGCTGGACCGTGTTCGCGATATGGTCAAATTTGACTCCGTAGAGGAACTGGTAGACCAACTCCAGAAAGACGAAGAGATTGCTCGAAACTGGAAGGATGGAGAGTGAGAGTTTTTTATCAATTTGAAAGAGTAGATAGAATGAAATTCATATAATGGACAAAAAAAGTAGCCTGACAAGGCTACTTTTTTAAAACACACGATAGACATAAGGATTTTCTGGTTTGTCTACTTTTGTGAAACTCTCAACTTCCAGTGTTGGGAGTTTTTGTTTGAGTTCTTTATGGTAGTGGAGGGTCAGGGTTCCTCTAGCGGTAATCCAGGTATTGTCAGGATACTGGCGTGAGTTTCCCTTGGTCAAGAGCCCATATACACCAGAGTCTGCGATACAGTGGATGATCCCGAATCGAAAGAGGAACTGGCTATCTGGATGGCTAGGATCGTTATAGACAAAGCCTGTAAACTCGATTTTCTTTCCTTCAAACTCTTGAGGATAGTCATAGAGAACTTCCATGAACTCCATATAGTTTTCATCTGTGACTTGAATGGTTGGCAGGGAGAGGTATTTATCAGCTGTAGACCTCATTTCCTTTTCATAAGCAGATTTGGAAAAATAGGTGCTGGTATCGGGTTTGAGGTATTGACTGGATGTTCCTTCGCTTGCCTGAATGGCTGTGTTGATTCCCTCAGCAAGTGGGAAATGATATCCTTTGGCAGATACGGTTCTCGAGTCCAAACTTACTGTCGGAAAGGCAACTCCAATCAAGAGAGGTAGTGACAGTAACAGGATGCTGATTTGTCTAGCTTGACGACTTTCCATATGGCTGTGAGAGTTGATTTTCTTAATCCAAATGTAGAATTGGACTAGAGCCAACAGAAGAGAAAGGATCATGGAGATATAGACTAGATAGGAGTAGTGGAGGTTGATGTAGTGACTGAGCTTTCCAGATAGCTTTAGGTAAAGGGTCAGAGAAAAATAGCCCAGTAGAATGAAAAATCGAATCATAGCATCACCCCTATAATGTAAGAATAAAGCAAAACAAGCAGAGTCACGATGCCCATAAATTGCCAGATGAAGTTGGTCTTGAGATAGTGTTTCATCATGAGGAGATTTTTGATATCAAGCATGGGGCCAATGACTAGAAAAGCAAGGACTGGTGCTAGGCCGAAGCTCGAGAGGAGAGAAGCTCCGATAAAGGCGTCCGCCTCGCTACAAAGCGAGAGGAGAAAGGCAAGAAACATGAGCAAGAGAATCGCAAGGACTGGACTAGCACTGATAGAGGTCAGGATCCGAGTCGGGACATAGACTTGCACGATAGCTGCAAAGAGACAACCAAAGACCAAATAGCGCCCCATATCGAAAAACTCGTCAATAGCCTGTATAAAGACCTGAAAGACTTTTCTAGCAGGCTTCAAATGAGAAAAACCATGCTCATGACAAGCAATAGAGTTCTCTTTTTGGATGGGTTCCTTCCAGAAAAATCCTAGAAAAATTCCTAACACCAATGCGACTACAATGGCTCCCAGAGCTCGCAAGATGGTAATTTTTAAGGAATTGCCAAAGGCAGAATAAGTAGCGAAAAGAACGATTGGATTGATGATAGGAGCAGTCACCAGAAAGGGAACGGCCGTGTAGCTGGGGACTTTCTTTTCCAAAAAACGATTGATAATCGGGACGATTCCACACTCACAAGAGGGAAAGAGACAGCCGATGAAGGTACCAAAAAAAATCCTCCCCCAACGATTGCGAGGGAGAAATTCAGTGACTCTATCTGGTGTGATATAGACTTCAATCCAGCCTGAAATGAGACTCCCAATCAGAACAAAAGGCAGAGCCTCGATGATAATGGAGAGAAAAATGGCTCCCGCTTGTAATACACTAGGAGGAAGAGATTGGAAAATTGTCATCTATTTTTTCTTCTCAACTTTTTCTTTTTTATCTTTGTCGTCTGGAAAAGTGACCTGTGTTAAGTCAGGAAGTTTGGCAAATTCTTCAAACATCTTGTCCAAGTCATCAGTTTTTGTAAATTTAACAGCCATGGGCCTACCTCTTTTCTAAATTCTACCTCTATTATACTATTATTTTGCGGAAAAGGGATTATTTTTATTTTGATAATCAAAGAGGTAAAAACAGGTAAGGTGAAACAAGCCTTGTCCCTTATGGTATAATAGGTTTATGGATAAAAAATATGAAAAAATCTCCCAAGATTTGGGTGTAACCTTAAAGCAAATCGATACCGTTCTAAGTTTGACTGCCGAAGGGGCGACCATTCCCTTTATCGCGCGTTATCGAAAGGATATGACTGGTAGTCTGGATGAAGTGGCGATTAAGGCTATTATCGACTTGGATAAAAGCCTGACTAATCTCAATGACCGCAAGGAAGCAGTCTTGGCTAAGATTCAAGAACAAGGCAAGCTAACAAAGGACTTGGAAGAAGCTATCTTAGCTGCCGAAAAACTAGCAGATGTAGAAGAGCTTTATCTTCCATACAAGGAAAAGCGTCGGACCAAGGCAACCATTGCTCGTGAAGCTGGACTCTTTCCTCTCGCACGCTTGATTTTGCAGAATGTAGCTGACTTAGAGAAAGAGGCCGAGAAGTTTGTCTGTGAAGGATTTGCGACTGGTCAAGAAACCTTAGCTGGAGCAGTTGATATCTTGGTAGAAGCTTTATCTGAAGATGTCAATCTACGTGCTATTACCTATCAGGAAGTGTTGAGACATTCTAAAATCACTTCGCAGGTCAAGGATGAAAGTCTTGATGAAAAACAAGTCTTTCAGATTTATTACGATTTTTCAGAGACGGTTGGTAATATGCAGGGCTATCGTACCTTGGCCCTCAACCGTGGGGAAAAATTAGGCATCTTGAAAGTTGGCTTTGAACATGCGACGGATCGTATCCTAGCTTTCTTTGCTGCTCGTTTCAAGGTGAAAAATGCCTATATTGATGAAGTTATTCAACAGTCAGTTAAGAAAAAGGTCTTGCCTGCTATCGAGCGCCGTATTCGGACAGAATTGACTGAGAAAGCGGAAGAAGGGGCTATCCAACTCTTTTCAGACAATCTGCGCAATCTCCTCTTGGTTGCTCCGCTAAAAGGCCGCGTGGTTCTAGGCTTTGACCCTGCCTTTCGTACAGGTGCCAAGCTGGCTGTCGTTGATGCAACGGGGAAAATGCTGACGACACAAGTCATTTATCCTGTCAAACCAGCCTCAGCTCGTCAAATCGAAGAAGCAAAGAAAGATTTGGCAGACTTGATTGGTCAATACAGCGTGGAAATTATTGCCATCGGAAATGGGACGGCCAGTCGTGAAAGTGAAGCCTTTGTGGCGGAAGTTCTGAAAGATTTTCCAGAAGTGAGCTATGTCATTGTCAATGAAAGTGGCGCTTCTGTCTATTCTGCCAGCGAACTTGCTCGTCAGGAATTTCCAGAATTAACCGTTGAAAAACGATCGGCTATCTCTATCGCCCGTCGTTTGCAAGATCCCCTTGCTGAATTGGTTAAAATTGATCCTAAGTCAATCGGTGTCGGGCAATACCAACACGATGTCAGTCAGAAGAAACTGTCTGAAAGTCTGGACTTTGTCGTCGATACCGTGGTTAACCAGGTTGGCGTCAATGTCAATACAGCCAGCCCAGCACTTCTCTCCCATGTAGCTGGACTCAATAAAACTATCTCTGAAAATATTGTCAAATATCGTGAGGAAGAAGGAAAAATCACTTCACGCGCTCAAATTAAGAAAGTTCCTCGTCTGGGAGCTAAGGCCTTTGAACAGGCTGCAGGTTTCCTCCGTATCCCAGAAAGTAGCAATATCCTCGATAATACAGGAGTTCACCCTGAAAACTATGCTGCAGTTAAGGAGCTCTTCAAATGTTTAGATATTATAGACCTAAACGAAGAAGCACAAAGTAAGCTGAAGTCCCTTTCTGTCAAGGAAATGGCGCAAGAACTAGAACTTGGCCCAGAAACCCTTAAAGATATTATTGCAGATCTTCTCAAACCAGGTCGAGATTTCCGTGATTCTTTTGATGCACCTGTGCTTCGCCAAGATGTCCTGGATATCAAGGATTTAGTAGTTGGACAGAAGCTGGAAGGAGTGGTGCGTAACGTCGTTGACTTCGGTGCCTTCGTTGATATCGGGATTCACGAGGACGGCTTGATTCATATTTCCCACATGAGTCGCAAATTTATCAAACACCCCAGCCAAGTGGTGTCTGTTGGAGATTTGGTAACGGTTTGGGTTAAAAAAATCGATACTGAACGTGAAAAAGTTAATCTGTCGCTCCTAGCTCCAGATGAATCTAACTGAGTACGTTCAGTCTGTTTCCTTCGAAGACTTTGGTAGGCCTTTCACACACCAAGCCCAGTGGAATCCTCGTCTGCGAACGACAGGTGGGCGATTTTTCCCAAAGGATGGGCATTTGGATTTTAATCCCAAGGTTTATGATGAACTTGGTTTGGAGGTTTTTCGGAAAATCGTGCGCCATGAACTCTGTCACTATCACCTTTATTTTCAGAAAAAAGGATATCGACATAAGGACCGAGATTTTAAAGAACTTTTGAAAGAAGTGGATGGGCTGCGCTTTGTTCCCCCTTTGAAAGACCAAAGTACCTACCTAGTCTATCAGTGTCAATCCTGCCAGCAATCCTATCAACGAAAGAGGAAGATTGACACGAAACGCTATCGCTGTGGCGTCTGCCGTGGTAAACTCGTCATCTTAAATCGGCCTAAGGACTGATGTTTGTGCCCCTGTTTCATGCTATACTAGTTGTAAGAATACCGAAAGAGGAAACAATCATGAATACAAAATTTTATAAAATGAGACGAAATCGTATGGTGTCGGGAGTCTTAGCTGGTCTATCAGACAAGTGGAATTTTGATGTAACCTTAGTTCGCTTTCTCTTCGCCATTTTTACCATATCAAATTTTGGGATTGGCGTGATTATTTACATCATCCTCGCCTCTATCCTGCCAACTAAGGAAGAAATCGAAGCCGAAATGTACGGAACAGGACCACGAAAACGCAAGGAAGCCCAAGCCATTGATGACAATGATGGCTGGTTTTGGTGAGATTTAACAGGGATAATTTATTATTTGCACTATGTTACTTAAAAGAAGCAGCATAAATGACTGAAAATCCCTTGTGGTTATTTAGCCACAAGGGATTTTGATATTTAAGTATATTCTTTTCCATCTTGAGAGAGATGAATTACCTGATCAGCCATTTTCCAAATACTAGGATTGTGAGTTGCGATGATAATTGTTCTATTAGCATTACGAAGTTCAAGGAGAATTTCCATAATTTCCTTGGAATTTTTTGGATCTAGCGAGGCGGTAGGCTCATCAGCTAAAATTAAAGGAGGATCTTTCAGGATAATCTTAGCAAGCGCTACGCGTTGAGCTTCACCACCAGATAATTCATAGATTTTTTGGTTGAGACTTAGATAATCCAGTCTGACAGCTTGCAGTGCTTGAAGAAGAAGTCTCTCTTTTTCTTGTTTCTTGTTCTGTTTTTTGCCAATCAGTCCCAGCTCAAGGTTTTCTCGAATGGTCTGACTTTCTAATAGTCCGAAGTTCTGGAAGAGATAACCTAGCTCGTTACGATAGAATTCCTCATTTTTTAGAGAAGTCAAAGATTTTCCTTTGTAAACTATTTCTCCTTTGTCGAAAGTCTCTAGTTTTGCAAGCATATTGAGCAAAGTGGTTTTTCCACAACCACTGTCTCCTATCAAAGCATACACCATACCACTTTGAAAATTCAGATTCAAGTCTGAAAAAATAATACGAGAACCAAATTGTTTCCAAATATGTTGTAATTCAATCATACTATCCTCCTTTGATGATGCTAGCATAGGTTTTACTTTCCTTCTTATCACAAATCTTCAATAGAAGAACGGCTAAACTTGAAAAGCTGAAAAATAGGATCAGGGTAATCCAGATATTCTTAGAAATAATGAAAGCTAGACCACTTCCGAGAAAGAGAGCTATTATTTGAGAAGTGATATATTTACGGTGTAATTCAAAGAAATAATAGCCTGCGATTTTTTTCAAGAATATGGTTTTGCGAAAGGCTTCAAAATAGAGCAGATTTAAACTTGTAAACAGCAAAATTGAAGTCAAAATAGCAAACATAGCACTCGCTAAGTTACTAAAAATTTCGATTTTAATTTTTTGATTTAACTGGAGATAGGTTTCCCTAGCAGGCAATAGCCTTGAGACCATATGATCAAGTTGATAGTGTTTCAAAAGTTCTTGTGTTTGGTGGAGGTCTGTAAAATAGAGATATTCTAGATTTGTAAACCAGAAGATGGAGGAAGCCTTGCCAAGTGCTTTAGGAGAAAGCACAAGAAAGATGGGATTTGATAACCATTGATCATAAGCAATATGGGCGGTATTATAGAGAAATACATCATTTTTTTGATTGGTATAAGCTATACTAACTTCGACAGTTTGATTAGACTCGCTACTGTATAATCGGTTGGTTAACTCTTGTTGCAAGGTTGATTTTATATCTTTTTCATTTTTTTGTAGTTCTTCTGGGAGTATGGCAAGGATCTGTCCATCTTTGAGGGTGTTGATTTTTTGAAAGGTTTCTGATGTTAACTTTATACCTTCTTTTTTGAAGTAGTTAGGTGTTACATAGAGAATATTTTTTTCTTCCACACCATAAGGGTTATTTTCAGTTTCATTATGATTTGAGGTAGCTTGCTTAAGAGCTTGCTCAACTAGATTATGTTTAATAAGGAAGGCATTCTCATTATCTATAGCATGCTGAATAAAGTCAAACCATTTATCAGCATTTGTCTGCAGTTCATCTAAATTTTTCATCTGACTGGAACGCCCTGTTTGAAGAGTAACAACATTGGAGCGTTGTTCCCAAGTAGCTTGTCCAGCCTCATTTTTCTCAAGTATATGATAGTAAGTAGACATACGTCCAAATCCTACAATAACCAGTAGAATGGCAAGTACCTGACCAAAGTAGAGAATGCGTAGAATTGACTTGATTGGTAATTTTCCTTTGATGATAGAGAGGAGATGAACTTTTTTCAAAGAAATGGTAAAAAGAAGGGCAATTAGGAGGCTAAGTAAGAAAAGTAGGCTATTGTAAAGAATAAAAAGTATTCCTAAAAAAGTTTGAACCTCATAAGGATATCCTAGGGAAATGAGCAAGACACTTGCTATCAGCAAAGCAGGTAGACCAAAAAGAAGGATATCAAGTCCGTCTCTTGCGAGAGAACGAAAGAAGAGATGGCTCAGTTGTTCTCCAGAAATCAATCGAATCCCTGACTGAGAGAGAGATTGAATTTGGCCAATAACAATCAAAGCTAAGAAAGTCAGCAAAAAGATTAACATACTGGTAAGCTGATTAGGTTGGGTAAAGAGGGCAAGTACAAAGGATACTCTGTCATTTTCAAATGCATTCGCTTTTTCTAGTCCAAGTTCTTTCAGATGAGTAGCCAATTCTTGACTAGTTAGGGATCCGCTGATAATATTGTAGTTGTTGAGAAGATCGCTCTTGTGAATGCTTTCTTGACTTGCTGGAGGCATCCAGTCTGGGAGTTTCCCATCTCCAAAAACTTCGTAGTAAGTTTGTGATTTTCCATCACTATCTACTTCCCAAATGGTTCTTGCGATAAGACTATTATGTTCTTTAGCAAGACTATTTAATTCTTCTTTAACGGTAGAATAATCTGCTTGCCCACTTAATACTGCTGCACCCGGGAACAGGATTTGTGGAAGAGAGTCTTTCCAAAAGGACAGAGTGGCAATGAGAAAGAAAGTTAAAAGAAGATTGCTGATGAAGAGAAAAACACGTTTCATAGGAACCTCTTTCTAAAAAGAGGGGCTGAACCTCCCTCCTTATAGCAGTGATACGAATGATAGTTTAGCACTTTTAAAAATAATTAGCAGAAAGCCAATTCTTTTAAAAGATGTTAAAGAAAGCCTTTTCATAATTTAATTTTACTATTATTTTAAGAATAAAACAAGCAATGACAGGACTTCTTTATAGTAGCTATTTTCAAAAATATTCTTCAATCTTACAAAAATGTAAGATTAAAGTCTCTTTTGTAAGGTTAGGTTATGGCAAGCCATCTTTTTTTGCGATAAACTATACTCATAAAGAACAAAGGAGCAAAACCATGAAAAGAATTTTACAAAAGAAAAGAAGAAAACCAAGTCAAAAAGACATAGAGCGTGTTCAACTAGGATGCGCTATGATGCAAGCACAGTTTCAATTGATGGGATATTAAGAAGGAGAAAATCGTGACACTTTTAGATGTAAAACACGTTCAAAAAATCTACAAAACACGTTTCCAAGGCAACCAAGTAGAAGCCCTCAAAGATATTCACTTTACCGTAGAGAAGGGTGACTATGTTGCCATCATGGGGGAGTCTGGTTCAGGAAAGTCAACTCTGCTCAACATCCTAGCTATGCTGGATAAACCAACTCGCGGGCAGGTTTACCTAAACGGAACAGACACAGTAACTATTAAAAATTCCCAGGCTTCTAGCTTCCGTCGTGAGAAGTTGGGATTTGTCTTCCAAGACTTTAATCTGCTAGATACCCTGTCTGTTAAGGACAATATCTTACTTCCTCTAGTTTTATCTCGAAAACCCATTACGGAGATGATGAAAAAATTGGTAGTGACTGCTGAAAATTTGGGCATCAACCAATTGCAAGAGAAGTACCCTTACGAGATCTCTGGTGGGCAAAAACAGCGGGTTGCAGTAGCACGCGCCATCATTACCGAGCCTGAAATCCTCCTTGCCGATGAGCCAACAGGAGCGCTTGACTCCAAGTCATCCGCAGCTCTTTTGGATGTTTTTGATGAAATCAATGAGCGTGGCCAAACTATTCTTATGGTAACTCACTCAACCGCAGCAGCCAGCAGGGCCAAGCGCGTTCTCTTTATCAAGGACGGGATCCTCTACAACCAAATCTATCGTGGAGACAAGACAGAGCGTCAGATGTTCCAAGAAATCTCTGATACCTTGACTGTTATGGCAAGTGAGGTGAATTAGTATGTTTCGATTGACCAATAAGTTAGCGGTTTCGAACTTAATTAAAAACCGCAAACTCTACTATCCCTTTGCTTTAGCTGTTCTCTTAGCTGTGACCATCACTTATCTCTTTTACTCATTGACACTTAACCCTAATATTGTCAAGATTCGAGGGGGAGAAACTATCTCTATGACCCTGGCTCTCGGTATGGTGGTTGTTACCATCGCTTCTGGAATTATTGTCCTGTATGCCAATAGTTTTGTCATGAAGAACCGTTCCAAAGAGCTGGGTATATATGGTATGCTGGGTCTTGAAAAGCGCCATTTGATCAGTATGGTTTTTAAGGAGCTTCTTATTTTTGGTTCCTTAACGCTGACAGCTGGTCTTGGCCTAGGAGCTCTCTTTGACAAGCTAATCTTTGCCCTTCTTCTGAAGTTGATGAAAATGAAGGTGGAGCTCGTTTCAACCTTCCAACCAATAGTCTTTATCCTAGTTCTTATCGTTTTTGGCGCTATTTTCCTAGGTTTGATTTTTATCAATGCCTTTCGCATAGCCCGCATGAATGCTCTTCAGCTCTCCCGTGAAAAAGCCAGTGGTGAGAAAAAAGGACGTTTCTTAGGTCTTCAAACCATTCTAGGTCTAATCAGTTTGGGAGCTGGTTATTATCTAGCAGTTACAGTTGAAAATCCACTTTCTGCCGTTCTGATTTTCTTTGTAGCAGTCTTGTTGGTAATTTTGGGAACTTATCTTCTCTTCAATGCAGGGATCACAGTTTTCCTACAAATCTTGAAGAAAAACAAGCGTTACTATTACCAACCTAACAACATGATTTCCGTATCCAATCTCATTTTTCGTATGAAGAAAAATGCTGTTGGTCTAGCGACGATTGCTATTCTCTCAACCATGGTCTTGGTGACTATGTCTGCTGCAACGAGTATCTTTAAAGGCTCTGAAACTTTCAAGAAAGTCATGAATCCACATGATTTTGGAATTACAGGGCAGAATGTTGAAAAAGAAGACATAAATAAACTCCTAGACCAGTATGCTAGCGATAAAGGATTGACTGTCACAAAGAAAGAAGTTCTTGCATATAGTAGCTTTGGTGTAGCAAACCAAGAAGGTACGAAATTGACCATTTTTGAGAAAGGTCAAAATCGTGTTCAACCGAAAACCGTTTTTATGGTCTTTGACCAAAAAGACTATGAAATCATGACTGGTCAAAAACTCTCCCTTTCAGGTAATGAAGTTGGGTTGTTTACCAAGAGTAAAGAACTTCAAGGGCAGAAAGAACTCACTCTAAATGACCAGACCTACACAATCAAGGAAGAAATCAAAAAAGATTTTATTCTTGAGCATGTTCCAAACCAGTACAATATTCTAACTTCGGACTATAATTATCTGGTTGTTCCTGACTTGAAAGCCTTTCTTGATCAGTATCCTAATTCTTCTATCTTTAATCAATACTACGGTGGTATGAATGTAACAGCTAGTGAGGAAGAACAGCTCAAACTCGCTGACGATTTTTCAAAATTCCTTAATAACTTTAATAGAGAATTAAACAAAGAGGGAAGCTATGTATACGGAAGCAATCTGGCTGATAGCAGTGCACAAATCAGTGCCCTTTATGGAGGTGTCTTCTTCATCGGTATCTTCCTTTCTATCATCTTTATGGTGGGAACAGTCCTGGTTATTTACTACAAACAAATTTCTGAAGGCTATGAAGACCGTGAACGCTTTATCATTTTGCAAAAAGTCGGTCTTGATCAAAAGCAAATCAAGCAAACTATCAACAAACAGGTATTGACTGTTTTCTTCCTTCCTTTGCTATTTGCTTTCCTACATCTTGCCTTTGCCTATCACATGCTTAGCCTCATCCTAAAAGTCATTGGGGTGTTAGATGCGACCATGATGTTGACCGTTACACTTTCCATTTGTGCCATCTTCCTCATTGTCTACGTTTTAATCTTTATGATTACCTCAAGAAGCTATCGCAAGATTGTGCAAATGTAAAAAAAGATACCTCGATATTTATCGAGGTATTTCTTTTATCTTAGATACTAAAGAGTTGTCCTAAGAGGAAGGTTACTCCCATGGTGAGAAGTCCGATACAGAGGTTGCGGATCATAGCTGTTTTCGTAGGAGCCTTGCCTAGTTTAGCACTGGTATAGCCAGTAACGAGAAGGGAAAGGGCCACGATAAGAACAGTTGCTGGAATACGATAGTCACTTGGAAAGACGGTGATGGAAAGCATAGGAGGAAGACTTCCCAGTACAAAGGCGATAAAGCTAGAGATAGCAGCATGCCAAGGGTTGGTAAACTCTTCGTACTCGATTCCATACTTTTCTTCGACCAAGGCTTTGAGGGGATTTTTTAAAAAGGCCTTGTTGGTCAAGAGTTGGGCGGACGTTTCACACTCACCATTTTGTAGGTAAGCTGCGTAGAGGGATTGTTTTGCAGATTCGATGTCCTTATCCAAGAGTAATTGTTCTCTGGCAACAGCGGCTTCTTCCGTGTCTTTCTGAGTGGATACAGAGACATATTCGCCACCGGCCATTGAAAAAGCACCAGCGAGGATAGCGGCTAGTCCAGATAAAAAGATTATCCAGATATTGCTTGTCGCACTAGCAACCCCGATTACCACTCCAGCAATGGAAATAATCCCATCATTGGCACCGAGGACTCCCGCTCGTAGGATATTGAGTCGTCCTGCAAAGTTTGCATCAATTTCGTGTTTTATTTCTGTCATAGTCATCTCCTTTCTCTCCATTATAGAGAAAAGAGAAGGGGAATACAAACTTTTTAAACTATCTGAAAAAAGTTCTACGATTCTAATTTTTAGGCCTTTTGAAGTTTCTCCGAAAAAGTAGTGCTATCCTACTGTACTGGACCTTTTTAAACTTATCTATGGTATAATAGAAGGTAGATTTATCAATTGGAGTATGAAGGATTTTATGATTAAACTTGTAGCAACCGATATGGATGGAACCTTTCTAGATGGAGAGGGGCGGTTCGATATGGAACGCCTCAAAAATTTGCTTGTTTCCTACAAGGAAAGGGGAATTTATTTTGCTGTGGCTTCAGGTCGTGGTATTCTGTCCCTGAAAAAGTTGTTTGCGGATGTGCGTGATGAAGTGATTTTTATAGCTGAAAATGGGAGTTATGTTGAGTTTCATGGTGAGGATATGTACGAGGCTACTATGTCTCGGGACTTTTACTTGAGCACTTTTGAAGCTTTAAAGAAATCGCCCTATTTTGATGAAAGAAAAATGCTCTTGACTGGGAAAAAAGCTTGTTATGTATTGGATACAGTGGATGAGATCTATCTCATGTTTAGCCGTCACTACAATGAAAACATTCAAAAAGTAGCGAGTTTGGAAGATATCACGGATGAGATTTTTAAATTTACCACGAACTTTACTGAAGAAACGATAGAGGCTGGAGAGTCCTGGGTCAACGAAAATGTTCCTGGTGTGAAAGCCATGACAACTGGTTTTGAATCCATTGATATTGTCTTGGACTACGTTGATAAGGGTGTGGCTGTTGTTGAGTTATCCAAAAAACTTGGTCTAACCATGGATCAGGTTATGGCGTTTGGAGATAATCTCAATGACCTTCACATGATGCAGGTTGTGGGACACCCAATCGCTCCTGAAAATGCGCGACCAGAGATTTTAGAATTAGCAGAAGCAGTGATTGGCCACCATAAGGACCAGTCAGTGATGGCTTATATGGAGGGCTTATAATGGCAGATATTAAATTGATTGCACTTGATTTGGACGGTACTTTGCTGACAACGGATAAAAAGCTGACAGATCGTACCAAGGCGGTCCTCAAAGCTGCGCGTGACCGTGGCATCAAGGTCGTACTGACAACGGGGCGTCCTCTGAAGGCTATGGATTTCTTTCTCCATGAGCTAGGGACTGACGGTCAGGAGGATGAGTACACCATCACCTTTAATGGTGGTCTGGTACAGAAAAATACAGGAGAGATTCTCGATAAAACGGTTTTTTCAATCGACGATGTGGCACGCTTGTACGAGGAAACTGAAAAACTCGGACTACCGTTAGATGCTATTTCAGAAGGAACAGTCTATCAAATCCAGTCGGATCAAGAAAGTCTCTATGCCAAGTTCAACCCAGCCCTGACTTTTGTGCCTGTCGCTTTTGAAGATTTATCTAGTCAGATGACATATAATAAATGTGTGACTGCCTTTGCCCAAGAACCTTTGGATGCAGCGATTCAACAGATTTCTCCAGAATTGTTTGACCAATATGAAATCTTCAAATCGCGTGAACTCTTATTGGAATGGTCACCGAAAAACGTCCACAAGGCAACAGGTTTAGCGAAATTAATTAAACACTTAGGAATCAATCAAAGTCAAGTCATGGCTTGTGGGGACGAGGCCAATGACCTTTCCATGATTGAGTGGGCTGGTCTGGGAGTTGCCATGCAAAATGCAGTTCCAGCAGTTAAGGCAGTTGCCAATGTGATTACCCCGATGACCAA
Organism: Streptococcus sp. oral taxon 071 str. 73H25AP; assembly: GCF_000146755.1. Lineage (NCBI taxonomy): Bacteria > Bacillati > Bacillota > Bacilli > Lactobacillales > Streptococcaceae > Streptococcus > Streptococcus sp. oral taxon 071. The sequence continues at coordinate 710,980 of NZ_GL397254.1, forward strand.
CGACGAGGAAGCCGTTGCCTGGGCTATCGAGGAATACGTGTTAAAGGAGGACTAGAATATGGGATTATTTGACCGTCTATTCGGAAAAAAAGAAGAGCCGAAAATTGAAGATGTTGTAAAAGAAGCTCTGGAAAATCTTGATTTGTCAGAAGAGGTTGAAGAAACCAAAACAGCAGTCGAGGAAACAAGCCAAGAAGAGACAGAAACGGACAAAGTGGAAGAAACTCTTGCTCGAGAAGAACTTCCTCAGGTCACGACAGATGAGGTCATTGAACCAGAATTGGTTGAGGAAACAGACCAAGAGGAGCCTGAGCTAGAAGCTGATGAATTGGAGCGAATCCAAGAGACAGAAGAAGCTCTAGAAGAAGAGAACCAAGAGACAGAAGAAGAGCTAGCGTCTGAAGTTGTAGAAGAAAAACTTCCTCAGGTTGAAGAAACCGTGCAGGAAAAATATGACCGCAGTCTTAAGAAAACCCGTACGGGATTCGGAGCACGCTTGAATGCCTTCTTTGCTAACTTCCGTTCTGTCGATGAAGAATTCTTCGAGGAATTGGAAGAACTGCTCATCATGAGCGATGTCGGTGTGCAGGTTGCTTCAAACTTAACAGAAGAACTACGCTATGAAGCTAAACTCGAAAACGCTAAGAAGCCTGAGGCACTTCGTCGTGTCATTATCGAGAAATTGGTTGAACTCTATGAGAAGGATGGCAACTACGATGAACAAATCCATTTCCAAGATGGTTTGACAGTCATGCTCTTTGTCGGAGTCAATGGTGTTGGGAAAACAACTTCTATCGGGAAATTAGCTCATCGTTACAAACAAGCTGGCAAGAAAGTCATGCTGGTTGCTGCGGATACCTTCCGTGCTGGAGCCGTTGCCCAGTTAGCAGAATGGGGCCGCCGTGTGGATGTTCCTGTTGTGACAGGGCCTGAAAAGGCTGATCCAGCAAGTGTTGTCTTTGATGGGATGGAACGCGCTGTAGCTGAAGGAATTGATATTCTCATGATTGATACAGCAGGCCGTCTGCAAAACAAGGACAACCTCATGGCTGAGTTGGAAAAAATTGGTCGTATTATCAAACGTGTCGTGCCAGAAGCACCCCATGAAACCTTCCTGGCACTCGATGCTTCAACTGGACAGAATGCCCTAGTACAAGCTAAGGAATTTTCTAAGATAACACCATTGACAGGAATTGTTTTGACAAAAATTGACGGTACTGCCCGAGGTGGTGTTGTTCTGGCTATCCGCGAAGAACTTAATATCCCTGTAAAATTGATTGGTTTCGGTGAAAAAATCGATGATATCGGGGAATTTAACTCAGAAAACTTTATGAAGGGTCTCTTAGAAGGCTTGATTTAATACAAAATAAAAATCCTGCAAGATTGACTTGCAGGATATTTTTGCTATTCTAAACGGCCATCTTCACGATAGGCGATATCTGGTTGCCAGGTCCATTTGGCTCCATACTTCTCAAGTAAGTCAAAGCTAGCTTGCGGCCCCATACTTCCGGCTTTATAGTCATGAAGTGGGGCACCATTTTCAGCCCAGAGCTCTTCGATACGATCAATCAATTTCCAAGAAGCACTTACCTCATCCCAGTGGCTAAAGTTGGTAGAGTTGTTGTTCAAAACATCGTAGATTAATTTCTCGTAAGGATCTGGTGAGGCCCCAGTAGCAGTAGCATCTGTACGGTAATCCAGAGAGCTTGGTGCCAGGTTAAATTCCTCACCGACTTGTTTACCATTGAGGCTGAGAGAGAATCCTTCAGTTGGTTGGATATAGATGGTCAAGATATTTGGAGCCAATGGTTCTCCGAAGATAGAGTCCATTTGCTTAAAGACGATATTGACATGAGTGCCTTTTTCCGTCAGGCGTTTCCCTGTACGGAAGAAGAAGGGAACACCACGGAAGCGATCACTGTCTACAAAGAAGGCGCCAGATGCAAAGGTTTCTGTTGTAGATTCTGGGTCGACATTTGGTTCGCTAGGGTAGGAAATGTATTTCTTACCATCAATCTTTCCAGAACGGTATTGACCACGGATAAAGTGTTCTTTCAATTCTTCCTCAGTTGGATGATAGAGGTTTTTAAAGACTTTTATCTTTTCAGCACGAATCTCATCCTTTGTAAAACTTGCAGGCTTGTCCATAGCAAGGAGTGACAAAAGCTGAAGTGTGTGGTTTTGAACCATGTCTCGAAGGGCACCAGATTGATCATAGTAGCCACCGCGTTCTTCAACACCCAAACGTTCCGCAAATGTAATTTGAACATTATCAATGTGTTCACGATTCCAAACATTTTCAAAGATCATGTTGGCAAAACGAACTGCAAAGATACTCTGAATCATCTCTTTACCTAGGTAATGGTCGATACGGTAGATTTGCTCCTCATCAAAGGCCGCAAGGAGATCTTCATTGAGTTTGCTAGCTGTTTCGTAGTCTGTACCAAATGGTTTCTCAACGATCAAGCGCTCAAAACCTTTGCCATCTACAATGTTTTCAGATTTGAGGTGCTTGGCAATGGTTCCAAAGAACTGGGGTGCCATAGACAAGAAGAAGAGCTTGTTGTGTTCAGCTTGGTATTTATCGTTAAGTTCGGCTTGTAATTGACGCAAAGCAATGTAATGTTCCGTATCATTCACATCATGGCTTTGATAGTAGAAGTGGCTAGCAAATTCTTGGGCTTGCTCGGTACTATCTGCCAAATCAAGGATGGACTCAACAACAACAGATTCGAAATATTCTTTACTCCAAGGTCTACGAGCTGTTCCAATAACTGCGAAATGCTCAGAAAGATTGCCTGATTTATAGAGTCTAAAAAGGGAAGGGTAGAGTTTGCGTTTAGCTAAATCTCCACTCGCACCGAAAATTGTAACAATAACCTTTGATGACATCTAGCTACCTAATTTCTAATTTTATTCCTAGTCGGCCTAGGGATGAGATTTCCTCATTTTCATAGTCTTTATTTTATCATAATTTTCAAAAAAATCAAAAAATCCAATACACAATTAAAAAACTGTAAGGATTTCCTTACAGCTTCGTTTTATACGTTTAGAACCTTGTCCAAGAACTCTTTCAGACGAGGGTGTTGCGGGTTATCAAAGATTTGGTCTGGAGTTCCATCTTCAAGGAATTCTCCGTCAGCCGTAAAGATAACACGATTGGCAACCTGACGAGCAAATCCCATCTCGTGAGTTACGATGATCATTGTCATGCCTTGTTCCGCCAATTCCTTCATAACATTTAGTACATCTCCGACCATCTCGGGATCGAGGGCGGAAGTTGGCTCGTCAAAGAGCATGATATCAGGATTCATGGCAAGTCCACGAGCGATGGCTACACGCTGTTTCTGACCACCTGAGAGGCTATCTGGATTGGCATGTGCTTTATCAGCAAGGCCGACTTTCTCTAGTAATTCCATTCCCAATTTCTCTGCTCCGGCCTTGGTCATTAATTTGTGTTCAACTGGAGCAAAGGTAATGTTATCCAAAACGGACATATGAGGGAAGAGGTTGAAGTGCTGGAAAACCATTCCGACGTTTTCACGGACATGGTCGACGTTGGTCGATTTTTCAGTCAAGTCGTAGCCATTAACCATGATATGTCCACTAGTTCCCTCTTCTAGCAGGTTGAGGCTACGAAGGAAGGTTGATTTACCAGAACCTGAAGGACCGATGATACAGACAACATCCCCTTCATAGAACTTAGTAGTAATGCCTTTTAAAACTTCATTTTTTCCATAATACTTATGCAAATCATTTACATCAATTTTAAGTTTTGCCATTAACGAATCCTCTTTTCTAAGCCTTTGGCTAGTCTAGTCAAAAGCGTGATGATGATAAGATAGAAGATAGCAAGGATTGCATACATCTTGAAACTTTGGTAGTTACGGGCAATGATAATCTTACCAGTTTGGAAAAGTTCTACCAGACCGATAGCTGACACGATAGTCGTATCTTTAAGAGCAATAACGAACTGGTTGACGAAGTTTGGAAGCATTAGTTTAGTTGCTTGTGGCAAGATAATCTTTCGCATGGTTTTTCCATAAGAGATACCAAGACTTCGACTGGCTTCCATTTGCCCAACTGGAACAGCTTGAATCCCACCACGAACGATTTCAGCGATATAAGCTGCCGCATTAAGTGAGAGGGCAATAGTACCAGCTACAAAGTCATTGATTGGACTTTGTTGGCCTGTAATCGACTCGATGAAGTTTGGAATACCCCAGAAGATGAAGGCTGCAAGAATCATCAAAGGAATACCACGAATCACATCAACAAAAATCTCAGAGATCAGACGAAGAGATTTGTATGGGCTAACGCTAAACATACCGAAGATAATCCCGATGACAATGGCAATTGCAAATGAGATAAGAGCTAGAGCAAGGGTGATTCCGAGTCCACTAAGAAGTTGTTTATAGTTGTTTTGAAGCAAGCCCCAGATAGTTGTTTCGTCAACCGTACTTGTAGAGTCAGTTGAAGTTTCGCTAGCTAGATACTTGTCAAGAATTTTTTGGAATTCTCCGTTAGCCTTGAGGTTCGCAAGTCCGTTATTGAACATCTGGATCAATTCTGGATTTGTACCTTTTTTAACCGCAAAGGCTGTTTCACCGATTGGAGTTCCAGCGATTGGCGTTTTCAATTTTTTACCTTGGCTGATAGAATATTTGAGAACTGGCTCATCATCCATCACAGCATCAATAGATCCAGTATTCAGACTGTCATACATAGAAGCGCCATCTGCGAAGGTTTTAATCTTATAGCCGTATTTGCTTTGGTTTTCAGTAAGGAAGGTTTGAGAAGCAGTCCCGTTTTTAACACCGACAGTTTTATCCTTGAGGTCTTCATAAGAAGCAATGGTGCTTGATTCTTTCACACCGAGAATGGTATTAGCCGTGTAGTAGGAATCTGAGAAGTCAAATGTTTCCTTACGGGCATCTGTTACAGACATACCAGCAATGATACCATCTGCTTGTCCAGCTTGAACAGCACTGATGGCTGCGTCAAATCCTGGGTTGGTAATCTCAATTTCAAAACCTTGGTCTTTGGCAATGGCCTTGATGAGGTCCATATCAATACCGGTGTATTGATTGCTTGAATTTTGAAAGACGAATGGGGCGAAAGATGAGTCGCTGGCAATAATGTACTTGCTTTTCACGGGAGTAGCTTTTTGTCCAGCAGCAGTAGTTGTCGTTGGGCTTGCCGTAGTTGTAGAAGCGGTCCATTTTTGGATGATTTGCTCCAAGCTACCATCTTTCTTCATTTGTGCTAGGGCTTCATTAAACTCGGTAACCAAGTGTTCATACTTGCTCCCTTTCTTGACACCAAAAGCAAAGCTTCCAACAGCCTCACCATCCATATTGATGCTGAGATCTTGTCCTTGGTTAATCGCATACTCAATAACAGGTTTATCGTCCATGATGGCATTTACAGCGCCAGCACTTAGACTGTTATTCATCAAATCACTTGTATCAAAGGTTTTAATAGAGAAACCGTATTTATCTTTGATACTTTCGAGGAAACGTTGAGCGGCAGTTCCGTTCTTAACTCCAACTGTTTTCCCGCTAAGTTCCTCATATTTGGTGATTTTATTCGCCTTTGTGGTAGCAATGACAACTTTTGTATCATAATAGGTATCAGACATGGTAAAGACATTTTCACGTTCTTTTGTTTTTGTCATACCTGCCATAATAGCATCTGCTTGACCTGACTGCACTGCATTTACAGCTGCATCAAAGCCAGGATAAGACATTTGGATGTTCCATCCTTTGATTTCTGCGACTTTATTGATAATATCAACATCAATCCCTTTATAGGTTTGATCTGAATCTTTAAACTCAAAAGGTGCGTAAGCTGTATCAGACACAATCTTAACAGTATCAGCTTTTGCCATACCTAGTGAGAAAATGGGAAATAAAATGAGCAAACATGCTAGTATTTTTTTCTTCATTTTTAGTCTCCTTTTCCGAATATTTTCCCATTATATCAGAAAATGAATGAAAAGGCAAATTTTTATATTTTTGTGTCAGAAAATATGACATCTATGTTTTCTTTTCCTTCTTGAATTGCTACTATAAAATGATATAATAATAGTATGTAATAGAAGAAATGAGGGCGGGAACATGAAGAATAAAAGAATATTTAAAGACTTCCAATCTTCCCAAATGAGTTTAAATATTTACACAAGTCCTTTGTTAGCCTTTGTTTTTGTCTTTATAGGAGAGTTTGTTGCATATACTTTGTATGGTATTAGCTTGTTAGCTCTCATCGGACTTGCTAGAAATTTTGGAGAGACTGGTCAAAATCTTGCAACTTACTTGCAAACCTTACAGCAGAGCTTGACGGATAAAACAAGTGACTTTCGTTTAATTTTAGCATTGCTGTCCTTTGGTTTTATTCTCAACACTGTGTTCAGATGGACTAAAAAAGTTGAGAAAAGATCTATTAGAACCTTGGGATTTTATAGAGAAAATTTCCTTAGCAGTCTTCTGAAAGGATTTGGCCTAGGTTTGGCACTTTTTCTTCTGACCTTGTTAGGTTTGGTGGTCTTGGGGCAATATCGTTTGGAATCCATTCGCTTGAATCCTTATTCGCTTACTTTTGTCGTCTTTACTATCCCATTTTGGATTTTACAGGGGACAGCAGAAGAAGTGGTGTCCCGTGCTTGGCTTCTTCCACAATTGGCCTCAAGAACCAATCTAAAACTTGCTGTTGTCATATCTAGCATATTCTTTACCCTGCTTCATGTGGGAAATTCTGGTCTAACACCTCTATCTCTAGTGAATCTCTTCTTATTCGGAGTTGCCATGGCTCTTTACCTTCTCAAAACTGATACAGTTTGGGGTGTTGCAGGTATTCATGGAGCTTGGAATTTTGCTCAGGGCAATCTTTTTGGCATTTTAGTTAGCGGTCAACCGTCAGGAACGTCTCTGATGACCTTTTTACCACAAGGCAATCAAGTTTGGCTATCAGGAGGCTCTTTTGGGATTGAAGGTTCTATCATGACAAGTTTAGTCTTGTTACTTCTGATTGTCTATCTCGCTAATCAATTAAAGAAAGAAAATGAAAGGATGTGACTTAGGTCCGTCCTTTTCTTCGTGAAAATGCTATAAGTATGCTAAAATAGGAATAGCACATCGAGAGAGGATTCTTATGATCAATCGAATTACAGATAATAAATTTAAACTAGTATCAAAATATGAACCTTCAGGAGATCAACCACAAGCGATTGAGCGGTTGGTTGACAATATCGAGGGTGGAGAGAAGGCTCAAATTCTGATGGGTGCGACGGGTACAGGGAAGACCTATACCATGAGTCAGGTCATTTCCAAAGTCAATAAACCAACTTTGGTCATTGCCCACAACAAAACCCTAGCTGGTCAGCTCTATGGAGAGTTTAAGGAATTTTTCCCTGAGAATGCTGTTGAGTATTTTGTATCTTACTATGATTATTACCAACCCGAGGCCTATGTGCCTTCTAGCGATACCTACATTGAGAAGGACAGTTCTGTTAATGACGAGATTGACAAGCTCCGTCATTCAGCGACTTCGGCTCTTCTGGAGCGTAACGATGTCATCGTCGTGGCTTCAGTCTCTTGTATCTATGGTTTGGGTTCGCCCAAGGAATATGCTGATAGTGTTGTTAGTCTTCGTCCAGGTCTGGAGATTTCTCGTGATAAACTCTTGAATGACTTGGTCGATATACAGTTTGAACGCAATGATATTGATTTCCAACGGGGAAGATTTCGCGTTCGTGGGGATGTGGTGGAGATTTTCCCAGCTTCCCGTGATGAACACGCTTTTCGAGTAGAGTTTTTCGGGGATGAGATTGACCGTATCCGTGAAGTAGAGGCTTTGACAGGTCAGGTATTGGGAGAAGTGGATCATTTGGCGATTTTCCCTGCCACTCACTTTGTGACCAATGATGATCACATGGAGGTTGCGATTGCCAAGATTCAGGCGGAGCTGGAGGAGCAGTTAGCTGTCTTTGAGAAGGAAGGTAAACTACTAGAAGCCCAGCGTTTGAAACAGCGGACAGAGTATGATATCGAGATGTTGCGTGAGATGGGTTATACAAACGGGGTTGAGAACTACTCTCGTCACATGGATGGACGAAGCGAAGGAGAGCCACCGTACACCCTTCTTGATTTCTTCCCTGATGATTTTTTGATTATGATTGATGAGAGCCACATGACAATGGGGCAGATTAAGGGCATGTATAATGGAGACCGTTCGCGTAAGGAAATGTTGGTCAATTATGGTTTCCGTTTGCCGTCTGCTTTAGATAATCGTCCTCTCCGTCGGGAAGAATTTGAGAGTCACGTTCATCAGATTGTTTATGTTTCAGCGACACCTGGTGACTATGAAAATGAACAGACCGAGACAGTGATCGAGCAAATCATTCGTCCAACAGGGCTTCTAGACCCAGAGGTGGAAGTCCGTCCGACTATGGGGCAAATAGATGATCTCTTAGGCGAAATCAATGCCCGTGTTGAAAAGAATGAACGAACCTTTATCACAACCTTGACCAAGAAGATGGCAGAAGACTTGACCGACTACTTCAAGGAAATGGGCATCAAGGTCAAGTATATGCACTCGGACATCAAGACCTTGGAGCGGACGGAGATTATCCGTGACCTGCGTTTGGGTGTCTTTGATGTCTTGGTCGGAATCAACCTGCTCCGCGAAGGGATTGACGTTCCTGAGGTAAGCTTGGTTGCCATTCTCGATGCTGATAAGGAAGGTTTCCTTCGTAACGAACGTGGCCTCATCCAGACCATTGGTCGTGCTGCCCGTAATAGCGAAGGGCATGTGATTATGTATGCGGACACGATGACTCAGTCTATGCAACGCGCTATCGATGAAACGGCTCGCCGTCGGAAAATCCAGATGGCATATAATGAAGAACATGGTATCGTACCTCAGACAATCAAGAAAGAAATCCGTGACCTGATTGCCGTAACCAAGGCAGTTACCAAGGAAGAGGACAAGGAAATTGACATCAACAGCCTCAACAAGCAAGAGCGCAAAGAACTCGTCAAGAAACTGGAAAAACAAATGCAAGAAGCCGTCGAAGTGCTTGACTTTGAACTGGCAGCTCAGATACGTGATATGATGTTGGAAGTCAAGGCGTTGGGGTAGAGAGGCCCTTAAGTCAAATTTAATTAGCCAAATTGCTATGTCCTTATTTCAGTAGTCTAGATATGAAGAAAACGGTGAAAATGAATAAAAGAAATTCAAATACAAAAAAGAATCTATCAAGGAAAGAAAGTTTTCAGCATTGGCTAGATTCTCATAAAATTATAGGTTTCTTCCTAGTCCTTGGTCTAATCTTAGGAATAGAACTAGGTATTAATTTTAGTTTTAAAAGCTTCCCACTTCCTTCACTATACAGAGATATTAACTATAGTTTTCCATTATATGTAAATCTTTTTTGTCTGGTCTACAGAATATTTGACTATTGGTTTCTAGATTTATCCAGGTTAAGGATGACTCTAACCAGATTTGCTGGATTGTTTATCTATCTTAATAGTATCGGTTTAGTGGTCCATCTGTTTTTCGGAGTTAGTGGGAAAAACAGTAAAGGGATTTTACCATCTCTCTTATCACTAGATTATCGCTACATCTGGTTTCCTATCGCAACTTACATGCTATTCTTTTTCTTAGGATTGGTCATTTTAATTCTTGCTAAACATTTAGAAAAGAAGAAATTGAAGAAATGATTGTAATGCCTCTTTCGTCTATTCTTGCCAATATAGGCCATTATATACAATTATCACTGTTAGAGTATCTTATCATAATACCATGACTTAGTTAATGCTTTTATCGTGAAATCCAAAAAAATACAATGAAGATATATTTTAATAACTTAGAAAGCGAGCAAATCTATGTCCCGTGCCCAAGCAACCATTTTAACCAACATCTGTCTAATCGAAGATCTAGAAAATAAGCGAGTAGTCATGCAATATCGCTCTCCTGAAAACAATCGCTGGTCTGGCTATGCCTTTCCGGGAGGACATGTTGAGAATGGCGAGGCCTTTGCCGAGTCTGTCATTCGTGAGATTTATGAAGAAACAGGTCTAACGATTCAGAATCCCCAACTGGTCGGTATTAAAAATTGGCCCTTAGATACAGGTGGGCGCTACATCGTCGTTTGCTATAAGGCGACAGAGTTTACTGGAAATCTCCAATCCTCAGAGGAAGGAGAGGTATCTTGGGTGCAAAAAGACCAGATTCCAAACTTGGATCTGGCCTATGATATGTTGCCTTTGATAGAAATGATGGAAGCACCTGACAAGTCTGAGTTCTTCTATCGCCACCGTACAGAGGACGGCTGGGAGAAAGAAACCTTCTAGTCTTTTACTAAATAACCAAGTTTATCCAAGGCCTCCTCTATATAGTGGAGGTCTTGTTGTGTCTCGGCTTCAACAAGGTGGTAATGGATGCCGTCTGTCAATTCAGAAAGGGGTCTAAAGTCTGAATTCTCGACTTGTTCCAGAAAGTGCTGGACATCTCGGCGGCAAGTGAGTTTGAGATGGGTTTCAATTTCGCCATAAACGGGATGATCGATTAAGATATTTTGAACGCGTCCGCCATTATCTACAATAGCTAGAAGTTCCTGACCAATTTCTTCCAGTTCATGTTTGACTTTAAAGAGTTTGTGCACGTAGGGGCTAGCATCATTTTCTTTGTAGATATAGCCACGATTAGTGGATAGGATAGGAGCCCCATCTGCTCGGAGAATAGCGATATCCTGTACAATGACTTGGCGCGTAACATGAAAGTGTTCAGCCAAAGTTTGCCCATTGAGAGCTTTTGGTGCCTCTTTTAATAGTTTGAGAAGAGCTTGTTTGCGATCCGTTGTCATAGTTTTTCCTTTTAGCGACGTTTTCGAAGCACTTTAAAGACAGCTAGTGCTAATGTATAGTCTACCATACTATGGATTATTGTACCAAAACCAACTAGAACAAAGAGAACATAAAACATATTTTCAACATTTGTCCCTGAAGTAGCATAGAAGATGATACAAGCTATTACTTCAGCGATAGCATGAACAACACCCAAAACAAAGTTAAAAATCCAAGATGTCTTTGGTTTATCCAAGGTTTCAGGGAATTTCTTTAAGTACAAAGCCCCCAAAGTACCAAAAACTATGTGAGAGAAGGCGCGCAGGACGATAACCATGGGATAGCCTGCCATCAGGAAGCCAAGACTAGAAGCAATAATCACAAAAGCAGCCATCAAAGGCGAAAGAAACATGGCGATAAAGATGGGGATATGACTTCCCAAGGTGTAAGAAGCCGGTGGGATAACGATTTTAAAAGGCATAATGATTGGAATCAAAATCGCTATTGCAGTGAGTAGGGCAGTCATGGTCATAAACTGCGTTTTTTTTCGTATATCCATAAGAACCTCCATTTATCTGTATATACATAAGTATAGTACAATAAATAATCAGTTAAGTCAAGAAGCATTAGCGTTTTTAAGGAATATTTGATTAAATGTGGTAAAGAATACTGGGAACTTAATTCTTACGTTTTAACTACTAAACTCCACCTTCAGGACGAAAGTGGAGTTGTTTTTTTTATTTCTTCAAGGTTTCGAGACGTGGGACAATTGCTACTGTTAGAACGGCAGAGATGACAAGCTCGGCAATTGAGTTTGTAGAAATAACTGTTGCCAGGAGTTTTTGGATATTGCCGTCGAAGACATTTCCAAAAAGGAAGAAGATTCCCCCGAGGACAAAGACGGTGTTGGTAAGGGAACCGAGAGCACCAGCAAAGATGAGACCCGTTCTGTTTTTTAATAATTTATAAACTAAGTAAGGTGTCAGACCGATCAAAACGCGAGGGACAATAGCGATAATCGCAGAATAGATGTTTCCGTTCGGTACGAATGGTGAGAAGAGGTAGCTGGTTGGAAGGATGGTAATTGTGTTTACCGTTAAGCTCAATAGTCCCATAAGAAAACCAAGTGTAACCCCAACCCGAGGACCATAGATGATACTAGCAATAATGACTGGAATATGAACGATAGTTGGTTTGATTGGAAATGGGAAAAGGTTAAATAGGAGAGAAGTTAAAAAGTGGATAACGAGCATAACTGCAAAAAAGATAGCAATTGGAGCAATGTTAGAGCGTTTGTTCATTGAGGGTTTCCTTTATTCTTTCTAAAATAGTATTCAGGTCAGCCAGGGCGCCTTTGCCGTGATCGCCACAGGCCAGTAGAGATTCCTTTGGAGAGATAATCTGATAACCATAGGTCTCTAATGTTTTTAGATTAGCCTGGGTTGCCGGATGGTCATACATTTTTGTATTCATGGCTGGCGCTAAGAGTTTAGGGATGTGACTTGGTAGGGCAAGCGCTGTGCTTGTCACCATGTTATCCGCAAAACCGTGCGCAAGTTTGGCAATGGTATTAGCAGTAGCAGGGACAACGATAAAAAGATCAGTTCTTTTACCTAGTTCGATATGATTGACTTGATCAGGATAGGGTTCCTTCATGACATCAAGGTGAACTGGATTCTGTGAGAGTACCTGTAGTGTCAAAGGCTGGATAAACTCTCTCGCTGCCTCGGTCATTAAGACAGTGACATCATGGCCTTGTTTTTTCAAAGAACTGACCAGGTCAGCTGATTTATAGGAGGCAATGGAACCTGTCACTGCAATGAGAATATTTGCCATGTCTTTCCTTTCTATGAATGATAGGTTTGAATTTTTTCAAGGAGGAGTTCTGCAATTTCCTCTTTGGTTTGAACAGTTTGAAGATGATCATTCTCAACAAAGATTGCGCGATGCTGATTTGCTGAAATTTGAGTGAGGTCATTTGCAATGATTAAGTCTGCTTGGTTCTTGATAAGGCTTTTTCTAGCAATTTCTATGAGATAATCTTCAGAGACATCAACCAACAGTTTGAAACCAATCAGATGAATAGCTGGATTCCATTCCTTGACTAGAGAGATGATTTTGGGTGTTTTTTTCAGGAATAAAACCTGAACCTCGTCAGTTGAAGAAATCTTAGCTTGATGATTCTGCTTGTTTAAGAAGTCTTCTAGATTGGAGCTAGCCTGTACCTCCTCAAGCCCCGTCATATAAACAGGAGTATAGTCGGACACAGCCATAGAGTGGATTAAGACCTGATAATTTGGAACACAATCCTTCATTTCCAGAAGAAGGTCGTTGGTATTGGTAATTTCTCGAATGCTTAGGTTGGGATGAGCTTCTGGCTTAAGAGCCCTGTGAGTTGTTATCAAACAAATTTCATGCCCCGCAGCAAGCAAGGTTTCTGTGATGATTTTTCCCAAGCGACCTGTAGAATGGTTAGTGATAGAGCGGACGCTATCGATTGCTTCACTTGTACCGCCTGACGTAACTAAAATTTTCATAGGACTATTGTACCAAAAAATAAAATAGAATCAAAAGAAAGCGTTTGTTTTTTTATCTAATTTTCCAGCAAGATTATAGTTTTTGGATATAAAAACTTATAAAAAGTAAAAAAGACGACTAAAATCGGCCTTAAAACTTTATGTTTATAAACTTTACTAAGCTTTTTGTATGTGAAAAAACTTTTTTTGTGTTATAATGAGTTATCATATTAGAGGTTAGAGGAGTTTGCTATGAAAACAGATATTGAAATCGCACAGAGCATTGAGTTAAAGCCAATCGTTGATGTTGTTGAGAAACTTGGTATTTCTTACGACGATTTGGAATTGTACGGGAAGTATAAGGCTAAACTCAGCTTTGATAAAATTCGTGCAGTTGAGAGCAATCCAGTTGGAAAATTAATCTTGGTTACTGCCATTAACCCAACACCTGCTGGTGAGGGGAAATCAACTATTACCATTGGTCTTGCGGATGCCTTAAACAAAATTGGTAAGAAAACGATGATTGCCATTCGCGAACCGTCTCTTGGTCCAGTAATGGGGATTAAGGGTGGTGCTGCTGGCGGTGGTTATGCCCAAGTGTTGCCAATGGAGGACATCAACCTCCACTTCACTGGAGACATGCATGCCATTACAACTGCTAACAACGCTCTTTCTGCTTTAATTGACAATCACCTGCACCAAGGAAACGAGCTGGGAATTGACCAACGTCGTATTCTTTGGAAGCGTGTTGTGGACTTGAACGACCGTGCTCTTCGCCATGTGACTGTTGGTCTTGGCGGTCCTCTAAATGGTATTCCACGTGAGGATGGTTTTGATATTACCGTCGCTTCTGAAATCATGGCGATTTTGTGCTTGGCGACGGATATCGAGGACTTGAAACGCCGTTTGGCTAATATCGTTATCGGCTATCGCTACGACCGTTCCCCTGTTTCTGTAGGTGATTTGAAGGTTGAAGGTGCCTTGGCTTTGATCTTGAAAGATGCCATTAAACCGAACTTGGTTCAGACAATTTATGGTACACCTGCCTTTGTACATGGTGGTCCATTTGCCAACATTGCTCATGGATGTAACTCTGTCTTGGCAACAAGCACAGCCCTTCGCTTGGCTGATTATACAGTTACTGAAGCTGGTTTTGGTGCGGACCTTGGAGCTGAGAAATTCCTTGATATCAAGACGCCAAACTTGCCAACATCTCCAGATGCAGTTGTCATCGTCGCAACCCTTCGTGCCCTTAAGATGAATGGTGGCGTAGCTAAAGACGCTCTCACAGAGGAAAATGTGGAGGCAGTTCGTGAAGGTTTTGCTAACTTGAAACGCCACGTTGAAAATATCCGTAAGTTTGGTATTCCTGCAGTTGTTGCGATTAACGAATTTGTTTCTGATACTGAAGCTGAAATCGCAGCCTTGAAGGAACTTTGTGCCTCAATCGATGTTCCAGTTGAGTTGGCTAGTGTCTGGGCTGATGGCGCAGAAGGAGGCGTAGCGCTTGCTGAAACGGTTGTTAAGACTATCTCTGAAAATCCAGCCAACTACACTCGTCTTTATGACAACGACCTTTCTGTTCAAGAAAAGATTGAAAAGATTGTTACAGAGATCTATCGTGGTAGCAAAGTGAACTTTGAGAAGAAAGCTCAAACGCAAATTGCCCAAATCGTTCAGAATGGTTGGGACAAATTGCCAATCTGTATGGCTAAAACGCAATATAGTTTCTCAGACAATCCGAATGCACTCGGAGCTCCAGAAAATTTTGAAATTACCATTCGTGAGTTGGTACCAAAATTGGGTGCAGGCTTTATAGTTGCCTTAACAGGTGATGTCATGACCATGCCAGGACTTCCAAAACGTCCAGCCGCTCTCAATATGGATGTTGAAAGTGACGGAACCGTTCTAGGATTGTTCTAATAGTTTAATTGAATTCAAATGAGTTTGGAAAAGCTATCCGAGCTCATTTTCGATTTTAGAGAGAGGAATATATGCCAAAGATTCGAACAGTAAGGGAGTCTGATATTCCAGACCTGCTTGCTATTTATGCTCCTTATGTCCTTAATACAGCCATTACATTTGAATATGAGGTGCCAAGTGTTGAAGAATTTCAAAGAAGAATCCAAAAGACCTTGCTTAAATATCCTTATCTAGTGCTAGAGGAAGAAGGAAAAATTTTGGGATATGCCTATGCTTCCACCTATTATGATAGGAGGGCTTATGATTGGTCAGTTGAAGTGTCAATTTACTTGCATCAAGAAGCCGAAGGTCGAGGGTTAGGGAGTCTACTCTATGACTGTCTGGAGGAAGAACTAGAGTCTAGGGGTTACTTACGCTTCTTAGCTTGTATCGCTTTGCCAAATGATAGGAGCATTTTACTTCACCGAAAGAGGGGCTATGAACAAGTAGCTCATTTCCCTGAGATTGGCTATAAGTTTGGAAAATGGCATGATATCGTTTGGATGCAAAAGTCATTGACTCCTCCTGATGATATGAGAGAGTAGAATTCCACACGCAACCAGTCTAGCTAAAGATATTTTCCCTGTTTTCTGATATAATAGAAACATTGACTTCAAGAGTAAGGAAGAGAAAATGAACGCATTATTAAATGGAATGAATGACCGTCAGGCTGAGGCGGTACAAACGACAGAAGGACCTCTGTTAATCATGGCGGGGGCTGGTTCTGGGAAGACTCGTGTTTTAACTCACAGAATCGCCTACTTGATTGATGAAAAAATGGTTAATCCTTGGAATATCTTGGCCATTACCTTTACCAATAAGGCTGCGCGGGAGATGAAGGAGCGTGCCTATGGGCTCAATCCGGCAACCCAGGACTGTCTGATTGCGACTTTTCACTCCATGTGTGTTCGTATCTTGCGTCGCGATGCGGATCATATCGGCTACAATCGTAATTTCACCATTGTAGATCCTGGTGAACAACGAACCCTTATGAAACGAATTCTCAAGCAGTTAAACTTGGATCCGAAAAAATGGAATGAACGGACTATTTTGGGAACCATTTCCAATGCCAAGAATGACTTGATTGATGATGTGGCTTATGCTGCTCAAGCTGGCGATATGTACACACAAATCGTGGCCCAGTGTTATACGGCCTATCAGAAGGAACTTCGTCAGTCTGAGTCCGTTGACTTTGATGATTTGATTATGCTGACCCTACGACTCTTTGATCAGAATCCTGATGTTTTAACATACTACCAGCAAAAATTCCAATATATCCACGTTGACGAGTACCAAGATACCAACCATGCCCAGTACCAACTGGTCAAACTCTTAGCTTCACGCTTTAAAAACATCTGCGTGGTCGGTGATGCGGACCAGTCTATCTACGGTTGGCGTGGGGCTGATATGCAGAATATCTTGGATTTTGAGAAAGATTACCCTAACGCTAAGGTGGTTTTATTAGAAGAAAATTACCGTTCAACCAAAACCATTCTCCAAGCAGCCAACGATGTCATCAAAAACAATAAAAATCGTCGTCCTAAGAATCTCTGGACCCAGAATGCCGATGGAGAGCAGATTATTTACTATCGTGCAAATGACGAACAAGATGAGGCTGTTTTTGTAGCCAAAACCATCGATGAACTTGGTCGTAGTCAAAACTTCCTCCACAAGGATTTTGCAGTTCTTTATCGGACTAATGCGCAATCCCGTACTATTGAGGAGGCCCTCCTAAAGTCCAATATTCCTTATACTATGGTCGGCGGAACCAAGTTCTACAGCCGTAAGGAAATCCGTGACATTATCGCTTATCTTAACCTCATTGCAAATTTGAGTGATAATATCAGTTTTGAGCGCATTATCAACGAGCCTAAACGCGGAATTGGTCCAGGAACGGTTGAGAAAATCCGTGATTTTGCGAATATGCAAGACATGTCTATGCTAGATGCTTCAGCCAATATCATGCTGTCTGGCATCAAAGGAAAAGCAGCCCAGTCTATCTGGGATTTTGCCAATATGATTCTGGATTTGCGGGAGCAACTGGATCAATTAACCATCACCGAGCTAGTGGAAGCTGTTCTAGAAAAAACTGGTTATGTCGATATTCTTAATGCCCAAGCGACTTTGGAGAGCAAGGCTCGGGTTGAAAATATCGAGGAATTCCTATCCGTTACTAAGAACTTTGATGACAATCCTGATAGTCAGGAAGAAGAAACTGGTTTGGACAAACTCAGTCGTTTCTTGAATGACTTGGCCTTGATTGCAGATACGGATACAGGCAGTCAGGAGACATCAGAAGTGACCTTGATGACCCTCCATGCAGCTAAGGGACTTGAGTTCCCAGTTGTCTTTATCATCGGGATGGAGGAAAATGTCTTTCCGCTTAGCCGTGCAGCTGAAGATCCTGATGAACTGGAAGAAGAACGCCGTTTGGCCTATGTCGGTATCACACGCGCAGAAAAGATCCTCTATCTGACCAATGCCAATTCACGCTTGCTTTTTGGGCGTACCAACTACAATCGTCCGACTCGTTTCATCAATGAAATTAGTTCGGACTTGCTTGAGTATCAAGGTTTGGCCCGTCCAGCGAATACTAGCTTTAAAGCCTCTTATAGCAGTGGTGGGATTGCTTTCGGTCAAGGTATGAGCTTAGCTCAGGCCCTTCAAGAACGGAAACGCAATGCTGCACCAAGCTCTATCCAGTCAAGTGGTCTTCCGTTTGGACAGTTTACATCCGGAAATAAAAAAGATTCAAGCGATACCAACTGGTCTATTGGAGATATTGCACTTCACAAGAAATGGGGAGAGGGTACTGTTCTGGAAGTCTCTGGTAGTGGTGATACTCAGGAACTAAAAATCAATTTCCCAGAAGTCGGTCTGAAAAAACTCCTAGCCAGTGTAGCCCCAATTGAGAAAAAAATCTAATTTTCCATCCTTCTCACGAATAATAAAGTGAGGAGGATTTTTATGTATAGTATTTCATTCCAAGAAGATTCACTTTTGCCTAGAGAAAGACTGGTAAAGAAGGAGTAGAGGCACTGAGCAATCAAGAATTGCTAGCTATACTACTCAGAACCGGAACGCGTCAGGCAAATGTTTTTGAAATTGCTCAGCAAGTTTTGGACAGTTTGACCAGCCTAACTGATTTGAAAAAAATGACCCTGCAGGAATTGCAGAGTCTGTCAGGTATTGGACGTATTAAAGCTATTGAACTACAAGCGGTGATTGAACTGGGACATCGTATTCACAAACGTGAAACCCTTGAGATGGAAAGTATTCTCAGTAGTCAAAAGCTAGCCAAGAAAATGCAACAGGAACTTGGCGACAAAAAACAAGAGCACCTAGTGGCGCTCTATCTCAATACTCAAAATCAAATCATTCATCAGCAGACCATCTTTATCGGATCCGCGACACGCAGTATTGCAGAACCAAGGGAAATCCTTCACTATGCCCTCAAGAATATGGCTACCTCTGTGATTCTTGTTCACAATCATCCATCAGGTGCCGTATCTCCTAGTCGAAATGACGACCATGTCACTAAGCTAGTCAAGGAAGCCTGTGAACTGATGGGAATCGTTTTCTTGGACCACCTGATTGTCTCTCACTCTGATTACTTTAGTTACCGTGAAAAGACAGATCTGATTTAAAGTTCGTTAACAACATAGTCAAATAGCGTTTTGTCTTTGGGGCGATTTTCAAAGAGAAATTCAGGATGCCATTGAACACCAAGATAAGGAAAGTCGTCCGTAGTTGTCACAGCCTCAATTATTCCATCTTTAGGATCATGTGCTACAACCTTAAGATTTGAAGCTAGGTCTTTAATGCTCTGGTGGTGGAAGGAATTGATATGAGAGATTTCTCCATAGATCTCTCGGAGAATCGTATCAGGTTCCGTTACGAGGCGTTGGGTTGTGTATTCGGCTGAACAGTCCTGCCAATGATCCTCAATATCTTGGTGAAGCGTGCCGCCCATGGCGACGTTGAAAAGCTGAGTACCCCTACAAACAGAGAAAATTGGTTTCTTCTGTTTGATCGCTTCTCTGATAAGGGATAATTCAAATTCATCTCTTTGAAGATGGTAGTCATCGCTATCAATGGTTTTAGGCTCACCGTAGAATTTTGGATCAACATTTTGCCCACCCGTTAGGATGAGCTTATCAATGATACTGATGTAATGGGTAGCCATTTCTTGATCACCAATCGGTAGGATGATGGGAATTCCGCCAGCGTCCTTGACTCCTTCAACAAAGCCCTTTGCTGCATAGCTCATCATGATGTCATCATCTGGATGAGCTTTTTCATTTCCTGTAATCCCAATAACTGGTTTTTTCATAAATGCTTTCGCTTTCTAATCCTCTTTACGCATAAAATAGAGGAGGGTTTGGAGTTCGCTTGTTAAATCGACATACTGAACGACTACATCTTTTGGGAGGTGGAGGTGAACAGGGGAAAAGCTGAGAATACCTTTTATACCTGCATCGACCAAAAGATTGGCGACTTCTTGTGATTTAACACTTGGAACAGTTAGGATAGCAGTTTTGACATCTGCTTCTTTGATTTTTTCTTTAATCTGTGAGATACCATAGATTGGAATTCCATCAGGTGTCTGGGTCCCGACTTCTGGATGGTCATCTAGGTCAAAGGCCATGATGATTTTCATCTTGTTACGCTCATGGAAGCGATAGTGGAGAAGGGCATGCCCCATATTCCCAATCCCAACCAACATAACATTGGTAATGGAGTTGTCATTTAGGAGGTCAGCAAAAAAAGTCATCAGTTTTTTAACATCATAACCAAAACCACGACGACCTAGTTCACCAAAATAGGAAAAATCACGACGAACAGTCGCAGAATCGATACCGATAGCCTCTGCAATTTGCTTGGAGTTGGCACGTTCGATTTTCTCGGCATGAAATCTCTTGAAAATTCGATAGTAGAGAGAGAGTCTTTTTGCTGTTGCTTTTGGAATAGCAGACTGTTTATCTTTCACAAAACCACAACCTTTCTATTCTTCTATTTTATAGAAACATTGTGAAAAAATCAACAAAAACAAGAAAAAACTAAGAAAATCTTAGTTTTAGTCTTAAAAATTAGCTTGTGATAGAAAACGGTAGAGATCCCCGACCAATCCTTGATAAATAACTTTATCATCAAAGGTTAATGAGGTAACTAGGAATGTATCAGGAAGAGTTACACAACCTGATAGAGATAACATAAGCTCTTCGTAACTCTCAAATTCAAGGGTACGCTCTACTTGATAACTATCTTGATAAGTGAGACGATACATAGTCAATTATCTTTCTTCTTTTGTGAAGATACCGCGTTCTACAAGGCTGTCCATGAGGAAGTAGAATTTCTCTTGGTGGATATGATGGTCTTCTGATTTAAAGATATTAACCAAACGAAGGCCTGACTTGTCAGTGATATTGAGTTTAGCACCTGTAAGGTCTTTGTTGATGATGATTTTTAGCTTGAATCCTTCACCGCTGTTAGGTACTTTCTCAAGCAGACGAGTCAGTTCGAAGTTTCCAACTTTTGTTTCAAAGAAAGTATTGTCTTTGAGTGTGAATTTTTTGACAGATGGGCTAAGTGTGTAGTCGTAGCGGCAGTTTTGTAGTTTAATGGTTTTTTCGAATGCCATTAGATTAATCTCCAATAATATTTTTTAAGGTCTGTGCGAGTTGTTTTAGTTCTTCCTCAGTGTTAAGAGGAGACAGACTGATACGGACAGATTCTTTCAAACGATGTGAATCTGGTCCATAAAATGCTTCAAGCACATGACTGGTTTGCACGACACCAGCAGTACAAGCTGAACCAGTAGAAATTGAAATTCCTTCAAGGTCTAACCGTAGCAAGAGCAAATCATTTTTTTGACCAGGAAAGCCAATGTTGACAACATAAGGAAGTTGGTGGTTGCTTTCATTAAGATAGTAGTCGAGACCTGCAATTTCTTCTAAAAAAGTTGATTTGAGTGCACTTAATTTTTGGTAATGCTTAACTTGGTCATTTAAATCCTCTTTGAGAGCAGCGACCATGCCTACAATAGCGGCGAGATTTTCTGTTCCAGCCCGTTTCTTTTGTTCTTGGTCCCCACCGTGAAGGTAGGAATCAAAGTCTCCAGTAGATGCGTAAAGAAAGCCAACTCCTTTTGGTCCATGGAATTTGTGGGCAGAGGCGCTAAGGAAATCAATTCCTAATTCTTCGGGATGGATAGGAATCTTCCCGATAGCTTGAACAGCATCTACATGATAAGCCGCAGGATGCTCTTTTAAAACACGTCCAATCTCAGCGATAGGTAAGAGGCTACCTGTTTCATTATTAGCATACATGGTGGAAACGAGAATGGTATCGTCACGTAAGGCTTCTTGAATTTGCTGGGCAGTAATTTCTTGATTTACTGGTTGGATGATGGTCGCTTCAAAACCAAAATGTTGCACCAAATAATCGATAGTCTCAAGCACAGAATGGTGTTCAATAGCTGTTGTGATGATATGTTTTCCCTGATTTTGATGACGGAGACAATAGCCAATAATAGCTGTATTGTTACTTTCGGTACCGCCAGACGTGAAAAAGATATGTTGAGATTTTGTCCCCAATAACTGGGCTAGTTCTTGACGGGCTTCTCGCAAGAGCTTGCCAGCCTGTCGACCATGACTATGAATACTAGAAGGATTACCATGGGTTTCTTGCATGACCTTGGTCATTTCTGAAATAGCAACTGCTGACATAGGAGTCGTTGCAGCATTGTCCAAATAAATCAAAGAATCACCTTATTTCTTTTTGTTGTAAGCAAAGAGTGGGCTGACTGGTTTTCTTTCATGGATGCGGACGATCGCATCTCCGATTAACTCGCTAGCAGTAATGTAACATACATTTTCTGGAGTTCTTTCTTTGGTAGCTACGGAGTCTGTCACAAGGATTTCCTTGATGTTTGTAGCGTCAAGAAGGTCTGCTGCACCTTCAACAAATAAACCGTGACTGGATACTGCATAAATCTCAGTTGCGCCTTCACGTTCAACGATTTTAGCTGCTTCAGAGAAGGTACGACCAGTATTTAGGATATCGTCAATCAAGATAGCCTTCTTGCCTTCGACATCCCCAATGATATAGCCTTCGTTACGATCAGAATCGTCTTGGGCGTAGTCAATGATAGCGATAGGAGCATCAAGGTATTCAGCCAAACTACGTGCACGTTTAACACCAGAGTTCTTTGGACTGACAACAACAACATCGGAGCCAAGGAGTCCTTTATCACAGTAGTGCTTAGCAAATAGAGGAACAGTATAAAGATTATCTACAGGAATATCAAAGAAACCTTGGACCTGAACAGCGTGGAGATCAAGCGTTAGAACACGGCTTACACCAGCTTTGACAAGCATATTGGCAACTAGTTTTGCAGTGAGGGGTTCGCGAGAAGAAGCGATACGATCCTGACGAGCATAACCAAAGTAAGGAAGGACAACGTTGATACTATGAGCACTTGCACGTACACAAGCATCAACCATTATTAATAATTCCATCAAGTGGTTGCTAACAGGGTAGCTAGTTGACTGGATGATGTAAACATCGTAACCACGGACACTTTCTTCGATGTTGACTTGGATTTCGCCGTCAGAAAATTGACGAGAGGATAATTTCCCGAGAGGTACACCAACTGTATCAGCAATCTTTTGAGCGATTTCTGGGTTAGAGTTTAGGGTGAAAAGTTTCATGTTGTTTCTATCTGACATTATAGACCGTCCTCTGTAAACTTTGTGAATCTCCTTTGAGAAAGTTCTGTTTTTCAAAGCAAGATTCTTTTATTTTTATCTTTTCTATTCTACCAAAAAAAGGAGATTATTTCAGCTTTTTTTCATGCTTTTAATAAAACGAATTAATTTTGAAGGAGCTTTCTGATAAGTTATGTGATTTTCATCTAAAAATTTCCGAAAATCTTCTTTCCCTTTTTCATGGTCGGTGACTTCAAGCTCGAGTTCATAGTCCGTCTGGTCAAAGTATTGACTTTCATCTAAGGCCATTAAGCCAATTTCTGTTTTCGTTTCATAACGAAGGGTTGAAAGGCAGCCTAAAACAAGCCAGTCACGACTTTCAATACCAATCTTAGCGAGTTTTTCTAGAACGAGCCCTTGAGGTAGTTTTTGTTTTTCTAGGTATGATTCAGCTTCTGGAAGAGTTAGTTTCTGGTTGTATTCCATATTTCCTACAGTTTGAGGCACTTTCAAGGTCAATTCCGCCCAATCTGCAAAAGTGCGAATGCGCATGGCAACCTTTTTTTCGCGCAACTGGAAATCAGGCGTGTCAATGTAGTAGTTTTTTTGGTGAACAGGAGCTATATGGGCAAACTGTTTTTTTAAATGATTGTAGTCATCTTTTTTCAGTAGTGTTTTCAGTTCAATTTCTAATTGTTTCATTTTTCTAACCTTTTCTTTATCTTTGAAAGCGGATTTATGGTATAATGTACAATGTATTTATTGTATAAGATTGTAGTGAAAAAATCAAAAATTTTTAACAGCACAATCTCATACTAAAAGGGAGAAAATATGACCATAGAATGGGAAGAATTTTTAGATCCTTACATTCAAGCTGTTGGTGAATTGAAGATTAAACTTCGTGGGATTCGCAAGCAGTACCGTAAGCAAAACAAGCATTCTCCGATTGAGTTTGTAACTGGTCGGGTAAAACCGATTGAAAGTATCAAAGAAAAAATGGCTCGTCGAGGAATTACTTATGCAACTCTGGAACATGATCTGCAAGATATTGCTGGTTTACGTGTCATGGTTCAGTTTGTTGATGACGTGGAAGAAGTTGTCGCAATTCTACGTAAACGTCACGATATGAGAGTCGTTCAGGAACGAGATTATATCAACCATCGTAAGGCGTCGGGTTATCGTTCTTATCATGTTGTTGTCGAATATACTGTAGATACGATAAATGGGGCTAAGACCATTCTCGCCGAGATTCAAATTCGGACCTTGGCTATGAACTTTTGGGCTACCATTGAGCATTCACTCAATTATAAGTACCAGGGGGACTTTCCAGAGGAAATAAAAGAAAGACTGGAAATCACTGCCAAAATAGCTCACCAGCTAGATGAAGAAATGGGAAAGATTCGAGATGACATTCAGGAAGCTCAGGCGCTCTTTGATCCTTTGAGTAGAAAACTAAACGACGGTGTAGGAAATAGTGACGATACAGATGAAGAATACAGGTAAGCGAGTTGACCTCATAGCTAATAGAAAGCCGCAGAGTCAGAAAGTTTTACATAAACTGAGGGAAAAACTCAAAAAACAGCATTTTATAATCAATGATACAAATCCCGATATCGTCATTTCGATTGGTGGTGATGGGATGCTTTTGTCTGCCTTTCACAAGTATGAGAACCAGTTAGACAAGGTTCGATTTGTAGGTGTACATACAGGACACTTAGGATTTTACACGGATTACCGTGACTTTGAGTTGGACCAGTTGGTTGTTAATCTCCAACTGGATTCTGGAGCCAAGGTTTCTTATCCAGTCCTGAATGTCAAAGTGACTCTTGAAAATGGTGATGTAAAAACCTTCCGTGCTCTAAATGAAGCTAGCATCCGTCGGTCAGACCGCACCATGGTTGCAGATATCATCATTAACCACGTTCCATTCGAGCGCTTTCGTGGAGATGGTGTGACTGTCTCAACGCCTACTGGGAGCACTGCCTATAACAAATCCTTGGGAGGAGCGGTTTTGCACCCTACCATTGAAGCCTTGCAGTTGACGGAGATAGCGAGTCTTAACAACCGAGTCTATCGCACTCTGGGATCATCGATCATTATTCCCAAAAAAGATAAGATTGAGCTCTTGCCGACACGCAATGATTACCACACGATATCAGTCGATAACAGCGTCTATTCATTCCGTAATATTGAACGAATTGAATATCAAATCGACCATCACAAGATTCATTTCGTAGCGACACCAAGCCACACTAGTTTCTGGAATCGGGTTAAAGATGCCTTCATCGGCGAGGTGGACGAATGAGGTTCGAATTTATCGCAGATGAACATGTCAAGGTCAAAACCTTTCTGAAGAAACACGAGGTTTCTAAAGGATTGTTGGCTAAGATAAAGTTTCGAGGTGGGGCTATCCTGGTCAATGATCGCCCTCAGAATGCGACTTATCTCTTAGATATTGGAGATAGGGTTACCATTGATATTCCAGCAGAGGAAGGCTTTGAAAGCCTTGAAGCAATTGACCGTCCTTTAGATATCCTGTATGAGGATGACCACTTTTTGGTTTTGAATAAGCCTTATGGAGTAGCTTCCATCCCCAGTGTCAATCATTCCAATACCATTGCGAATTTTATCAAAGGCTACTATGTTAAGCAGGAATATGAAAACCAGCAGGTCCATATCGTGACCAGACTGGATCGGGATACATCTGGTTTGATGCTCTTTGCCAAGCACGGTTATGCTCATGCACGATTAGACAAGCAACTGCAACGAAAGTCTATCGAAAAACGTTACTTTGCCTTGGTTAAGGGCAATGGGGATTTGGAGCCAGAAGGGGAGATTATTGCCCCGATTGCGCGTGATGTGGACTCCATTATCACGAGAAGGGTTGCCAAGGGTGGAAAATACGCCCATACCTCTTACAAAGTTGTAGCGTCTTATGGAGATATTCACCTGATCGATATTCGATTGCATACTGGGCGAACTCATCAGATCCGAGTGCATTTTTCTCATATCGGCTTTCCTTTGTTGGGAGACGATCTCTATGGAGGAAGCTTAGACGATGGGATTCAACGTCAGGCTCTGCATTGTCATTATTTATCTTTTTATCATCCTTTTCTAGAGCAAGATTTGCAACTAGAAAATCCCTTACCGGATGATTTCAGCAATCTTATAACTCAGTTATCAACTAATACTCTTTAAAATCTATTTTGAGTATAATTTAATTTTTTAAAGGAGAAAACTCATGGAAGTTTTTGAAAATCTTAAAGCCAACCTGGTTGGCAAAAATGCTCGTATCGTTCTCCCTGAAGGGGAAGAGCCACGTATTCTTCAAGCAACAAAACGCTTGGTAAAAGAAACAGAAGTAATTCCTGTTTTGCTTGGGAACCCAGAAAAAATCAAAATTTATCTTGAAATCGAAGGGGTTATGGACGGCTATGAAGTGATTGACCCCCAACACTATCCTCAATTTGAAGAAATGGTTGCTGCTTTAGTAGAGCGTCGTAAAGGCAAAATGACTGAAGAAGAAGCGCGCAAAGTTTTGGTTGAAGATGTCAACTACTTTGGTGTTATGTTAGTATACTTGGGCTTGGTTGACGGTATGGTATCTGGTGCGATTCACTCAACTGCCTCAACAGTTCGCCCAGCCCTTCAAATTATCAAAACACGCCCAAATGTTACTCGTACTTCAGGTGCCTTCCTTATGGTACGTGGTACAGAACGTTACCTATTTGGAGACTGTGCCATTAATATCAATCCAGATGCAGAAGCCTTGGCTGAAATTGCGATCAATTCAGCAATCACAGCTAAGATGTTTGGTATCGAGCCTAAAATTGCCATGCTAAGCTATTCTACTAAAGGTTCAGGCTTTGGTGCAAGCGTTGATAAGGTTGTTGAAGCGACTAAAATCGCTCATGATTTGCGTCCAGACCTTGAGATTGATGGTGAGTTGCAATTTGATGCAGCCTTCCACCCTGAAACTGCAGCATTGAAAGCTCCAGGAAGTAACGTTGCTGGGCAAGCAACTGTCTTTATCTTCCCTGGTATCGAAGCAGGAAATATTGGCTACAAGATTGCAGAACGTCTTGGTGGCTTCGCGGCTGTAGGTCCAGTTCTGCAAGGTTTGAACAAACCTGTTAACGACCTTTCTCGTGGATGTAATGCCGATGATGTGTACAAGTTGACCCTTATCACAGCAGCTCAAGCAGTTCATCAATAAGATTTAGTCCTCTTTCCCATGGGAAGAGGCTTTTTAGTACTGAGAAAAGGACAGCTAGAAGCTTCTATGTTATACTAGATATATGTTAGATTTGAAAAAATACGGTATCGTCATGTGGCCGGAGGAGAAGATCATTTCTTTTCGTGAGAAACTCCTCAACTGGTATGATGAAAACAAAAGAGATTTACCTTGGCGGAGAAGTAAAAATCCTTATCACATCTGGGTATCTGAAATCATGCTCCAGCAGACCAGGGTGGATACAGTTATTCCCTATTATGAACGATTCTTGGACTGGTTTCCAACTGTTGAAAGTCTGGCGAATGCCCCTGAAGAGCGTCTGCTGAAGGCTTGGGAGGGTTTGGGCTATTATTCTCGAGTACGCAATATGCAGGCTGCAGCTCAGCAGATTATATCTGACTTTGGTGGTCAATTTCCAAACACCCATGAAGGAATTTCTGGCCTGAAAGGGATTGGCCCCTATACTGCGGGAGCAATTTCCAGTATCGCTTTTAATTTACCCGAGCCAGCAGTTGATGGCAATGTCATGCGAGTTTTAGCGCGCTTGTTTGAGGTAAATTATGATATCGGAGTTCCCAGCAATCGCAAGATTTTCCAAGCTATTATGGAAATCTTGATTGACCCGAAACGACCAGGTGACTTTAACCAAGCTCTGATGGACTTGGGCTCTGATATAGAGTCTCCGGTTAACCCTCGACCAGAAGAAAGTCCTGTTAAGGAATTTAGCGCAGCCTATCAGAATGGAACCATGGATCGATATCCAATCAAAGAACCCAAGAAAAAGCCTCTCCCAATATATCTCAAGGCTTTGGTTGTGTGCAATGACCGTGGTCAATATCTTCTTGAGAAAAATGAAAGTGAGAAACTGCTAGCCGGTTTTTGGCATTTCCCGCTGATTGAAGTTGAGGATTTCTACAGCGATGATAATCAAATAGATCTCTTTTCACAAGTTAAAGAGGAAAGCAGAGCTTTTGGACCAAGTCCTCAAGAAAACTTTGAGCAGGATTATGATTTAGAAGTGAATTGGTCCCAGCAAGTATTTGACCAGGTAAAGCATGTATTTAGTCATCGGAAATGGCATATTCAAATCCTAGCTGGTCAAGTGACAGATTCGAAACAGTTTTCTGACAGAGAAGTTCGTTGGGTTTCTCCTCAGGAGTTTTCTGATTATCCACTGGCTAAACCTCAACAAAAAATTTGGCAGGCTTATAAAAACAACTCTCGAAGATGAAGGCTTACAGTAGCCATTTGTGCCTTCTTTGTATTTTTTTGTTATAATAGATAGAGAAAAGGTGATAAAATGAAAAAAATATTAATTGTAGATGATGAGAAACCAATCTCGGATATTATTAAGTTTAATATGACCAAGGAAGGTTACGAAGTTGTAACCGCATTTAATGGTCGTGAAGCAATTGAGCTATTTGAAGCAGAGCAACCAGATATTATTATTCTAGACTTGATGCTTCCGGAAATTGATGGTTTAGAAGTTGCTAAAGCTATTCGTAAGACTAGTAGCGTGCCGATTATTATGCTCTCAGCTAAGGATAGTGAGTTTGACAAGGTTATAGGTTTGGAGTTAGGTGCAGATGATTATGTTACAAAGCCCTTCTCGAACCGTGAGTTACAAGCCCGTGTCAAGGCTCTGCTTCGTCGTACAGATCTTGCTTCAGTAGATAGCCAAGAGTCTGATGAGAAGAAGACGCAGCCCTTACAAATTGGTGATTTGGAAATCGTTCCAGATGCTTACGTGGCTAAGAAATATGGTGAGGAATTAGATTTGACCCACCGTGAGTTTGAACTCTTATATCACTTGGCATCTCATATTGGTCA
Organism: Streptococcus sp. oral taxon 071 str. 73H25AP; assembly: GCF_000146755.1. Lineage (NCBI taxonomy): Bacteria > Bacillati > Bacillota > Bacilli > Lactobacillales > Streptococcaceae > Streptococcus > Streptococcus sp. oral taxon 071. The sequence continues at coordinate 740,075 of NZ_GL397254.1, forward strand.
AGTGATTACGCGTGAACACTTGCTTGAGACTGTATGGGGGTATGACTATTTTGGTGATGTTCGTACAGTGGACGTGACTATCCGACGTTTGCGTGAAAAAATTGAAGACACACCAAGCCGTCCAGAGTATATCCTCACACGTCGTGGTGTCGGCTACTATATGAAAAATAATGATTGAAGATATTAGACAAACTATTCTGACCAGTGATTTTATCTTTATCCTGATTTTACTTGGCTTTATCCTAGTTGTGACCTTGTTGTTGCTGGAAAACCGTCGGGATAATATCCGGTTAAAAGAGATAAATCAGAAGGTTAAGGACTTAATTGCAGGTGACTATTCTCAAGTTTTGGACTTGCAGGGTAGTACAGAGATCACCAACATCACCAATAATCTGAATGATTTGTCAGAAGTTATTCGTTTGACCCAAGAAAATTTGGAACAAGAGAGTAAAAGGCTGCATAGCATTCTTTCCTATATGACAGATGGTGTCCTTGCGACCAATCGCCGTGGCCAGATTACTATGATCAACGATATGGCAAAAAAACAGCTAGGTGTGCAGAAAGAAGAGGTTCTTAATAAAAGCATTCTCGAATTACTAAAGATAGAAGATGAATATGAACTGCGTGACCTGATTACACAGATACCTGAGTTGACGATTGATTCTCAGGATGCTAATGGAGAATATTTGAGCCTTCGTGTACGTTTTGCCCTTGTCCGCCGTGAGTCAGGTTTCATCTCTGGTTTGGTTGCCGTTTTACATGATACGACCGAGCAAGAGAAGGAAGAGCGTGAGCGAAGACTCTTTGTTTCAAACGTCAGTCATGAGTTGCGTACTCCTTTGACCAGTGTTAAATCTTATCTCGAAGCCTTGGATGAGGGAGCTCTGTATGATCCTGTCGCCCCTGATTTTATTAAGGTTTCACTCGATGAAACCAACCGTATGATGCGTATGGTGACAGATCTCTTGCATCTATCTCGTATTGACAATGCGACTACTAAACTGGATATAGAGTTGATTAACTTTACAGCCTTTATCACCTTCATCCTCAACCGTTTTGATAAGATGAGAAATCAGGATGAAGAGAAAAAATATGAGCTAGTGAGAGATTATCCAATAACTTCAGTTTGGATTGAGATTGATACGGATAAGATGACCCAGGTGATTGATAATATTCTTAACAATGCCATCAAGTATTCACCAGATGGTGGGAAGATTACGGTTAGCATGAAAACCACGGATGACCAGATGATTTTATCAATTTCTGACCAGGGTCTTGGGATTCCAAAACAAGATTTGCCTAGGATTTTTGACCGCTTTTACCGTGTGGATCGCGCAAGAAGTCGTGCTCAAGGTGGGACTGGTTTGGGTCTGGCTATCGCGAAAGAAATCATCAAACAACACAATGGTTTTATTTGGGCAAAAAGCGAATACGGTAAGGGTTCAACCTTTACCATAGTGCTCCCTTATGATAAGGATGCCGTAAAAGAAGAAATATGGGAGGACGAAATAGAAGACTAGAATGAGTGAAAAAGGCTTTAAATACAGTATTTTAGCATCAGGTTCCAGTGGAAATTCCTTTTATCTGGAAACTCCAAAAAAGAAAATCTTAGTGGATGCAGGCTTGTCTGGTAAGAAAATCACCAGTCTTTTGAGCGAAATCAATCGTAAGCCAGAAGATTTGGATGCTATTTTGATTACGCATGAACATTCAGATCATATTCATGGAGTTGGTGTATTGGCTCGCAAATATGGTATGGACCTTTACGCCAATGAAAAAACCTGGCAGGCTATGGAAAATAGCAAGTACCTCGGTAAGGTGGATTCATCGCAGAAGCATATTTTTGAAATGGGTAAAACCAAAACCTTTGGCGATATTGATATTGAGAGTTTTGGGGTTAGCCATGATGCGGTAGCACCCCAGTTTTACCGCTTTATGAAAGACGACAAGAGCTTTGTCATGCTGACCGATACAGGTTACGTCAGTGACCGTATGGCAGGAATTGTCGAAAATGCAGACGGTTATCTCATCGAGTCCAACCACGACGTAGAAATCTTGCGAGCAGGATCTTACGCTTGGCGTCTCAAACAGAGAATTCTATCGGATCTCGGTCACCTCTCTAACGAGGATGGTGCTGAGGCCATGATTCGTGCAATGGGAAATCGAACCAAGAAAATCTACCTCGGGCATTTGTCCAAAGAGAACAATATCAAGGAGCTGGCTCATATGACCATGGTTAACCAGCTAGCACAAGCTGATCTGGGAGTAGGAGTAGACTTTAAAGTTTACGACACTTCCCCAGATACTGCAACACCATTGACAGATATATAAAAAAGAAGGCGAGTGCCTTCTTTTTTATATTTTTTACAATCCAGCAAATTCCTTGATTTCTTGTGCGGACATGGAAGAGTCACAACGGACATTGATTTGTCCATCAGAGATGTGGACAAAGCCTGGTACGGTTGGGATTCCATAGCGTGAGCGGAATTCTTGCAACTCATTGAGTTGGCTTGCTTCTTCACTGTTGATAAAGTAGATGTGCGCTTTGGTTTCAGCTACGACACCAGCCAAAGTGCCAGCAAATTTACGGCAGTAAGGGCAAGTTTTACGACCGATGAAGAAGGTTGCAGTTTCTTTCTTATCAAGTGCTTCTTGAGCACAGGCAACAGTTGTGACTTCAAGATCTTTAATATTTTCTAAAAATTGTTCCATGAGTTTACCTCGCTTTCATTGATATGTCTAGTATGCCACAAAGTTCCTAAAATTGCTTAGATTTGATACGAAAAAAAGATGAGACTAGTTTATCTCATCTTTATAGAGTGTTATTTCACAAACGCATTGATTTCCGCTTCGATGTTAGCAATCTTAGCTTGTGAATCTTCGTTGCTTTCACCCACAACGGCAATGTAGAACTTGATTTTTGGTTCTGTACCTGAAGGGCGAACTGCAATCCATGAACCGTCAGCAAGTGTGTATTTTAAGACATCGCTTGGAGGAGTAGTCAAAGTTGTCACAGTACCATCTGTAGCAGTAGAAGTTTGTGCTTTGAAGTCTTCTACAACAGTGATAGCTGTTGCGTTCCATTCTTTCGGAGCATTGTTACGGAATTTAGCCATGATGGCTTTGATTTGTTCTGCACCATCGACACCAGAAAGGGTAACAGAGATGGTCTTTTCAGCGTAGTAGCCGTATTCTTTGTAGATTTCTTCGATACCATCAGCAAGTGTCAAACCACGTGAACGGTAGTAGGCAGCAAGTTCAGCAACGACAAGAACGGCTTGGATAGCGTCTTTATCACGCACGAATGGTTTAATCAAGTAACCGAAGCTTTCTTCAAATCCCATCATATAAGTGTGATTGTGTTTTTCTTCGAATTCTTGGATTTTTTCAGCGATAAATTTGAAGCCAGTCAAAACGTTGAACATGGTCGCACCGTAGCTCTCAGCAATCTTGGTTACCAAGTCAGTTGATACGATAGACTTGCAGAGAGCAGCATTTTCAGGAAGTGTTCCAGCATTTTTATGGGCTTCCAAGATGTATTTAGCCATGATGGCACCGATTTGGTTACCTGAGAGGTTGAGGTAGCTGCCATCTTTTTGAAGCACTTCAACACCGACACGGTCAGCGTCTGGGTCAGTTGCCACAAGAACATCTGCACCTACTTGGCGACCAAGTTCTTCAGCAAGGGCGAAGGCCGCTTGATTTTCGGGATTTGGAGATTTAACAGTTGAGAAGTCTGGGTCTGGAGTTGCTTGTGCTTCAACAACTTGAACAGAGTCAAATCCGGCTTGAGCAAGAGCACGACGAGCCAACATTTCACCAGTACCATGAAGTGGTGTGTAGACAATCTTCATGTCTTTACCAAATTCTTCGATCAAGGTTGGGTTGATGTTTACGTCTTTGACTTCTTTGAGGTATTCTGCATCAACAGCTTCGCCGATAACTTCAATCAAGCCAGAAGCTTTTTCAGCTTCGACATCAGCAACTTCGACAGCGAATGGATTTTCGATAGCACGAATATAAGTAGTCAAAGCGTCTGCATCGTGTGGAGGCATTTGTCCACCGTCTTCACCGTAAACCTTGTAACCGTTAAATGGAGCAGGGTTATGGCTGGCAGTAATCATGATACCTGCAAAACAGTTGAGGTGACGAACTGCAAATGAGAGTTCTGGAGTTGGACGAAGGCTTTCAAATACGTAAGATTTGATACCGTGTTTAGCAAGAACTGCAGCAGATTCAAAGGCAAACTCAGGTGAGAAGTGGCGGCTATCGTAGGCAATTGCAACACCGCGTTCTTTTTCGTTTCCACCTTTTGACTCAATCAAACGAGCCAATCCTTCAGTTGCTTGACGAACAACATAGATGTTGATGCGGTTTGTACCTGCACCGATCAAGCCGCGCATACCTGCAGTACCAAATTCAAGATTGGTGTAGAAAGCATCTTCTTTTGTTTTTTCGTCCATGTTTTCTAAATCTTGACGAAGATAGTCGGGAAGGCCGGCAAAATCGACCCATTTTTGATAATTTTCTTGGTAAGTCATAGAGTGTCTCCTTTGTTTATTTACTTTAATCGCTTTCATTATATCACTATTTGACATTTTAGTAAAACGTTAGCATAACTTAAAATGTAGGAAATTTACTTTTATTTCATTGTAGAAGAACAGCCCAATACGCTTTCTAATGAAAAAGAAGATGAATAGTTCGGGTTTATGACTCGAACTTTTTTCATTGCAATTGTGCAAAAGAGAAAAAGATAGTAAAATAGATGTATGATTATTTTACAAGCTAATAAAATTGAACGTTCTTTTGCAGGAGAGGTTCTTTTTGATAATATCAACCTGCAAGTTGATGAACGAGACCGGATTGCCCTCGTTGGGAAAAATGGGGCAGGTAAGTCTACTCTTTTGAAGATTTTGGTTGGGGAAGAGGAGCCGACCAGTGGAGAAATCAATAAGAAAAAAGATGTTTCTCTGTCTTACCTGGCCCAAGATAGCCGTTTTGAGTCTGAAAATACCATTTATGATGAAATGCTTCACGTCTTTGATGACTTGCGTCGGACTGAGAAGCAACTTCGTCAGATGGAACTGGAGATGGGTGAAAAGTCTGGTGAAGATCTGGATAAACTGATGGCGGATTATGATCGTTTATCAGAGAACTTCCGTCAGGCTGGTGGCTTCACCTACGAAGCTGATATCCGTGCTATCTTAAATGGATTCAAGTTTGACGAGTCTATGTGGCAGATGAAAATTGACGAGCTTTCTGGTGGCCAAAATACTCGTCTGGCACTGGCTAAAATGCTCCTTGAAAAGCCCAATCTCTTGATCTTGGACGAACCAACCAACCACTTGGATATTGAAACCATTGCCTGGCTGGAAAATTACCTGATAAATTATAGTGGTGCCCTCATTATTGTCAGTCACGACCGTTACTTTTTGGACAAGGTTGCGACGGTTACACTTGATTTGACCAAGCATTCCTTGGATCGCTATGTGGGAAATTATTCTCGTTTTGTTGAGTTAAAGGAGCAAAAGCTAGCAACTGAAGCAAAAAACTATGAAAAGCAACAGAAGGAAATCGCGGCTCTAGAAGACTTTGTCAATCGCAATCTAGTCCGAGCTTCAACGACCAAACGTGCTCAATCTCGCCGCAAGCAACTGGAAAAAATGGAGCGTTTGGACAAGCCTGAAGCTGGTAAGAAAGCAGCCAATATGACCTTCCAGTCTGAAAAAACGTCAGGAAATGTCGTTTTGACTGTTGAAAATGCTGCTATTGGCTATGATGGGGAAATATTGTCAGAACCTATCAACCTAGACCTTTGTAAGATGAACGCTGTTGCGATTGTCGGACCAAATGGTATTGGCAAATCAACCTTTATCAAGTCGATAGTAGACCAGATCCCTTTTATCAAGGGAGAGAAGCGTTTTGGTGCCAATGTTGAGGTTGGCTACTATGATCAGACTCAAAGCAAGTTAACACCTAGTAATACTGTACTCGATGAACTCTGGAATGATTTTAAATTGACACCAGAAGTTGAAATCCGCAACCGCCTCGGTGCCTTCCTTTTCACAGGAGATGATGTTAAAAAATCGGTTGGAATGCTGTCAGGTGGCGAGAAAGCTCGTTTATTGCTTGCCAAACTTTCAATGGAAAACAATAACTTCTTGATTCTTGACGAGCCGACCAACCACTTGGATATTGATAGTAAGGAAGTGCTAGAAAATGCCCTGATTGACTTTGACGGTACCTTGCTGTTTGTCAGTCATGACCGTTACTTTATCAATCGTGTGGCCACTCATGTTTTGGAATTGTCTGAGAATGGCTCAACCCTCTACCTTGGAGATTATGACTACTATGTTGATAAAAAGGCTGAAATGGAAGTCAGCCAGACAGAAGAAACTTCAACAAGTAATCAAGTAAAAGAAGCAAGTTCAGTTAATGACTACCAAGCCCAGAAAGAAAGTCAAAAAGAAGCCCGTAAGCTCATGCGCCAAATCGAGAGTTTAGAGGCTGAAATCGAAGAGTTAGAAACTCAAAGTCAAGCCATTTCTGAACAAATGCTGGAAATCAACGATGCCGAAAAACTCATGGAATTACAAGCAAAACTTGATAAGATTAGCCGGCGTGAGGAAGAGGCTATGCTTGAGTGGGAAGAATTATCGGAGCAGGTGTAAGAAATGGAACATCTTGGAAAGGTATTTCGTGAATTTCGAACAAGTGGGAAATACTCTTTGAAAGAGGCGGCAGGTGAATCATGTTCAACCTCTCAGTTATCTCGCTTCGAGCTTGGGGAGTCTGATCTAGCAGTTTCTCGTTTCTTTGAGATTTTGGATAATATTCATGTGACCATTGAAAATTTCATGGACAAGGCTAGGGATTTTCAAAATCATGAACATGTTGCCTTGATGGCACAGATTATTCCGCTTTACTACTCAAATGATATTGCAGGTTTTCAAAAGCTTCAAAAGGAACAGCTTGAGAAAGCAAAGAGTTCGACCAATCCCCTCTATTTTGAGCTGAATCGGATTCTGCTACAAGGCCTTATTTGTCAAAGAGATACTAGTTACAGTATGGAACAGAGTGATTTGGATAAGGTGGCGGATTATCTTTTCCAAACAGAAGAATGGACCATGTATGAGTTGATCCTTTTTGGCAATCTCTATACTTTCTACAATGTGGACTATGTGGCTCGGATTGGCAGAGAAGTCATGGAGCGAGAGGAGTACTATAAAGAAATTGGTCGCCATCGAAAACTCGTTTTGATTTTAGCTCTTAACTGTTACCAGCATTGTTTGGAGAACCGTTCCTTTGCGGATGCGGACTATTTTGAGGGCTATGTGGAGAAGTTGATTGGAAATGGTATCAAGCTTTATGAGCGCAATATCTTTCATTATCTAAAGGGTTTTGCCCTCTACCAGAGAGACTTGAAAGAAGAGGGTTGTTGTCAGATGCAGGAAGCCATGCATATTTTTGAAGTACTTGGACTTCCAGAGCAAGTGGCCTATTATCAGGAACATTATGAAAAATTTATAAATCCTTAAATTTCCCAAATAAGGGAAAAGCGAAGAGACTCTTTTCAGTTTTGATACAATAGTTTCAAAATTTGAGAGGAGCTTTTTATATGAATCGACATGCAGTACAGTTGATTAGTCGTGGTGCTATTAATAAGATAGGAAATATGCTCTATGATTATGGAAATAGTGTTTGGTTAGCCTCAATGGGGACGATAGGACAGACTGTTCTTGGGATTTATCAAATTTCTGAGTTGGTTACATCTATTTTAGTCAATCCCTTTGGTGGAGTGATTTCAGATCGCTTTTCGCGTCGCAAAATTTTAATGACGACTGACTTGATTTGCGGCATTCTCTGTTTAGCGATTTCTTTCATCAGAAATGATAGCTTGATGATTGCTGCCTTGATTTTTGCTAATATTGTTCAGGCGGTTGCCTTTGCATTTTCTCGCACGGCTAATAAAGCCATTATAACTGAGGTTGTAGAGAAAGACGAGATTGTAACCTATAATGCTCGTTTAGAGTTAGTCTTGCAGGTTGTTGCAGTAAGTTCTCCTGTGCTCTCCTTCATTGTTTTACAATTTGCCAGCCTCCATATGACACTTGTCTTAGACGCTATTAGTTTTTTCATCGCGTTTGGTCTAGTGGCTCTCCTTCACCAAAAAGAAATCCAAGTATATGAGAAAAAGAGTTTTAGTTGGAAAAATATTTTTACTGATATGAAAGAAGGACTTGGCTATATCTGGCGCCAGCAAGAGATCTTTTTCCTTTTGTTAGTAGCTTCCAGTGTTAATTTCTTTTTTGCAGCTTTTGAATTTCTCCTCCCCTTTTCAAATCGGCTTTACGGGGCAGAAGGAGCTTATGCAAGTATTTTGACTATGGGGGCAATTGGTTCGATTATCGGAGCTCTTCTAGCTAGTAAAATAAAGGCAAGTGTTTATAATCTTTTGATTCTATTGGTTTTGACTGGAGTTGGAGTTTTTGTGATGGGGTTACCACTGCCAACTTTTCTTTCCTTTTCGGGAAATTTAGTTTGTGAACTGTTTATGACAATTTTTAATATTCATTTTTTTACTCAGGTTCAAACCAAGGTTGAAAGTGAATATTTGGGTAGAGTATTAAGTACAATTTTTACTTTAGCCATTCTATTTATGCCGATTGCAAAAGGCTTTATGACGGTGCTGCCAAGCGTACATCTCTCTTCTTTCCTGATAATCGGAAGTGGAGTTGTTATCCTGTCTTGTCTATCCCTTATTTATGTACGAAGTCATTTTGAAAAAGAGTCCTAATTTCTATTTTTTTAGAAAATATTTCACTACGAACCATTTTTCAGCCCTTCTCTATTGTGAGGAGGGCTTCATTTGTGGTAAAATAATATTATGAATGAAAGAATGAATGAGTTAGTTGCCTTACTCAATCGCTATGCAACCGAGTACTATACAAGTGATAACCCCTCGGTTTCAGATAGCGAGTATGATCGCCTCTACCGAGAGTTAGTCGAGTTGGAAGCTGCCTATCCAGATCAAGTTTTAGCGGACAGTCCGACCCATCGTGTTGGTGGTAAGGTTTTAGACGGTTTTGAAAAATACAGTCATCAGTATCCTCTTTATAGTTTGCAGGATGCTTTTTCACGTGAAGAGTTAGAAGCTTTTGATGCGCGTGTTCGAAAGGAATTACCCCAACCGACCTATATCTGTGAATTGAAAATCGATGGTTTGTCTATATCGCTTACGTATGAAAAGGGGATTTTGGTTGTTGGTGCCACACGTGGGGATGGTTCTGTTGGTGAAAATATCACCGAAAATCTCAAGCGCGTCAAGGACATTCCTTTGACCTTGCCAGAAGAACTTGATATCACTGTCCGTGGAGAGTGTTACATGCCACGCACTTCATTTGATCAAGTCAACCAAGCTCGCCAAGAAAATGGAGAGCCTGAATTTGCTAATCCTCGTAACGCAGCTGCAGGAACCCTCCGTCAGTTGGATACCGCAGTAGTGGCCAAGCGTAATCTTGCGACTTTCCTCTATCAAGAAGTAAGCCCTTCTACTCGTGATAGCCAAGAAAAGGTCTTGAAGCATCTTGAACAGCTTGGATTTGTGGTTAATTCTAAGCGAATTCTGGCTGAAAGCATGGATGAGATATGGAATTTCATCCAAGAAGTTGGACAAGAACGGGATAATTTACCTTATGACATTGATGGAGTGGTAATCAAGGTCAATGACCTTGCAGGTCAAGAAGAGCTTGGCTTTACCGTTAAAGCGCCCAAGTGGGCAGTTGCCTATAAATTTCCTGCTGAAGAAAAAGAAGCCCAACTCCTTTCAGTTGATTGGACAGTTGGCCGTACTGGAGTTGTCACGCCAACTGCCAATCTGACACCAGTTCAGCTTGCTGGGACAACCGTCAGTCGTGCAACTCTCCACAACGTAGATTATATTGCTGAAAAAGATATCCGAAAGGACGATACGGTTATCGTTTATAAGGCTGGAGACATCATCCCTGCTGTTTTGCGTGTGGTAGAGTCCAAGCGTGTTTCTGAAGAAAAACTAGATATTCCGACTAACTGTCCAAGCTGTGACTGTCAGTTACTTCATTTTGAAGATGAGGTTGCTCTACGTTGTATCAATCCTCGCTGCCCTGCCCAAATCATGGAAGGTTTGATTCACTTTGCCTCTCGAGATGCCATGAATATTACAGGACTTGGTCCATCTATCGTTGAAAAGCTTTTTGCTGCTAATCTAGTTAAGGATGTGGCGGATATTTACCGTTTGAATGAAGACGATTTCCTCCTTTTAGAAGGCGTCAAGGAAAAGTCTGCTTCTAAACTGTATCAGGCCATTCAAGCATCCAAGGAAAACTCTGCTGAAAAGCTTTTATTCGGTTTGGGAATTCGCCATGTCGGAAGCAAGGCTAGCCAACTCTTGCTCCAACACTTTCACTCTATTGAAAATCTAGCCCAAGCAGACCCAGAGGAAGTAGCAAGTATCGAGAGCTTGGGTAGTGTGATTGCTCAAAGCCTTCAGACTTATTTTGCTACAGAAGGATCGAAGATTCTCCTAGACGAGTTGAAAGAAGCTGGAGTTAATCTGGACTACAAAGGACAGACAGTAGTAGCGGATGCGGTCTTGTCAGGTTTGACCGTTGTATTAACTGGAAAATTGGAACGTCTCACACGTTCTGAAGCCAAAAGTAAACTCGAAAGTCTTGGTGCCAAAGTTACAGGCAGTGTATCTAAGAAAACGAATCTTGTCGTAGCAGGAGCAGATGCAGGAAGCAAGCTCCAAAAAGCACAAGAACTTGGTATCGAAGTTCGAGATGAAGCTTGGCTAGAAAGTTTGTAAAGAATAGTTGAAAACTAGATGTTAGATAGTCTGAAACTATCTCTCCTGATGTATTTTTATATCTATTAAGGCTATTCTCTATTGTGCTGAAATTCCCGCTAAATTCTTCAGCACCACATAAAAAAATTGAAATTAGGAATTAGGAATTAGGAAAAGAAATGTATAGATACCCAGTAGTCATCCATTTTCACCGAAAAAATGGAGATTATGATGCCTGTTCATTCAGTAGAAAACAGGCAGATATTAAAGAAAATTTGTATTATGAAAATGACTATTTTGGAGCCAAATTCTCCTTTACCGTCATAAGTGCAGAAAGGCTCGATACTCTGACCTTTTCTGTCGAAATAGATGGAAAGGCAAAAGACTATCTCCTACGGTTTAACCATTATCCACTGTTGACTGAGGTTTGGATCTTAGATGGTGATGAGACAGTTTATTATTCTGAAAATCCAGCCATTGCAAGTCCTTTCTATAAAGATCAAAACCCTTTTGCTTTTGATAAAGCCTTTCACAGTGAGAGTTTTGATCATCATTGGGGATACCAAGGAGAGTTGGGGTATAGTATCTCAGACTACCAGACAAGCTTTAAACTTTGGGCTCCTACAGCTACAGCGGTTCAAGTGGTTGTCTATGAAAATACCAGCAAAGATGCGCCGGTTTGGAAAACCTTTAATCTAGAGCGTGGGAATAGCTATTCATACAGTCATAAGTACAATACTATTGGTCTTTGGAGTGTAGATCTAGATGAAAATCTTGCAGGTAAAGCTTATCAGTACCAGGTTGAGTTTCCGCACCACCAGACTTTGACACGAGATCCTTATACAACTGCAACAAGTCCTGATGGAAAACGTTCCGTCATTCTCTCTCAGCAAGATAGACAGGTAGAAGGATTCGAAGTTAAACATGGGACAGATGCTCCTTGGCGTTTGGAAAATCCATGTAAAGCAGTTATCTGTGAAATGCATATTCGTGATTTTACAAAATCACCGACATCTGGAGTTCCAGAAAACCTTCGAGGGACCTTCCTTGGGGCTGCCCAGACTGGAACGGTTAACCAGTATGGTCAAACAACTGCCTTTGACTATATCAAAGCGCTCGGTTGTAATTATGTTCAACTTCAACCAATCTTTGATCGCCATAAGGAATATGATGAGGATGGAAATGTAACCTATAACTGGGGTTATGACCCTCAAAACTACAATGCTCCAGAAACGAGTTTCTCTAGCAATCCAGATGATCCTGGACAAGTTATTCGAGACCTCAAGACAATGATTCAGGCTTATCATGATGCAGGAATCGGTGTCATTATGGATGTCGTTTACAACCATACCTTCTCAACAGTTGATGCACCTTTCCAAACAACTGTTCCTGATTATTACTATCGTATGAATCCAGATGGAACCTTCCAAAACGGCACAGGAGTAGGAAATGAAACCGCGAGTGAACACGAAATGTTCCGCAAGTATATGATTGACTCACTCCTTTATTGGGTGAAAGAATACAATATTGACGGTTTCCGTTTTGACTTGATGGGAATTCACGATGTTAAAACCATGCAGGCAATTCGTTGGGCACTTGATGAAGTTGATCCACGTATTATCACTTATGGAGAAGGTTGGGATATGGGGACAGGTCTTGCACCTTATGATAAGGCCAAGAAGGACAACGCCTATCAGATGCCAAATATTGGATTCTTCAATGATGATCAGCGAGATGCGGTTAAAGGAGGAGAAGTTTATGGTGCAGTCAAGGCAGGATTTGTTAGTGGTGCAGCTACAGAATCAATTGTAGCTAAGGCTATTCTTGGTAGTCGGGAATTGGGTTCCTATCTTAGTCCAAACCAAGTCCTTAACTATGTGGAAGCCCATGATAATTACAACTTGCATGATTTGTTGGTGACCCTTCATCCAGATCACAGTTTAGATAAGATTATGCGCCAAGTTGAGACAGCAACAGCGATGAGCATTCTTATGCAAGGGATGTCCTTTATAGAGTTGGGGCAAGAATTTGGCCGCACTAAACTCCTTGCTACTGGAGAAAATGGCGAGCTGACTGCGGCAGATAGAGAACGTGCCATGAATAGTTACAATGCTCCAGATAGTGTCAACCAAGTCAACTGGGATTTAATCAATGAGAGACAAGAGAGCATTGACTTTATCCGTCAGATTATTCGCCTGAAAACACAGACCAGTGCCTTCTCCTATCCTACATATGAAGAAGTCTATCGCCATGTCTTCGTCCATACAGCTGCTGAAAATAGCGGATGGATCGTTTACGAAATTCACGGTGGACCAGAGCACTTATTGGTAGTCTTTAATGCGAAGGGAACTTCCTTCTACTTTGAAAATGCAGGAAATCTTGAAATGCTGGTGTCTAATAGTCGTTCTAAAAAATCGAATGTGATTGATGATACCAGTGTCGTGGTCTTAAAGGTACTCTCGTAAATTAATGTTCTAAAAAGGTTTAGATTAACTAGGCCTTTTTTGATTTTTATTGAAAAACCAATATCTAATAGGAATAAAATTCAAATAATTTGAAGAATCAAGTTTGTGAAAAAAATATCAATATTTCCACAAAAAGGGTTGTAATTTTCTGAAAATTTGATAAAATAAGTTTTAATCATTTTCAGGAGGAAGAGAATTTGACAAATTATCAGAATTTAGTGAATGGAAAATGGAAATTATCAGAGAACGAGATTACGATCTATTCTCCTATCAATCAAGAAAAACTAGGCACGGTACCAGCTATGAGTCAGGCTGAAGTAGATGAGGCTATGAAAGCTGCGCGTGCAGCTCTCCCTGCGTGGCGTGATTTAGCACCCGTTGAGCGTGCAGCCTATTTACATAAGACAGCAGATATTTTGGAACGTGATAAAGAAAAAATTGGTACAATTCTTGCCAAAGAGGTTGCAAAAGGGATTAAAGCAGCCATTGGAGAAGTAGTACGTACAGCAGATTTGATCCGTTTTGCTGCTGAGGAAGGTATCCGTATTACTGGACAAGCGATGGAAGGTGGCGGTTTTGAAGCTGCAAGTAAAAACAAACTAGCCGTTGTCCGTCGTGAGCCAGTTGGAGTTGTCTTAGCTATTGCGCCATTTAACTACCCAGTCAACCTTTCTGGATCCAAGATTGCTCCGGCTTTGATTGCAGGGAATGTTGTTATGTTTAAACCACCAACGCAAGGATCTATTTCTGGTCTCTTGCTAGCTAAAGCATTTGACGAAGCCGGAATTCCAGCAGGTGTCTTTAACACCATCACTGGACGTGGTTCTGAGATCGGAGACTACATCATCGAACACAAGGAAGTGAACTTCATTAACTTTACAGGTTCAACACCGATTGGTGAGCGTATCGGTCGTTTAGCTGGTATGCGCCCAGTTATGCTGGAGCTTGGCGGGAAAGATGCAGCAATCGTTTTAGAAGATGCAGATTTGGAAAATGCAGCCAATCAAATCGTAGGTGGTGCATTTAGCTACTCTGGTCAGCGCTGTACCGCTATCAAACGTGTCTTAGTTGTAGAAAGCGTAGCAGACAAGTTAGCCGAATTGCTCCAGGCTAAAGTCGCTAAGCTAACAGTCGGTGATCCATTTGACAATGCTGATATCACACCTGTTATTGACAATGCTTCAGCTGATTTCATCTGGGGATTGATTGAAGATGCTCAGGAAAAAGGCGCTAGGGCTCTTACACCAATCAAGCGTGAAGGCAATCTTCTATGGCCAGTGCTTTTTGACCAAGTTACAAAAGATATGAAAGTAGCATGGGAAGAGCCGTTTGGCCCTGTTCTACCAATTATCCGTGTCGCAGATGCGAATGAAGCAGTAGCAATTGCCAATGAATCTGAGTTTGGTCTTCAATCCTCTGTCTTTACAAATGACTTTAAGAAGGCATTTGAAATCGCTGAGAAACTTGAAGTGGGAACCGTTCATATTAATAATAAAACACAACGCGGACCAGATAATTTCCCATTCCTTGGTGTAAAAGGTTCTGGAGCAGGAGTGCAAGGAATTAAATATAGTATCGAAGCGATGACAAATGTTAAATCCATTGTATTTGATGTGAAATAATATATAAAATCGGGAAATCGATTTCCTGATTTTATTTTTTTCAAAAAAATACAGTTTAAAATTGTTAAAAAACGAATATTCTGGTATTATAATAAAAAAATATATGGAAATTGTTTCGTATTCTATTTTCGGGATATCTTTTTTAAAATGCTCGGTAATTTTTTGAAGACTTTCATAAAAAAATATGATTTTCTTCGTAAATTACTTGAAAGTTATCTTAAAAGAGTGTATAATAGAATCATAGAAAACGCTTACAAAAGAGAGGGGATCGAATGAATAATCAAGAAGCATTAAGAACCTTTACTACAGGTGAAAACTTTCACCTCCAGCATTATTTAGGAGCACATAGAGAGGAGAAAAACGGAGAAATTGGCTATACTTTTAGGGTTTGGGCACCAAATGCACAAGCAGTTCATCTAGTTGGGGATTTTACTAATTGGGTCGAGAATCAAATTCCTATGGTTCGTAATGAAGCAGGTGTTTGGGAAGTCTTTACTAGTCAGGCTCAGGAAGGTCAGATTTATAAATATCATATCACGCGTGCAAATGGTCACCAGATTATGAAGATTGATCCGTTGGCAGTTTATTTTGAAGCTAGACCGGGTACAGGAGCAGTTCTGACCAATATCCGTGAAAAGAAATGGAAAGATGGTCTTTGGCTAGCACGTCGCAAACGTTTGGGATTTTTCGAGAGACCAGTTAATATATACGAGGCCCATGCAGGATCTTGGAAGAGAAATCCAGACGGTAGTCCCTATACTTTTTCGCAACTGAAAGACGAGTTGATTCCATACTTAGTTGAGATGAACTATACACATATTGAGTTCATGCCTTTAATGGCTCACCCACTTGGCTTGAGCTGGGGCTATCAGCTTATGGGTTACTTTGCTTTTGAACATTCCTATGGCAGACCTGAGGAATTCCAAGATTTCGTTGAAGAGTGTCATATAAATAATATCGGTGTTATCGTAGACTGGGTGCCAGGCCATTTCACTATTAATGATGATGCATTAGCATATTATGACGGCACACCAACTTTTGAATACCAAGATCACAACAAGGCTCACAACTATGGATGGGGTGCGCTGAATTTTGACCTCGGGAAAAATGAGGTCCAGTCTTTCTTGATTTCAAGTATTAAATTTTGGATTGATTTTTACCACTTAGATGGTATTCGGGTCGATGCAGTGAGCAATATGCTTTACCTAGATTATGATAATGCTCCTTGGACTCCAAACAAAGACGGTGGAAACCTTAACTATGAAGGTTATTATTTCCTTCAACGTTTAAACACAGTGATTAAGTTAGCTCATCCAGATATCATGATGATTGCAGAAGAAAGTTCATCAGCAACAAAGATTACTGGCATGAAAGAAATGGGTGGTCTTGGCTTTGACTATAAATGGAATATGGGCTGGATGAACGATATTCTCCGTTTCTACGAGGAAGATCCAATTTATCGCAAGTATGATTTTAATCTTGTGACCTTCAGCTTTATGTATGTTTTCAATGAAAACTATCTCCTACCTTTCTCACATGATGAAGTGGTTCATGGCAAGAAGAGTATGATGCATAAGATGTGGGGAGATCGCTATAACCAATTTGCCGGTTTGCGCAATCTTTACACCTATCAAATTTGTCATCCAGGTAAGAAACTGTTGTTCATGGGTAGTGAGTACGGGCAATTCCTCGAGTGGAAGTCTGAGGAGCAGTTAGAATGGTCTAACTTGGAAGATCCAATGAATGCTAAGATGAAGTACTTCACTTCTCAACTCAATCAATTCTATAAAGAGCATCGCTGTCTTTGGGAAATTGATACTAGTTATGACGGCATTGAAATCATTGATGCGGATAATAGAGACCAGAGTGTTCTCTCCTTTATTCGTAAGGGAAAGAAGGACGAAATGTTAGTCTGTGTCTTTAATATGGCACCAGTTGAACGTAAAGACTTTACGATTGGGTTACCTGTTGCAGGTATTTACGAAGAAGTTTGGAATACAGAATTAGAAGAATGGGGAGGTGTGTGGAAAGAACACAATCAAACAGTTCAGACTCAAGAAGGCTTATGGAAAGATTACGAGCAGACTTTGACCTTCACCCTGCCTGCTATGGGAGCAAGCATTTGGAAGATCAAGCGTCGTTTGAAACCAGCTAAGAAAAAAGAATAGCAGGCTGTTGATTACAATTTTTAATATTTTAAAAACGGATGTACTTGTATTGGACTTGAAACACAAGAGAAATGGATTTCCTATTATTTTTATAAAAAGTTTGACTTCCGACCTTCTTTCGATTTTAACGTTCACATGTCTTTATAAAGGAGTAGAAAATGAAGAATGAAATGCTAGCTTTGATCCTTGCGGGTGGGCAAGGAACACGTCTCG
Organism: Streptococcus sp. oral taxon 071 str. 73H25AP; assembly: GCF_000146755.1. Lineage (NCBI taxonomy): Bacteria > Bacillati > Bacillota > Bacilli > Lactobacillales > Streptococcaceae > Streptococcus > Streptococcus sp. oral taxon 071. Next base: position 757,368 of record NZ_GL397254.1, read on the forward strand.
GAAAACTCACTCAAAGCATTGCCAAACCGGCAGTGCAATTCGGTGGGCGCTACCGTATCATTGACTTTGCTCTTTCCAACTGTGCAAACTCTGGGATTCATAATGTTGGTGTTATTACGCAGTACCAACCTCTTGCTTTGAACAACCATATTGGGAATGGTTCTAGCTGGGGACTAGATGGTATTAACACAGGTGTTTCTATCCTTCAACCCTACTCTGCGAGTGAGGGAAACCGTTGGTTTGAAGGGACCAGTCACGCTATCTACCAAAATATCGACTACATTGATAGTATTAATCCTGAGTATGTTTTGATCCTTTCTGGTGACCATATCTACAAGATGGACTACGATGATATGCTCCAATCACATAAGGATAACAATGCCAGTCTGACTGTAGCTGTTCTAGACGTACCTCTAAAGGAAGCTAGCCGTTTTGGTATCATGAATACAGATGCCAATAACCGTATCGTCGAATTCGAAGAAAAACCAGCAGAACCTAAGTCTACTAAAGCTTCTATGGGAATCTATATTTTTGACTGGAAACGTCTACGCAACATGCTAGTAGCCGCTGAAAAGAACAAGGTAGATATGTCAGATTTCGGTAAAAATGTTATTCCAAACTACCTTGAGTCTGGTGAAAGTGTTTATGCTTATGAATTCAAGGGTTACTGGAAAGACGTTGGTACGATTGAATCTCTATGGGAAGCCAATATGGAATACATTGATCCAAACAACGCTTTGGATAGTCGTGATCGTCAGTGGAAAATCTACTCACGGAACTTGATTTCACCACCAAACTTTATTGGAAAACACGCTCATGTAGAAGATTCTTTAGTTGTGGATGGCTGTCTCGTGGATGGAACTGTTAAGCATTCCATTCTCTCAACAGAAGCGCAAGTACGTGAGGGTGCTGAAGTAGTAGACTCTGTAATCATGAGTGGTGCCATTATCGGAAAAGGTGCAAAAATTAAACGTGCCATTATTGGTGAGGGTGCTGTTATTTCTGAAGGTGTCGAAATTGATGGAACAGACGAAGTACAAGTAGTAGGATACAATGAAGTAGTGGGGGTAGCATCAGATGAAGATTGATAAATATTCAGCCATTTTAGGAAACACAGTTGGTTTTCATGATATGTCAACGTTAACAGAACACCGTCCGGTGGCTAGCTTGCCATTTGGAGCAAAATATCGTTTAATTGATTTCCCTCTTTCTAGCCTTGCAAATGCTGGTGTTCGTAGTGTCTTTGGAATTTTCCAACAAGACAATATCAGTTCAGTCTTTGACCACATTCGTTCAGGACGTGAGTGGGGCTTATCTACCCTTCTCAGCCACTACTATCTAGGTATTTATAATACGAGTGTTGAAAGTAGCACAGTTGGGAAAGAATATTACCAACAGCTTCTCACTTATTTGAAACGTTCAGGATCAAATCAGACGGTTGCACTTAACTGTGATATCGTGGTGAATATTGACCTCAATCAAGTATTCCATTTACATACTACTGCCGGTCGTCCGATTACAGTTGTTTATAAGAAATTACCTAAAAAGGATATTTCAGATGTTAATGCCATCTTGGAAGTGGATGAAACAGACCATGTTCTTTCTCATAAACTTTTTGATGCCAAATCAACAGATGAACTTTTCAACATGTCTACAGATATATTCGTCGTTGATACTCCGTGGTTGATTGAACGACTTGAAGAAGAAGTTCAAAAAGAATATCCAGAAAAATTACGCTATGTACTCCGCGATTTAGCTGTAAAAGAAGGTGCTTTTGCTTACGAATACACGGGCTATCTAGCCAATATTCACTCCGTTCAATCCTATTATCAAGCCAATATTGATATGTTGGAGTCTCAAAAATTCTACTCTCTCTTCTCACCTAACCAAAAGATTTATACCAAGGTTAAGAATGAAGAACCAACCTACTATGCAAATACTTCAAAAGTAAGTACTTCTCAGTTTGCCTCTGGTAGTATCATTGAGGGTGAAGTAGTTCAGTCAGTCCTATCTCGTAATATTTATGTTCACAAAGATAGTGTGGTGAAGGACAGCGTTTTATTCCCTCGTGTTGTGATTGGTCAAGGTGCCCAAGTTGAATATGCCATCTTGGACAAAGGGGTTGAAGTTGCTGACGGTGTCGTTATTCGCGGTACTGCTGAACACCCAGTTGTAGTCAAAAAAGGCGAAAAAGTTACAGAGGATATTCATTCATGAAAATTTTATTCGTAGCAGCAGAGGGTGCGCCCTTTTCAAAAACAGGTGGTTTGGGAGACGTCATTGGCGCTCTGCCCAAATCACTGGTAAAGGCAGGGCATGAAGTTTCGGTTGTCTTACCTTACTATGACATGGTAGAGGCTAAGTTCGGCGACCAGATTGAGGATGTTCTTCACTTTGAAGTGAGTGTGGGATGGCGTAGACAGTACTGTGGTATTAAGAAGACCGTCTTGAATGGTGTTACCTTCTACTTCGTAGACAATCAAACTTATTTCTTCCGAGGTCATGTTTACGGAGATTTCGATGATGGTGAACGTTTTGCCTTCTTCCAACTGGCTGCTCTTGAAGCCATGGAGCGAATTGATTTCATTCCAGATATTCTCCATGCCCATGATTATCACACCGCTATGATTCCTTTTCTCTTGAAGGAAAAATACAGATGGATTCAGGCATATCAAGGAATCAGAACCGTTTTAACTATTCATAATTTGGAATTCCAAGGTCAATTTTCTGAAGGAATGTTGTGGGATTTGTTCGGTGTAGGATTTGAACGGTATGCTGATGGAACCCTTCGTTGGAATGACTGTCTTAACTGGATGAAAGCAGGTATTCTCTACGCGGATCGTGTCTCAACCGTATCTCCTAGCTATGCGCATGAGATTATGACTAGCCAGTTCGGTTGTGGCTTGGATCAGATTCTTCGCATGGAGTCAGGTAAGGTTTCAGGTATTGTCAATGGTATCGATGCAGATCTTTATAATCCTCAAACAGACCCGCTTTTAGACTATCATTTTGATAAGGATGACTTGTCAGGAAAAGCACAAAACAAAGCAAAATTGCAAGAGAGAGTTGGTCTACCTGTGAGAGCAGATGTTCCTCTAGTTGGGATTGTCTCTCGTTTGACCCGTCAAAAAGGCTTTGATGTTGTTGTAGAGAGCTTGCATCGTTTCTTACAAGAGGACGTTCAAATAGTCCTTTTAGGAACAGGTGACCCGGCTTTTGAACATTCCTTCTCCTGGTTTGCGCAAGTCTATCCTGACAAACTATCAGCAAATATCACTTTTGACGTCAAGCTCGCTCAAGAAATTTATGCAGCTTGTGATCTCTTCCTCATGCCAAGTCGTTTTGAACCATGTGGCTTGTCACAAATGATGGCTATGCGTTATGGAACACTACCATTGGTTCATGAAGTGGGTGGCTTGCGTGATACGGTTCAATCCTTCAATCCTATCGAAGGAACTGGTACTGGATTTAGCTTTGACAATTTAACACCTTACTGGCTTAACTGGAGTTTCCAAACAGCCTTGGATGTTTATAAGTACCAGCCGGACGTTTGGAAAAATCTACAAAAACAAGCTATGGAATGCGATTTCTCATGGGATACAGCCTGCAAATCTTACCTGGACTTGTACCATAGTTTAGTCAACTAATAGATAAAATCGTATGATTCTTTCATACGATTTTTGGGCTGTTTAGAAAAGAGGAGAAGTGATGACTCAAGTAATGGGGCTCTGTGTCATGGATGTTGATGGCACCCTGATAGCAGAGGAAGTGATTGATCTTTTAGGAAGAGAAGCAGGTTGCGAAGCCGAAATTTCGCAAATTACAAGCCAGGCAATGCGAGGTGAACTGGATTTTAAAACAAGTTTAAGAGCAAGAGTGGCTTTGTTAAAAGGGCTTCCGATTTCGGTCTTTGATACAGTTTTCAAATCCATTCATCTTTCCAAGAATGCTCGGGAATTTATCTCCATTCTCCAAAAGAATGGCATCCTCGTCGGTTTAGTGTCTGGTGGCTTTACACCAATCGTTGAGAGATTAGCAAAATCCCTTGGTATCTCCTATTTCTCTGCTAACCAGTTGGAAGTCAAAGACGGTTTTTTAACAGGAAAATTAGTTGGTGAAATTGTGACAGGTCAAGTAAAAAATGCTACTCTTGAGAAATGGAGAAAGGAATTAGAACTACCCAAAGAAAGAACGATTGCTATCGGTGATGGTGCCAATGACCTCTTGATGTTAAAGACAGCAGGCCACGGTATAGCCTTTTGTGCCAAAGAGGTCGTAAAAGCAGAGATAGCTTGTCATGTAGATACGAGGGATTTTTTGGAAGTTCTTCCTTTGATTGATTTCTTAGAATGAGAGGGAACTATGAAAATTGTAATCGCACCTGATTCTTTTAAAGAAAGTTTGACAGCAGAAGATGTCGCTCAAGCTATAAAAAAAGGCTTCGAACAGTCAATATCGGATGTAGAATGTCTGCTCTGTCCTGTTGGTGATGGTGGGGAAGGAACTGTAGATGCTATTCGCCATTCTCTTGAACTCGAAGAAAAATGGCAAGAGGTGACGGGGCCTTTTGGGCTAAAAGTATCAATGCGCTATTTTCAAAAAGATCAAATAGCGCTCTTCGAAGTTGCTGACTTGGTTGGTCTTGGAAAGATTCCGCAGGAGAAACGAAACCCTCTCCACATCCAAACTCGCGGTATCGGAGAATTGATTCGCCATCTCATTGATCAAGGAATGAAAGATATCTATGTCGGCGTTGGCGGTACGGCTAGTAATGACGGTGGGATAGGCATTGCTGCTGGTCTGGGTTATTGTTTTTATGATAAGAATGGAAAGGAATTACCAGCTTGCGGTCAGACTTTGCTTGAGTTCGAGTCAGTTTCAGACAGTGAGTTGTATAGGATTCCTGAAGATGTGAAAATTCGCATTTTAGCAGATGTCGTGAGCCCTTTATGTGGTCATCAAGGAGCGACCTATACATTTGGAAAACAAAAGAGCTTGGATCCTGCTTTATTTGAGACAGTAGATCTGGCTATGCAGCGGTTCTATGAAAAATTATCGCCTTCTACCCTATTTCTTAAAGGAGCAGGGGCAGGTGGCGGTATTGCTGCTGGACTCTGTGCCTTTGCTAAGGCCTGTATCGTATCTGGGATTGATACTTGCTTGGATTTGATAGACTTTGACAAGAAAGTTGCAGGTGCCGACTTGGTTATCGTTGGAGAAGGCAGACTGGACAGTCAAAGCTTTGCTGGAAAAGCTCCTATCGGCGTAGCAAAAAGAACCCCTAACAGAGTTCCAGTTATTGCTATTTGTGGTAGTCTTGCTGACGATTTGCCTCCCCTACCATTTGAAAATATAGAAGCTGCCTTTTCCATTTTAGAGAAATGTGAACCTTTAGAGAATAGTTTGAAAAATGCAAGTCTCTATTTGGAGCACACAGCTACTAATATCGGTCATTTATTAAATATGAGGAAGGATTAACCTAACCATTTTTTCCAGATGGATTTTTTAACTGGTTCATCCTGTTTAACCTCCCAGAGGCTTGGAAAAGCCAGTCGAAGATCCTTTTCATCCACTTGAACGGGTTCATTTGAATGGATAACTAAGCCAAAAGGTGAAGAAGTGTGTTCCTCTGATACAATCGTTGCTTGACTATTGGTTTCCTTAGCTTCCTTTAAGTAGAATACTTGTTTGTCAAACTCGATATTTGGCGAAATCTTCACAAAAAGACTCTCTGTCTTTTCTTGAAAGTTTTCCAAAATCGTTAAAAATCCTTTTTGGAGTTGAAGGCTATTGGCCGTCTCAACATCCGCGTATCCAAGAACTCTTTCCTCGAAAGTACCGAGGTAGCGGCGTTGTTCGTCAGGGTTTAATTTCGGCCCGCCATGAGCTTTTTCTAGTAGTTGTTTTGATAAATCTGTCATAAAAACAGTATATCACAAAAATCGCATGAAAACAGACAAAAGAAAGCGATTACTTTATAAAGTTAAGGAAAATTTGCACAAAGATAACGTTTTTTCTTGAAAAACGCTTATTTTTAAGGTATCATAGAGGTGTAAAAAATTTAACTCAAAGGAGAGTAAAAAATGTCAATTATTACTGATGTTTACGCTCGCGAAGTCCTAGACTCACGCGGTAACCCAACACTTGAGGTAGAAGTTTATACTGAATCAGGTGCTTTCGGACGTGGTATGGTTCCATCAGGAGCTTCTACTGGTGAACACGAAGCAGTTGAACTTCGCGACGGTGACAAATCTCGTTACGGTGGTCTTGGTACACAAAAAGCTGTTGACAACGTAAACAACATCATCGCTGAAGCTATCATCGGCTACGATGTACGTGACCAACAAGCTATCGACCGTGCTATGATCGCACTTGACGGTACTCCTAACAAAGGTAAATTGGGTGCAAACGCAATTCTTGGTGTGTCTATCGCTGTAGCTCGTGCTGCTGCTGACTACCTTGAAATCCCACTTTACAGCTACCTTGGTGGATTCAACACTAAAGTTCTTCCAACTCCAATGATGAACATCATCAACGGTGGTTCTCACTCTGACGCTCCAATCGCTTTCCAAGAATTCATGATCGTACCTGCTGGTGCACCAACATTCAAAGAAGCTCTTCGTTGGGGTGCTGAAATCTTCCACGCTCTTAAGAAAATCCTTAAATCACGTGGTTTGGAAACAGCCGTAGGTGACGAAGGTGGATTCGCTCCTCGTTTCGAAGGAACTGAAGACGGTGTCGAAACTATCCTTGCTGCAATCGAAGCTGCTGGATATGTTCCTGGTAAAGACGTATTTATCGGATTTGACTGTGCTTCATCAGAATTCTATGATGAAGAACGTAAAGTTTACGACTACACTAAATTTGAAGGTGAAGGCGCTGCTGTACGTACTGCTGCAGAACAAATCGACTACCTTGAAGAATTGGTAAACAAATACCCAATCATCACTATCGAAGATGGTATGGATGAAAACGACTGGGACGGTTGGAAAGCTCTTACTGAACGTCTTGGTGGTAAAGTTCAATTGGTTGGTGACGACTTCTTCGTAACAAACACTTCTTACCTTGAAAAAGGTATTGCAGAAGGTGCTGCTAACTCAATCCTTATCAAAGTTAACCAAATCGGTACTCTTACTGAAACATTCGACGCTATTGAAATGGCGAAAGAAGCTGGTTACACTGCTGTTGTATCACACCGTTCAGGTGAAACTGAAGATTCAACAATCGCTGACATCGCAGTTGCAACTAACGCAGGACAAATCAAGACTGGTTCACTTTCACGTACAGACCGTATTGCTAAATACAACCAATTGCTTCGTATCGAAGACCAACTTGGTGAAGTAGCTGAATACCGTGGATTGAAATCATTCTACAACTTGAAAAAATAAAATAGTTCAGTGAACTATTTTATCCCGAACCTTGAAATTCAAAAGTTCGGTCGTTGATTTAACAACGTTTTAAGCCCTCCGGATTTATTCCGAAGGGCTTTTTTCTATTCAGAGGGAAAAAAGGGGGCAGAGTTTATGGTATAATAGACAAAAACATTTGTATTAGGAAGAAATTATGTCTAAAGAGATTGATATTGAGTACTACCACCAACTAGCACTGCAAAAGCAGAAGGAGCACCGCAAAGTGTTAGCTAATCTAAAGAAAAAACCTCCTAAAAACTTAGATAAGATTGCCCAGCAGATTCACCAAGAAGTTTTTGCTGAGATTGATTGTACTGCCTGCGCGAACTGTTGCAAGACATTGGGGCCTGACTTTAAGGAAGCCGATATTACCCGTATTGCTAAGTACTTTAAGATGAAATTACCAGCCTTTGAAGCAGAGTTTTTACAAGTTGATGAAGATGGAGATAAGGTTTTCAAATCCATGCCTTGCCCCTTTCTAGGAGGAGATAATCTCTGCTCCATCTACGACGTTCGACCAAAGGCTTGCCGCGAGTTCCCTCATACAGATCGTAAGAAGATTTATCAAATTAATCATCTGACAATCAAAAATACTTTGACCTGCCCAGCAGCCTATCTCTTTGTTGAGAAATTAAAGGGGAAGTTGTAAAAATTGAACCTTTAAATCTTGTACAAAGATTCTGGGGCGGAAGTATCTGATATCTGTTAGACTTTAATCAGGAGGTGAAAAAGAATATGATGCATCAATTCAATCGAACCATGGAATATCTGGAAAGCAAGTTGGACGCAGAAGTGGATTTGCAGAAATTCCAGCAGCTATCGGGCTATTCTTATGCTCTCTTTAGCAGGCTCTTTTCCATCCTAGCAGATACGACTTTAGCAGAATATTTGCGCAATCGCAGGCTGTCAGAAGCTGTGACAGACTTGCGGGAAAGCTCTGAGAAAGTTATTGATATAGCACTCAAATACGGCTATGAGTCTGCGGATGCCTTTAGCGCAGCTTTCAAGAAATTCCATGGTGCAACTCCCTCAGAAGTTCGAAATGGAAAACCTTATCGGGTCTTTCCTAAGCTTCAATTATCCTTAAAAATCACAGGAGGAAAGAACATGGATATCAAGATTCAAAAGAAGCCTGCATTTATCGTGGCAGGCGTCCTATTGGAAGCTATTGACAATAGCAAATGCCCGTCTGCTTGGGATCAACTCTATGCCCATCACAGTTTTGAAATGCTAGAAGGTTTGGGTAGTGGCCAATCCTTTGGCGTCTGCTCGGATGTCAAAGAAGGCGAAATCATCAACTATATGGCTGCTTATGATGTGACGGATAAAACTAAAGCAGAAGAACTAGGTCTGTCCATCAAAGATATCCCAGCAGCTGAATATGCTATCGTCCCAGTCAAAGGTCCTATACCAGCTAGCATTCACAATGCTTGGAAATATGTTCTAGAGATTTTTTTCCCAGAAACTGGCTATCGCCACTCAGGAGCGCCAGACTTTGAAGTCTATACCGAGGGAGACATGTCGTCACCAGACTATCAAATGCAACTCTGGATACCAGTAAGCAAGGACTAGATAATTTTCTATTTTTTATAAAGATGGAAAGCTGACTCTGTAGAAGGTATCTTTTACAGAGTTTTTAATTGTTGACATTCATGTCCGTAAATCACAAATACCAATATTTTTTGTTTGGATTTAATGGGGCATGCGAATAGTTTTCTCGGTATAATAGTCCCATAGAAGATAAGGAGGCATGAATATGCAGATGTATTTTGGAGATGTGTCACTTTGCTATAGCTATTCATTGGCAATGGCACTCGACGCCTATGGTTATGACTTTAAAGCAGATTTTTTAGAGGCAATCATGGCGATGGGGAATGGCGCTAGTATCGTAAAGGAAGATGAGCAGCACCCTCTAGTATTCTTTGATAATGGAATGCCAGATCTTTCCATCTCTCATTCCTTAAAAATACTTGGGTTTGACTATGAGGACTTCTATCTAAAGGATGGATCGGAAGTAGATTTGGAAGAGGTTAAAGGAAAGTTGGAAACCTTTCTGTCCAATGGACCTGTCGTACTGGGACCTCTTGATATGGGGCATCTGACCTACAATCCCAATCACACAATCCTTTATGGTGTGGATCACTTCGTAACCGTGTATGGCATTGATGATCAGTACCTTTATTTGCATGATCCAGCTGGTTTTGCCTGTATGAAGGTTACTTTTAATGACATTATAGAAGCTTGGAAGGCGGAGGCTATTGACTATAAGCGAGGAGCTTACTCCATGTGGGGAAATTTTAAGAAGGTCAAGACTCCTAGTCAGACTGAAATCTACCAAGAAACAGCAAGGATTATGAAGACCCGATATCTGGATGGACAAAGAGGTGTATTGGAATGTTATGCAAAAGCAGTTGCTGAAAATGGCTTAAATACAGAGCAAAAACTATTGCATCAGTATTTCAGCTTTAAACTTGCTGCTGTTCGAAATCTCTACCTCAGTAAGTTCTTAAAAGACCATGATTCCGAAGGAGCAAGATTAAAAGAGGAATTGGCTACTTTATTTGGCCAAGCCCATCTTTCATGTTTAAAAGAAGATTATCAAGAACTAGCCCACTTGCTCTATCAGATAGCTGAAGTGGATGGTCGCTTTAGAGATTTATATGTAAACTAGTGACTATAAGCATAAAATAACTAGTCAGTAAAAGCAGTTTTTCGTAAAATGAAGAACTGCTTTTTGATTGTGGTATAATGAAGTAAGAAAATAGCTTATTCTACTTGAAAATGAAGGGAGAACTCCTATGCCTAGACCAAAAACAAAAGAGGAGCTAGTGTTAGCCTCTAAGGAAAACTATGAAAAGTTCAATCACTTTATCTCTAAATTAAGTGAAGAGGAGCTACAGACTCCTTTTGATTTTTCAAAAGACCAAAAGAAAAAAGAAGCTCACTGGAAAAGAGATAAAAATCTGCGGGATGTCCTGATCCATCTTTATGAATGGCAGCAGTTACTTTTAACCTGGGTACATTCTAATCAAAAGGGACATGAACGACCTTTTCTTCCTGAGCCTTATAATTGGAAAACTTATGGGGAAATGAATGTCGCTTTTTGGAAGAAGCACCAGAGAACGTCCTTAGAAGAAGCAACCAAACTCCTCAATCAATCGCATAAAGAGGTTTTAGAGTTGATGGAAGGCTTCAGCAATGACGAATTGTTCACAAAAGGTGTCTATAAGTGGACGGGAGGGACAAGTCTAGGTTCCTACTTTGTCAGTAGCACCTCCAGTCACTATGACTGGGCTCTGAAAAAACTCAAAGCTCATCAGAAAAATTGTAAGTCCTAGTAGTTAAGGTGCGTATGAAGTTTACAAAAGGTTCTTCTAAGCTTCGAATCGCTTCATTCTCGTGATTTTTGAACAATTTTAGCTTTAGAATCCTTCAAAAATTAAAACTTAAGGCTATCATAGACTTAGAATAGTCCTAAAACATTTATTTTCATGTAATTCTAAGTTTAGAATTACATTGGTATTAAAGGAATTGAACTGTTTGATGCTTAGAATGCCTTGATTCTGAGAAATGTCGACTAGAAAATGCTTCGAGTGGCTTTTTTCTGATATAGGATGATAGATAGATGGGTGAGATGATGCACATACAAAAAGAGAAAGTTAGAAAAGAGTTGGTATCCCTTTGTTTGGGAGAGTTCACAGCCGTCCTATCCATTTGGTTTTGTTTTTTCCTTTTGAAAAATCGGCTTGCTGATTGGAATAGTCTAGTAACCATTCTCTATCCTTTGTCTTTACTAACATTTATTTTGCTTCAAGGGTCAATCTATTGGGCGATTTTGATTAGAAGACTCTCGAAACCCCAGTTCGGAAGTAGAAGTGTTCCCAAACTATATGTTGGTTTCAGAATACTAGACCTTGTTTTACTTATTTCAGGCTTTCCTTTTATAGTCTGGAATATGCAGAGTGTCCACGTGGGCATCTTAGCCACACTAATACAGCTTTTTGCCCTAATCGAATGGATCAATTATTACCTCCTACGATTATCCTATAGTCTGAATCCACTTGTTTTATGGAAACGAATTACCAAGAGAAAACTCGAAAAGAGCAGAATAGCCAAGGAATTGAGGTAGGGGGTAATAAAGAGGTTACCCATTCGTTTTTGTAATATGCTATAATTAATCTATCAAATCTTTTGAATAACTACTTGAAGTGTGATAGATATGCAAAGAAACTACAACAGAAAAGAGAAACCAGAAATTGTTATTTCTAAACCGTCAGCCATTGAAGTTGAAAAATACTTAAAATCGTGGAAAAATCTTAAAAATTATCAGTTGCAAGAAGATGCTTTAGATAAATTGTTTTTTGAGCTATTACCAAGTAACGAAGAAATTTCTGATATCTTATTAAAGGTTGCTACATTAAATGATTTTTATAGCACAAATATTTTTTCAGTTTATCCAGTTGCAGAGCATATTCTGAGTCTTAAAATTGACGAGAGGTTGAAACAAGGTGATGTAACTTTAGTCAATGAAATTCAAAATGTTACTATTAATGGAGTCACTAGAAATTTTTATTCTTTTTCTACCAAATTCTGTTCTCATCATAACCCTAAAGAATACCCTATTTATGATAGCTATGTAGAAAAGGTATTAAAATATTTTAGAAAAAAAGATAAATTTTTCAACTTTAAGAATGCAGACCTAAAAGATTATCAAAAATTTAAAAATATAATTATTGCTTTTAGAGAATACTACGGATTAGAAGAATTTAATCTTAAAGAGATTGATCAGTACTTATGGCAGTTGGGAAAAGAATATTTCCCAAATAAATATTAGCGACTTTTTCTCACTCAGAAAGGAAACTCAATGCCCTACAAATTTCTACTCTTTGACCTTGACCACACCTTGCTTGATTTTGATACTGCTGAGGATGTGGCTCTGACACAACTTCTAAAAGAAGAAAGAGTTGCGGATATTCAAGCCTACAAAGACTATTACGTTCCCATGAACAAGGCTCTCTGGAAGGACTTGGAACAAAAGAAAATCAGCAAACAAGAACTGGTTAACACGCGCTTTTCTCGATTGTTTGATCATTTTGGACTGGAGAAAGACGGTACTTTACTGGCCCAGCGTTACCAATTTTATCTCGCTCAGCAGGGACAAACTCTTTCAGGTGCTCATGAACTCTTAGACAGTCTCATTGAGCGTGATTATGACCTGTACTCTGCGACAAATGGCATCACTGCCATTCAGACAGGGCGCTTGGCTCAATCAGGTCTGGCTCCCTATTTCAATCAAGTTTTCATCTCCGAGCAATTACAAACTCAAAAACCTGATGCACTATTCTATGAAAAAATTGGTCAGCAGATTACTGGATTTGATAAAGAAAAGACCCTGATGATTGGAGATTCCCTAACAGCTGATATTCAAGGTGGCAATAATGCTGGGATCGATACTGTCTGGTACAATCCCTATCATCTGGAAAACAAGACGCAAGCTCAGCCGACTTACGAAGTCCATTCCTACCAAGACTTACTGGATTGTTTGGATATAAATACTCTTGAGAAGATTACATTTTAAAGGAGAGAAGCTAATGACCGCAAAAAATGCTGATATTACTATTAAAGAGTACATTAAAATTTCTGAAGTTGATTTTAATGAAGCTGTGAATTATAAATTTAAATCTGACAATTGTCAATTAGCAAATAGTATTTATCAATCTCTTTTTAAGTTTTATGATAAAAAAATTTTCTCTGGAGATTTAATTTTTACTTGGAAATCTCCATCATTAGTTAAAGATGGAGATTATATTGGGAGAAGGGATTCACAAGTAGATAATCTTAGAGTAATAGGAAACATATTTCCGAATTATGTTACTAATCGAAAATATAGCCTCAATATGAATCGTAATGGGTGTATGGGAGATTTTCCGCATGACTTTTTTGATATATACCTAGATCATGTAGCAAAATATGCCTACGAACAAAAAGTTAATAATATTAAGGAGTATTACCCTTTAAAAAGAGCGATTTTACACCAAGAGAATGAATTGTATTTTCAAATGTTTTCTAATTTTGACGACTTTTTAGAAAAAAACTATTTAAAGAGCATATGGCAAGCTTCTAAAGAAACTCCTTTTTCTGAAATGGATTTTAATATGTTTCGAAATATTTCAGAAAAGATGATCTTTGAAAGAGGTAGTCAAATGCTCAAAGATTTAAAAAGTAATTATAAAGAATAGTCATTCTTTATAAACCGCATTCACTTATTCAAATCGTATATATAGTCGATTTATTTAATTTTTAGATAAACTGTAAAAAGTGGTTTCCATAGCCACTTTTTGCTATAATAGAGGCAGTAAAAATGAAGGAGCAGGCTTTATGCAACACTCATCATGGCATGCTTTGATTAAGGAGCAATTGCCTGAAGGTTATTTCGGGAAAATCAATCAATTTATGGAACAGGTCTATGCTCAGGGAACTGTTTATCCACCTAAGGAAAAGGTTTTTCAGGCTCTGTTAACAACGCCACTTGAAGAGGTTAAGGTGGTGATTCTGGGACAGGATCCTTATCACGGGCCAGGTCAAGCGCAGGGCTTGAGTTTTTCGGTTCCAGATGCTATTCCAGCTCCGCCATCCTTGCAAAATATCTTGAAAGAATTAGCAGATGATGTCGGAGTTAAAGCATCCCATGATTTGACAGCTTGGGCTGAGCAAGGAGTTTTACTTCTCAATGCTTGTTTGACCGTTCCTGCTGGGCAGGCAAACGGTCATGCTGGGCAGATTTGGGAGCCCTTTACGGATGCTGTGATTCGGGTGGTGAATGATCTAGACAGACCAGTCGTTTTTGTACTCTGGGGATCCTATGCACGTAAGAAGAAGGCTTTGGTTACAAATCCTAACCACTTGATTATCGAATCAGCCCACCCTAGTCCGTTATCTGTTTACAGAGGATTTTGGGGTTCCAAGCCTTTTTCTAAGGCCAATGCATTTTTAGAAGAGACAGGACAAGAGCCAATCGATTGGCTTAGATAAGGAGAAAATATGCCTCAGTTAGCGACGATTTGCTACATTGATAACGGAAAAGAACTACTCATGCTCCATCGCAATAAAAAGCCCAATGATATCCATGCTGGCAAATGGATTGGTGTGGGTGGTAAGCTAGAGAGAGGAGAGACGCCTCAGGAATGCGCGGCGCGTGAAATCTTCGAAGAAACAGGTCTGAAAGCCAAGCCTGTGCTAAAAGGCGTTATCACTTTTCCTGAGTTCACACCTGATTTAGACTGGTACACTTATGTATTTAAGGTGACAGAGTTTGAGGGTGACTTGATTGACTGCAATGAGGGGACCTTAGAATGGGTTCCCTATGATGAGGTCTTGAGCAAGCCGACTTGGGAAGGTGACCACACCTTTGTTGAGTGGCTCTTAGAGGATAAACCCTTCTTCTCAGCCAAGTTTGTTTATGATGGGGATAAATTGTTGGATACCCAAGTTGATTTTTATGAATAAAGGAGAAAACAGATGCTACTAATCAAAAACGGTCGTGTAATGGACCCTAAGTCTGGTTTGGATCAAGTGTGTGATGTTTTGGTCCAAGATGGAAAAATTGTCAAAATTGCCCCTGAAATCAAGGGAGAAGGAGCAGAAGTGATTGATGCGACTGGTCTAGTAGTAGCGCCTGGTTTAGTGGACATTCATGTTCACTTCCGTGAGCCTGGTCAAACCCACAAGGAGGATATTCATACCGGTGCACTAGCGGCAGCGGCAGGTGGTTTCACAACGGTTGTCATGATGGCTAATACGAACCCTACCATCTCGGATGTAGAGACCTTGCAAGAAGTTCTCCAGTCTGCTGCCAAGGAAAAGATTAACGTCAAAACGGTTGCGACTATTACCAAGAACTTTAATGGCCAAGACTTAACTGACTTTAAGGCACTTTTGGAAGCTGGAGCAGTTGGTTTCTCAGATGACGGTATCCCGCTTGAAAGTAGCAAGGTTCTCAAAGAAGCCTTGGAAAACGCCAAGAAACTAGGTACCTTTGTTTGTCTTCACGAGGAAGATCCTGGTTTGAATGGAATTCTTGGTTTCAACGAAAACATCGCTAAAGACCACTTCAAGATCTGTGGTGCGACAGGTGTAGCAGAATACGCTATGATTGCGCGTGATGTCATGATTGCCCATGCAACTAAGGCCCACGTTCATATCCAGCATTTGTCTAAGGAGGAAAGTGTCAAAGTAGTAGAGTTTGCTCAAGGTTTGGGGGCCCAAGTCACAGCAGAAGTGGCACCACAACATTTTTCTAAGACAGAAACTCTTCTTTTAACTCAAGGTAGCAATGCCAAAATGAACCCTCCGCTTCGTTTGGAATCAGACCGTCGTGCCGTTATCGAAGGTCTCAAGTCAGGTGTTATCACAGTTATCGCGACAGACCACGCGCCTCACCATGCAGATGAGAAAAATGTAGAAGATATCACCAAAGCGCCATCTGGTATGACTGGTTTGGAAACCTCTCTTTCTCTTGGTTTGACTTATTTGGTGGAAGCTGGTGAACTAAGCTTGATGGAATTACTAGAAAAAATGACTGTCAATCCAGCTAAATTGTACAACTTTGAAGCAGGCTACTTGGCTGAAAATGGTCCAGCGGACATCACTGTCTTTGATGACAAGGCTGATCGTACTGTTGGTCCAAACTTCGCTTCAAAATCAGCCAATTCTCCATTTATCGGGGAAACTTTAAAAGGGCAGGTCAAATATACCATCTGCAAGGGACAAATTGTCTACCAAAACTAGATGGGACTCTGCTCTTAAATTGAAAAGAATAGAGAGCACTTATGTACCCAACCCATCAATTTAAAGATAAGTTTGTTTTATTTCTTAAGATATTTTTCCCTATCCTGATTTATCAATTTGCCAATTATTCTGCCTCTTTTGTTGATACAACAATGACTGGGCAGTACAATACCATGGACTTGGCTGGTGTATCAACTGCAACGAGTCTATGGAATCCTTTCTTTACTTTTTTAACAGGGATTGTTTCGGCCATGGTGCCCATCATTGGTCACCATCTTGGTCGAGGCAAAAAGGAAGAAGTTGCGTCAGATTTTTACCAGTTCATCTATTTGGCCTTGGGTCTATCTGTGGTCTTACTGGGACTGGTACTTTTCTTGGCACCTCTTGTCTTAAATCATATCGGACTAGAAGCTCAAGTAGCGGCAGTTGCAGTTTCCTATCTTTGGTACCTGTCTATTGGAATTATTCCCTTGTTGCTTTTTAGTGTCATTCGATCATTGTTAGATTCTCTTGGATTGACCAAGCTATCTATGTATCTGATGCTCCTATTACTTCCGCTAAATAGTGGTTTTAACTATCTCTTGATATATGGAGCCCTTGGTTTTCCAGAGCTTGGTGGCGCAGGAGCAGGTCTAGGAACTTCTCTAGCCTATTGGGTTTTACTGGGAATTTCCCTGCTTGTTTTGTTCAAACAGGAAAGATTAAAAGCGTTACATCTTGAAAAACCTATTCCACTCAATATAGATAAAATCAAGGAAGGTGTTCGATTAGGTCTACCAATCGGAGGAACCGTATTTGCGGAAGTGGCTATTTTCTCCGTGGTGGGACTAATCATGGCTAAGTTTTCATCGCTCATCATCGCCAGTCACCAGTCAGCTATGAATTTTTCGAGTCTCATGTACGCTTTTCCCATGAGTATTTCCTCTGCTATGGCGATTGTTGTGTCGTATGAGGTGGGGGCTAAACGTTTTGAGGATTCTAAAATCTATGCTCGTTTGGGGAGAATAACAGCCCTCATTTTTGCTGGTTTTACCCTGTCCTTTCTCTACATTTTTAGAGATCGTGTAGCAAGTCTATATGGGAATGACTCTCAGTTCATTGAAACAACGGCTGTATTTCTGACTTACAGTCTCTTCTTCCAGCTAGCTGATACCTTTGCGGCTCCGCTCCAGGGGATTCTAAGAGGCTATAAGGACACTATCGTTCCTTTCTATCTTGGCCTAATCGGATATTGGGGAGTAGCGATACCTCTAGGATATCTATTAGATCAAGCAACTGACTTGGGGGCATTTGCCTACTGGATTGGGTTGATTGCCAGCTTGATTGTTTCTGGCTGTTTGTATCAATGGCGTTTGAAATCCATAATGAAAAGATTGGGCTAATTTTTGGAAAACATCCCGAAAAACAAGTTTGTGAAAAAATACTCTAACTAAAATAAATCCCTGTTAAAACGGGGATTTATTTTTTTACCTTGTGAAATTTTAACGGTCATATACTTTGACAGTGTTTTCTAAAAACGGTAAAATAGTAAAGTAAGTACAAAGTTAGAAAGGCAAGAAGATGTCAACTTTAGATATAAATCTTTTGCTAGAGATGTTCCGTAAGATGGAAGAAATCCGTCGTATGGACTTAAAAATTGCGCAATTAGTAAAGAAAGGGAAAGTGCCAGGAATGACGCACTTTTCTGTTGGAGAAGAGGCAGCTAACGTGGGTGCTATGTTGGCTCTCAATCCAGATGATCTAATTACCTCAAACCACCGTGGTCACGGACAAGCTATTGCCAAAGGAATTGACCTCAATGGAATGATGGCTGAAATCCTTGGCAAATACACTGGAACTTGTAAAGGTAAAGGTGGTTCTATGCACATCGCTGACCTGGATGCTGGTAACCTTGGTGCCAATGGTATCGTAGGTGGTGGTATGGGAATCGCTGTTGGCGCAGCCCTCAGTCAGCAAATGAAAAATACCGGTAAAATCGTTGTTTGCTTCTTTGGAGATGGTGCGACCAACGAAGGTGTCTTTCACGAAGCAGTAAACATGGCTTCTATCTGGAACCTGCCAGTCATTTTCTATTGCATTAACAACGGTTACGGTATCTCTGCGGATATCAAGAAAATGACGAATGTGGAGCATATCCATCAACGTAGTGCTGCTTATGGAATCCCTGGAATGTTTATCGAAGATGGAAACAATGTCATCAATGTCTATGAAGGATTTAAGAAAGCCGTAGACCATGTTCGTGGTGGCAATGGACCAGTTTTGATCGAAAGTATCACTTATCGCTGGCTTGGTCACTCATCATCTGACCCTGGTAAATATCGTACTCGTGAAGAAGTGGAATTGTGGAAACAAAAAGACCCAATCGAAAATCTTCGCAAATACCTCATTGAAAACAATATTGCAAGTGCAGAAGAATTGGAAGAAATCCAAGCGCAAGTCAAGGAAGCAGTAGAAGCTTCTGTTAAATTTGCGGAAGAAAGCCCATTCCCACCACTAGAATCAGCATTTGAAGATATTTACGCAGACTAAGGAGAAAGAGATAAAATGGAAACAAAAACAATGTCGTTCCGTGACACCATTATCCTTGCTATGTCTGAGGAAATGCGTCGCGATGAAAATGTATTCTTGATGGGAGAAGACGTCGGTGTCTTCGGAGGAGACTTCGGAACTTCTGTTGGAATGCTTGAAGAATTTGGTCCAGAACGTGTCCGTGACTGTCCGATTTCTGAAGCTGCCATCTCGGGAGCAGCAGCAGGAGCAGCTATGACAGGACTTCGCCCAATCGTTGATATGACCTTTATGGATTTCTCAGTCATTGCCATGGACAATATCGTCAACCAAGCTGCTAAAACACGTTATATGTTTGGTGGTAAAGGTCAGGTTCCAATGACAGTTCGATGTGCAGCTGGTAACGGAGTTGGTTCTGCGGCCCAGCACTCACAATCTTTAGAGTCTTGGTTTACTCACATTCCTGGACTTAAGGTTGTAGCACCAGGTACACCTGCGGACATGAAAGGACTGCTAAAATCTTCTATCCGTGATAATAACCCTGTTATCATTCTTGAGTACAAGTCAGAATTTAACCAAAAAGGGGAAGTACCAGTTGATCCAGACTATACAATCCCACTTGGGGTTGGGGAAATCAAACGCGAAGGTACAGATGTAACAGTTGTTACTTATGGAAAAATGCTTCGCCGTGTGGTTCAAGCTGTCGAAGAATTGGCAGAAGAAGGAATTTCGGTTGAAATTGTTGACCCACGAACCCTTGTACCGCTTGATAAGGATATCATCATTAACTCAGTTAAGAAGACAGGTAAGGTTGTTCTGGTCAACGATGCTCACAAAACAAGTGGCTATATCGGAGAGATTTCAGCTATCATTTCAGAGTCAGAAGCATTTGACTATCTAGATGCACCAATCCGCCGTTGCGCCGGAGAAGATGTGCCAATGCCTTACGCACAAAACCTAGAAAATGCTATGATTCCAACCGTTGAAAGAATCAAAGATGCCATCCGAAAAACTTATAACAAAGAATAATCTTGCATAAATTAAATTATGTAAGATTTTAGAGGTTTTTAACTTTAGTAACTTGAGATATGTATTGTACCCAAGTTAGTTGCAAATTTGCGACAGGAGGGAGTCGAATCGATTATATTCGACGAACGACTTAGTATCATGTAATTGAATTTGGACGGAGGTCTGCGAAAAAAAGATAGATTTCCTTGTGTTCAGCGAACACATCGTCAATCTCCTATTTTTTCATTGCCCTCTTCGTCCTTAATATCTTAAATTAGAACACGGGCTAAAAGCTCGGAAAAAAGATAAATCTCCTTGGCTTCATCAAAGTCTGCGTAGATTTCCTATTTTTCAGTCGCTTTTTACGCCCTTAGTATCATGTAATTGAATTCGGACGGAGGTCTGCGAAAAAAAGATAGATTTCCTTGTGTTCATCGAACACATCGTCAATCTCCTATTTTTTCATTACCCTCTTCGTCCTTAATATCTTAGTATAGAATTGGAGAGGTCATGGCTGATGACAAGCTAAGAGCGACTCCTGCGGCTAGAAAGTTAGCGGATGATCTAGGGATCAACCTCTACGACGTTTCTGGCTCAGGTGCAAACGGTCGTGTCCACAAAGAAGACGTGGAAACTTATAAAGACACAAACGTGGTTCGCATTTCGCCACTTGCAAAACGAATTGCCCTCGAACATAACATTGCTTGGCAGGAAATCCAAGGAACTGGTCATCGTGGTAAGATCATGAAGAAGGACGTTTTGGCCTTGCTTCCTGAAAATATCGAAAACGACACCATCAAGTCTCCTGCTCAAATCGAAAAAGTGGAAGAAGTTCCAGACAATATCACTCCTTATGGTGAGATTGAGCGTATTCCAATGACACCAATGCGTAAGGTTATCGCCCAACGTATGGTTGAATCCTACCTAACCGCGCCAACCTTCACACTCAACTATGATGTCGATATGTCAGAAATGTTGGCTCTTCGTAAGAAGGTCCTTGATCCAATCATGGAAGCAACTGGTAAGAAAGTAACGGTTACAGACCTTCTTTCTCTCGCTGTTGTGAAGACCTTGATGAAACACCCATACATCAACGCTTCATTGACCGAAGACGGCAAGACTATTATCACTCACAACTATGTCAACCTTGCTATGGCAGTTGGGATGGATAATGGATTGATGACACCTGTTGTTTACAATGCTGAAAAGATGAGTCTTTCAGAGCTGGTTGTAGCCTTCAAGGATGTCATTGGTCGTACCTTGGATGGTAAATTAGCTCCAAGTGAGTTGCAAAACTCAACCTTCACAATTAGTAACTTGGGAATGTTTGGCGTTCAGTCCTTTGGTCCGATTATTAACCAACCAAACTCAGCAATCCTCGGGGTGAGCTCAACAGTTGAAAAACCTGTAGTTGTCAATGGTGAGATTGTCATTCGCCCTATCATGAGCCTTGGATTAACCATTGACCACCGTGTTGTAGATGGTATGGCTGGTGCTAAGTTTATGAAAGACTTGAAAGCCTTGATTGAGAACCCAATCTCAATGTTGGTTTAAGTCAGCTATTGTTTTTTAGAGATTTAGATAAAGGAAGTAAGACATGGCCTTAGAAGTAATTATGCCAAAAGCCGGCGTGGATATGACAGAAGGACAAATTGTCCAATGGAATAAAAAAGTCGGAGAATTTGTAAAAGAAGGAGAAATCCTTTTGGAAATCATGACTGACAAAGTCAGCATGGAATTGGAAGCCGAAGAAGATGGATACTTGATTGCCATCCTCAAAGGAGATGGTGAAACTGTTCCAGTAACTGAAGTTATCGGTTATCTTGGAGAAGAAGGGGAAAACATCCCAACTGCTGGAGCAGTTGCGCCAGAATCAAAACCTGCACCTGCAGCTAGTGCCTCAAACGACGATGGTAAGAGCGATGATGCCTTTGATATCGTTGTGATTGGTGGAGGTCCTGCTGGTTATGTGGCGGCGATTAAAGCTGCTCAACTTGGTGGTAAGGTTGCCCTTGTTGAAAAATCAGAACTCGGTGGAACCTGCTTGAACCGTGGCTGTATCCCAACTAAGACCTACCTTCACAATGCTGAAATCATCGAAAATATCGGTCATGCAGCAAGCCGTGGTATCGTCATTGAAAATCCAAACTTCACTGTAGATATGGACAAACTCCTTGAAACCAAGTCTAAAGTTGTCAATACTTTGGTTGGCGGAGTTGCAGGTCTTCTTCGTAGCTACGGAGTTACTGTTCATAAAGGAATTGGTACCATCACTAAAGACAAGAATGTCTTAGTTAATGGTTCAGAATTGCTTGAAACCAAGAAAATCATCCTTGCTGGTGGTTCAAAAGTCAGCAAGATTAACGTTCCTGGTATGGAATCATCACTTGTAATGACCAGTGATGACATTCTTGAAATGAACGAAGTTCCAGAAAGCCTTGTTATCATCGGCGGTGGCGTTGTCGGTATCGAACTCGGTCAGGCATTCATGACATTTGGTTCAAAAGTAACTGTTATCGAAATGATGGACCGTATCGTTCCAGCTATGGATGCGGAAGTGTCTAAGAATCTTCGCTTGATCCTTGAGCGTAAAGGAATGACCATCTTGACAGGTACAAAATTGCAAGAAATCATCGAAGAAAATGGTCAACTTCGTATCAAGGTTGAAGGAAAAGATGATATCATCGCAAGCAAAGCGCTCCTTTCAATCGGTCGTGTGCCGGATCTTGAAGGTATTGGCGATGTTGAGTTTGAATTGGATCGTGGACGTCTCAAGGTCAACGAATATATGGAAACTTCTGTTCCAGGTATCTACGCACCAGGTGATATTAATGGTACTAAGATGTTAGCCCACGCAGCCTTCCGTATGGGTGAAGTTGCCGCTGAAAATGCCCTTAAAGGAAATCATGCTGTTGCCAAACTTAACTTGACTCCTGCAGCTATCTACACTCTTCCTGAAGTAGCAGCAGTAGGTCTAACTGAAGAACAAGCTCGTGAGAAATACGATGTAGCTATCGGTAAATTCAACTTTGCTGCGAATGGACGTGCTATTGCATCGGATGCTGCTCAAGGTTTCGTAAAAGTCATTGCAGATAAGAAATACGGAGAAATCCTTGGTGTTCATATCATCGGTCCTGCAGCTGCAGAATTGATCAACGAAGCGTCAAGCATTATTGAAATGGAAATTACTGTTGAAGAAATGCTTAAGACTATCCACGGACATCCAACCTATTCTGAAGTGATGTACGAAGCATTTGCAGATGTTCTAGGAATGGCCATCCATTCACCTAAGAAAAAATAAATCGAAGATAGAATAGACTGGAAAGGTATTTTCCAGTCTCTATCGTATAAAGGGATATCATGAAATACATTATCAATCATTCAAACGACACTGCTTTTAATATTGCCTTGGAAGAATACGCCTTTAAACATCTTTTGGATGAGGATCAAATCTTCCTACTTTGGATTAACAAGCCATCTATCATTGTTGGGCGTCACCAGAACACTATCGAAGAAATAAACCGTGATTATGTTCGAGAAAATGGGATTGAGGTAGTCCGCCGTATCAGTGGCGGTGGAGCTGTTTATCACGATCTAAACAACCTCAACTACACCATCATCTCAAAAGAAGATGAAAATCGTGCCTTTGACTTCAAGAGTTTTTCTACACCAGTAATCAATACCTTGGCTCAACTTGGAGTCAAAGCTGAGTTCACAGGTCGTAATGACCTCGAGATTGACGGCAAGAAATTTTGTGGAAATGCCCAAGCTTATATCAATGGCCGTATCATGCACCACGGTTGCTTGCTCTTCGACGTTGATTTGTCAGTCCTTGCTAACGCACTTAAGGTTTCAAAGGACAAATTTGAGTCAAAAGGTGTAAAATCCGTCCGTGCTCGTGTAACCAATATTATCAATGAATTACCAGAAAAAATCACAGTTGAAGAATTCCGTGATTTGCTATTGGAATACATGAAAAAAGAGTACCCAGAGATGACCGAATACGTTTTTTCTGAGGAAGAATTGGCTGAAATCAATCGTATCAAGAATACCAAGTTTGGTACATGGGACTGGAACTACGGTAAATCACCTGAGTTTAACGTCCGTCGTGGAACAAAATTCACTAGTGGTAAAGTCGAAGTTTTTGCCAACGTCATTGAATCAAAAATCCAAGATATCAAGATCTATGGTGACTTCTTTGGTATCGAGGACGTTGCAGCTGTAGAAGATGTCCTTCGCGGCGTGAAATACGAACGCGAAGATGTCCTCAAGGCACTAGAAACTATTGATATCACACGCTACTTTGCTGGAATTAGCCGTGAAGAAATTGCCGAGGCAGTTGTTGAATAAAGTCAAAGATATCCATTCAACATGGATATCTTTTATCTTAAACTTGATATTCAAAAAAATGAGAGTATAATATAGAGGAAGTCTGAAACAAAAAGGGGATCAAATTCAATGATTAAAGTTCCAGTGGCAAATCTTGGTCTATTTGAACAGTTAGATCGTATCGTAGTGGCTTTTTTTAGGAAGCAACAATCTTCCAGTCCATATGATTTGAATGTCAGTATTACACAAGAACATCTTGACCAGAAAAAGCAAGAGCTAGAACCATTAGGCTATCAAGCTGTCCAACTACCATTAGGAATGGCTTTAGATAATATCATTCAACAACCTTATTATAAAAACTTAATCATTGGTGGACTTGCTCCCGACGAAATTATGGTTAGTAAAGAAGAATTAATACCTTTGAAAGATATTGTAGATAGTTTTTGTATTATGTACGCTGCAGCGAATAACAGACTGGAAAATAGTAAGGCTTATGAATTAATGAAAGATAAGACGGTTTATTTTATTGGTAAACTATTTACAGATATTCCAAAAGCTGGTGATGAAATTGCTTATTTAGGAATTGATCGGATAGCGAGCGATGGTACACCATATGAAGCAGTTAAATGCTTTTTAACGGAAGAGAGTGCAGAGAAGTATAATAGCGAAAACGGACCTATTAGTCCAGCTAACCTCGCATATCTAAAATCATTTTGGGGGAAGCCAGTTATTATCGAACCCCACAGAAATTATTGGATTGAGTTTTTATAGAGAGAATAGAAGAGCGTAAAATTCTATCAAAGATCTACGCTCTTTTTCTAGACTAAAGATATTACATAATTTATATTATGTATCTCACAAGCTATCCAAGGCATTTTTTTGTTCGTCATTTACGATATGAGTATACAAATCAGTAACTTGTGTGCTGGCATGTCCTAGCTGGTGGCTGACCAAAACCTGTGATTTGGTTGCATCATAGAGACGGGTTGCTAGGGTATGGCGAAGTTTGTGGGGTGTTACACGGACTTTGAAGTCTTCTGAATACTTGGCCACCATCTTTTCAACACTAGAAGCATCAATCCGGTTCGGAACACCTCGATACAAGGTTAAGAATAGGGCTGTATCGGTCTTTTCTGTCTTATATCGTTTGTCTCGAATGGCAAGATATTGCTCTAAATAAGGCTTAGCAAAGGCAGCAACATTAACGGAGTCACGTTTTCCACCTTTTCGAGTGACATCAATCACCATCATCTTAAGATTGAGATCTCGAAGATCCAGGTTAACTGCTTCAGAAAGACGAACACCAGAGGCAAGAAGAAGTGCTATAATGGCTAAATCTCGCTCTTTGTTCTTATTAAAGGAAGATAAGGCACGATTTGAGAGTGTTTTAGGGTATTCCTGGTCGATATAGTACAGAAAACCTTCTGTTTCATCACCTAAAAAGAGTTTTTGCTTGATGTTTTCAGCTCTGGCAGCAAGGGTTTCTTTCTTTTTCTTGGTTGAAACTTTCTTCATTACATTACGATAGAAATAGGGCTCTCCTTGGTCATTTTCAACTTCCTCAGTTAGATACTTGTAAAGACTAGAAAGTGCTGACAAGGTCCGATTGATGGTCGTCTGAGAGACACCTTGTTTGGTTGTATTGGCGTTCAGCAAAGGTCGTTCTCTTAGATATAGGATAAAGGATTCCATATCTTTCTTTGACATGTTTTCCAAGACTGATAAAGGAATATCAGCAATTTTATCCGCGTTTGAAATCCCAGACTCCAAAACCCAGCTGAAAAATCGATCGTATTCCTTGAGATATTCGTACAAGGTTGTAAAACTATAGGGAACAGCCAGCTTAGATTGGTAGTATTCCAGAACATACCAGGGCATGATTTGTTTTAATTTCTCGATTCGTTCTAGTAAAATCTCACGTTTCATGATTTTCTCCCTAAATTAGTCTACTAGTAGTATAGCATAGACTTATATATTTTTCAAGAAAATTATAGTTTTTCGGAAAGATGTTGTAGATTTTTTTAGAAGTAATAAAAAAGAATAAAAAACATAACCAAAAATTTTTTTCAGGCAAAAATTGTTCAAAAATGTACTTTATTTAAGTGAATACTGAAAATTTTAAAAGCTTTTCATCTACTCTAAAATGTACTTTATTTAAGTGAAAACTAAAAATTTTTCAAATGTACAATTTTGACAGAATAAGAACACTTTATATTATTTAAAGTGTTCTTATTTTTTTATATCTTTTTTAAACTGTACAAAATGTTCTTGCTTTCTTCTGTATCCTTTGCAAATTGAATATGCCTTTTTATTTCGCTTTCTGTACGTCATTCTTTCTTTAACTTGAATTTTATAACGATGATCTGGATTTTCTTGACATATCCACCATACAGACATATTACTCAACTCTGTGATTTCAGTTGGATTTGCTATTAGGAGGTTATTTACATAATCCCACTCATTCATTAGACTTTGTTGTGTTGTTGCTAAGTCATTAAACCCTTTTAAAACTTTTTGATTTCTACAATATGGACAAGAATTATCTCTGTAAAATTTTTCTTTAATGACTTCCTGATATTCTCCAGTACATACAGGACATTTCCACCATGCGGTATATGTTGAATTAGCCCTTACTGAAGACATTTCTTGTTTATTTAATGTAGACCATTCTTTAATTAACAAAGGATGTGTTGTTTCTAGATCGTTATAACCCTTTGCAGTCTTTTTAAAAGAACAATATGGACAACATATTGGTCGTTTTCGTAGCGTTCAGAAATTTTCGCTTTAAAATTCCTGTGACATTATCGACAAATCCAATCAACTAATACATTTGAATCATAGAAGAAAGTATCAATATCTCCGTTAAGTTCTTTCGCCCATTCATTGATTAAGTAGGGCT
This sequence comes from Streptococcus sp. oral taxon 071 str. 73H25AP, assembly GCF_000146755.1. Taxonomy (NCBI): domain Bacteria; kingdom Bacillati; phylum Bacillota; class Bacilli; order Lactobacillales; family Streptococcaceae; genus Streptococcus; species Streptococcus sp. oral taxon 071. The sequence continues at coordinate 784,308 of NZ_GL397254.1, forward strand.
TAACATAGTTTACTGTTTCATTTGGTTTAGGGAGTTTTTATTGCAGTAAGGACATATAGAGTTAAGTTTACTAGAATTATTTTTTGTAAATGCCTCTAAAACAATCCCTAATCTTTCCTGAAATTCTAAATTGCAACAATCACAAATCCAAGTAAATATTTTATTCTCAGCTTCAACCGATCTCGTCACCTCATCAGTTTTTACTAAGTTCTTGCTACTCCAATAATCACATAATTCAGGATAAATATCTGGAATTGTATTATAGCCTTTTAATGCTTGTTCGTTATTGCAATATGGACAAGTATTAGGCACTTCTCTTCTAATTGGAATTGAACACAAGTATTCACCTCTACAAACGGAGCAATTCCACCAATATTTTTTTGTTTCAATGTGACTCAATGCTAAATGAACAGGCAATCCATTTTTATCGCTCCATTCTTCCTGTAATTATGGAAATTGTAGAGTATATCATTGTTAAAAACAAGTGTATCCCAATCACAGTTGTTAGGACATGTTTCAAAATTACTATTTTCTAAGTCGGTTCTTGGAATCATTTCAATAGGACTGCAATAAAAACTGACATGGCAACAAGGGCATTCCAAATTTATACATTCAGAAGACTTATACCAGTATTCAGAAATAGATTTATCATTACTTTTATCCCAAAATTTCTCTAAATAAGGATGAGTTTCTTGTAAAGTATTATACCCTTTTAACATCAACTTATCATCACAATAAGGGCATCCTTCAAGATGCCTTTTAACAACACAACAGTCATATTGACCATGACACTTAAAACACTGCCATCTTACTAAGATGTCGGATAAGCTATCAATCATATTACTTTTTACAAGAGTTGGAATAAATTGCTTAAAAAGATTTCTATCTGTATGTAATTCCGATAAAGTATCTGAAATAAAAAAGAATGCTGATAAATCAACATTCTCTTCTTGTATTTTTTGAGAAAAAATGTTCCTTTTGTCTGTTTAGCTACCAAAAAGATACCATATAACCTTATTTAAAAACAGTTGATTTGCTCTTGCTGATGTATTCATCTTTATATTCAACAACGTCCTCAATAAGCTGTTTCTTTATTACTTGAATATATTTTTCCATGTATTCAAAATCAATAGTACCACTTTTTGTCACTGGAAGTTCAATATCAATATTTGAAATAACATCAAGAGCAAAAGAAGATTGACCCCAAGAAAAATTTGTAAAAGCTTTTTTCATCGAACTAATTAAATACAAAGCAATATTTTCTGTTAATTTCCCATATTTTTTATTTAACTTAAATATTTGAATCTTATCTCCTGTAAAGTAGGCATTTGGTTGATAATACATAGTTACAGTATCTTGACCGAAAGAAATAGTATTGGAGGGATTTAAAAATTTTTCATCAAAATCAATATATCCTCTGATTCCATTTTCACCTTCTCCTCTAGCAACATATGGGAATTCACCGTTAAAAGTAACAATATTCGCATTTATCTTCTTCTTAGTAGGTAGGTATGATATCAAAAAAAGTTAACTACAGAAACAACGGAATTAAATTTGTTTTTTGCGCTAAAATGATGCGCACGTTTAGAATAAAACAAGTATTAAACTTAATACAATTTTAACATAGCGGAAAAGAGGTGTAAAGAATAAATACTCTGAAAAGCTTGTATACATTTTTGATTCGTGCACAAGTATGTAAATATTGTAAAACAATTTCAAAATGTGGTAGACTAGATATGAATTTTGATGGACGATAATTAGGTCAGAGAAAAGGTTACAGATGGAAAAATTTGTTTTTATCGGAATGCTAGTGTTCTTGGCATTTGTGTTTATTGGAATATTGTTTTGGCTGCGTTTTAGAATGAAGAACACCTTTGAGAACGGTGTTCCAGTGTACGATGCCCCAGCAAATAATCAGACTAGGACGAGTAAGCTAAGCGTAGGAGAGTATGCAGTGCACATAATTTTAATACTAATTAGCGCTGTAATTGCCTTTAAGGTCATGAGCATGTTCCGTCATGGGGCGGCGCCAATTGGTGCTGCTATAATCACGCCTTCTATAATGTCGCTTTTCAATGCACGAAGGAGAACTGGGAAATCTTGGATGGGTATCGTTGCAGTGCTTATGATATTCGTGTTTTTGATGTTTGTATATATAATTATAGGCCTACCTGATAACGCACCTCCACTTAAAATTGACGGAACTGAAATTCATCTTACAGAGACTAAGATTTCGGATTTGATAGACAAGGGGTTTGAAATTTATGTGTCAAATGGTAGACATGATTATCCTAATTATAACGAGCTTTTGACAACGGGAAGCTATACTAAATACCAAGGAGCTGGGGTTAGCGTACCAAACGGCTTTAAGTCATATGACTCAGCAGTTACGCGATCTACCTATCTTCTTGTAAAGAAGAATGTAGTTCTCGGATGTATAGGTGTTTACGGAGATAAGAGGAAGAGTACGGAGCTGAAGGACTGTGTAGTTACGCAGGTTTGCTTCGATTCTGAGTGCACAGCTGTTGCCAAAAAATATGAAATTTCATATAATATAGATGGTATAGATTTGCTAAAGAAGCTTGACGAAAACGAGTTCACGAAAGTATTTGGGAAAAAAATATGGCTGACTCCAAGCGAGCCAAGAGATGAATATTTGGGTCATTATGGCGTGCAGTGGGGAGCAGGTAACAATGAATTCTTTTGGAATCATTATTTTATGAGTTTAGACCTTGATTCGAATAATGATATAGTTAATTTTAATTTTAGTTCTAATATTGTAGCAGAGCGATAGAAGAATTTGCAGGGATAATTAGGCAAAATGAAAAAGAAAAAAGTACTAAGTAAGACAAAGTATGCTATTTATCTTCTAGTGGTCCACCTTATATGCATACTTTTCACTATAAGCAAAATAGTGATACCTTCATGGGGTCACTGGTTAGAAACGACACGCTTTCTTTGGACTAGCTTTCCTACCTATGTATGCGTGTTAATAGCCATTCTCCCAATGGTATGCTTTTGGCCATATTTGATTAGTGCAGATTTTAAGCCGGGTACAGCAAAGACCTTGCTTGCGACTTTTGGTCTAATAGTAGGTAACGTGACTCTGATTTTGATATATACGACTATTTTGCACAAGGTATTATAGGTATAAAAAAATCCCTTTATAGGGATTTTTTGATTTCTTCAAGTAGCTCGTCATATTCTTCAAATGCTGGAACCTTTGGGTGATCCTTCTTGATTGATTCGGTGCTTCTAAACAAGAATCCTTGTGGGTGTCTCCTTGAAAGAAGTCGGTTTAATCGACGGTCAAGGCAGTTGATTTGGTTAGTCCAAATTATTCGGCAAGCCATAAAAATACTCAAATTTCTCCCAATAACATTGTCATCATAGATAGTTTCCCCTTATCACTTTGTCAACCAGTCCGTAACCATAGAGCACATGTTTTTAATGAACTAGCCGACATTGGTTACAATTCCTCTAAGCACCTTTGGTTCTATGGATTCAAAGTACATATGCTGGTCACCCTATCAGGCTATATTCTGAATTATGTTGATGACTTACTAGAAAATTGTTCTCAACCATATGTTTTAGCTGATTTAGCTTATCTTAGCTATGAACTCAGAGAACAGTTGAAACAGAAAGGTTACCATCTTTGGACGCCTTTACGTCAAAATATGGCAAGAGCTAAACAACATAATCATTGGAAACTAATGGCTATGAGACGGACTATTGAAACTCGATTTTAAGAACTTTGTGCTTTTTTTGATGTCGAACAAACACTAGCTAGAGGCTTAACAAGATTGCAGTTGAGAATGGAGCAAATTGTACTGACTTATAATCTGAGATACTTTGAGATTAACTAGCACCACGAGTAAAAATCTATATCTTACTATCAATAAGACCTTAAATGAGCAGCAAAAAATGTACAATTGAACCACTACTTCTTCTGCACCTATTAGAGTAAAAATGTACAAATCAATTCCTTAAATCAGATGATGTTATGAACTAGAAAATATACAAAATAACACTTCAAAATAATGTACAAAATAAAAATAAAGTACACTCCTTAAAGAATGTACTTTCTGCTTCTAATTCAGTTGTATCAATGGTTTAGCTCTAGTTTAGTCAATTGTACATAAACTTTTAGTTTTAGAAGTAATAAAAAAGACTTAGACCTGTGTAATACGGATCTAAATCTTTGGAGTTTCTATTGTGAATCATTATCTAGTACTTTTTCTAGCTTCCAAATACTAAACCAGAATGAAATAGTCAGCAGAATAAGGAAAATAAAAAAGAAATTATCAGTAACGAAACTTCTGTTCATTCTACACATCTCAAGAGCTATATAGGGAGCTATGGGATACAAAATACATTCTGTATAGATTAAATACAGTAAACTCCTTTCTAGCTTTTATGCTTTATCATTTCTAACTTAATTATTATCTTATTTTTAAGAAAATTCAATTACTTGTATGTGAAATACCTTATCAGTAAGAAATAACCGATCTCATTACTGAGAATCGGTTTTCTAAATACATTAAGAAAGTATTTTACATAATTTATGTTATGCAAAATACTACAACAACAAATCTTTGACTTTTCCAATTTCACTTTTTGGAATCACTAGGTGAATCATATCACCCAGATACATTCTAGTTGAGCCGTGAACTGTTTGGCTTTTGCCATTATGGACTTGGGTGGTGATGAGTACGTTATGTGGCAAGTTGAGCTCGTGAACCTGCTTTCCAGCTATCTTGTCAGATACAGGGATTTCAATTAGGGTAACTTCTCCTTCGTCTGTTGCTTCTTCTGGTAGCATTTTTTCTAGCATGGCCTCATAGACTGGAGCACCCTTGAGTAGATCCATGACAATATATGCGACTAAGGTCACTAAGCCAAGTGGCATGAGGTTGCGAATGTCACCTACCATCTCAGTTACGAGTATCATAGCTGTTAAGGGAGCTTTAGATATTGCTCCAAAGTAGCCACTCATTCCTAAAATGACAAATATAGGGAATTGCTCCTGACTGACAAGTCCAAGATTGACACAAATAACACCAACCAGGGCACCAAGCAAGGAACCGAGAGCCAGAATGGGAAGGAAAATTCCTCCTGGGAGACCACTTCCATAACTAATCATGCTCCAAACAAAGCGAATCAAAAAGTAAGCTAATAAAAGTTGGAAACTAAAATCTTGCTCAGTCAAAGAAAGAACGACCTGATTTCCACCACCAAGGATTTGTGGTAAGAAAATCCCGACTGGTATGATAAGGATAAAGGCCAATATTGGATAATAAGATCTATCCAAATGGATTTTTTGACCAATCCAGTCATAAACTCGACCAACATTGAGTACAGCTTTCTCATAGAGAAAACCAGAAAGCCCGAGAAAAACTCCCATAAGGAGGTATATCCAATACTGGTCTAGGGTCATGAGAGGAATGTTATCTGGCATATCCAGTACGGGTGTTAGGCCAAATATGAGCAGAGAAACAAAGTTTGCTACGAGACTAGCTGCTAAAGTTGAGACCCAAAAAAAGCGTGAAAAATGGTGGTAAACTTCTTCTATAACAAAGAGAAGACCTGCGATTGGTGCATTAAAGGCAGCTGCTAATCCTGCTGCAGCACCACTGGCAATCAAGGAACGTTCCTCTACTGGGCTAGATTTGAGCCACTTGGCAATGCCTTTACCACCAACTGCTCCAAGTTGAATACTTGGCCCTTCTCTACCTAGCATAAGGCCACTGGCAATAGCAAGAATCCCTAGAATATATTTTTTCCAGAGGACACTCCACCAGTTAAGAGTCATGAGTCCTTTTAATTCGGCTTCGACTTGAGGAATTCCTGAACCCTTGATATCTTTTTCCGATCGAGTCAATTTCGCACTGATCCAGCTAACGATTAGATAAAATAGACCAATGATAAAAAGATTGCGGACTAGGTGCGCTTGATCTTGATAGAGTCCTTGTATCAGGTGGAATCCCTTTTCGATTAAGAAACGAAAGGATCCGACGATGAGACCGACGACGAGACCGACAATGACTCCTCGCCCAACTTGGGATAATATGGTACTTGATGCAAAGGCAAATTCTTTCTTGGAACTGAGTGTTTCTGACTGTTCCTCCATAATCATTTCCTCTTACTTATCTTTCTTAGTTGAAACCAGTGTTTTGACTGGTTCAAAGCTGGTTCGGTGAATTTGGGTGACACCTAGTTTTTCTAGTCCTTCTAGGTGTTTAGCTGTTCCATAGCCTGCATTAGCCCTGAAATCATAGCCAGGATATTGATTATCATAGTCCTTCATAATATTATCCCGTGTCACCTTGGCCACTATAGATGCAGCTGCGATCGAGAGAGAGTTTGCATCTCCTTTGATGATTGCTGTTTGAGAAATCGGCAACTCCAGTTTCATGGCATCTATCAAGAGGTGCTCAGGTTGTGGACTGAGCTGGGAGATTGCTTCCTTCATGGCCAGTTTGGTCGCCTCGTAGATATTGACTTGGTCAATGATGTGATTATCCTTGATACCAATACCGATTGCCAAAGCTTGGTCTTGAACGGCTTGATAAATTTCCAGATGTTTCTTTTTGGGGATCTTTTTGCTATCGTTGAGGCCTCTAATCTTACATTTTTTTGGCAAGATAACGGCTGCAGCGACCACAGGACCAGCCAGAGGACCACGGCCGACCTCGTCAACACCTGCTATTAGGGTCAATCCTTGTTTATAAAGCTCTTTTTCATAGGAAAGCATGGATTCCAAACGAAAGTTTTCATCCAGTTCTGCCTGAATGGCTTTTTTACGCTTGCTGATTTCCTTTTGAACTCCAGAACGAGTATCTTTTTCGAATTCTAGAAAAAGAGGATTGTCTAAGTCATTAACCCGAGCAAGAAGTTCCTTGATTTCTTTAATCGTCATCATCGATATCGTCCAATGTATCTAAGGTATAGTTACCGAGTTTTCCATCACGGACTTCCTTGACGAAGAGACTATAAAAACGGTCGTAATCATCTCGGAAACCGAGGGCACGTGTCATATCCATGATGATAACAGGTGCTTCTTCTTCTATCTTCATTTGTTTGAAGCGTTCAGCTAGCTTTTCTGGATAATGTTTTTTGAAATAATTGAGACCAAAAATGGTCACTTCATCCATAGGAAGCAACTGGTCTTTAATTGCTCCTGTTAGGGCTAGTTTCAAAGCTACGGTTTCGTCTTCGAACTTAGGCCAGAGAATCCCTGGTGTGTCTAGGATTTCAAGGTCTTTGTTGGTTTTGAGCCACTGTTGCCCCTTGGTGACACCTGGTTTATTGCCGACAACCGCAATCTTTTTCCCAGCCAAACGGTTCATGAGAGTTGACTTACCGGCATTTGGAATTCCGATAATCATGGTACGCAAGGTTTCGATTTTGATACCGCGTTCTTTCTGGCGTGCAATCTTATCAGCCATGAGCTTTTTAGCAGCATCAGTCACAACTTTTACAGTAACTTGCTCTTTGGAGTTGATAGCCAGAGTTTGAATTCCCTGTGATTCAAAATACTGACGCCATTCTTTGGTCATTGCTGGATCTGCTAAGTCCGCTTTATTTAAAATCAAGAGTTTTGGTTTATCACCCACAATCTTGTTTAACATAGGATTTTGACTAGATAAAGGTAGCCGAGCATCCACCAAAATCGTCACAAAATCAACAAATTTTAGATTCTCCTGAACTTGTCGCCGAGCCTTAGACATGTGGCCCGGGAACCATTGAATTGTAGCCATAAATTTCCCTTTCCGACTAAAAAAACGTAGTAAAAACGTTTTCTCTCTTACCATCTATTCTATCATAAATGAGGAACTTTTGCACAGGCTTTGACCACAACAAATGATAAATAGTAATCGTGCGAAATATCCTTGATGCCAGAAACGATTGACTTGACTTTTTTTGTTTTTAGGTATATACTTAGTGTATACCAATTCGTGGAGGTAGAGCAATGAATACAGTAAAGACTCGGAAGGTGGGGAATTCTCTCACTGTGACCATTCCTAAAAACTTGGGTATGTCAGAAGGTCAAGAAATGGTTGTCTACAAAGGGATTGACGGAGTCATTGTCTTAGCTCCAAAACTAAAAGATCCTTTTGATGGGATTACTGATTTGAGAATGACGAATGATTTTGAAGGGGTAAGGTCACTTGATAGCGAAATCTGACTATATTCCTGAAAAGCAGGATATCATTTGGCTGGACTTTGATCCATCAGTCGGTCGGGAGATTCAGAAACGGCGACCTGCCTTGGTAGTTTCTAGGAAAGAATATGCCTTGCAAACTGGTTTTGTTGCTGTCTGTCCTATCACTCACGGCCAACATCGTTTGGCAGAAAAAGGCTTGCTCGTTCCTGTCTCGTCGGACAAGGTAGATGGTGCTGTCAATCCATTTCAACTGTATACCTTTGATTTTCGAATGCGTAATGCTCAAAAAATAACAAGAATGGACACGCAATGTTTTCAGAAAGTCGTCCAACTTTACCAGTACATCTTTGGAGATACATAAATCCTACCATGCATAGACAAGGTAGGATTTATTCTATATGAGCAATCTATCTAAAAACGGGTGAAGGCAATTTGTCAAAATCCCTCTAATCCAGCTTTCTTGTGCAGATGATAGATGTTCTGCCTGAAGGCATTCTTTTAGAAAATCGCGGACTTGTTCTGGTGCAATCTCAAACTCAAAGGCTTTCATATTGTAGAAAAAGTCGATGAGATGTTCAGATAAGTAATCATCTGAAAAGGGTACTTCTCTACTTTTTCGATATTCTAATAAGAGTCGAGAAAATCTAGCTTTTTCATCAGGCAAACCACGAAAATAGGAATTAAGAAGCCAAGTCTGCTTCTGCTTTCGTTCAATAGGATCTTGATTTGCAATTCGCTGATCCTTTTCCAGCTCCTTTTGGTTTTGTTTAGCCTTGAGAGCTCGTTCTTCTCTATTCTTTCCAAAAAGAATTTTTTCCCATTTTCGTTCTTCTGGTGTGAGAGTTTCTGTAAATCCAAAGTAATCTTGATAGGCGCGTTCAGCGGGCCCCATGGCTAGGATGAGATTGTCAGCGTATTGCTTAGCGATTTTATCTCTTTTCTTGCGTTCTTTCTCTGCCTGAATCCGTAAATGCTGCTCGTAGTCTATTTTCTCCTTACCTAGCTTGATAAGGTAGAGTTGATCATCAGATTTCCCAAGTAGAAAGGGTTTGATACACTTTTCAAGGACTTCTTCCAGACGCGCCTTCTTTTTGGGGTCTGCCTTGGTCCAACTTCCTCCTTGAAAAACTTCTAGGAAAAGCTGGTAGTCTCTCTCAGGTGCGAATTGATTGCCACGATTGGCTTTGAAAACACCTTTTTCCCAAAACCATTTTAGAAGTCGTTCGTCAAAGTCGCTTTTATTAACCTTGATTTTTTCCTTTTTCTGAGCCTTTTTGGTTAGATTTTCAACTTTTCTGAGTAGTCTTTCTTCCTCTTCCAGTTGCTGGTCTAAAGTCAGTCGATGAAAATGACGAACACAATCGCTTCCTATAGGAAAGAGACTTTGGCCTGTAACTCCGTTAAAGAGTTCGTAGGCGTATTTTATGGCGTTCCCGCAGATACAATTACTGCGCCCAATACCATTAAAAATCAAGGAAACTTCATTCCATTCCTTGGTAGCTTGATCCCAAGTATTTGCTTGCGAAGCTTGTAAAACTGCGTCATGAAGGGATTTTCTAACTGGAAGTGGCATGAGGTCTCCTTTCTAGGTTATACTTTTACAACTTGAACCTCGTCTTTACCAAGTAAAATCAGGTATTTCTCAATATTTTCAATCGAATAGGCTCTTGATAAGGCTTCTCCATATAGGGCTAACTGACCACGATAGCGGTCTATGAGTTGACTTGGTTCATCGTAACGGTCTGTCTTATAGTCGAAAAGAATAATTCTGTCCTCGTAAAGTAGATAGCCGTCCAAAATCCCACGAACAACAAAGTCTTCCTGACTCTTTTGGTCGCGTTTGAGCATGGAGAAAGGTTGCTCGCGGTAGAGATGGTCGGTATTAGCGAGAATTTCCTGACCAAGTGCTGTATCAAAGAATGCGAGAATTTTAGAAAGATTGATTTTGTCTCTGACTGCTGGACTCGTTTGAACTTGTTGCAGAGTTTCTTCCAGAGTGGCAAGTGTTGGTTGCTGACTAAGGTCAATTCTCTGCATCAGTTCGTGGGTTGCACTACCAATCTCAGCTCCAGTTACCTTTTCTTTAGTTGAAAAATCTGGTAAATCAAAGCTGATTTTCTTTTCCGGTGATTGAGTTTGGTTAGCAATTTGTACCCCTTCCATATCCATAACTGGTTCGTAGAATTTCTTGATTTGGCTTGGGGTTTGAACACTTGGTAGTTCAATGGCTTCGCGGTGAAGAGTATTATAAACTTCCACCTCCTTCAGCATTTCAAGGGCTTCTTTAATCGTTTCAGACTGACGATTGTCTGTTTGAGATCTATCTTGTAGAGAACTCTTGTTTTCCAACTGACCAATAGCTTCTCTAGTCAACTGGTCTTCACCAACAAAACGATAACTAAAGTTGAGATTGTCTCTGGCAAATACTTTGCTGATAGCCCAGATCCAATCTTGGAAATTCTTGGCTTGAAGTCTGGTATTGCTATCTAGTTTTCCGTTTTCAGCTATTGGATATTCCTTTGCTTCCAGCTTTTCACGAGAACCCTTACCGACAAGATAAAGCTTTCTCTCAGCCCGCGTCATGGCAACATATAGCAAACGCATCTGCTCTGAATAGCTAGCCAATTGCAGTTCTTTCTCATTCTGGGTATAGGTAAGGCTGGGAATAGAGAGTTTGATGGTTTTAGGATAGTGGGCTTCTACTGTTCCTGTTTCCACCTTGGCAATGTATTTGACACCAAGCCCATTTTGACGGCTGAGAATAACGTCTGACATCGAGTCTTGCTTGTTGAAGTCCTGATCCATGTTTAGGATAAAGACATAAGGGAACTCCAGCCCTTTGCTCTTGTGAATGGTCATGAGTTCAACAGCATCCTTGGGTGGTGCGACGGTTACGCTTGCGAGATCATGCTGGGCTTCTAGGACTTGGTCAATCATACGTATAAAACGCGACAAGCCTTTGAAATTACTCTTTTCAAACTGGTCAGCTCGCAGAGCTAGGGCATAGAGATTGGCCTGTCTAGCAGGACCGTTTGGCAAAGCTCCAACATAGTCATAGTAAAAACGGTCATTATAAATCTTCCAAATCAAGTCATAGAGAGAGTGGGTTTTGGCATATAAGCGCCAAGAATCCAAGATATCCATGAATTGATTTAATTTTTCTGCTAGATCTGTGTGAATTAACTCTTTCTGGCTAGCTGCTTGTTTATGAGCATTGACCAGTTTCTCAAAAAGATTCTCTTGCACCTTATCTTCTGCTTTCTGAAGGGACAAGCGTGCCAACTCGTCCTCATCGAAGCTAAACATAGGGGACTTCATCAGGGCAACCAAGGCATAGTCTTGCAGGGGATTGTGAATGACGCGCATGGTGTCCAGCATGACTTGTACTTCTAGGGATTGGAGATAATTGTTTTGCTCACCGTCGGTTTTAACTGGAATTCCGTACTCAGACAGGGCGAGGAGAATCTGGTCATTTCGACTGCGACTAGAAGTCAAAAGAGCAATTTCTTTAAAGGCAACACCTTTTTCCTGATGAAGCTTCAGGATTTCCTTGATAACTAGGCGCATTTCCCCAGTGAGTTTAGTTTCTGTTTGGCTCTCTTCCTCCTCTTGCCCGCTGTCGCCCTTATCGTAGAGGAGAAATTCTGCCTTATTTTCTGGATTGGGAGTTAGTTTGTTATTGGCAAAAACAAGCTGGTGCATACTATCATAGTTGATTTCGCCGACCTCTTGGTCCATAAGGCGTCCAAAAACATCATTGGTTGCTGACAGCACTTCTGAATTGCTACGGAAATTTTCCTTTAGGAGAATCAACTTGCCTTCTTTAGGATTTTGTGCATAGCGTTGAAATTTTTCATTGAAAATCTGGGGATCTGCCTGACGGAAACGGTAGATGGACTGCTTGATATCTCCAACCATAAAGCGATTGTGACCATTCGACAGCAATTCCAACATTCGTTCTTGAATATGGTTGGTATCCTGATACTCATCGACCATGACTTCGTGGAATCGTTCCTGATAAGCCTTGCGGACTTGTGGGAAATTCTCTAGAATTTCAATGGTGTAATGGCTGATATCAGCGAATTCAAAGGCATTCTCCTGGCGTTTACGTTCACGATAAGCCTCCACAAAATCACTCATAAATGTTTGGAAAGTTTTAGATAACTCCCAGGTGTCTCCATGATAACGTTCTTGATAGTCGAAAATTGCTATCTGGTCTACTAGTTGTCCAAGTTTAGCAAACTGGGCCTTTCTCTCATCGTTATAGGCATCAGCCAGTGGTTTCAAATCGGCCTTACGACTAGAGTTAGCCAGAGCTCGACCATTTTTCTCCTTCGAGATGGCGACAACACGAGCAAGCACTTCTTGATAAGCCTGACTATCGGACCCTTGATTTAAGGAGCCAATTTCATCCAGAACCTGTTGCACAGCTTCTAAATAGGCAGCTTTGGGAAACTCCTTGGCATCATTATCCAGATGATAACGGAAAAAGCTTTCCAAATTCCAAAGCGCTTGCTTGATTTGCTCGGTCAGTTTGTCTTTTTCATTTGCAAAGTCAGCTTCCTCAAACCCTTTGAGAAAAGACTCGTTCAACCATTTTTGTGGACTGCTGGTGGATTGGAGAAAATCATAGATTTTGTAGACTTGTTGGCGCAGACCACGTTCATCCTTGCCTCGTCCAGCAAAGTTCTTGACCAAGCGACTAAAGTTCTCTTTATTTTCACCTTGGTAATGGGCTTCAAAAACCTGATGAAAAACTTCATTTTTGAGGATTAACTGTTCGCTTTCATTCTGTAAAATACGGAAGTTCGGTGCAATATCAATCAGATAGCCATGTTTCCCAAGAAATTTTTGCGTGAAGGAGTCCATGGTTCCGATGGCAGCGTTTGGCAGGTCTGCCAACTGGCGTCCCAAGTGTTGTTTGAGATCGACATCATTGGTTTCTTGAATTTGTTGGCTGATTTTTTTCTCCAAACGTTCCTTGAGTTCAGTAGCAGCCTTGACAGTAAAGGTCGAGATAAAGAGTTGAGAAATTTCGACACCACGCGCTAACTGATCCAGAATGCGCTCGGCCATGACAAAGGTCTTTCCAGAACCAGCAGACGCTGAGACAAGGATATTTTGCCCTGCCGTATAAATAGCTTCGATTTGCTCGGTTGTTTTCTTCTGTTCCTTGCTCGAACTCGCTTCTGCTTCTTGCAATTTTTGAATTTCTTCCTCAGTTAAAAAGGAAATGGACTTCATCGATTCAACTCCTCTCTCATTTTTTCAAACCAAGCTTGCTTGAGTTTTTCTCCGACCAGACGCTTGCCATCAGCTAGCTCTAACTTCTCTAGAAAACGTGCTTGACCCAAATGGTAATTGGCTTCAAAGCCTGTAATGGCTTGATGTTGCTGAACGTATGGGGCAATACTTCTGCCGTTCTCTGTGTATGGATTGATGGCAAACTGGCCTTCTAGGATCTTCTCAGCGGCCTTCTTGTAAAGATGGGAATTATAGTCTAGTAAGAGCTGGAATTCCTCGTCTGTCAGCTGATTGGCCTTGTTTTTGTTATATGATTCGCCCAAATGACTACTTTCTTTTTCTAAAAAGAGTCCCTGGTATTTCATTGACTTGCTAGCTTCTGCTACTGCTCCAGCCAAACTCTTAACGGTCAACAGAGATTGGACAGGCTCAGCCATTTCCAAGTACATAGCGCCGAAAAAGTTCTGCTCCCCCTCTCTTTTTAGGGCAGCAAGATAGGTTGGCAGTTGGGAATTGAGCCCATTAAAGAAATGAGGAAACTGGAACTGGGTCAGACTAGACTTATAGTCCACTACTCCTAGCGCACCATCAGCTTTCAGGCGGTCAATGCGGTCAACCTTGCCTCGCACAAAGACACTGCGACCATTATCCAATTGAATAAATGCCTGGTCCTTACCACCAAATGTTGCTTCCTCTTGGATGGTTTCGATGGCTGGATTATGACGTAGGATGTGACCAGTCGTCCGAGCCACATCAAGCAGAACTTCCTTTGTAAATTGGGCTTCCAAACTTTCCTGATAAATAGCTTCAAATTCGCGTTCTTGACTGGTTTCCTTAATGGCTTGCTCCAGACGTTGGTCAAAGGAATCTTCATCAGGGAATTTCAAGGCACGTTCAAAAATACGGTGCAAGAAATTCCCGTGACTACGAGCATCTGGACGCAGGCGCAATTCTTCTTGCAAGCCTAAGACATAACGGAGGAAATAGCTGTATTCATTGCGGTAAAACTCCGTCAAACCAGAGGTAGACAGGTAAAACTCTTTGTCAGCAGGGTAGAGAGCCTGCAAGGTCTCTTTCTCTAATGGTTTGCTACTTGGACTGGTTGGGATAGCTGGATTTGTAAGGCCTTTTTGATCTAGTTTTTTCCCCATCACACGCGCCAAAACCTTGACAAAGGTCAAATCTTGCTCAGTATCACTCGTCTCGCCCTGCTGGTGATAGGCAACTAAGCTAGACAAGAGACTGTGATAAGAACCCATATCTTCCTTAGACAGACCTTTGTGATGAATCTTCTTCTCTGTCCGATTAAATCCAAAACTCACCAATTCCTGAAGATAGGCCGATTCTTTACTCTCATTTTCATTGAGGAGACTTGGTGCTGACAACACCAACTGTTTGCGAGCAGCATTGACTAAGGAAAGCATGGTATAGCGATTTTTCTTGAGATTTTCGCTACTTGCAATCAGTAATTGTGCTCCCTCTTCAGTAGCTTGGTTTAGGCTTTGTCTTTCTTCATCTGTCAATAGACTGGTGTTTTGCGCAATTTTTGGTAAATGATCCTGAGTCAGCCCAATAGCGTAGACAAAGTCAGCTGTCAGTGGTGCAATCAAATCGTAACTCTGCACCAGAACAGTGTCCACTGTCGCTGGAATAGTGCGATACTGAGATAAACTCATCCCTGAATGGAGCAAGGCTAAGAAGTCCTCCAGACTTACTTGTGAACCAGCAAAAACCGTCGCAAATTGTTCTAAAACATGACAGAAAGCTTTCCAAACTTCGGTTTGTCTTTCCTGTTCTAGGGCTTCCATAGTAGCTGTTAAACCTTGCATCTGCTTGCTTAAAGCAGTATTTTTTAGAAAAATACTCCACTTTTGCAAGAGATTTTCAGCCTTCTGTTTCCGACTGGCTAATAAGGTTTCAAGTGGCGTCAAAACTCGCAGACGAATGGCGTTCAAACGTTCCAAATCGAATTTTCCATGGTGGGATTTAGTGAAGGTTTGCTGAAAAGCTGGCAACCCATTGATGCCAAGATAGCGAAGATATTGCTCAAATGAGTCAATATCAGCCTGGCTAAGGTCAGTATACAAACCAGTTCTGAGGAGATTAATCAAATCTTCTTGACGAAAACGGTAGCGTTTCAAACGCAGAATAGATTCGACATACTGGGTTAAGGGATGGTGGGCCATGGATTCGCTTCTACCAAGATAGAAAGGAATCTGGTACTGGTCAAAGATTGTCTTGAGTGATAACTGATAAGAAGCCACATCTCCCAAGAGAATACGAAAATTCTTGTAACTCAGTTCTGGATGGTCATGTAATTTCTTACGAATGCTACGGGCTACTAATTCCAACTCCTCTTTTTGCGTCAAACAAGACCAGATTTGCAGGTTTTCTCGGTCCTTGTCATCGACTTCTAAAGTGAGTTCTGAAAAGTCATAAGAAGACTCCAGCAAACGAGAGGCCTTGTCAAAGCTATCCATCTTTTCATGTGTTTGAGAACGTTCTTGAGCAACCGTTTGGTATTTAGCACCTAAATGATGAAAAAATTCCACACTGGCTTGATAGAGATTGCCTTCAGTGAACGGACTGGTATAGGCTTTCTTGCTTGCATAAGCACCAATGACAATCTCGACACCTTTTCGATGAAGTAGATCCACTACACGCTCTTCCTCGGCAGAAAAACGGGTAAAGCCATCAATAACCAAGGCAATCTGACTAAAATCACTACTTACCTTATCATTCTCAATTGCCTCAATCAAATGGGACAACTGACTTCTTTGAGCCAACTGACCTTGATTGAGATAGGCTGTTACTTTCTCAAAAATCAAGAGTAAATCTGCCCGCTTGTCCTCATCAGTTAAACTTTTAAAGTCTAAAAAGTTCATCTGAGCAGTTGTCATCTCATGATAAAGTTCAATCAGCTGCTGGATAAATTGGGGATCTTGCTTAATCGCACCATAAACTCGTAACCCTTTGGGATCAAGTTCAGCAAGACATTTATAAAAAGCCATCCCAAGACCAATATCATCAAGACTGGTCTTGACAGGCAAGTCATTTAAAACCAGATAACGAGCCATTTGAGCAAAGCGCGTGACGGTAATCGCAAAAGAAGCCTGCTGGGACAAACATTCCAGCACGGCCCGTTCCTTTTCAAATGAAAGAGAGTTGGGGGCAATGTAGAAAACCCGCTTGCCCGTAGCAACCAGCTCTTCCGCCTCTCTGGTCAAGATTTCTGTTAAAGAAGTCCGAATATCAGTATACAGTAATTTCATCTCAGCCTCGTTACATTTTCTGTCTTTATCCTATATTATACCATGATTAGCCACCCAAGTCTGTAAATAATCAGTTCTTATTCATCTGTTGAAAAGAAAATGCCGGAAAGTTCCGACATTATTTTAGTAAGCTAACTTCCTGAAAATAGGAGTAACCACACGTCCCAGAAGGCAGTGATATTAATGAGAATATGAACTAGTATTGGATAGTAGAGATTTTTAGTCATGCGATACAATAGAGCTAAAATAAGACCTCCACTAGCATAAATGAAAAAAGCAAGAGGAGTTAAAGCAAAATTGATATGAATATAACCGAAAATAATAGCAGAAAGCAAAATATCTCCGTACCAAGGTGAGTTTTTGAAAAAGGTTGTCATAAGCACACCTCGATAAATCAATTCCTCAGTAATAGGGGCGATGAAGCAAACGATGAACAAGAAATAAGGGAACTCCTGTCTTCCCATCATTTCTACTGTTTCATTCAAAGAAATCTGATTTGAAGACAGGGATATGAAATACGAAAAGAGGAAGTCAGACATATATGAAATGATGTAGCCAAGTAAAAGGTAGATGAAGTACCTCAGCCGCCACTTGAAATGAAAAATTTTCTTTCCTACAAAAACTAGTAGATAGATGACCGCTAAGAAAAGAACTCCGCTCTCCATCAAAAGCAGAATCTGAAAAAATTCACGACTTGCTGGTAGATAGGGCTTTGCGAGGTGATTGAAAACTCTCCAAAACCAAGTTGATTTGTAAAAAATTAAGGACAATGCTAGTAAAATTTGAATAGCCCGTTTTTTCATATTAAATTCTCTGTTTTCTCCACTTGTTTCTTCATATTACTAATAAATTTTACTTAAAATCTCGCAGCACTTCCTTTGCAAAGATGATTGCCTCCTCCAATATATCCTAAATCATAAGTGCCTCTGGGACAAAATCCATGAACCGGCATAGTTAATACCGGCTCTATTTGCCAAGAATAATAACCATTAGGCTCTTTACCATACGGATCTGCTCCACCTTGTATCAGCTCTAATTCTTCATTTGTTAGATTTATATTTTTTATCATTAAAATCATGATATATTTCCTCCATTATTCTTCAGATTAGTTGAGTAATCTGCTACTCATACCTACTTACAAAAAAACTATTTTAAGCTAGTTTTTTTATGCTTGTCTAGTTGCAACGTTGACAAGTTTAGTATAGCATATCTTTGCCAAATATCCTCTTCAAATCTTGAATTGTCATCGAAACGTCCTAAACTGCAAAATCAATTAGCTCCTGTCCCTTTTACCATTATCTTCTCTAAAATATGCTATAATAAGAGCAAAACACCTAGAGAAGGAAGTCTTATGATTAAACTACTAGCCTTGGATATGGACGGAACCCTCCTTAATGAAGCCAAGGAAATCCCGCAAGCCCACATCACTGCTATTCACCAAGCCATTGAAAAAGGTGTCAAACTGGTTCTCTGTACAGGCCGCCCGCTTTTCGGTGTTCTTCCTTATTACAAAAAACTGGGTCTTGATCTCCAGAATGAGTATGTCATTGTCAATAATGGTTGCTCAACCCACCAGACCAGTGACTGGAGTCTAGTTGACTGGCAAGAACTCAGTCCAGCAGATATTGAATACCTCTATGACCTAGCTGAAAAAAGCGACGTCCAGCTAACTCTTTTTGATGAAGAACATTATTTTGTCCTCGGTGGTAAGCCTAATCAAATCGTTCAAAATGATGCCAAGCTAGTCTTTTCAGACCTGACTGAAATCTCCCTTGAGCACGCGACTAGTGGCAAATATCGGATGTTCCAAGGCATGTTTTTAGGAACAAAAGAACAAACAGACGATTTTGAGCAACGGTTTGCTGAGGAGCTCTGCCAACGATTTAGCGGCGTTCGTTCGCAACCTGTCATTTATGAAGCGATGCCACTTGGAACCACAAAGGCTACTGCTCTTTCTCGACTAGCCGAGATTTTGCAGATTGATTCCTCAGAAATTATGGCCATGGGTGATGCTAATAACGATATCGAAATGCTCCGGTTTGCAGGCCTTGGTATTGCTATGGGAAATGCTAGTGACCATGTCAAGTCCCTTGCCAATGACGTTACAGCCAGCAACGAAGACGACGGCGTCGCGCGTGCCATTGAGAAGTATATTTTATAGAGAAAATTCCCAGTTAAATCCTTAACTGGGTTTTTGACATTTTAAAAATCAGAAAACTTTAGAAACTCTTTAGAATTACTTGAGCTTTCTTTGATTTCTATACCTTATACTAAAGTTAGAAAAATAAATCAAAAGGAGAAAATCATGAAAACAGTACTCGAAATTCATGGACTGACCAAACAATTCGGCCAACAAGCTATTCTTCAAGATCTTAGTCTAACCATAAAAGAGGGGGATATTTATGGTCTAATTGGAAAAAACGGAGCAGGAAAAACTACTCTTATCAAAATCATTACACAATTATTGTTTGCGGACAAAGGTACAGTCTCCCTCTTTTCTAGTCAAGAACAAAATGAGTGGACCAAGGCTTTATCTCGAGTGGGTTCTGTTATCGAATCACCTGTAGCCCATAATCACTTAACAGCATACCAGAATCTGAAATATTATTGTATGATACGTCATATTCCAAATGCTGATATAGTTATTCGAGAAATGCTGGACTATGTAGGTTTGTCAAATACAGGTAAAAAGGTCTTTCGTGATTTCTCACTAGGAATGAAACAAAGACTTGGTATCGCTATTGCTCTTCTCTCCAAACCAGACTTCCTGATCTTAGATGAACCTATCAATGGACTTGACCCAATCGGTATTAAAGAATTTCGTCTAATGATTCAACGGCTTAATCAAGAAAAAGGGATAACCATTCTCATCTCTAGCCATATCCTATCGGAACTCTATCTCCTAGCTAATCGCTTTGGTATCTTAGATCAAGGTAAGATTATCCGTGAAATCAGTAAAGCGGAATTTGAAACACTGAGTGAGGATTATATTGTGCTTAAAACAAGCGACAAAGAAAGAGCTTGTCAGGTATTGAAAGAACAAATCCAGCTCCAGTTTAAGGTTGTCAATCCAGAAAATGAAATCCATATCTTTGGTAATGAACAAGATGTCAAACAGATTCTTAAACAACTAACTTTGGCCGATGTTGCTATTGATGAGATTTACTTTGCCCGTCAAAACCTAGAAGAATACTTCACACAATTGGTAGAATAGGAGAAAAATCATGATACATACCATTCGAGCAGATTTTTACCGTCTCTTTCGCTCCAAAGGATTCTGGATTACAGAGTTCATTCTCTTTGCTCTCATGCTAATGGGCGCAACAATAGGAGCTACAGGACATCTGATGTCAGTAAATACCACACCTGAAACAGAATTTCCGACCAAAGGTTGGGACGGGGTCCAAGCTCTTATCAACGCGTCTAGCAATGGTTCAAACCTCGTTTTTCTCTGCATCGTCCTGACATGCCTCGTTCTTGGAGTTGATTTAATCGGCAAACTCTATAAAAATAGTTTGACAGTTGGCGTTTCTCGTACAGAGTTTTTCCTTGCTAAATCCTTTGTTCTAGCAAGTATTGCTCTCTTACAACTCATCGCCAGCCTTGTTATTGCCTTTATTCCAGCAACTATCTTAAATGGATTTGGGACCATGCCTGATGGATTTATTGGCAATCTATTGATAACCATTTCCCTTCAATTTCTCTGCCTTCTCGCTTGGCTTTCGATTGTTTCCTTTATTCTCTACCTGACTCATTCTTATCTTGCTGTATTTATCGGCTATCTAATTAGTTCTATCATTCTTTCTACGCCAATGCTTCTTTTCCCAGACATTGAAATTCTACGATATTTAATCCTAGATTTTGCCTATGCTATGACTAGTAATAGTCAATCTATTCTCTATACCATCACGGTTTGCGTAACGGTCATACTTTTCTTCTCTTTCAGTGGACTGATTATTTTCAAGAAGAAAAGCTTATAAAAAGGACCTCCTCTAGAATATAGAGGAGGTTTCTTCTGTTAAAAATAAATAAAGACTGAAAACCATTCTCCATCAGTGGCTAGCTTCATATCCGCTCCAAGAAGATGAACTAATTCCTCAGTAATATAAAGACCTAAACCAGAGGATTCTTCTGTATCCGACATATTTTCAGAATAAAAACGATTACTGAGATTGTCTATATTCTTAATAGGTTTTTTGACTAGGTTACCAATTTCCAAAACAGGCCTATTTTCTTCCTTTTTCAAAGAAAGTCGAGCCTTCTCCTTGCCGTGCTTGAGAACATTTCCAAGGAGGTTTTGTATAATTCGATCAAGCAAGTCCTCATCAGTCGTCGTTTTCAATCCTGGTTCAACGTTAAAATCAAGAACAATCTGTGAAGATTGGAAAACGTCATAATAAGCTAAAGTCTTTTTCGTTATAAAAGTTGATAAATCAAGTTCTTCCAATTTCGGTTTGACTGCTCCTTCCATCAAATGACGGTATTCGAGGAGGGCCTCCAGACGTTTGGAAACCAAATCCTGATGATGTGCTATTTTATTTAAGGTTTCTGAACTATTATTGGGGTGTTTTATTAGTTGCTGGGTATATCCTGAAGCGATTGTCAAAGGTGTGCGAATATCATGAGCAATGTTACTGATTGCCATATCTAGGGTGCGTTTTTCACGCTTCATGATTAGCTGATTTTGCTCCACTTCTTGAAATAGATTCTCAATTTGGTTATGTAGACGCAAAATGGTCTTTGAAAAGAAATTTACACCAATCCTCTTCATGCTACCAGAGCGAATCTTTTCTTCGATTTGTCTGCTTAAATCTCTAATTGCTATATGATAGCGAATCAAAGAAATCGCCAAAATGATGTTAGTAAGGAGCAATATTGATATCAAAATGTAATTCATTATTTGTCTCCTTTTAATCGAACACCAACTCCCCAAATGGTTTCAATGTACTCATGATTTGGATCCAGTTGATGCAGTTTTTTACGGAGATTGCTTAAATGAGTGTTGAGCGTATTGTCTCCAGGCAGGTAACTTTCTTCCCAAATCAATTCATAGAGTTCTTCTTTGGTGAAGATCTTTTTAGGATGCTGGAGCAACATTTGGAGAATCTGGCACTCTTTCTTTGCAAGGCGAATGGTTTCAGTTGCGTTACTTATTTCAAAACTATCCGCATCGAACTGGATATTTTTAAAGTTTTGTACGAGGTTATCAATTTCTCTTCGATCTCCTGACTGATGTTCACCACTTTGGCGTAATTGCACGGTGACTCTGGCAAAGACTTCGTCCAAATCAAAAGGTTTTACTACATAATCATTGGCACCGTCTAGTAGATATTGGCTGATGAGCTTTTTATCACCTAAAGCAGTAAGCATGATGACCGGAGTCTGATTCGTTTGTCGAATAGCTTGCAAGACTTGGTCGCCATTTTTCCCAGGAAGCATGATATCTAGCAAAACGAGATCAATGCAACCTTTATCAAATTGCATGATACCTTCTGTGCCTGAAAATGCTTGAATCACCTCGTGTTCCTCTGCAAGAAGGGTTCTTAAAATTTCCTGGATTTCATTATTATCTTCAATTACAAGAATGCTCGCCATAAACCTCGTCCTTTCTATAACTATTATAACATGTTTTGTTAGGATTTTCTGACACAGAAAAGCTCCTCTCACATTTTAAGCAAGAAGGAGCTAATGAATATGGAATCTACTTAACCAAATAAGCAATCAAAGTTATGATCCATAGATGAGCTGGGTAGAAAATATAAAAGAAATATTTACTCCAGACGGTTTCCTTACCTCGCTGTCCATTATACAAGGCCATAAAAGGAAAGACGGTGATAAAGAGCCAGTCAGAATTGAAAAGCATCATTTCCAGTGTTTGGTGCCAAGTGTCGTAAATTTGGATGGAAGTCACTAACAAGAAGGCCCACAGAAAAGCATAGAGGAGATTTCGCAAGCCCTTGCGATTTCGACAAGAGTAACTAATCAAGAGAAATGGTAGCATGGTGATACCACCCTCGGTAAAAAGACAACCGAAAATCAAGAGACCAACAAGCCCAATCCGACGCCACAACTTCTCTTTTTTATCTAGCTCTTTTCTAGGAAAACCAATCCAAAGCATGGTAACACCGATGGCCAAAGTCAGGAAAATGTTATTATTGACCATTACTCCTTTGGATGCAAATAGGGCATTGAGGAGGCTATTTCCAGCAAACATGATAAGCGCCCAACTCCAGAGACGGATGAGGTAGTTTTTCAAATTTCGAGTATGGATGAAGCCTTCCATAGCCATATAGACAAACCAAACTCCCACACAACGAGTCATAGCGTGAAAGATACCTTCCCACAGAGGAGAAACTATTCCCGTGATATGAGGGATATGATCTAGAACCATTACTGCCGCCATCAGATACTTCAACTGTGTCGCACTCCATTTTTTCATAATAAACCTCTTTCTTTTTGATCTATTTAGAGTATAGCATACATTTCCATGTATAATCGTACACCTATCTTACATTTAAAAAGCCTATCTTACATTTTTGTAAGACAGGCGTGAATATCAAAAGTTTATTATGAAAGATACCTTCTAGTCGGTAATCCGTTGGTACATTTCTGGTCTTCTATCTCGAAATAGTCCCCAGTTTAGGCGCTCGCTTGCTCCCTTATCCAGGTCATAAGTTGCAATCAGAACAGCCTCACCTTGCCTTTCAGCTCGCTCTAGAATAGCTCCTGTTTCATCCGTCATAAAGGAGGAGCCGTAGAAGTCAAGACTGGAACTCTGTCCACCATTTTCCTCACTAGGAGTGACTTCTTCCAAACCGTAACGATTGGCTGCAATGACAGGGACAATATTCGCTGCTGCGTGTCCTTGCATAGTACGTTGCCAATGTCCACAACTATCCGTATCCAAAATTGGCTCTGAACCAATAGCTGTAGGATAAAAGAGCAATTCTGCCCCATTCAATGCAAGACAGCGCGCTGTTTCAGGGAACCATTGATCCCAACAGATACCGATACCAATCTTAGCATAGCGAGTATCCCAGACCTTGAAACCTGTGTTACCTGGCGTAAAATAAAACTTTTCTTGATAATAATGGTCATCTGGTATGTGGGTCTTTCGATAAACACCCAACACTTCCCCATCTGCATCAATAACGGCAATAGAGTTATACAAGACATTGCCATCTTTTTCATAGAAACTAATGGGTAAAACGACCTGTAGTTCCTTGGCAATCACTTTAAAATGCTGAATAGCCGTATTCTCTGTAACCGACTGGGCATACTGGTAGTAGTCATACTGACGCTCCTGACAGAAATAGGGACGTTCAAATAATTCAGGCAAGAGAATAATTTGGGCTCCTTGCTCAGCAGCCTGACGTACTAAACGCTCCGCTGTTTGAATATTTGTTGCCACATCCTTGGCGCATTGCATCTGGATCGCTGCAACTCTTACATTTCTCATCTTTTTCTCCTATTCTGGGATTTGTTGGGTGATACAGTGGATATTGCCACCACCTAAGAGAATATCTCTGGCTGGTATTCCGACAACTTGGCGGTCTGGGAAACACTTGCTGAGAATATCTAAAGCCACTTGGTCGTTTACATCCTTAAACTGTGGAACTAAGACAGCCTTGTTGGCAATATAAAAATTGACATAGGAAGCCGCAAGACGCTCGCCCTCATAACGCTCCTCTTCCCCATCTTCATAGATATAGCCTGGTAAATCCTCCTTAGAGACAACCTGACGAATAGCTGGGATAGGAAGCTTATGAATAGTGAAAGGGCGACCTTTCGCATCTGTTTCCTTCTCTAAAAGGGCAAGGTCGGCTGCAGACATGGCATACTGAGGATCGCTTTTGTCGTCTGTCCAAGCTAGAACAAGCTCTGCAGGACCAACAAAGGCAACAACATTGTCAACGTGTTCATTGGTTTCGTCCTGATAAATACCATAGGGAAGCCAGATAACTTTTTCAGCGCCAAGGCTCTCTAATAAGGTGTTTTCGATTTCCTCTTTACTGAGATGAGGATTGCGACCAGCGCTTAGTAGGCAACTTTCAGTCACAAGAATGGTTCCTTGACCATCGCTGTGTATCGCTCCACCTTCCAGTACAAAAGGTTTAGCCTCGTAAACAGGCATTTCCAAGGTCTCAGCAAAAAGACTGGCCACTTGGTCATCTGCTTCATAATCTTGATAAAGACCATCCACAGCACCACCCCAGGCATTGAAAGACCAATCAATTGCCAACTTTTCTCTTTTTTCATTGAGTAGAATGGTCGGACCTGTATCACGCGCCCAGGCATCATTGGTGGGAATGTCTAAATAAACAACCTTGTCTCCTAGATAGGACTGGGCTTCAGATAGATAGTCCTGCTCCACCAAAAGGTAAACCCTTTCCCCTTCTGCTATAGTCTTAATAATCTGGCTAAATGCTTTTTGGGCAGCCTTTCCTTGAAAAGGCCATGAACCTGGTCGAGTCGGCCAGATCATAAGGGTACCATGATGAGGTTCGTACTCTGCTGGCATACGGTAGCCTGCTTTTTTCGGAGTTTCTATCATGATAATCTCCCTTTAAAGTCTTGATAGCCGAAGGCTTTGACTAAGCTGCAATTACCTTGCTCGTCCATGAGATAGAGACTTGGCAAGCCAATACCGTTAAAGGTATTATTTTTGACAAATGAGTAAATAGCCATGTCTTCGAAATAAAGTCTATCTCCAATTTCAACTGGATTTTCAAAACTATAATCACCAATCACATCACCCGTCAGACAGGTATTGGAAGAAAGTCTATAAGTATGGGCTTTTTCTTTTGCCTCAAAGCCATTTCTCAAAGGTGGGCGATAGGGCATCTCAAGTACATCTGGCATATGGCAGGTCGCGGAGGCATCTAAAACCAAGATCTCCATACCGTTTTCTACAATATCCAGTACTTCAGTTGCCAGATAACCTGCATTAAGCACAATGGCTTCACCCGGCTCGATATAAACTTCAAGATTGTAAGTTTCTTGGATACGCTTGATTTCAGAAATCAGCAAATCCACATCGTAGTCTTCTCTCGTGATGTGGTGGCCGCCACCCATATTGAGCCATTTGACCTCATGTAAGTATGAACCAAACTGAGCTTCTACTGCTTTCAAAGTTGTCTCTAAATCATCTGCCCCCTGCTCACAAAGGGTATGAAAATGAAGCCCATCCACTAAGTCCAGCAAATCACTCGGTATCTTGTCTGAAGTCACTCCAAAACGGGAGCCAGGTGCACAAGGATCGTAGAGCGCGTGATCTCCTTGAGTTGAACACTGTGGGTTGAGGCGCAAACCGATACTGATACCAGCCTCTCGGCAACGAGGACCGTGTTTACGCAACTGTCTCTCTGAGTTGAAGACGATATGGTCCGTTATCTCTAGCAATTCCTCCAAGTCTGCATCCTTGAAAGCTGGCGCAAAAACATGGACTTCCCCCGGGAATTCTTCTCTAGCTAGCTTGGCCTCATAGAGACCACTTGCAGTTGTGCCCGATAAATACTGGCTAATCAAGGGATAGGTTTTGTAAAGAGAATATGCCTTCTGGGCAAGCAAAACCTTGCAACCGGCTTCTTCTTGTACATATTGTAAAATGCGGCAGTTGGTTTCTAACTTTGCCAAGTCAATCACATAAGCTGGTGTTGGTACTTGTTCTAGCTTCATTAGTCCACCATGTGTGGATTTTCAACCACAACCCAAGGCAAACCATACTCATTCAAAGCTTCCATGAATGGATCTGGATCCAATTCTTCAAGATTGTAAACTCCAGGTTGTTTCCAAGTACCGTTCATAACCAATTTTGTCCCAATCATAGCTGGAACACCAGTCGTGTAAGAAATGGCTTGTGAACCAACTTCTGCGTAACATTCCTGATGGTCGCAAACATTGTAGATATAGATAGTCTTCTCAACACCGTCTTTGACACCTGTAAAGATACAGCCGATATTGGTTTTTCCAACTGTACGTGGGCCAAGGCTGGCAGGATCTGGAAGCAAGGCTTTTAAGAATTGAATCGGAACGATATCTTGTCCATTAAAGTTAATAGCATCCGTACGAAGAAGACCAACGTTTTCCAAGCATTTCATATGCGTTAGATAAGATTGGCCAAAAGTCATAAAGAAACGAATCCGTTTAACACCTGGAATGTTTTTCGCCAATGACTCAATTTCTTCATGGTGAAGGAGATACATATCTTTTTGTCCAACTTGAGGGAAATCATACTCACGCTTGATAGACATAGCTTCGACTTCGACCCATTTTCCATCTTCCCAGTAAGAACCTGGCGCAGAAACCTCGCGGAGATTGATTTCTGGGTTAAAGTTTGTTGCAAATGGATAACCGTGGTCACCACCATTACAGTCTAAAATGTCGATATAGTGGATTTCATCAAAATAGTGTTTAAGGGCGTAAGCAGAAAAGACGCTGGTCACACCTGGGTCAAAACCAGAACCAAGTAAAGCTGTCAAGCCTGCTTCTTTGAATTTTTCCTGATAAGCCCACTGCCATGAGTAGTCAAAGTAGGCTGTAAAACCAAGTTCCTTGCAGCGTTTTTCATAGATAGCACGCCACTCAGGATCTTCTGTGTCCTCAGCTTCGTAGTTGGCTGTGTCAATATAGTGGACACCTGTCGCCAAACACGCGTCCATAATGGTTAAATCTTGATAAGGCAGAGCTACGTTCAAAACAGCTTCTGGTTTGTAGCTTTCAATCAAGGCAGTGACTTCTTCTACCTTGTCAGCATCAAGAGCAGCTGTCTCAATCTTTGTACTTGTTTTGTCTTCTAATTTAGCCTTCAAGTCATCGCATTTTGACTTGGTACGGCTAGCAATCATAATTTCTGTAAATGTTTCGCTATCTTGACAAATCTTTGAAATAGCAACTTGGGCAACGCCCCCACATCCAATAACTAATAAACGACTCATTTTTTCCCTTCCTCTTCTTCTAAAATGTCCTCAACATACTTGGGCAACATAAAGGCACCCACATGTAAGTTTGCAGTGTAGTATTCTGTGAAAAGCTGACGTTTTTTCCAGCCTTCCTTGTCAAAATCTTTGACAGGGTGGTATTTTTTCGATGCAAATCCAAACAACCAATAGCCCGCTGGACTGGTTGGGATATGGGCCTGATAAACCCGACTGATTGGAAAGGCTTGATTGACCTTGCGGTGCATGCTTCGGCATGCTGACTCATCCTCGTCAAAGAAGGGACTCCCATGCTGATAGATCATGATTCCGTCTTCTTTCAAGGCTCTGTAACTGTTACCGTAAAATTCCTTGGTAAAGAGCCCTTCCGTATGTCCAAATGGATCTGTCGCATCGTTGATGATAATATCGTAGTCATCTTCACAGTTTCGTAAAAAGCGTAGCCCATTTTGGTAGTAAATGGTAACACGAGGATCATCTAGCCCTGCAGCAAAGCCTGGAAAATACTCACGACAGACCTCAACCAACATCTCATCTGGTTCCACAATATCGATTTGTTCCAGCTCAGGATAGAGTGTTAAAATTTGGGCAACACCACCGTCACCACCCCCAATAACCAAGACTTTCTTTGGATTGGGATGCACGGCCATAGGAACGTGAACTGTCATTTCGTTGTAGACAAAATCATCTGCATCTGAGAACAAGACGTGCCCATTTAAAATCAAAACCTTTCCAAAAGCAGGCGTGTCTAAAACTTCAATATCCTGCCATTCACTTTGACCAGAATACAGCTGTTTGGCTGTTCTCATCGTTAACTTGACATCTGGTGTATGAACTTCAGAAAACCATAAATCCATTTAGCTCTCCTTTCTCTCAATAACATTGATGTGATTGACCTCTGGGTCTTCCGTCCCTTGGAGAGAACAACCACGTTCTTTGGCAAACTGGATATAATCCACAATGTTTCGTGTAATGCGTTCACCCGGTGCTAGGATTGGAATCCCTGGAGGATAGCACATGACAAATTCTCCACAGACTTGTCCGACCGATTCGTCTAAGGTCAAACTTTTTCTCTCTGAATAAAAGGCTTCCTGAGGAGAAAGGACTAACTCTGGTTGGATATATTCTCCAGCAATCAAGTCCTTTCCATCTCTTGAATAGAGTCTCTTAATATCAGCCAAAGCACCGACCAGACGCTCTATGTCTTGGATACGGTCGCCGATGGAAATATAAGCCAAGATATTGCCAATATCCCCAAACTCAATCTGAATATCATATTCGTCTCGCAGGAGGTCATAAACTTCGATACCTGTTAAGCCAATACCCTGAGTGTAGACTGACAGCTTGGTCACGTCAAAATCACAGACCGACACACCGTCTATTAACTCTTTTGAGTAGGCATAGTAACCACCGATAGCATTGATTTCACGACGAGCATACTCGGATAGTTCAATAACCTTCTCAAAAGACTCTTTACCACGAAGAGCTAGATTACGACGTGAAATATCCAAACTAGCCATCAACAAGTAAGAGGCAGATGTAGACTGGGTCAGGTTGATAATCTGACGAACGTATTCAGGATTCATATGCTCCCCGACAAGCAGGATGGAGCTCTGAGTCAAACTCCCACCAGACTTATGCATAGAGACCGCCGCCATATCAGCGCCAGCGTCCATAGCAGATAGTGGCAATTTGTCTGTAAAATGCAAATGCGCTCCATGAGCTTCATCTACTAAAACCAGCATGCCAGCTTTATGAGCCATTTCCGTTAAACCCTTGAGGTCTGAACAAATACCATAGTAGGTAGGATTGTTGATTAGGATAGCTTTAGCATCCGGATGTTCCTTGATGGCCTGTGCAACACGGTCATTTTCAAGACCTAAAGCGATGCCAATTTTAGGATCTACACTCATCTCGATATAGATGGGAATGGCACCACATAGAACCAGCGCATTGATAGCAGATTTGTGAACATTTCGCGGCAGAATAATCTTATCTCCAGCCTTGCAGGTGGAAAGAATCATAGTTTGAACAGATGATGTTGTTCCACCAATCATGAGAAAGGCATGCGCTGCTCCAAAAGCATCCGCAGCCAGCTCCTCTGCATCTCGAATAATCGAAATGGGATGGCCTAGATTATCCAAGGGTTTCATAGAATTGACATCAATGCCAACACATTTTTCTCCCAACAATTCAACAAGTTCTGGATTTCCCCGTCCGCGTTTATGACCTGGTACATCAAAGGGGACAATCCTTTTCTTTCGTAGCTTGACCAAGGCCTCGTAAATTGGGGCTTGGTTTTGATCTAACTTCTTCAAGACATACTCCTTTACCATATTTTTAGCACCTCAAGAAGATAAAGGCGACTAAAGGTTGACTTATGAAAAAAGAGCAGGTTTTCACCTGCTCTGCAATCTTCTGACGTGTGTATTTTGGTTTCTGTTGAGTATGTCTGTTCCTGATGTTTCCTAACTCTCTAGTAGCAAATATTACGTACTTTATTGATCGTTTCACAAGATGACGTGTGCTTTCACCACACTAAAATTTATGAATTAGGACAAATATCCTAACATCAACTTATAAAAGTAGGCTTTTAACCCTATCAATAATGTGGCTTTTCAACCACGCTTCGGCATTCAACCCTGCCTGTCCGTAGGCATTTTTTACTCGGGTTTATATTTGCTAGAAAACATCATCTCATTTTCTAAGCTTCATTACTATATCATGTTTTCAGGGACTTGTAAAGTATTTTGTGAAACTTTTTTAAAGAATTTCATTTTTTGTTCGTAAAATGGTATTTAACGATAAAAAGAAATCGTTTTAAATTGAAATCAAAAAACAAAAACAGGAACTAAATCGATTAGTTCCTTTGTTGAATCGTAAGTATAGTCAGTTATTCAAAATCTTATCTACTTATCTCGTGCTACTTGAACAGCTAGTTCAAAATCAGTCATCATATAATTTTCATCTAGGCGGATGAGACCATAGTACTCATTCCAAAATAGTGAATCGCTGTTGCTGGACCACTTTAATCCATACCATAGTTGAGTGACATCACTTGTATTTGATGGCGGAATTGACCATAGATGCTTCTTGAAAGTTTCTTGAACAAGAGAAACATCCAGTCGTGTAGTCAAGTCAAGTTCATTTAATTTGAAAGTAATAGAATGTTTTTTCGCTGCCTCAATACTGTCCTTGTTAAATCGAACCTGAATAACCTTAGAATCTTCTATAGCCACATCATGGTCCTCAGCACCGTAAAAGGAAATACTGCCCAGTACTATGCCATCTTTTGCTAGGAGATAGGGAGCGTAAGGAACAGCATTGCTATCAAGCCTGAAGCCTTTTTCGATGGTAACTGTTTTATCTCCAGGATACTTTTGGAAACTGTTACTTGTCAGGAGGTCTTCATAATCGCTACCACCATCGCCCTGTCTTACATAGAGGTCAAATCCAGCGTCCATCAGCTCACTGGATTTAGTTTCAGCTAAAATGATTTTACTTTCATTAATTTGTAAAATCGGTGCTTGAGGTGGCAAACCAATCGTGAGATTAAACGTGACTCCTACTAGAAAGACCATCAAAGTTATAAGGAGGGCAAGCATAGACTTCCCAGTTCGTTTTCTTGCATTGAAAAGGGCCATTAGAGCAGGTAGGAGGATCATTTTGGCTAAAATAGAATTCCCAACACCGCCTCTATTTAAGGTCTGAAAGGCAAAGATCCCTGCGATGGCAATCAGTGTCAGGTAGACCAAAATCTCGCCTAGACCCAGTTTTTCTGTTCGAGTTTGTTGATTTACAGGAGTTTCGTACAATGACTGTCCATTCTCTTTCCTCTTTTTTAGAAAGAGATAAAAACCCAGACCTAGCAGCAGATTAAAGATTGCAAAAGCAATTAAAGTACCTATAATCACTGTTCTACCCATGGCTCTCTACTCCTTTATGTTCTCTCTCAAATCTTATCTTACTCTTTAGTACCCAATTCCCAATCAATAAAACCAGCAAGAAGAAGGGGCCGCCTTCTATCAGCACAATGGGTAAAGCCACTAGAGCAATCATCAAAAAACTAGCTTTCTTTTGACGCCAACTACTGCCCCATTCTCCGTTTATCAGTGCCCCTAAATAGTCGATGTAATCAGTAAACCAAGTCAATAAGGGATTTTGAAAATCATTGAGCCTTAGGTAAATGAACATAGCAGAATATAGCAAAACATAAAGAATTCCAAGGACTAGAATAATCTTTTGACTAGTTCGAGTAGCCTCTAGAACGATTTTTTCTCTCTTCTCTGGTTTTATTTCCTTGAGACTTGGATTCTTACAAGAGAGTTTTTCAAATCTATGGTCCAGAAATCGGTAGAGATAATATTTTTTTATATCACGCTTCATAAAACCCCCAATCTAGGAAAGACACTCAATTATAAATCATGGTTTAAACATCTAATTTCAAGGAATTTCCTTCCAAATAGACGGCTTTTGACTCAGTGATTTTGATTTTTTGATCTTCTGAAAAGCCAATGGTTTCACCGTCCTTTAAGGTGACATCACTGCCTAAAACATACTGAAGAATAGACAGGAGGAAATAATATAAGTCATCGCTATTTATAGGAGACTCGATAATTTCAATCTCAGTTCTTCCAAACTCTTTCAAACCATAAGTGTAAATACTAGTTTTATCTCCCTGGTTGATAATTCCCATATAAATCCAGAGTTGAAGGGGAAGCATTTCTTCTTTCAAAAGGTCAGTCAGGTCTAGATAAAGATCTTTGGGTAAGAGCAAGGTGGTAGAACCCTGATAAATACCAATAGCTGATTGACTAGTTTTTAAGATAGAGGCATTGACTTTAGTTAATAGGGAATAAGTTTCTACTGGCGAAAGATTGTCAGACAGGATAGAAACAATGGCGTGTTGTGTGTGCTCCTGTGTATCCTTCTCAACATCCTGCCAGAGGTAAGAATAGGCATACAATTCTTCAAATTCTTGACTTGGGATAGGCAAATCCATTAAAGCCAGCGCAACAAGAGCACCATCAATCACAAATGTTGCACTAGAATCATCCCCAGAAACTTCAGAAATTTCAAGCGCCCAGTGAGATTTCAATTCCTGAACGACCTGGTCTAAAGAATAGGCCTTCCTGCCTTTGAAGAGGGGCATGGACAAGATCAGTTTTCTTTTCTTCTCCGATTTTTCTTTCTTACTAGAAAATAGATTTTTCAAAAATTTCATAGGACTTCTCCTTTTTTTCATATCAGTTGGGAAGCAAAGCTATCTTGCTCAAAGTGAGTCGAGATACCAAGTTTCCTCATCTTCAAAACCGTAAAATTTCTCATCAAGTAGCCAATTTCCATCCACCAATCTAAGTACAAACTGATGCTTCATTTCTAAAGCTTCTTGATAATGGGTAATGACTCTTGCTTCTTCAGCTTTTGTCATGATAAAATCTACAGAAAAATCATTCGTTTGAACATAGTTATATTCACTTGGGGAGCCATAAGAATTTCGAACTCCTCCTTCCAAGTATTTTTGAGTCACTCGTCCAGTTAGAAGTTGCATTTGTCTCTGAAAATAGTCATCCATAAGTTCATTCCACTTGGGATGAAGTTGATTTGCTGGGATGCCAAGGCCTTCTTTTTCCTTATCCAGTGCTCTGTTACGCTCAAAAATTTCCTCTTCTAACAAGGTTAAACTTTTGAGTAAATCAAGCAATGGTGGGATAATTATTTCTGCCAGAGTTTGATATTTTTCAGGGGTATTTTTATAGTTCACTCTCATAATAAGCCTCTTAATCATCTTGGATTAATTGCTTTAATTCTAGGTCTGAAAGAAAGCCTTCAATGTAAAGTTTCCTAAGTAAATCTTTATCTACGGTAATTTCATAATAGACAGTCACAAACTCATGAAATCTCTCAAAGCTATCAAAAAGGTAAGAGAGCAACCATTCTCCGCCATCCTGATCTTGGTAAGTGTGTTGATGCGCGTGACCGTCATACCAGATAAAGAAGGTTGTTTCATCTTTTTGTTCTTCTGAATAAAGTGAGACATACTTTTCATCCAGTCCATTATAAAAACCATCGATGATATCTTGATTCCACTCGTCAGCAGCAAACTGGCTTAAACTGCTTTCATGATCAAAGCCTTTTATAAGGATCATTTTATCAGTCAAAATCACATCTAAAGAATCACCAGAGCCATTGTCAATAAGGTAGCGGAGTCCATAGTCTTCCTCAGTCTTAATCACAAGTCTGAGCCAATCCTCACTCGGATCTGTTAGAAACTCATCAATGACAAGCAAGGCATCTAAGCGAGTCTTTATCTTGTCCCAATTAATCTTTTTCATCTCTAAAAACCACCATCTTATTTTTTCTATTTATCAAGATCACAAGCCCTATAACGAGCTGTTAGATAGCCTGAAAAGCTAATCTGAGGGATATTCCACTCATTAGGCAAATAAATGGAACAATCTACCTGATCACCTAGAGGGGAAATTGCTGAGAAGACATATCTTCCCAAATCCTCATTATTAAGATTTCTTTCAACTTGACTCAATCTGCTAGTATTGAACCAGTCTTTAAACAGTAGCCAGATTTGCTCGGCATCTTCGTTTAATAGGGGGACTTTCAAATTGTAGCTGATTCCGACTCTACATCTTTTTTTGAATCCTGACTCATCAGCCTTACAAACTTTTATGGATCCCTTATCATACTGCCAGTTATCACTATCTAATAGGGGAAATTGAACAGATAGATTGTCTTTAAATCCCTGCATAGTATCAAATAAATCTTTGGAGGCAGCTTCGAATAATTCTAGTTCTTCCATAGTCTTCTCTTTAATTTTCATAGCTAATCACTTTTCGATTTAATCTGCATCAACCCAGATATGGTATTTTTGACAATGTAGACATCTAAACAAATAACCACAGATAGGCCCGTCTTTGACCAAGTAGTCTTCTACCTCTTGATATTCTTCACGCGCTTCATAGTCTGCCAAGACTTGCTCAGCGATTCCCATGGCCTTCAATTCTCGAGTTCCAACTGTACCCAAGTAAGCACAATAATCTTGGCAACAAGAAAGCCAATATTCTCCCTGCCAACTAGAGTAGCCTGGGGTCTGACAAAAAAGCAGCTGATTCTTTTCTGGATCCAATTCACCCTGCCACTCGGCATCTTGGATAAATTCTGCATCGAATTTTTTAGCTGCTTGACCATTTGCAATACAAAATGGACAAAGGTTCTCTATGTTGTCAATACAATAAGGGATCAAGTCATAATAAATATTGCTTTCTTTCCCACAAGATGGACAAAGCTTGGCTTCTCCTTCAACAAATGAACCTGTAGCTAAGGGATCTGGATGATAGAGAAAATGTGGCAAAGACTGTAATAACTCCTGACTCTGCTTTTTATCTTCTTTTCTTAGGGGACGAGGAAGGGCATAACGATCACCATGACTCTGATTCATTTCTTGTAAACGGCTCAGTTTCTTTTTCTGTTTTCGATCTGGTTTATCTAAGATTTCGGTAAATAAGCTATAGGCACTAGTGTAGAGACCCAATTGTTCATAGAGGTCAACTAAGACTTTTTTAGCTTCTAAATCATCAGACTTAGCTAATTCATCAGCCAAATCATAGAGTGCCGCAACACTTGAAGGCTTTCCATCTTTAGCATGGTATTCCCTTGTCCGGGTGATATATTCTTGTAAATATGGATTCATCTGACTACCTTTTCTTACATGGATAAATTCTGATTAACAAATGGTGACGAGGACAATACCATTTAAGCCTAACATTGCTTTATATAAATCTTTCATTTCATCACCTGATTTTAACCTCTTATTGTCAGACAGTTAGTAAATTTCATACACAAGCTCTCTATCAACTTGAAAATATTTGTCGAATTTCACTAAAAGATAAAGGGATCCAGCTGGAGAGACACCGGCATCATAACCTAGAGCAAATTCGCCATAAGAACTACTTTTATCCAAGATTAACTCCCTTAATTCCAGTTCTGTAACTGCTTTATCAGGCCAATTATCATGGATAACCTTTTGAGCTTTTTTATCAAGGTGTTCCAAGTTTCTATATAAACTAGTCATCAAATCATCTGATAATAAGACCAAATCCTGTTCACAGTAACCTGTAAAATAAATATTTATGTCTTTATTTAGATATCGCCCTAGAAAATAGATCCCCGAATCATGTTTTTCCCAGCTTATTCCCTTCCATAATGCCAATAAATCTTCTTTGTTCATTTATTACCTCAAGCAGTTTTATTCTTTTAGGAATGTTTAATAAACTTTCTAACAAATAGTGACCAGGACATTTCCATTGAGCTCCAGAATCTTTTTGTAAAACTCTTTCATATTTACAAAACTGATTCGAATTTCATCCTTGATTTCTTCCTCTTCCTCAAGATAATCCCAAATATCAGGATACAAGTCGGCTTTCTTGCAGGCTTCCATACTAAAGTCTTCCAAGGCTCTGTGCATGTCAAAACTTTCTAGAGCTTCTATGATTTCGGCTATCTTATTTTTTTCAGTATAGGCTATGTACTCAGACACTTCTTCTAAAGGAGTCACTCCTAAAACCGCTTCTCTCAAGGGATTGTCATCCAAAAATTCTGAACTACTAAATCCTGTCATGACAAAGAGAAGAGCATCCCACATTTTGTCAATATCTAGTAAGATATCATGACTATCAGCGGAATCCTCTGCAAAATCTAACAAGTCATCTTCTTGATTGGAAAGACCTTTTATTTGATCTAATTCATCGTCTGGTAAATATTGATAATTGGCAATCATTCCCATGATTTTACTCCTTTGAATCAGTTAGTATTATACGGATCTTTCTAGCTCTATTTCCCTAGAAAATGCTATAATGGAGCTAAGAAATTGTTTTATTGAATGTTAAATAGGGGGAAATAGTAATGTTCACTAGTATTGTTTTGGGTTTTTATGCTCTTTTCTTTCTATCCTTGTCCTTTACTATCTATCTCTATATCAGACTTGTAGTTGCGGTCAGACAAGGGAAAGATGTCCCAAAATGGATCTATAAACTCGGCCATGCCATTCAAGGTAGAATTCACGTTGACTATGAAGAAATCACAGATGCTAATGCCCTTAAAGAGATTCATTGGTTCTTGCTGATCTATTTAATCGTAAATCTACTGGTATTGGCTGGCTTCTACTATCATGGCAATAGCTTTCCGCAAGCAATTTATGAATGTTTGAAAAAACAATTTTTTATCGTACTTGTTAGTATGGTTTTAAAAAGTATTGGTAAATTTATTGTACTAGCTATAAGAAAAAACTTTCATAACAGTCATGCTTATGCATCAACCAACGCTTTTGTCGGGACAGCCTTTTTAACGAGTTATGTTTTTATGTTTTGCATGATGATGAGTGGTCTTCCAGCTCAACCTGTTCCAGTCACCATTCAAGATACCACTGTCATTATCGGGGAGAGCAAGGCTTCCGAGCTTTTAGAGCAAGGTTTCACCTTCGAAGATAAAGGTGCAAATAGTCCTGTCACCAATCCAAAAAACGACCATTTCTACTACGGCCAGCTTCTCGAAATCAAGCGTGAAGATCAGTCCTATGGTTTTATGATCCTTACTCCTACTGGCAAAGATACTGATCAACTCAAAAACTGTGTCATTACCTACTATAGAACGCCTAAGGATGCCCATCAATTGCAGGGAATTTCTATCAATCATGTCAGTTTAGCAAATCTCAAGCTCCAAGATTTTCAAACAAGAAAATTAATCGATATCTTTGAAGTCAATCCTGCTGATTACAATGTCGCTGAGACTGACTCAAACTACATCCTAACCATTCAAACGGCAGATTACGACCTCTGGAAAAGATACAAGATTGAAGCCAAGTTCAATTCAGATGGTTCCATAGATAGTTATGGTGTTAGAGCTCAACACAGTATGTGGGAATGATTGACCATTTTCCCCTTTATCACATAAGCATTAAACTGAAAAAACATCATCGACAAGTTTATAGGTTTCGATGCGAAGGCCAGAAGAGCCCATATCTCTAGTGATTTCTTCATAAATGTCTTCTAAATTTTGGGCTGGTGCTAGCATCCAAAGACTAAAAGGTCTAAGTTTCACCTGTCCAATTTTTTCAATATTATCTAATAATTGCCCTAAATCTTTGTGATTGAACCAGCAATCTGTAACGAGAGCAAACTTTGTATTGTCCATCTTACAGGAGATATGACTGGTCAAAAAATCATCGATGGTGGGCCGTTTTGTTTGTAAGAAGCGCGTGCAAGCCAGATGGTACTCAAGCTTTCTAGGACTCTGATCAACCATAGATACAAAGACAAGACCATACTCATCTTGGAACTTAACAGCAAGGAGATCCCCTTCTTCAAAATAAGGTTTGCGTTTAGTTTTGGTTTTAGGGACCTTTAGAGGTCTAGGATTTTCAGTTTGCAACTGAACTGCAAGTTTTTCCAAGACCTTCTGCCTTTGCTTCAAAGCCTTTGGATCTATTTCCAACCAAAATGGATCAGCCCCTTTTTTGATAAGCTCTAATGTTTTATCTCTGATGTCGTCTGTCAGGTGACCAATCTTCCACAGTGAGTAGGCAAGAGCTGTCCAATAAATTTCTGTAAAAAAGTCTGTTTGACAGTAATCTTTTTCCGCATCGAGAATATCCTTGATGATATTTGCTACATGTTCACCATCTCTATAGCGACCAACTACCTCATTGTAAATGTCATAACCCTGATCACTGTCAATGATTTTAACGCCATCAATAGCCATACTCAACTCCTAATGCTCAATCAACATCTTATTGATAAATCTCAAAACTTATTTAATCTTATGCTTGTTCATTTTCTCTTGGAAAATATCTGTAAGAATTTGTCGCAATTCTTGAGCTTCCTTTTCAGGAAGTTGGCCTTCTTGTTCAGCTACAGCATACAACTCTGGATACTCAAGCGAGATTCTCTTAACAGTACGTGTAATGGCATGTTTTCTAACAAAAAATGGAATCCGTTTAATCATATCTTGAGGAATTAAGGCGATAATCTTATCGGCTGTTTCCTTGTCGTTCAGTTTAGAAAAAGTGAGTCCCTTTTTAATCATTTCTTGTTCTTTTTTTGTAAAATCTTTAATATCCATTGTGTCTCCTTATGAGTATTTTATTTACTTCTATTATATTATTTTTTTAATTGGTCGAATGAAAAATTTCTATAAATCCTCTCTTGCCCAAGAACAGAATCTGTTGTAACAGGTAGTTTTCCAGCAAATTTTGGATATCAATATCATTGGGAAGAGGATTAAATTCTCCCAGACTATTTTCCTGAAGATGTGCTGCAAAGATAAACTCTCCCTTTTCCCAATCCATAGCACAATCATTGATAACATCCACCGGCGACAGATCCAGTAGTTCTTGCTCTTGCGATATAAAAGTTTCGTAGATAAACTCAAAAATAGCTTCCTTATCAATTTTTACAACTCTTAATGTATATTCATCCATGCTTGCTGTCCTCTAATCATATCAATTTAACTATCATTCGGTTGGTAACTTCTTATCCCACTCTTTAGGCAAATCATCCCCAAAATACTATTTTTAGAGTTGAACCCACTTATCATTATCCATAATAAAGGACTTCGCTAGACCTTCACCTGTATAGTTTTCGTATTTTGTATCTAGATATTTGTAGCAATCTTCCTTGGTTGCAAATTTGATAGCTTGATAAGGCTCCTCAAAGGTTAACTTTTCGACAAAGAGATAACTGTCCTCGCTTGGCACAAGTATGCCGACATGACCGATAAAGAGAGATTGACCATCCAAGTCATCATGAACTACAACAGACAGCATTCGAGCATTTTCATTAAACTTGAATTGAGAAAGGAACTGTTCCATCTTAGCAGCATGCACCTTAACATCTGTCGTTGCTTCGGTCTTGACTCTTGAGAATAAAATATCAAAAGCATCCTTGTCTTCTGCATCAAAGACCTTACCTTTGTCAATGGCATCATTATCGACAAACAAGAGAGAATCATCTTTCTCTAATTTAGGAATTTCGATAGAATTTTTTAATAAACAATAACTGTTAATACGACAGTTGGTACCGACAAAATCACCCTTTTTAGGAGCCCAAAGATTGCTTATCTTTTCAACATCATAATCTGTTTTGGTAAATGTAGAAAAATCTCCAGTTAAGCCTACTGAACCGACAGTCGCGTTGTAATCATTGACAAGGTTGAAAAATGCATCGGCACTATCTTTATCCAAATGTGCAGCCAAGGCTTTTCGAACTTCTTCTGAACTTTCCTTGCTATTGAGGTTGCTATAGGTTCCTTTGTAGCTTTCTTTACCTGAGCTAACCACCTTAGTAGTTGAACTATTCTGTTTTTCCGTAGATTGGTTTTGGTTTGTACCACAGGCAGCTAAAGTAAAGAAAGCTAAACCACAGCAGCTCATTAATCTGATTTTTTTAGATACTTTCATAAAATATTTCCTTATTTACTAAGATTTTTCAGGTCGATTAGCTTCTCTTATATTATAGTTCAAATTTATTTTAAGTCCAAGCATTTTGCTGAATAAAGTAGATTTTAAATCATTAAAAAGGAAGCTGGCACACAGCACGCTCCCTAATAAGTGAAATATCTATGAAATCTTTAATTTTAGCCACCTTTTAGCTGTACCTGTGTATGTGCTATAAGGTCACCTAAATGTCGCTTATCCTTCCTGAAAACCATCATTACAAGTAGGGCAACTGCGAGGAGAGTAGCTAAAAACGAGAGAATAATAGATAAGGAATCAAACTCACTATAGAAACCATGTATCGTGCCCATATGACCTATTTGCCAAGGAAAAAATTTAATGGTGTTTCTAAGCAAGCTAGCTTGCACTGTTTTTTTCTTGTAAACCAATTGAAGTCCTGCTTTCGCCTTCCCGAAACTCCCATTTTTTGTATAATCTAAGAATGTAAAAAGTAGAATGATTGGCAAAACAGAGGTAAAAAATACAAGACACTGCGACTGAATTTCTGTAAACTCTGGAATACCATTAAAAAAAATAGTGTGAAAAAGCATAGAACCCAAAAACAGAAGTGCTAAATAAGCTAGAATGAAAAGATAATCAAATAGTAATTCAATCATTCTTTTTTTAAACGAAATAGAATTAATTGCTAAAATCTTCCTCATCATCTCCTCCTTTGTTATCTACTATTCTTTTCAAAAGTTTTATTCTTTCGGTTGAGAATAGACCTCGATATGCTGACCTAGCACCTTGATTTCTACTGGTAGGTCATCAGATTTGTCACCATCAACATCCGTTTCCAACTCAACATCTGAAGAAATTTTAATATGTCGAGCTTTCAGATACTCGATATTGTCATTTACGACAACATCCCCTTTTAATAAATCAGGGATAACTGACAATTTTGTAAGGATTGAGGCATCTTTTAGTATCAAAATATTGGCATAGCCATCCTTGTCTTCATCAAAGATTTTTTTGTCAGCGAAATAATTTGTGAGGAGAACTAAAACATGACTGGCTGGGCCAATGTAATTACCATTATCAGTCTCAACTGTAATGTTAAATGCTTGATCTGTAACCACAGACTTCATGGTATTAATCGCATAGGCGAGCATACCAAACTTTGTTTTATCTTCTATCCCAACGTTGTGGATAGCTTCTGGCAAAGAGCCAATACTAAAGATATAACCAAAATAATTTCCATTTGATTTTCCAATATCAATCTTGTTTGTAGAACTGAAATCAAGCTCGTCAATAGCACTATCAATATCCTGAGAGATTTCTAATAGTTTCGTAATGAGATTTCCGGT
This sequence comes from Streptococcus sp. oral taxon 071 str. 73H25AP, assembly GCF_000146755.1. Lineage (NCBI taxonomy): Bacteria > Bacillati > Bacillota > Bacilli > Lactobacillales > Streptococcaceae > Streptococcus > Streptococcus sp. oral taxon 071. The sequence continues at coordinate 825,737 of NZ_GL397254.1, forward strand.
TCCCCCTGGGATAATCGCCAGTTTAGGAATATAGTCTTTTTCAGCGATACCAGAAATTACTTCATTGACGGTCCCATCTCCACCAAAAACAAGAACAGCATCATAATGCTCTCGAGAAGCTTCTTCAGCAAAGTTTGTTGCGTCTTGCGCTTTTTCCGTAATTTTAATCTCTACATCATCAAAGTAGTCTCTAGCTTTATTCTCCAGCTTCACCTTATAATCCAGAGCTTTTTCACCTCCAGATGTTGGATTGATGATTACCATAATTTTTTTCATTTATTGTTCTCCTGTCATTAGATTTTCTTACTTTAACTAACCATCTCAAGTTTGGTCCATATAAATTTTGATCGCTTGGTATTCCTGCTCTTTAGCATAGGCAAACACCTCTGAAGCTCTAATGTAATCAAAGATATTTTCCTCTAAATCTTCATCCCAGATCGATTCATGAAATATTTCATTCTCTTGACATGATTCATAGAAAATATCGAGGTGAACCTGATAAAACTCTTCATCTTCATTTGGAGCTTGCCTTACTAAAGATAGTTGAAACATTGGCTTATCAGATATAGCTGTAAATGTCCCTGTTTCAAATAAAATCATCTCATCCTCAATAGGCTCACGACACAAGTCTTCAAAGATTGCTACCATTTCCTCTAAGGGCATCTTATCGGTGATTCTTTCTCTTAAAAATTCAAGTGATTGCTTCATATTTTTTCTCTTTCTAGATGTTTTCGTTCTTAGAATAATCCTATTAAAAAATTGAATCCCTACACCTTTTATTATACTACATAAACAGAAAAAAAGACCTAACCAGCGGGCCCTTACCTTTGTCTCAGTCTAGATCTTTTTGATAATCGGAAAAACCTCTGTAAGGACGTCTATCCCAAAATTAATTCCCTGTACTTGGTAGTGATAGATTGGGGCTAAGCAAAATTTAAAACTCACAGATACAACTTTCTTCTCACATTCTTTAGAAATTTTCACGATTAACTTCTTCAAAATAGTCATCCAGATGATGGTAGATTTGCATATCTTCTTCTGAACCATCTTTCAAAACTGCAAATACCTTCACTTTATCATCATTGACAAATACGAAATTATGTTCACCAAAATAAGCCTGATAACCCTTGTCAACTAAGGTCCAAAGTTCATCTTTTGTTAAACCCAAAATATCTTTTTTTACAAGATAGGTTTTCCCGATTTCCGTTTTCATGATAGATATTTCTCCTTAAGAAGCTAGATAGTGCTAGATGTTTCTCTTTACTGCTCAATCCGTCTACTAAAGCAGTGGCATGCACTCACAAAAAACTTTGGTTGACTATTGAATATCTTCCATCGCTTCTTTCACATATTCTTCGACATCTTCAATCTCTACAAAAAGCGGATCTAAGTGGCATAAGAAGTGCCAATCTTCGGCGCCTCGTTTTCCGTAGAGAATCGCTTCGCCGTCTTCACTTCCGAAAAAGCTTCTGTCAACTTCATACCCTTTGTTTTCTAGGAATGCTTTTGCCTTGCGGAAGTTTGCTTCTCGTGCTTCGACATAAGCTTTCACTTCATCGTTATTCACGACATAAGCATCGATTTTTGTAGCTCCTTCGACCACTTTATCGTTTTTAAAGGATAGATTCGAAACCTCTTTCCAAATAATGTCCACGTTTTCTTCAGAATTAAACGAAAACCTAGATAAAGGGACATTGTTGCCGTTGAAGACAATTTCCATATAATCCGGCAATTGTTTGGGTTTCACATACTCCGCTTCAAACCCATCTTCGTTTTCTAAAGTATATCCCGGGATTTGCGCTACAAAGGCTCTTCCCTCTTCTAAAGAATCAAACGCGACTAAATCCTTTTGATAATCACCTTGATACAATTCCAATATAACCATCGATAACCCTCCGTCATTCAGTATCGGTTCGCATAACGCTTATCTATTATTTTATTACAACCGTTTCTTCCCATCGTCTAAGCACCTCTTTCAAAGGCTCATCTAGATAGCTTAAGGCCTTATCCTTAATCCACTCAGGAATTCCATAAGCTGCCTCGGCGATACTTCCTGTGATTGCTGCAAGAGTGTCGCTGTCCCCACCAAGAGAAATCGCATTTCGAATCGCATCTTCAAAATCTGTACTTTCTAGAAAAGCAACGATGGCCTGAGGAACCGTATCCTGACACGTTTCATTGAAACGGTACGTAGGTCGAATTTCATCTAGTGATTGAGAAAGGTTATACCCATACTGCTGCTCTATATGCTCTTTTATGAGTCTCTTACACTCTATAGGGTTATCGTTGATTGGTTGCTCGTAGTCGCCACAGTAGCCTCCGAAGTAATACCGACACATAAAGATAGCATCAGACGTCGCCATAGCGCCCTTGATACCTTCTGTATGATTATGAGTCACCTCTGCAGAAAGTCGCGCGAGAGCTCTTCTGGACGGCCAGGCTCCCGTTCGTGCACAGAAACTACAATCCATGGCCCAAGCACATGGAGAAACACGCATAGCAGATCCATTTCCAAAGCTATTATAAGGGGAGCGGTCATTACTATGAATCCATGCATCAAACCTAGCACCATAACCAGCATCAGGATACATCCTACCATATTTCTTCATGGAATCAATAAAGTCATCCTTCTGTCCACCGTTCATGATTGCTTCTGCCACAGCACAGGTCATCACCGTATCATCTGTGAAAAAGCAGTCATCCCTAAACAAGGGAAAATCCTTCGTTTTAATATTGTCCCATTCGTAAACAGAACCAACAATGTCTCCAACTATTGCTCCTAGCATAAGATTTCTCCTTGTAAACTATTGGTTTAGACTGATTTTTCTACTTCCTATACTCGTTTATTCTATCAGCATATTCAGTCAAAAGATTTTTTGAATAAATTTTTTCATTACTTGAATTTCTAACTTCTTTCCAAAGGATGGAAGCTACTTTTAGTTTATTCGAGTAATTGTGACTATTTTCGTCTGCACAGAAATCCTTTAGAAATTGGTTCCATTGACAAACCGAATGATCATACTTGGCATAATCTGAATTTCCATGATAAACTTTTAGCATATCCTGTATTGTGAAACTCAAATCATTGTCGCTTTTTACTTTTCTCCAAGCAGTCGCCATATCGGCAGTAAATTTAAAGGGCGAAACATCTGTTAAAGTTGAGAAATATTCTCTAAAGTGTGCGTTAAAGGAGAATCCACATTCAAGTAAGGGCGTATCTAAGGTAACGACTTCTACTCGTTTCTTTTTCCTTTTTACTGTTGATTTTTTAATCAATTTCCCCTTAAAGTACTGCTTAATAATATCATTGAGTTCCTGTTTTGTACCTCTATATTCAAGCCCTAATGACTTGCATATCTGTGAAAGTTCATCCCGATACCAATAGTATTTGCTAAACTCATCAAACGATGCGATTTTATCAAACTCAGGTCTGCTCTCTATCAATATAATGCCTCCTTAAAAACAGTTTAGGTTTTCATTTCTAAATAATGGAGTTTTAGTTTCTTTATTCTGAGGATTAGCTACGTTTCGCTAACAAACTCACACACTCAGCGGTTCGGACTTACCGTATCACCCGTGAAAAAACAATCCTCACGAAATAAAGGAAAATCCTTCGTTTTAATATTGTTCCATTCATAAACTGAACCCACAATATCTCCCACAATTGCTCCTAGCATCAGATTCCTCCTTATGACATATCAGATTCATTACACATTTCCAATGGTTCACTCTTTAAAAATGGTGCCACCAAATCAATCCACTCTTGAGGCAGGTAAGCTGACAAATAGCCGTGATTATAGCCCTTTGCTTCATACAAAATCGTATTCGGACGAAGCTGCTGAAACAATCTAGCTGACTCTTTCACATAGTTCAATTCTTTTTCACCATAGATATACAGAACCTGCGCCTTGCTAGCAGAAATCGTGTTCTTGAGCTTGTAACGCCCCATATATGTTTTGTAAATTGTCACCAATGTTTTGACAGGCGTCCTTGGCAAATCCTCTAAATAATAAACTTTTATTTCCTCTGGATAAGCCAGTTTTGGATAGAGTTTATTCATCATGCTTAACTGAAGTTTGCAAGAGAATTTATTGAACATCAGTTTACCAAATAGAGACACTAGAAAGATGCTGATTTTAGCTAACCTTGGTTGAGGAATACAGAGGCTTCCATCTATGATGGCCTTCTCAGCAATTTCACTGTCTAAAGACAAAAGCTCCATGGCAATTTGACCACCAAGTGAAACACCACCGATTGCAAACAATTTCCCACCACAGTTTGCTTTGATATAGTCTAGAATCTCCAAAGCAGAATCTTCAGTAGAAACATAATCAAGTTGATATTCCTCGCCGTGGCCATTCAAATTGGGTAGAATAATACGGTATTCTTTTGACAAGATTCGTGCTTGACGAAGATAATTCCACCAAGAACTGCCACCACCATGTATCAGTAAAATAGGAGGCAAATTCTTATCACCAAATTCATGGAATTTCATGTTTAAACTCCTTACTGTAGAACTTTCACTAGATAAATACTTGTTAAATCAGTTTGAACAAGCAGTGATGCCTCATCAAATAGAAAAGTCTCTAACATTGATTATCTAGAATGACCACACGTTACTTTCAATAATGGATATCCTGATCTAAATTTTAGAATGTTGTTTCCTTACTAATTCTATTACTCGCCAATATAGTATAAATCAAATAACCAATAAAAATGATAATAAAAATAAGATTAATTTTTAACACAAAATAGAGATTTAACAAATTTGCGAACGCATGAAATAATATACAGTATCCCACAGATTTCGTTTGACGGTAAAGAAGCCCTAAAACAAAACTTAAAAATAATGTATATATAAAAAATAAAATAAAAGGAAATCCTTGATGACTTTCTCCAACTATAAACCATAAAGGCAGATGCCAAATTCCCCAGATTGAACCTACAATCAAATTAGATTGCCAATAAGTATATTTTTTATCAAGTAAAGGTTGTAGTATACCTCTCCATCCTAACTCTTCATGTCCGCCACCAAAAAAAATTAATTGAATAAAGAATAGTGGCATCAGATAAATGGATACTCCGTTTAATTCTAAGGAAGATACAGAGAATAGTATCAAAATTGCTAACAAATGAATAATGAAATAAATACTACTACTTTTTCTTTTAGTAAATACAAAATGTTTAAATTTTATATTATTCCTTTTCAAATAAAAGCCACTTGCAATAGCTGGACCAAGTGCACCAACTATATGTAATATTCTTCCTATAAATGCCTCTAATCCCAAAATATGAGATTGAGTAAATATGGCAAGAAGCCCCCAAGCTATATAAGTAATTCCAAATGTAAAACAAAGATAATTTTTTAAATTCTTTTTGTCAATTTCTGTCATTTTATCTTCCTAATCCTGATTATTCTATGTATAATATTTTTTTACTGCTTCTTAGTTGCTCTCGATTATAACTACCTATATTCTATCACAAAAATAGGAGCAGTTTAATTGACTGTTCCTGTTTTTTATTACAAATATTCTCGAACAATTATCGTCACAACAGAATATAATTCATAGTTTACGTTTAAGTACTATTTTGTTACTAACTAGCTAGCAAAAAGAGTGAGGAAATCAAACGTTTCCACCACTCTTTTGTATTCTATTATAGATAAATCGATGTTCATTCACTATCTATTTACTCTGTAATTTCAAATGATTTATCTTTCAGATTAGCTCTTAATTCTGCCACTGTATTGGCATCGGTATTGGTCCAGCTGATGCGAATAGTATTAGCGTCTTCCATGTCAACAGCAAACTCTCCATCAAATGCTGCGCTGGTATTACGGAATTTGAGCAGATCGAACAAGGACTGCACAACTGGGCGTTGAACTTCTCGCTCAATTTCTTCCAAATCATAATAGTGACGGTTGATGTTGCGGCCTTCTTTGGTTGATTCGAGCAATTCGATATCATTTTCTCCTGACAACAAGCCAACGTAGTAAATCTGCGGAATACCTGGTGCAAAACATTGAAGCACACATGCCAAGAGATAGGCTTGGTCATCATTTCCTAAAGTTGAATAGTAGGTACAATTTATCTTGTAAATATCCAAATTGTTGTAGGCCTCTGAGCTGTAAATCTTTTTGACATTTGCTCCTTGGGTATAGAAGGCTTCTCTTGTCGCCTCTGTTTCAACATCTGTTAGCAAGTCCTTGACATCGACCACTCCGATACTATCGTGCGTGTCCAAGGTTGTAAATTGCTTGCGAGGGCAGATTTCCATCCAGTGAACAAGACGGTTGACATTACCTGAATAAAGAGCATGAAGAACCAGCATCGGAAGGGCAAAGTCATAGACATAGTAGTCTTGCTCAGCGATTTTTTGCTGAATGGTGTAATGTTCATGAATTTCTGGAAGAATTTTCACTCCTTTTGGTGCCAATAGCTGACGCGGAAAATGAAGCATTTCCCAAATATCTGGCTCAACAAAGAAACAGTTGGTGCCGATTTTCTTATTGGCGTAGGCAAAGGCGTCCAAGCGAATAATGGAAGCTCCGTGGTCCGCCAGCTGTTCCAGATTTTCCTGAATAAAGCGACGAGTTGTTTCTGTTGTCACATCGAGGTCGATCTGTTGCTCATCAAAGGTACACCAAACTTTTTCCTCACTACCATCAGCAAACTTGGCAATGCGATAGGGAGCACGTGGCTTCCGTTTGTAAATCAGGTCTACATCTTCCTGAGTCTGCCCACTGTTTGGCCAAAAGTTTTTGTAGCGGATAAACAAATCCGCATAGGCAGACTCATCTTTCTTTTCTAGGAAATCAAGGAAAAAGGCGACTTGGCTGAGATTAAGACCTACTTCAAGTCTTTCAGTTTTTTTCCAAGACTGTCTGAATAGGTAATTAACATTGCTTGATTTTTTACTTTCATAACTTGCTCTATTTACCTTCCTCAAAGCGTTTATAGATTGCTATAAATTCCTCAGCAATCGTTCGAAAACCTTCTGCACTCATTAACTGATCCTCAGCGTGCATCAGAAGTAGACCTGTTTGGCTTAATTCTCCATTCATTTCTTTTGTCAAAAGTGAGTGGTGAGCATTGTGTCCCTGTACAAATGCTTCTTCGCCTTGTTTAATTCTATCTTTAGCCTGCTCGAATTCACCCTGCTTAGCCAATTGAATAGCATTGATGTACATAGATTTTGCTGTTCCTACATAGGTGATAATTTGAAAACACACTTCGAGTACTTTTTCGTCCATTTTAATACCTCTCTTACCAATCTTCGTCTTCTAAATCGCTTGTTTCTTGTATTACAGCTTGTAAAGCTTGTTTATCCATCTGTTTAATAAACGGATAATAAACAAAGAAAGACATAACCAAAATAAGTGTTTGCAACAAGGCTGTTTTCCAACCACCGATGATAAATCCTGAAATAATTGGAGGACAAGTCCACGGAACTTGAACGGCACCATACATAGGCGTCAGTCCAAAATAAATCGCTGAATACTGGATGATACAAGATAAAATAGGCGTTAATATAAAGGGAGTTGCTAAAACTGGATTCATTACAATCGGCAAACCAAAGAGCACCGGCTCATTGATATTAAAGATGGCTGGAACCATTTCAAGACGTCCAAGAATTTTTAGTTGTTTTGATTTTGCAAATGCAACCATGTAAACTACCAAACCAATCGTAATCCCGGCACCTGTAACATTGATAAATTGATCAAAAAATTGAATCGTCACAATATGACCACCATTGGCTAGATTTAATTCAAGGCCCTTATCCAAAATGGCTTGGTTTTCCAAAGCATTCGCCTGTAGCAAGCCACTCATGATGCCACCAACTACAGTTGAGCCGTGCACCCCAAACATCCATAAGAATGGTACAAGGAAACACATAAGCACCGCACCAAACAATGAGTCAGTCAAGCCTTGCATTGGTGTTTGAATAAGATTATAAATCACTTCAATCGTTGTGACCTTAAACAATTGTTCAACAAGTCCGACAAAGATCGTTGCCGCTGTGATGATAACAGTAGCAGGAATCAAGGCTGAAAATGCGTTGGCTACACCAGTTGGTACGCCATCTGGCATTTTGATTTTGATATTTTTCTTCAAAAACCAAGAATAGCTTGCTCCTACAATCAAACCAACGATAATGGCACCAATCATCCCTTTCCCGGAAGTCCAATCCTTCAGAATAATGTTACCAACTACATCCCCATTTTTAGAAATCAAACCGGAGGGCTGGATTAGCAAGAAAACTGCTAGGGCAATGACACCTGCCCCAAGCGGCTCCTGTTTTTCTAGCTTAGCATAGGTATACGCAATCCCAATGACTGTTACAATCGCACTGATATTAAAGGTTGCACCAATTGCTTGATTGAGAACAGGGGTAATACCACTAGTTTCTAACATCGTTGCTAGAGCTGGAACTGGAAGATTGGCCAAGATAAGAAAGATGGAGCCAACAATCAACAATGGCATAGAGAAAACAATACCATCTTTTATCGCTGTTACACCTTTGGTATTGACAAAGGCCATCATCCTATCAACAAACTTTTTAATCAGTTTATCCTTCATCATCTTCTCCTTATTTTTTCATCATGTAAGCTTGTTTAAGAACTGCCATACCGTTTGCAGTACCATAATCAGCCATTGCAATCACTTCTACAGGAACATTGTGAGAAGCACAAATTTCTTTTGCTTTTTCAAGTTGGAAACCAACCTGTGGGCCTAATAGAGCCACATCAATATCTCCAACTCTTTGTTCCAATTCACTGATGGAATAAGCTGCAATTGTTGCATCTTTCCCTTTTTTCTGAGCCGCTTCTTTCATACGCTCAACCAAAATACTTGTTGACATACCTGCTGCACAAAACAATCCAATATTCATTTTAATTACTCCTTATAATTCGTTTCCATTTGATGTAATCACATTTTGATACCATGTAAAGGAATCTTTCTTCATTCGTTGCAAAGTTCCTTCGCCATTATTATTCTTATCGACATAGATAAAGCCATAACGCTTCTCCATTTCACCTGTACCAGCACTAACAATATCGATACAGCCCCAAGGGGTATAACCAATGACATTTACGCCATCTTCTTCAATCGCTAACATCATTTGTTCAATGTGTTGTTTGAGGTAATCAATGCGGTAAGAATCATGGATTCCATCAGGCTCTACCTTATCATAAGCACCGAATCCATTTTCAACTATAAAAAGCGGACAGTGATAGCGATCGTATAAAAGATTTAAGCTATAGCGTAATCCCTCAGGGTCAATCTGCCAACCCCAATCGCTTGATTCAATATAGGGATTTTTCTTAGTATAAACATCTTTGAAAAGTTCTTCTGTTTCCTCAGATGCTGTAGCAGTCACTGTATCACTCATATAGTAACTCAAGCCAATATAATCTACACAACCTTCTTTTAGAGTTTCTAGATCTTCTGGTAAAATATCCAGTTTGATATTATTTTTTCGACAAAAGGCCTCGATATAGTAAGGACGCTCTCCAAAAACATGAAGATCTCCATAGTGAAATAAACGATGCTCCATTGCCTTCTGGCTAGCAAGTATATCTTTTGTATCACATGTATTCGGGTAAAATGGTACCATTGCCAGCATACAACCAATTTTGAAATTTTTATTGATTTTCCGACCCAATTGTACAACTTTTGCAGAAGCCACTGACTGATAATGGATAACCTGCTGTAGTACCTCAACTGGATTTTCATCTTCATGATAAATGACACCAGAATTAGTCCATGAGCACCAAGGAACATTAATTGCACCTTGATTATTGATCTCGTTAAAGGTCATCCAATACTTAACTTTGTCCTTATATCGTTCCATGACGACTTTCGCAAAACGAACAAAGAAATCAATCAACTTGCGATTACGCCAAGCACCATACTTAGTAACTAGATGATAGGGCATTTCAAAGTGACTGAGTGTGATGACCGGTTCAATTTGATGAGCTAGAAGCTGATCAAATAAATCATCATAAAATTTCAACCCTTCTTCGTTAGGTTCTTCTTCATCTCCATTTGGGAAGATACGAGTCCAGGCAATCGAAGTTCGAAAACACTTAAATCCCATCTCAGCGAATAATTGTATATCGTCCTTATAGGTTCTGTAAAAATCTATTGCATCATGATTCGGATAATATTCGTCAGGTAAGACGCCATCAGTAATCTGTCGAGAGTGGCTAGCACTTCCAACCGTCATCACATCGGCTATCGAAATTCCTTTTCCACCTTTATCATATCCTCCTTCAATTTGGTGAGCAGCAACTGCCCCACCCCATAAAAAGCCTTCTGGTATTTTTGCCATTTTACCAATCCTTTCTGTATTTTGTACTAGCACTATGAACAAGTCTATTTTATAACATACTGTACCTGCTGACAATAGATATTGAGATAGAAAATAAATGTATAGTCGAACAATATTTGTTACATAAAAAAAACAAGAGTTTTCACTCCTATTTTTTTAAATAAACTTGGTAACGTAAGGATTCTAAAAAATAGACAACTGGAATCTGAGTGGTCAAATTAGTGGAACGTAGCGAGGAATCTGCGTAGGCAACTGGCATAAAGTAGGATAAATTTATATCCGATAGCTGTGATAAAGTGGAAATATCTGTATTTGTCAGACTAACAATCTTAGCATTTCTTTCTTTGAATCCCTGTACTAGAGTTAGAACTTCTTCTGTCTCACCGCTGACACTTAGAGCAATAACCAAAACATCCTCCAAATTAGAATGATGCAATTTCAGAGAATAAAATGGGTTAGTAATAGCAAAGCTAAAAATACCGATTCCAGAAAAAAGATATGAGCCATATTCTGCCAAACTTAGACTAGTACCCACCCCTAAAAAGATAACTTGTTTGGCTTGAACGATCAAGTCTGCTATCTCTGATAGTTGTTTTTTTAAAGCTTCATCTTGAACACTAGTCTGTAAAAATTGTATTGCTGGAATATCAATAGGAAAGTAGTGACGATGTTTATTTTCCTTATCTTCCGACCTTGACAAGGCATATTTTAAATCATTGTAGCTATCAAATCCCATCTTTTTCGCAAAACGAATGATGGTTGTTGTCGATAGATTTATAGATGTCGATAGCTCTCTGATAGTCATCGTAGCAACTTTATCTCTATGTTGCAATATAAAATTATACACGCTTAATTCACTATTATTTAGCCCTTTTACTTTATGATAATCAAATAAATTCATAGACACCCTTATGCTTTTGTAGTATATAGTTGTTTCATTAACATTTCAATAATGAGAATAACAGGTACCTGCGTCGTAATATTAAACCCATTTAAAAATAATTGAGGAACATGATAGGTTATGGAGCAATCAGATAGCCTTGACAATGTTGATTCCAATGTATTTGTGATGGCAATAACTGGACAACCTTTTTCCTTTAATTTTTGTACAATTTTCAATGTTTGAGAAGTCTCACCAGATTCGGATAAGGCAATGACACAAGTTTTTTCCATACTGTTTTGTAGCACTGGTTGCCAAGGATCTTCAATACACATACTAAATTTGCCAATATTTGAAAAATAGCGCGCTCCATATCGACCTAAAGTTCCAGAGGAACCAATTCCGACAAAAACAATCTGTTCAACGTTCTTTAAGATTGCCACAGCCTCCATAATCAGCTGCAAAAAAGTATCTTGCTCAGTATAATCAATGAATAGCTTCAAAGAATGATTGTCTTGATTGTTTAAAATAATTTGCTCATTTTTTAAATATTCTTTATAAGCAATCTTAAAATGGCTATATCCATCAAATCCTAGATGCTTGCAAAATCGTTGTACGGTTCCAACTGATACATGTGCAAGTTGGGCCAATTCCTTGATTGTCATAGAGGATATATTTTCATTTTCTAAAATAGTTGTATAAATAGCGTTTTCTAAGTCGTTAAAACTTGCTACAACCTCATAACTAAACATATAATTCCTTTTTCTATCTCTATTGATTTGCTTACAATGTAACAAAAAACTAATAACCAAAGTGTTCTACACTAAAATAATGGAGAGCATAATGGCTATAAAACCAAGTCAGCATTAAAATCTATTAGAAAACCAGACGAATCAGATTTGTCTAACGAGACATGGTTAAGAGAAAATACTTTAAAACAGTATTGCCTTATGTCCTAGATTATATCATATTTTTGAGCATACTTTGAGTATTGTTAGTTTATTGACTTAAAAGAAACATAACAAGAGCTTATCTCTATTAAATTGTCTCAATTTCAATCGCCCATTCTGGAGATATGTAAGGTGGGAACGTTTCTATTCCCATAAACTCCTTGTCAATGGAAACAAACACGTACCTACAGGGTAAATGGAAATAGAAACTGATAATTTCTAGCTATCACTTCTATTCATTCCAAAAATTTTCTCACTATGATACTTCCCCACGCCAATACAAAAAGCCTTGAAACCAAGGCTTTTCATTATTGCGATTTATCAAAATGTTCTAGGCTTTTACCAGCAAAGCTACACACTCTACGTGGTGCGTTTGAGGAAACAGATCCACTGGCTGGACTTTCTTCAATTCATATCCTAACTCTTGATAGAGTTTGATATCACGCGCCATGGTTGCGACATTACAGGAAATATAGGCAATGCGGTCTGCTCCTGTTTGAGCACTTGCCTTGATAAAGCTCTCGGTCAAGCCCTTGCGTGGTGGGTCGACCAAGATAACGGTTGGTTGAATACCTTCCTTGAGCCAATTCTTCATGGCATTTTCAGCAGTATCACAGACATAGTGGGCATTTGTGATATTGTTTAATGCAGCGTTCTTCTGGCTATTCTCAACTGCTTCTGGAATCACTTCAACGCCGTAGACTTCTTTAACATGCTTTGCAACGGATAAACCAATGGTTCCAATACCCGAATAAGCATCGATAACCACGTCATCTTCTTTTAACTCTGCAAAGTCAATGGCTGTTTGATAGAGTTTCTCCGCCATTTCAGTATTGACTTGGTAAAAGGCCGGGCCAGCGATTTGGAAGTCATTTCCCAACATCTGGTCCGTAATATAGTCTTGACCATAAAGAGTCTTCCATTCCTTACCAAAAATCGCATTGGTATTCTGGTCGTTGATATTTTGCATGACAGACACAATCTCTGGGAACTGCTTGATGATTTGTTCAATCAATTGCTCTACTCGGAAAACTTTGGGGCGTGTAGTCACTAAAATAACCATGATTTGTCCTGAATAGTGACCACGACGCACAACGAGGTTTCGAATCAAGCCAGACTGTTCCTTTTCATCATAAGGTTTCAAATCATAACGACGGAGCAGATCTCGAAGAGCTACTATGACTTGGTCAATGACAGGATCCTGGATAAAGAAATCTTCGAGAGGCATGAGATCATGCGAATTCTTACGGAAAAAGCCAGTTTCCAAGACACCATTCACTCGACGAACGGGCACCTGTGCCTTGTTTCGATACTTGACTGGATGTTCCATACCAAGCGTTTCAGCAACCTCTACATCTATAATACCAGCAATCTTGTAGAGACTGTCTTTGACTTGCTTGGTTTTGAACTTAAGCTGCTCTGGATAGGCAAGATGCCCCAAATCAGCGATACCTGAGCGTAGATAAGCTAGGTCAAGGTCTTGGTTACGATGTGGAGAGTAAGTAAGGTATTCTTCAACCTTCCCAAAGCCAATCTTTTTATTGACCTTAAGGACACGCATGAGAATATTCTCAGTTGGTAGAGCATTTTCTACAAAGAAAACCAAACCTTCTATCTTGGCGACTCCAGCCCCTTCATGGGTCAAATCAACAATTTCAACTTCTACAATATCATTTTTCTTTAGCATATTCTTCACTTTCTTTCAGCCGACAAAAAAAGACGGCAACATTTCTGTTACCATCTATTATATCATGAAATGACCTAAGCACCAAAACTCTTGAAGAAGTTGACAATGGCTTGCCAAAGGGAGCTAAAGAAGTTGCCCCCGTCTTCTAGCGCTTTATTGGCATCAAAGTTGAGGTTGATATTTTTAAAGCTATCTCCAGCTTGAGAGACAATGCTTTCCTTGAGGTCATTTAGGGTTTTAGTGAAATCAGCATTGTTCAAAATGTCACTCTTTGAGAGATTGAGGGCAAAATTGATGATGATATTGACCTGGTTTCCTGTTATAACCTGATCGAGTTTGTAGTTTTTTAGCGTGTCTTCAACGATTTTGCGGACATCTTCCTCTGTCAGATTACCTTTGGCTTCTTTTGCCTTTGCGATTCCTGCCTTGATATCTGCCAAGGCGACATTGAGTTTATTGGCATCGTAACCTGACTTGTCCTTGTTTTCAGCATTGATATCTGATAAGGCTTTTAGCTCCTCTTGGGCCAAGTCTTTATTGGCTTGCGGTACTTTAGCACCATTGGCCTCTAACGAGTAGTAAATCCCTGCTAGGGCGCTCTCTCCTGTAACTGGAATGGGTGCTGCAACTGTGATTTTGGCATGCTCCACTCCCAGCGTCACTGCTGCGTTACGGTACATATCCTGCGTCACCTTGGTGATATTTTCAGGCGTTTCAATCTTTACCTCTAAAGGTGACTTGTCACCTAGCTTTTGAATCTTAGCTGATGAATAGAGCTGTAGACTAGCGTCATTAGCCACATTCATAATTTTCGAATAGATATCAGGTGTCATAGTTTTGATATCTTTGGTGTCTTTTGATGCGTCATAGCCAAGTTTGCTAAGAGTTTGATTTTTCTGGTCTTCAGATAGAGAAGAACCTAGGACATATTCGGGTTGTACATAGGTTTCATCGATTACTTTTTGAACATCGGTTGCTGCGTGAACGCTCGTCATAGCTGTTGCGGCCCACAATACTACAGCACTTGTTAGAAAGAATTTCTTTCTCATGGGATATTCCCTCCTTTACCTTTCTAGGGTAATAAAACAATCTTAAAGAAAGCTTATAGTGAAAAACACCTGGTCAAACCAGATGTTTAGAAGAAATTAAAGAATTTCATGATATAGAGATTAAAGCGAACCTGTCTCGAGTAGTAATAATTTCCACCGTTTTCATAGAGTTCAGCTCCGTGAAAGATAGAAATAGGGTTGATATAGGTATAGGTCTTCCCTGTAGTATTACCAAGGATTGGAGCGACCGTTTCTCGGGAGTAACGCTTGGCTAGTGCCAGAGTATTTTCCTTGCCATTCTGAGCGATAAAGTCGATATAGGCAGGTCCAAAATTATAGGCTTGAACGGCGGTCCAGACATCTACTCCTTTGCTCTGTGCCAAATAGAGATTATCTGTTAAAGTCTGTACCCCTTGGCGAATACTAGAGGCATCGTCTTTGATGGTATTGGTAGCGCCACTAGCAGACTCACTAGACTGCATAACATCCCGCTCTTTTCCCTTCGTTTCGGTATAAATCATAGCGAGCACCAACTCTTCATTGGCTGGAGTATCTCTTTCGCTCAAGATTTCTCGAACCATGGGTTGGTAGGTCATGACTTGTTTAACATCCTGATGGATATGATAAGCTTTATATCCTGCGAAAAGGAAGACTGCTAGCACAAGCACTCTTCTTATAAATTTAAACATTATTTACTTTGAATATCCTCGATATTTTTGATTAAGATAGAATAGGTTCCATTGTCATTTTGGATAAACTCAACAGACTCTGCGTCTTGGTAAACATTATTTGGAACGATGAGTTCAATTCCATTTGACAAGGAAAGTTTTTGGTTTTCAAATTTCTTGAGCTGACGACTAGCATCAATTTCATCAAACTGGACTGGTTCTGGTACGGCTTCCTTGACTTGGTCAATAAAGCTTAGACGAGCTGTCAGGTTGTTATCAAAAAGGTCGTTGGCTAATTTTTCAGGTGACAATTCATTGCTTTCTTCAAGATTGTTGAAAATCGCTGATTTGACCTTGGATTGAAATTGAAAATCATCTGTGTTAAAGGACTCTGCAATTCTCTGGGCCGTTTTTTCCAGTTCCTTGATGGATTTCTTTGGTGAAATCTTGGGAACAACAGCTAGGAGATTTTCTGAAAAGTAGTTCAAAAAAGTCCCATTATACTTGATGCGTTTTTCGATGAGATGGTACTTGCGACTTTGAAGATTGACGACCAAAGCCTCATCAGCTCCCGTTCCAAATCCCGGCAAGTTATTCTGAGTTAGCTTGATTGGATTATCAACTTCTCCACCGAGGTGGGTCAAGGTTTCCCGCAGGGCAATTCGTAAGAAAGCGAAATGCTCTACACCTTCTTTAGAAAACTGAACAAAAACCAAGTCATTGGTCTTGAGGTTTTCAGAAATACTGAATTCCTCTTTCCAAAGATTAGCCAGTGTTACTGATGTCTCCAACAAATCGTCTGTGATGTGATTGAAGAAGGGATTTTCTTCTTCGAAAATCCCAGTCTTGGCTTCATCTGAATACACGCGTTCGATTTTTTTACGTAGGTATTCCTCGATTTTTGGAGTGATATTGAGAAACTTATCCGCTAGGAACAGCTCGGTATCATCTGGGCTGAACTGATGGATAATAGCTTTCTTAATATAAATGTCCATAAAAGTATTAGTCCTCGTATAGTGGGATGGCATCTGTCAACGCTTTGACTTCACTTCTCACTTCTTCTAAGACAGCCTCATTTTCTGCATTTTTAAGGGTTTTAATGATGAGTTCAGCCACTTTACGGCTTTCTTCTTCACCAAATCCACGTGCAGTGATGGCTGCAGATCCGATACGAATCCCACTTGTCTTAAATGGTGACAAGGTTTCGTATGGGATAGAGTTTTTATTTAGGGTAATGTTAACTTCATCTAGCAAGTTTTGAGCCACTTTTCCGTTTTCAACAACCTTAGTAACATCCACTAAGAATAGGTGGTTTTCAGTACCACCAGAAATGATACGGAAATCAGGATCCTGCAAGAAGACTTCAACCATAGCCTTGCTGTTTTTGATGACATTGACAGCATACTCCTTGAAGGCTGGATCCAAAACTTCTTTGAATGAGACAGCCTTAGCCGCCACAACATGCTCCAAAGGACCACCCTGAATACCAGGGAAAATAGCTGAGTTGATTTTCTTAGCTAGGTCCTCATCATTTGTCAAAATCAAACCACCACGCGGTCCACGAAGAGTTTTGTGGGTCGTTGTTGTAGTGATATGAGCGTATGGTACTGGGCTTGGATGAAGTCCAGCTGCAACCAAACCAGCGATATGAGCCATATCGACCATGAGCTTAGCACCAACGGCATCTGCGATTTCACGGAATTTTGAAAAGTCGATAATTTGAGAATAGGCTGAAGCACCCGCTACAATTAGTTTTGGTTTTACTTCTTGCGCTTGTTTCAAGATAGCATCAAAGTCCAAGAGTTCCGTTTCAGGATCAACACTGTAAGAAACAAAGTTGTAGGTTTGACCAGAGAAGCTAACTGGAGCTCCGTGGGTCAAGTGTCCACCTGCTGCCAAATCCATCCCCATAACGGTATCACCAGGCTCAATCAAAGCCATATATGCTGCACAGTTGGCTTGGCTTCCTGAGTGAGGTTGGACATTGGCGAATTTAGCACCGAAAATTTCTTTTGCACGTTCAATAGCTAGAGTTTCTACCACGTCTACTACATCGGTTCCACCATAATAACGGCGTCCTGGGTAACCCTCGGCATATTTGTTTGTCAAGATAGACCCTTGAGCTGCCATAACAGCCTTGGAAACCACGTTTTCCGAAGCAATCAACTCGATGTTGTTTTGTTGGCGTTCTTCTTCTTTGGCAATAGCATTCCATAGATCAGCATCGTATGCTTTAAAATCGTCTTTGTCAAAAATCATAGGTCTTCTCCTTTATAGTGTGACTGGTCCTTTAGTTTGTTTTTCAATAAGATAATAAACTAAAAGATGCGAATAAACCGTTTCTGCATTTTATCACAAGTATAACCAACTTTTTCATAAAATGCATGAGCACCCAGACGATGATCGCCAGAATTTAAGCGGATAAACTCATAACCACGTCTTTTTGCTTCTTTATCCAACCCTTGCAGTAAGCTTTTACCGATACCTTGCCCTTGTGCTTGAGGCGAAACCGCTAAGCCTAAAATATTAAATCCTGCTTTGGAATAGAGGGATTCATAAACTTCAGCATGGACATATCCAAGTAGGACATGGCTGGCTTCATCCTCATAGCCAAGTAGGAAATGATGAGAATCCTGAGACAGTCTAGCTAGTTGACTAGCTGTGTCCTCTGGACTAAAAGAATAGCCCAAAGCCTCTTGGTTAATCTCACATATAGCATTCACATCTGTTTCTTGCAAATCTCTTAGCATCTCATTCCTCCTCAAAAGAAATCTCTGGCAACCGAGCAAGAATATCTTCTCGCTTAATCGCCCCCTGGCGTAAGATTTTCACCTTGTCTCCAGACAAATCCAAAATAGTCGAATCCTGTCCAGTTAGAAAAGCGTCGTCCTCCAGCCCCAAAACCTCTTGGTCAAAATCCTCTAGAATTTGAGCAAAGGTCACTCCACTCGCCTGACCCGAGATATTGGCAGACGGTCCAATCAAAGGACCTGTCTCTCGAATCAAATCAAGTGTAATGGGGTGACTCGGCATCCGAAATCCCACCGTTGAAAGACCAGAATTGACCCAATAGGGAACTCGGTCATTGGCTTCGAGGATAATGGTCAAGGGACCCGGTAAAAAGGCCTCTACAAGCTTTTGTAGATAAGTTGGCTGATTCTTTGAAAAGTGCAAGATGTCCTCTAGAGAAGCGACATTAAGATTGAGCGCCTTTTCTCTAGGACGACGTTTGAGTTTGTAAACATGGTCGACAGCTTTTTCATCTAAGGCCTTAGCAAAGAGACCGTAAACTGTCTCGGTTGGTAGAACAACAGCTCTGCCCTTTTCCAACTCTTGTCTAATCCTGTCCATCATCAACTACAACCATCCTATCTTGACCAAATTGGTCCTTGAGTGTTCGTACTCGTTTTTCAGGAAGATGTTTCCTAAAAAGCGCAGGAACACTTTGACCTTGCTTGTATCCAATTTCAAGGTAAATCTTACCACCATCTGTGAGATAGTCTTTTGCATCTTCCGCAATTCTACGGTAAATAGCTAGGCCATCCTCATCTGCAAAGAGAGCTAGATGAGGCTCCGAATGCAAAACATTCAAACCGACCTCTGACTCATCTTCACGAGAGATATAGGGTGGATTGGATACAATTATATCATATTTTTCAGAAATTTCTGCAAAACAATCCGATTTTTTAAAAAATATATTAAGATTTTGATTTCTAGCATTCTCTGATGCAAGCTCTAAGGCGGCTTGGGAAATATCTGCTGCTGTCACTGACCAATCTGGTCTGTTTTTTGCTAATCCAAGGGCTATGGCGCCACTTCCAGTCCCGATATCTAGGATCTTAAGATTTTCCTCAGGATTTTCTGTGAGGATGAGCTCCACCAACTCTTCTGTCTCTGGACGAGGAATCAAAACCCGCTCATCTACTTTTAACTGCATTCCAAAGAAATCTACGTGACCAATGATATACTGAGCTGGTTTGTGAACTGCTAACTGCTGGAAAATTTCTTCTACAAATTGTTTTTCTTCCTCTGTTACCTCTTGCTGGAGGGCAAAGACAAAGTCTGTAAAAGAGAGTTTTTTAAGGCTACGATAGACAAAAGAGAGGCTTTCTGCTTCCTCTCCTTGTCTTATCAACTCTTCTTCAAAATCTGAAAATAATTGAGCTAATTTCATTATTTGTTTAATTCTTCTAATTTTTGTGTTTGGTCATAGAGCACCAAGGCATCTACAACTTCATCCAATTTTCCAGACAAAATGGTATCTAGTTTTTGGAGGGTCAAGCCGATACGGTGGTCTGTGACACGGTTTTGAGGGAAATTATAAGTACGGATACGTTCTGAACGGTCACCAGTTCCGATAGTAGACTTACGCTCGGCGTCTTGTTCATCTTGAGCAATCTGAGCAAAATGGTCAGCAACACGCGCACGGATGATTTTCATAGCCTTCTCACGGTTCTTCTGCTGGGTACGTTCTTCCTGCATCTCAACCTTGATATTGGTTGGCAAGTGAACGATACGCACGGCAGTCGCAACCTTATTGACGTTCTGTCCACCAGCACCAGATGCGTGGTAAATGTCAACACGAAGGTCTTTTGGATCAATATCGTATTCTACTTCTTCCACTTCAGGCATGACAAGGACTGTGGCAGTTGAGGTATGAACACGGCCTTGGCTTTCTGTCACAGGGACACGTTGCACACGGTGGGCACCTGATTCGTACTTAAGCTTAGAATATACAGAATGACCCGAAACCATGGCAACCACTTCTTTGAAACCACCTACGCCGTTCATTGAGGCTTCCATAACTTCAAAGCGCCAGCCTTGAGCTTCAGCATACTTTTGATACATGGTTAGAAGGTCACCAGCAAAAAGTGCTGCTTCGTCACCGCCAGCCGCTCCACGAATTTCAAGGATGATGTTCTTGTCATCGTTTGGATCCTTTGGAAGGAGCAAAATTTTGAGTTTTTCTTCATACTCTTCTTTTTCAGCCTTGGCATCTTTGAGCTCTTGCTTGGCCATTTCTTCCAAGTCCGCATCTCCACCTGATTCCTTAATCATTTCTTCGGCATCGACGATGTTTTGAAGGACTTGTTTGTACTCACGGTAGGCAGTTACGGTGTCACGAGTAGAAGCCTCTTCTTTGGACAATTCCATGAAACGTTTGGTATCAGATACCACATCAGGGTCACTCAGCAATTCTCCTAATTCTTCATAACGGTCTTCTACAGCTTGTAGTTGATCATAGATGTTCATTTTTCTTCATTCTCCTTATTGATTTCAGGGGCAAAATAATGTTTACGGCAGACTGAGATATAGGTTTCATTACCACCAATTTGAATTTGTTCGCCATCATAAACGGGCAGTCCATCCTGAGTACGCAACACCATGGTCGCCTTTTTCTTACAGTACTGACAGATGGTCTTGATTTCGTCAATCTTATCTGCTAAAAGCAAGAGATATTTGGAACCTTCGAACAATTCATTGCGAAAGTCATTCTTCAAACCAAAAGCCATGACAGGTATGTCTAACTCATCAACAACACGAGCTAGGTCATAAACATGGTGACGCTTGAGAAACTGGGCCTCATCGACCAACACACAGTAAGGTTTTTCAGGTAAGTCTCGGATATAGCCGAAGATATCTGTCGTTTCCTCAATCGCAATGGCTGGGCGTTTCATGCCGATTCGACTCGACACATAGCCAACACCGTCACGCGTATCCAGAGCCGAAGTCATAATCACAACTCCCTTTCCTTGCTCCTCGTAGTTATAGGCCACCTTGAGAATCTCAATCGTCTTACCAGAGTTCATGGTCCCATAACGATAATACAACTGTGCCATGCTTCTATTTCACGTCCATTTCTAAATTTTTGCTACATTCTAGTATATCATAATTTTCTGAAGCTTTAAACGGCAAAATGTGGTAAAATAGAAGAAATCAAAAACTAGTGGAGGAAGCTATTATGCCATTTGTACGCATCGATTTATTTGAAGGTCGCACGCTCGAGCAAAAGAAAGCTCTTGCTAAGGAAGTAACGGAAGCTGTTGTCCGCAACACTGGAGCCCCTCAATCAGCCGTTCATGTCATCATCAACGACATGCCAGAAGGAACCTACTTCCCTCAAGGGGAAATGCGCACCAAATAATCCAGCTTAAGCAGAATTGCTTAGGCTTTTTCAATCTCCAAGTAGCATCCATTGAAGAAATAACCTAAATTTGTTACAATTTGAAGAGATGTTTGGATACATATCCTAAGAAAAGAATTACAAAAGGAAATAGTATGATTACACGTGAATTTGATACCATCGCTGCTATCTCTACTCCACTAGGTGAAGGAGCCATTGGTATTGTCCGCCTGAGCGGAACAGATAGTTTTGCCATTGCGCAAAAGATTTTTAAAGGAAAAGACTTGAGCAAGGTTGCAAGCCATACCCTCAACTACGGTCACATTATTGACCCGCAGACAGGGAAGGTCATGGACGAAGTTATGGTTGGAGCTATGAAGTCTCCAAAGACCTTCACTCGTGAGGATATTATCGAGATTAACACTCACGGTGGGATTGCGGTGACCAATGAGATTCTCCAACTAGCTATCCGTGAAGGAGCTCGATTGGCTGAACCGGGTGAATTTACCAAGCGTGCCTTTCTAAACGGTCGTGTGGACTTGACACAGGCTGAGGCGGTGATGGACATCATCCGTGCCAAGACTGACAAGGCCATGAATATCGCAGTCAAACAATTGGACGGTTCTCTTTCTGACCTCATTAATAATACTCGCCAAGAAATCCTCAATACGCTTGCCCAAGTAGAGGTCAATATTGACTATCCTGAGTATGATGATGTTGAAGAAGCCACTACTGCAGTCGTCCGCGAGAAGACTATGGAGTTTGAGCAACTGCTGACCAATCTCCTTAGAACAGCACAACGTGGCAAAATCCTTCGTGAGGGAATTTCAACTGCCATCATCGGACGCCCCAACGTTGGGAAATCGAGCCTCCTAAACAATCTCCTACGTGAAGACAAGGCTATCGTTACAGACATTGCTGGTACTACTCGAGATGTCATCGAAGAATACGTCAATATCAATGGTGTTCCTCTCAAATTGATTGATACAGCCGGTATCCGGGATACAGATGATATCGTGGAACAAATCGGTGTCGAGCGTTCGAGAAAAGCCCTCAAGGAAGCTGACTTGGTACTACTAGTGCTAAATGCTAGTGAGCCACTAACAGCACAAGACAGACAACTCTTAGAAATCAGTCAGGATACCAACCGCATTATTCTACTCAATAAAACTGACCTACCAGAAACAATTGAAACTTCGGAACTCCCTGAAGATGTTATCCGTATTTCAGTTCTTAAAAACCAAAATATCGATAAGATTGAAGAGAGAATCAACAACCTCTTCTTTGAAAATGCTGGTTTGGTCGAGCAAGATGCTACTTACTTGTCCAACGCCCGTCATATTTCTCTGATTGAGAAGGCAGTTGAAAGCCTACAAGCAGTTAATGAAGGTCTTGAACTAGGGATGCCAGTTGATTTGCTTCAAGTTGACTTGACCCGTACTTGGGAAATTCTCGGAGAAATCACTGGAGATGCTGCTCCAGATGAACTCATTACCCAACTCTTTAGTCAATTCTGTTTAGGAAAATAAGCAAAATCCATGATCGTTCTTGCGGTCATGGATTTTATTGTCTTTCTTAATAATCTGGTCTTAAGACACCTGTTACAGTTGCCTTTGTGGCCTCGTAGTCGCCATCTACGACAACCTTGATAATGCGTTTGGCACCTTCTTCTGGTGCTGGAACTAGAGGTAGACGAGTTGGTCCAGCTTCAAATCCCATGTAGTTCAGAACTGCCTTAACTGGAGCAGGGCTTGGATAAGAGAAGAGGGCGTTGACCTTAGGAATGAACTGACGCTGAATGGCTGCTGCTTTTTTCATATCACTCTCCGCAATGGCAGTCAACATCTCGTGCATTTCATCCCCATTTGTATGAGATGCAACAGAAATAACCCCGTCCGCACCAAGGTTCATGGCATGGAAAGCATCTCCATCCTCACCAGTATAGACCAAGAACTCTTCTGGTTTGTGCTCAATCAAGTAAGCCATATTAGCCAAGCTGGTACATTCTTTAACACCGATGATATTAGGATGGTCAGCTAAACGAAGCATGGTTTCTGGAGTCAATTCGACAACTACACGCCCTGGAATGTTATAAATGATAATCGGCAAATCCGAGGCATCTGCAATTGCCTTAAAGTGCTGATACATTCCTTCTTGAGAAGGTTTATTGTAGTATGGTACAATCGCAAGCCCAGCTGCGAAACCACCAAATTCTGCGACTTCTTTGACAAACTCGATCGAGTCACGTGTATCATTGGTACCAACACCCGCAATCAAAGGAACACGTCCGTTGACAACTTTTTGAACTGCCTCAAAGAGTTCCAACTCCTCATCGTGGGTCAAGGTTGGACTCTCAGCAGTCGTCCCTGCGAGAAGAATTCCATCCGTATGATGGGCCAATAAATGCTCAATCAAGGCTGGAATGGCATCAAAGTTGATAGAACCATCCTCGTGGAAAGGGGTAATGAAGGCCGTGATGATTTTACACTCTTTTAAATCTTGATAAGACATGAAAACACCTCTCTATTCAAAGAAGGAGTTCATCTGAACTCCTAAACGATATGACTATTTTAATTCAAATTTCAACTCAGCTGTTGGACGAACCAATCCACGTTCGTGAAGCGTTTCTGCAATCTGAACTGAGTTCCAAGCAGCACCTTTTAGAAGGTTGTCTGAAACAACCCACATGTGGATTCCTTTTTTTGCATCTAGGTCTTTACGGATACGACCAACAAAAGTATCACGCGAACCCACTGCATTGACGGCTTGAGGATAGATTTGGTGCGCTACGTCATCCTCAAGAACAGCACCTGGAAAGGCTGCGATGGCTGCTTTGACTTCTTCGATTGGTGCCACTTCTTTTGTTTCAATATAAACTGACTCAGAGTGAGCTGACAAGACTGGAATACGTACACAGGTTGCAGATACTGAGATGCTATCATCTTCCATGATTTTCTTCGTTTCCTTGGTCATCTTCATCTCTTCGTAAGTGTAATCATTGTCCGTGAAGACATCGATTTGCGGAAGAGCGTTAAAGGCGATAGGGTAGTGTTTCTTGTCACCACCTGAAGGCAAGATTTCCGCATGCAAATCACGTGGATTCACACCATCATTCAAGACTTCACGAAGTTCACGTTGTGTTTCAAGAATCGCACCCATACCAGCACCAGAGACTGCTTGGTAAGTTGAAACGATGATGCGGTCCAAGCCCCATTTTTGGCGGACCGGCTCAAGAGCCACCATCATTTGGATTGTTGAACAGTTAGGACAGGCAATGATGCCGTTGTGGGCATCAAGTGCGTGAGCATTGACTTCCGGGACAACCAAAGGAACATCTGGATTTTGACGGAAATAAGATGTATTATCCACCACTACCGCTCCAGCTTTAACGGCATATGGTGCATACTTAGCTGATGTCGAACCACCTGCTGAAAAGAGTGCAATATCAACTCCTTCAAAAGCTGTTTCAGTCGTTTCTTCAATCGTAATATCTTGGTCTTTAAATTTCAAAGTTTTGCCTGCTGAACGTGCAGAAGCAAGGTAACGAATTTTATCGATTGGAAGTGTTGATTCTTCCAACATTTTTATCATCTGAGCTCCGACAGCACCTGTCGCGCCGACTACAGCAACTGTATATCCCATAAATAACCTCTTTCGGAATTTTCTAAAAATTTCTATAATAGATGTATTATACTACTTTTTCCAGAAATTGAAAAGCACTTTTAGACTATATTTTCTGAAAACTAAAAATCCCTAGCCATTTGACCAGGGACTAAGAGGCATCTTCATGTGATGAGCAGGTTCACACAACTCATCAAGGTCCGCTCCTGCGTTATGACCTCCTTATGCTCAATAGTAGTCCGAAGACTACCTATCGACTCATCGCAACTACTATTCTACTAGATAGAGTCACTTTTGTCAACTGCCAAAACTCTTCGATTCATTTATACAAGTGTACAAGAAAAACCTTGGTTTCCCAAGGTTATTTCGTTTCTATCATGCTAATTGCCGGGATTGAACCGGCGACCTCATCCTTACCATGGATGCGCTCTGCCAACTGAGCTAAATCAGCTTACCTAAAAAGTATACTATAGTTCTATGCTCTTGTCAAGCGCTCTCTTTTAATTTTCTAGAATGAAAAAAGCTAGATCTAGCAAGAATCTAGCTTATAAACTTCTTATTTTGTAAGGTCGATTCGCTGTCCCAGTTTTCCGATTAGGATTGCACCAACGATAAGCGAAGCAAACTCTCCAATCCCTGTAGTAAACCAAGTAAAGAAGAATGGAGCTTCAGCAACGATATGAAGTTCTGCTGCAATGGTAATCATTGAAATAGAGAATAGGATTGAAAAGAAGAAATGATCTTTTCGAATCAAGCCATTAAACAAAAAGTCCTTTTTGTACTTGCTAAGGAGCCAGACACCTAAACTTAAAAAGACTAGGGTAGATCCCCCTCCAACAAAGACATCTATCAGACCAAAGCTAAAGAAATTTGCAATCATACAGCCAATCGTCACACCAATGATGTATTTAGGGTTGTAAAAGGCTAGAAAATTCATCATCTCAGAAATACGGAACTGGTAAGCACCGTAGCTAATAGCATTTAGTGGTGGAGTAATGGTCAAAACCACATAGATAGCAGCAACAATAGCAATATCTGCCATGTCACGAACAGTTAAATTTTTCATGTTTTCTCCTTTGGCGGTTTCCCGCGTAAAATATGCTTGGTGAAAGAAGCTAAGCACCAAGGGTTGATTGAATCAACCTTACCAGTATAGCACAATATATGACTTTATGCTATACTAAAACCATGAGAAAATTGATTCAAAATTTTTTTGACAATGAGATTCTAGCTTATCTCTTCTTTGGAGGAGCCACTACTTTAGTCTCAATCCTATCACGTTTAGCTATCTATCAAATAACTCATCAAGAGCTTCTAGCTACGGCTCTAGCTAATATTATCGGTATTCTTTTTGCCTTTATCACTAATGATACTTTTGTATTTAAACAAGAAAGAAAGAATTGGGCAATCCGTTTGGCTAAATTTTTCTTAGCTCGTCTCTCTACCCTTGGGCTGGACGTACTTTTAACTTATATCTTCGTTACATCTTATCCTAATATTATTGGTCAGTTTGTCGAACAGAATTTAGATAGGATTAATACTATTGAGACTATCTTGGCGCAGATATTAATCATTATCTTAAACTATATTATCAGCAAAATCTACATTTTTAAAAAGGGCTATTCATCTCTAAAACATTAATCTCGCAATTCGTTCGGTTTTAGGATATAATAAGAATGAAATTTTGGAAAGGAATTTATGAAAATGTTAAAAGATCTTAAAGAATTTTTGCTTCGTGGCAATGTCGTTGATCTCGCTGTCGGTGTGATCATCGCCTCTGCTTTTGGTGCTATTGTTACTTCACTTGTAAATGACATCATCACTCCACTTATCTTGAACCCAGCTTTGAAAGCGGCGAACGTTGAACGCATCGCTGAACTTTCATGGAATGGCGTTGGTTACGGTAGCTTCTTGAGTGCTGTTATCAACTTCTTAGTGATTGGTACTGTTCTTTTCTTCGTTATCAAGGCTTTTGAAAAAGCTCAAAACCTTACTAAGAAAGAAGAGCCAGCTGAGGATACACCTGCTGCTCCAACCGAACTTGAAGTTCTTCAAGAAATCAAAGCTCTTCTTGAGAAAAAATAAGACAATTAAAGGATCTAGCTTCATGCTAAATCCTTTTTTCTTTAGTCTTTCGGCAACTTACCAGCCTTTTCTAGCATTTTCTTAATCAAGTAAGGCATCTTCACATTTTCACGACCTTTTTTCTCAATCAGTTTTTTCACAAATTCTGGCATCTGAAGGTCATCTGTTTCTTCCATAATATCCTTGGTGGTTGCTGAAGGCGCTAATTCGTCAAAGGTTTCTTCTTCTGGGAGAAATTCCTTAAATTCTTTTTGTTCGTTGGCCCTTACAGTATCAACTAAAGCATCAATTAAACGAGAGTCTGTGTTTGGCATAGCTGGTCGATGGTAGGTGACACCTAATTCTTGACATAATTCATAACATTCTACATCGTTATCAAAAAGAACTTCAATATGTTCACTGATAAAGCTAATTGGTACAAAAATATAATGCTCTGGATGTTGCTTTTGTTCTCGCAAATATTCTAAGACATCTGGCTTGATCCAAGGGATTCCAATATCACTCTCGCTCTGCCAAGTATTGGTATACTGATCTGCTGTTAGACTGAGTTGCTCTGCTATCAACTTGCTATTATCAAAAATCTGATCGATATAAGGATCGCCAAAGTCCAAGGCAAAAATTGGAACACTATGGGCTGAGAAAATCACCTTAAAGGACTCTTCTCCCACATCGTTTCGTAAAATTTTGCTAATCTCATCTGTCCAGAAGTCCAGCAAAGATTGTTGCTGATACCAATCCTTAATGACTAAAAATTGTATTTGCTGGCTCTCCAGGAACTTTTCATACCCCATAACCGAGTAGAAGGAATAATGTGGTTCTAAAATCAAACAAATACACTCTTCAACGCCATCAGCCTCCATCTGCTTGATCACATCAGGAATAAAGGGGCGAGAAAATTTGTTAGCAAAGTAGATATCATAGTCTTCTCCTAACCGTTCCTTGACTAGACTGACCTCCTCACGTGTAATCCTCTGAAGCGGTGTTCCACCTATACGAACATAGTTGTCATAGAGAGTCTGAATCTCGTGATCCTTGGGTCTAACTCCACGACGAATGTTGGTAAAAAAATCCGCCACACTCTCAAAGGTAATCTCTTCTGGCGAACCGAATGTCATCATTAAAATTGCTTTTTTCATCGATATGTCCTTGTGATGTTTTTTTCAATTACCATTCTACCATGAAATATATAATAAATAAACGCTTTCATTCATTTTATTTTTATTTACTTCTCTTTGTCTTTCTCTCCATTCTATGATACAATGAAAAAAATGATAATAAAGGAGTTTTTATGTCTTATCCGAACCTTTTGGAACGTTTTCTTACCTACGTTAAGGTCAACACGCGTTCTAATGAACACTCTACTACTACTCCAAGTACGCAAAGTCAGGTAGATTTTGCGACCAACGTTCTTATTCCTGAAATGAAACGTGTTGGTTTGCAAAACGTCTACTACCTTCCAAATGGTTTTGCAATTGGGACCTTACCAGCTAATGATCCAAAGCTCACTCGCAAAATTGGCTTCATCTCCCATATGGATACTGCTGATTTTAATGCGGAAGGTGTGAAGCCACAAGTCATCGAAAATTACGATGGTGGAGCTATCGACTTGGGTGATTCTGGATTTAAACTAGATCCTTCTGACTTCAAGAGTCTTGAAAAATATCATGGTCAAACGCTTATCACAACTGACGGCACGACCTTGCTGGGTGCCGATGACAAATCAGGTATTGCTGAGATTATGACCGCTATCGAGTACTTGACTGCTCATCCTGAAATCAAACACTGTGAAATTCGTGTTGGCTTTGGACCTGACGAAGAAATCGGTGTCGGTGCCAATAAGTTTGATGCAGATGACTTTGATGTAGACTTTGCCTACACGGTTGATGGTGGACCACTAGGGGAACTGCAGTACGAGACTTTCTCAGCAGCTGCTGCTGAACTTCATTTCCAAGGGCGCAATGTTCACCCTGGTACTGCTAAAGGTCAGATGGTCAATGCCCTTCAGCTAGCGATTGATTTTCATAATCAACTTCCTGGGAATGATCGTCCTGAACTGACAGATGGTTACCAAGGTTTCTATCATCTTATGGATGTGTCAGGTAGTGTCGAGGAGGCGCGTGCAAGCTACATCATTCGCGATTTTGAAAAGAATGCCTTTGAAGCACGTAAAGCAGCTATGCAGTCTATTGCTGACAAGATGAATCAAGAACTTGGTAGTAATCGTGTTACCTTAAACTTGACTGACCAGTATTACAACATGAAAGAAGTCATCGAGAAAGATATGACGCCCGTTACCATTGCCAAAGCCGTAATGGAAGATCTGGGAATCACGCCAATCATTGAACCGATTCGCGGAGGGACTGATGGGTCTAAGATTTCCTTCATGGGTATTCCAACTCCGAATATCTTTGCAGGTGGTGAAAACATGCACGGACGTTTTGAATACGTTAGTCTTCAGACCATGGAGCGTGCAGTAGATACCATCATTGGAATTGTATCTTATAAAGACTAAAAAAGACGAGGTAGCTCAGCTACTTCGCCTTTCTTTTTATTCGTTTGGTTGAGTACTTGGATCAGACTCGCTTTTCTCTTGCTTTTCGCTTGCTTGAGAAGCAGCTGTTTCATTGCCTTTCTCAGACTTAGATTGGCTAGCAGTTTCACTCGATTTTGAACGAAGTTCTTGATTCAAGCTAATAATCTCTTTAGCTAGAGCAAGGAGACCTTCTTTATCCCCGCTTTTAGCTGCAAGCTGATCAAAGAGTGCATCGACACGTTCAAAGTCAGCATCTGAACCTTTGTTATCTTCCAAATACTTGTGAAGAGACATCAGAACATTATAGAGTTTTTGATAGATCATCACCGTTTGTGGATCTTGCTCCGCCTGTTTTTCTTCTCGTTGGATAGTTGTTGCAATACGGTTCAAAAGTTCCTCAAGCTGTGTTTTGGCTTCATCAAAGTCCGCATTTTCTTTTTCTGTGGCTGCTTTGATATTAGCTACTTCTTCAGCTAGGGATTGTTTGACACCGTCTTCTTTGACACGTGCTAGAAGTTGAACAGCTTTGGTCAGAAGAGCATCCACTTCTTCCTTCTTGACCTTGCTAACCCGCTCTTCTGGCATGAAATCACCGTAGAGTTCTTTTAGGAATTCATAGATAGCTGTCTTAGCAGTTTGACTATCTACTTTTTCCGTATCTAGAATAGTCTTACCAGCTTTTGTAGAAACGGGTTCTTCTTTGAGAGCTTCTTCTACTTCTAGCTTAGTTTGGTAAATAGTTGGGAATAGCTTGTTCAAGTCGGTTGCTTTGAGGAAAGATTGTGACTGGTAAAGTTCCCAAGTCAACTTGGCAACACGGTTCCGAAGTTCTTCTCTCAAACGACCATCAGACACATGTTCATAGAAATACTTGATGTACTCTACTGTTGTGACTCCTGTCCGATCTCGGAAATCTTGCAAGGCCTGCAGTTTCGCTTCAATGGCAGCCAACTCTGTCTCATCCTGTGCTAGTTTTGCTTCCTGCAAATGAAGCAAGAGATCCTTCTTAGGCAAACCATATGTATCTGTATCCAGTGTATTGATCTTATCTACAAGGGCTTGGTATTTCTTGTCTAAAGGTGATGTTTCAACTGGAGAAACACTATGATCCACATGGATATATTGCTTATCAAAGAGATTCAAGGCTGCTAAGTATCCAGCAGTTGAGTTAGTCGCCAATTTTTTCATGTTCTCGGTAAATTGACCCAAAGCAAGTTCCACACGTCTCTGCATGATAGGTTGGTCCTTGTAGAGGCTTCTGCTATCTGCTAACAGTTGATCCACTTTAGAAAGAACAGTCTGCTCGTCAAAAGCTCCAGGCTGATAGCTTGATTGTAAGGTAGGAATCTTGTTCTTTAAGGCTACCTCATATCCCTTGGTCTGAACCTTAATGTAGTGATTGTGATCACCATGAGGAATGACAAAACTACCATTTTCAACTTGCAAACTGTAAGGAGACACCCCATCACGTAGTGCAGTCGTATACAGTTCATTTAGGAAATCCAGTTCTGGATTTCCAGTTTGGAGAGGAATACGAACATGTTCTTTTCGAACGGCATAGGGATGGATATGGGTTGGATCATAGGCTTGATCCGGATTTCCAAAGACAAAGAATCCATTTGAAATACGAATCGCTTCGAGCGGAACCCCGTAGGTCTGTGAGATATACTTGATTTTTTCTTCATCGCTAGCATCTCTTGAGAAACTTTCCACAGTCTTTGCAAGTGGTTGAACAGGATCGGACTGATGATTTTCTTTCAAGTGATTTTGGGCAGCTTTGATTTGGGCTGCAGTCAAGTCCTTCTTAAAGAAATAATGAGCGTGATCTCCATGAGAAACTACAAACCCTTGCTCATCTTCACTAATAACACGATCAGCTGCAAAACTATGATCATGTTCTTCACCGTGGTGATGGTCATGCTCCTCTCCATCATGGTCATGATCTTCATGGTTGGTATCCTGGCTTCCATGGTCACCGTCTTGGTCATGAGAATGATTTGGCTGAGCTGGATGCTCTGCTGGTTTGCTTGGATTTTCTAAAGGTGTTGGCTTCCCACTGTCGCTAGATAAAGGAATCATACGCGCAATCTTTTCTTCCAATGCAGAAAGCTTTGTATATGGGATGAAATGATAGTGATTTCCGTGAGGAATCGCCACGCCACTCGGCGTTCTACTTGAAATCTTAGCAGGATCAAAAATCAAGCCATCTGATTCAGCATAACGTTGATTACTTGGAAGAGCATAGAGTTGCTGCAATAGACTCTGAAGGCTCTCTTCTGGTTTGCTTGGTGTTTCGGTTTGTTGACTTGGATTAGTGGTGTGACTGCTTCCATTTTGGCTTGGACGATAGTCAGTTACACTCGGTTGTTTTCTAGTTCCAGAGAGGTAAGCTTGAGCAGCTGCCAATTCGCTAGCAGATAAGGAACTCTTTGGAATGTAGTGGTAATGTCCACCGTGAGGAACGATATAAGCATCACCAGTATCCTCAATAATATCAGATGGATTAAAAATATAGCCATCATCGGTAGTATAGCGTCCTTGTGATCGTGCAAGTGTCACTGCACTGTTAGAAGTTGGGGCATCGTGTGTATGACCTTGTTTTTGGCGTTCAATTTCGTCCTTCGTACGAACGTTATCTGCATGAGCCACATCCTTAAGGTAAACATAATACTTACCATCCACCTTGATAATGTACCCACCTTTGATTTCGTTGACAATATCAGCATCCTTTAGCTGATAATCAGGGTCTTTCATCAACAGTTCTTCACTGAAAATCGCATCAAAAGGAACTTTACCATTGTAATAATGGAAATGATCACCGTGTGAAGTCACATAACCTTGATCAGTAATTTTCACGACAATTTGTTCTGCCTGAATATCTTCTTTTTTGCTAACTTGATCTGGTGTCTGAGTCTCTGTCTTTTGAGAGTCTTGTTTACCATCAACATAAGATACACGATTTGTATCTTTTTTGTCTTCTACCTGGTGTTGGTTCAGTGCGTAGATACAAAGACTTAGGGAAAGGACTAAAGCCGATCCCGCCGCAAGATACTTTTTCTTAATTTTCATAATCTCCTCATTTTAATTCTTCTGCAAGAACTTTCATATTTTCTTCTAGATTTTCTAAGTAAGTTTTATCATTTTCGGGGTCTGCTTCCAAAGGATTCAGTGTTTTCAGACTAACTCCTGTTGATTTGACCAAGGTTTCAGCAACTTTAGAAGAAGCATTACTCTCAGTAAAGATGGTTTTGACCTTATAGGTTTTGATAAATTCTTGGATTTCTGTCAACTGTCTTGGGCTCGGCTCTTGTTCAGGAGAGATACCAGCAATTCCAAGTTGTTTCAATCCAAAGCGTTTAGCCAAGTAAGAAAAAGCTGTGTGTTGGGTAACAAAAGTCTTTTGACTCGCTTTTTCAAAAATAGGCTGGAATTTCTTAGTCAATTCCTGAGCTTTTTTGATAAAGGCTTGAGCATTTTTTTGGTAAGTTTCTTTGTGCTCACTATCAACCTCTGAAAGTTTGTCCGCAATAATCTGCGCTTCTTCGCCTGCTTTTTCAGGATCTAACCAAGTATGCGGGTCGTAAAGTGTTTTTTCATCAATCCCATCACCAGCTTCTACATCTTCCAAGCCTGGTACACGGTCCAAAGTCATCCCTTCAGACGCTTCTAAAACCTTAACTTTTGATTTTTTCAAGTTAGGATCTAGACTTCCCGCCCAAGATTCGAGCGTATGAGAATGGTAGACAAAAACATCCGCGTCATAGATAGCAGCAATGTCATTGGCTGACGGTTCAAAGGAGTGAATCCCGTTACTTGACTGAATCATTCGAACATCATTCAAGTCACCCGATACCTCTTTGACCATGGCGTAGATAGGGTAAAAACTTGTGACAATCTTCATCCCTTTTGCTTCTTGTTTTTCTTTTTGACCACATGCTCCTAAGACAAGAGCCAATAAACTGGCCATCAATAATAGGATTGTTCTTTTTTTCATCATTACTCCTTAACTAGTATTTAACCATTTAATTAACTAGTAAATAGTTTATCTTTATTTACACTATCTGTCAAGATATTTTGTACATTTTCATGAAAAAAATGAGAACTAGAACTCACATTCTGCTCTCATTTTTCGTTTTCCCGTTCTCCTATCCTGTTTTTAGGAGTTAGAAAATGCTGTTACCTTTACTTACTTTCCTTTAACAAAGCCAATAGTTTTTCAGCTTCTGCCATAATAGTATTGTTGTCCTGAGCGCCAAACAATAGATTATTCTTTAATCCAGTAAGAGTTTCGTTAGCGTTGAACTTGATGACGGGGTCTTGGATTTTTGCAAGTAAATCTTCAGCCTCTCTCAACTTCGCTTCAACCTTTTCAGTCTCAACCTGAGTTTCTTCTGGCTCCTCTGGTGATTCTTCCTCAGGTTCCTCAGTTGGTTTTGGAGACTCTGGTTTCTCACTCTGCGGTTTCTCTTCGCGAGGTTTTTCTTCCTCAGGTTTTTCTGTCCGAGGTTTCTCCACTGATGGTTTTTCAGTATGATTATTATCAGCTTGACCATTTTGGTTTCTTTGAACATGGTCACTTGCATTGCCCCATCCACTATCTGAATGCGGACGTTCGTTTGGATGTTCTACATAGTACTTCACAGTCGCAAAGAGATCCTCTAAAGTATACCCCTTAGGAGCCTCATAAAGACCTTCGTCAAACCACTCAAATTTGATGTTATGGTAATGGTCATAATGAGGTATAATCAAGCTTCCGTTTTTGACTTCCACAGTATGTTGGAGATTGTAAGGCATACGATCAAGCGGTACCTTCTTAGCTGCTTTCACGCGGTTGTAGATAGCTTCTGCTCCTTTAGCTTCAGTATTTCCTGAATCCTGATGGTCAGTAGAAGGAGGTGTCAAACCTTTCTCTTTAGCATAAGCCTGGGCTGCCGCTCTTTCAGCTTCAGACAAACTATCTTTCTTAATCCAATGACTATGGGTCATATGTGGAGTTACATAGGCATCCCCCTCATCACTAGTGATATCACGAGGATCAAAGATATAGCCATCTTCCGTTGTATACTTGCCTGCCAACTTGGCTACTTGAATCTCATCATCAGTATAAGCAATTTGCGCATTCGGGTTTCCTAAACGTTCTGGATGACGAATCGGTGCTAGGAAGGTAAGAATATCATCCACTAACTTGACTTTATCGCTTGAGACATCATTGAGACGTTCCAAGAGTTTATCCAAAGCGTCAAATTCAGCTTGACGCCCTTTATTGGAAATTAAATCTTGATGAATGCTTGCTAGTAAGTCATAAGCCTTATTGTAAAAATCTCGATCACTAGATGGGAGGTTGGTTTTCTTAGCTCCTAGCTTATGAGACAAACTTTCTTGCTTGGCTAGTTTGCTATCAATGGCTACAGCAGTTTCTGCTGAAAGTTCCTTAGCAGGAATATAACGTGAGGTTCCATTTTCCTCAAAGACATAGCCATCAGCTACTTTTCGAACCGCTTGTCTAACCAATTTTTCGTCAATTGGATTGCTTGGAGCTGGTTGAGGATTTGGTGCAGGTTGCGGGCTTGGACTAAGTTCCGGAGTCGGTTGTGGACTTGGTTGTTCTGGTCTTGAATCCGGCACCCAATGGTTCGAACGATAGCGAAGCGGGATGATGCGAGCGATTCGTTCTTCCAATTCAGACATCTGTGAATAAGGGATAAAATGGTAATGGTCCCCATGAGGTACTGCAACACCTCTAGCTGTTCGACTTGTGATTTGTGCTGGATCAAAGACAAGGCCATCAGATTCTACGTGTCGTTGGCTGAGTGGCAAGCCATAAAGTTGTTTCAGAAGGCCATCAATATCCTCATCACTTTGACTTGCTTGGCTATCGTCGCTACTGTTACTGTTGTTAGATGTGTTTGTGTTCGTATAGCCACTGCCTTGATTATTATAGGATGGTGTCCATCTATCTATATCACTGCTAGCACTGTTGCCATTGGTACGGCGATAAGTAGGCGTATTTGATTGACCACTTCTACCAGATAGGAAGGCTTCTGCGGCAGCCAATTCGCTGGCTGATAACTCACTCTTAGGAATGTAGTGGTAATGGTCGCCATGAGGAACGATATAAGCATCACCAGTATCTTCAATGATATCGGATGCATTAAAGATATAGCCGTCATCTGTGGTGTAGCGTCCCTGTGAACGTGCCAAGGCTACCGCACCATCGTTTGCTGAAGTTCCTCCTTCACGATGCTGACTATGCTCTTGTTTTTGCCGATTGATTTCTTCTTTCGTACGGACATTATCTGCATGGGCTGCATCCTTAAGGTAGACATAGTATTTTCCATCTACCTTGATAACATAACCACCCTTGATTTCACTGATAATATCCTCGTCTTTTAGCTGGTAGTTTGGATCCTTCATGAGCAACTCTTCACTGATGATAGCGTCATAAGGAACCTTACCATTGTAATAATGATAATGGTCGCCATGTGAAGTGACATAGCCTTGGTCTGTTATCTTGATGACGATTTGCTCTGCATTGATTCCTTCACGCTTGCTAACCTCATCAGGAGTCAAATTCTCCGTTTTTTGCGTCGCTTGTTTACCATCAACGTAAGACACACGATTATTTTCCTTGACTGTTCTAGCTTGATACAATCCCAACTCATAAGAACAAACACTTAAAATCAAGGCTGCCGCAGAACCAGCTAGATATTTTTTATTAATTTTCATCGAAACTCTCTTTCTTTTTGATATTTCTAGTTGCAATTCATTTCTAAATTGCAGAAACTCCTCTCTAAAAGTTAACTGGTTAATAGTTTACTCCTAAATTTTCAACTTGTCAAGAATTTTATGAACCAGTTAACATTTTTTTTGTTTTCTACACTACCTTCTATCTGAACAGTCTGATTTAAGAATCCTATATTGAAAATCAATCACCAAATTTTTAAAGCAAAAAATCCCTGCAACTGAGTTGCAAGGACCTTTCAATTAATCAAAGTCAACGTATTCTTTTTGAAGTTCAAGAACTTCTTCCATTGTTGAGCATTCTGTAAGGGCACGGTTTGCGTACTCTTCCATCTTAGCTGTATCGAGTTTTTTCATCAGGCTACGTGTACGAAGGACAGATGTTGCTGACATAGAGAACTCATCCAAGCCCATTCCGACAAGAAGTGGAACAGCCTTTTGGTCACCAGCCATCTCACCACACATACCTGCCCATTTACCTTCAGCGTGAGCTGCTTTGATAACGTTGTTAATCAAACGTAGGATTGATGGGTTGTATGGTTGGTAAAGGTATGAAACTTGCTCGTTCATACGGTCTGCCGCCATTGTGTATTGGATCAAGTCGTTTGTACCAATTGAGAAGAAGTCAACTTCTTTTGCAAATTGGTCTGCAAGCATAGCCGCTGCAGGAATCTCGATCATGATACCAACTTGGATGTTGTCCGCAACTGCAACACCTTCAGCAAGAAGGTTTGCTTTTTCTTCGTCAAAGACTGCTTTCGCTACACGGAATTCTTTCAAAAGCGCAACCATTGGGAACATGATACGCAATTGACCGTGTACAGACGCACGAAGAAGAGCACGGATTTGTGTGCGGAACATAGCATCTCCAGTCTCAGAAATAGAGATACGAAGGGCACGGAATCCAAGGAATGGGTTCATTTCATGAGGCATATCAAAGTAAGGAAGTTCCTTATCTCCACCGATATCCATTGTACGAACGACAACTGGTTTACCGTTCATTCCTTCAAGAACAGCTTTGTATGCTTCGTACTGCTCGTCTTCTGTTGGGAAGTCTTGAGAATCCATGTACAAGAACTCTGTACGGTAAAGTCCAACAGCTTCAGCACCGTTGGCATTGACACCTTCAACATCTTTTGGAGTACCGATATTAGCAGCCAATTCAAAGTGTTTACCATCAGCAGTCACTGTTTGAGCGTCTTTCAAAAGTGCCCATTCAGCTTTTTGCTTCGCATAAGCTTCACCAGCAGCCTTGAATTCTGCCGCTTGCTCATCAGTTGGGTTGATAATCACTTCACCAGTGATACCGTTAACAGCAAGGATATCACCATCTTTAACAATTTCAGTGATGTTGTTTGTACCTAGTACTGCCGCGATTTCAAGTGTACGAGCCATGATAGCTGAGTGGCTTGTACGTCCACCAATGTTGGTTACAAAAGCTTTTACAAAGTTTTTGTCCAATTGAGCTGTATCTGAAGGAGTCAAGTCATGCGCAATCACGATCACTTCTTCATTGATAGAAGCTGGGTTCGGCAATTTTTTACCAAGGAGATTTGCCAATACACGTTTTGTCACGTCGCGGATATCCGCTGCACGTTCTTGCATGTATGGGTTGTCTTCCATGCCTTCAAAGATAGTGATAAACATGTCTGTCACTTCTTTCAGACCTGCTTCTGCATTCACTTTCTTCGCACGGATTGTTTCCTTGATTTGACTGATCATTTCTGGGTCAGCAAGAACCATTAAGTGAGCGTCAAAAACTTGAGCAGCTTCTTCACCGAGCGTACCTACTGCTTTCTCACGAATAACAGAAAGCTCGTCTTGTGATGCTTTTAGAGCGGCATCAAGGCGAGCTTCTTCTGCGTTTGTATCTTCGACTGTAATAGTCTCAAATGACAAATCCGGTTGAACGAGTAGATATGCTTTTGCAACTGCAACACCGTCAGATGCTGCGATTCCTTTAAGCATTTCTGTCATTTTCCTTATGCCAATCCTTCTTTTTCCATAGTTTCAGTGATAGCAGCGATTGCGTCGTCAGCATCTGCACCTTCAGCTGAAATTGTAACATCAGCACCTTGGCCAACACCAAGACTCATAACACCCATGATTGATTTAAGGTTTACTGATTTACCTTTGTACTCAAGAGTGATATCTGAAGCAAATTTGCTAGCTGTTTGAACCAACAATGTTGCTGGACGTGCGTGGATACCTGTTTCTGCCACTACGTGGAAATCTTTAGAAGCCATAGTTTGACTCTCCTTTAATTGTTTCTTATTTGGATTATATGTGATAACCCTTACAAGACTGTATTATATCACCTTCTAGATAATTTTTCAAGTATTTTATGGACTTTTACTGAAAATGAACTTGCTTCTTTTTCTATCATACAGGTACTATGGGAAATTTGGGCACTAATTATTAATAGTATAGAATTATCTAGTTAGCCACTTAACGTAAAATAATCTTTTGATGTCTCACATTAAAATAGATATACTTAAGTAGTGTAAGCGTGGCTAAAAATTCAATCTATTCCATTCAAATAAAGTGTCCAACCAATCAAAAACTATATTATGGGCGAGTCTTAAATTATTGACTTGACAATGAGCATCTGCACCGCTTTCGGAGTCAAAAACCTGAAGTTTAGTTTGCGGATTTTTAGATTTAAGCGCTTCATAAATTACCTTAGTTTGTCGTTGCAGCTCAGTACCTTCTCCCTTTCCCATTATAAACAGGCAAGGACATTGAATTTTTTGATAATCTACAATCTTTGCGTGGTTAAATACATCATCAATAGCACTCTTAAAATCAGAAGTACCAAACTGCCATGCATACTTTTTAAGATTCAAATTTGCTGATTCATTCAAATTTCCAGCTAATTTTAAAATGGCATTTATTAACCAACTAGGTGCTTTCAAACTTGATCCAAATTCTTTTCTGAAAAGTTCTGCAACGTCGTAAATAGGGGTACTAGCAATCCAAGCATGAATTCTTGGATCCTTTTCAACAGCTTGTGCGGTAAAATATCCCCCTCCGCTGACACCATAAATGGCTAAATAATTTAGTTTAGGATTTCTATTTTCCAACCAGTCTATGCATAATGAAATTGGAATAGAGGCATCCACATCAAAGACCAGCCCTCTACTAGGATTGCTCCCTTGACCGGGAAGGTCAACCATTAAAACATTATAATTTCGTATCCATCCAGGATATCCTGCAAAGTAAAATAAATCTTCGCGATAAGTATCACCTCCACCAATCATGATTAGCGTTGGGCAATTATCGCCGCTATGAAGATAATAACCAGGCAAGTAAGAACCCTGATAGGTAATAGTTAATTTTTCAATCGGTGCACCTAGTGAATGAATTGCACTAGAAAACACCTTCTCCATTTGACGAACGGTCGGTAAATACTCTTCAGAAAATGGATCGGTAAATTGGATTGCCGAGCGAAGTGAGTAGGTCTGTGCAAGATAATAATGCGCCTTTGTTTGTTCACTCAACCCTGAATTACTTGCTTCTTGTTCAAGGTAGTTTACATGCGATAAAAATACATTTTTCCAGTCATCAGGCTTTGGTGAGTTCCCCAATCTTTGAGCAAGATAATAAAGCTCTCCATGAGAGAAACCAAAAATTTCACCGATTCCTAACAACCAATTGAAGAAAAAATCCGTATCACCATTCTTAAAAAATATTTGAGTCGATTGCCGTTTTAAAATAACATCATTTTCTTTCACCACGCGCCTCCTAATTCTGTATTCTTTCATTCATTTAATCTAATTATAATCTGATAACATTCTCTATCAAACAAAAGTATCCAGATATCCATTTTTTAATCTTATAATCACAGATAGTGTATCACATAAAATGAACTTTTTCAAACATTGTATTTATATACTCCTTATGAAAGGATACGAAACTCATAAGTATCCTATATAAAATTAACCAATGATCCATTTTTATGAATACATCATAATCTGTTATTTCCACTTTGGTTATATTTTAGATATTCTAATACAAATATTGGGACATCTTGTGTAGAAAATTTCTTTTTTCGTAAATATTACAGTTTCTATTTTGTTAAAGTATTATCTCAGCTATACTTATTACTGTTCTTACGATTTTTGCTATTTTCTTCGTTTTCCTTTCTGATAACTTGCTGAAAATCTTCTATTTATATTGCCAATATACAGTATGTAGTTTTTTTATTTTGAGAAAGTTTGACAGTTCAACGGAAATCAAAATTTATGTTTTCGAAAACACTATATCTTGTGTTTTGATTTCAAAACCGTAACTTTTTGGCACAAGATTTAGTTTAAAAAGTTTGACAAAGTTTTTTTTTCTGATATACTAAGAAAGTAATCTATTTTGAAAGAGGAGTTACGAAAATGGTAACCGTTTATTCTAAAAACAACTGTGTACAATGTAAAATGACCAAACGTTTCTTGGATAGCAACAACGTGGCTTATCGTGAGATCAATCTTGACGAGCAACCTGAGTACGTCGATCAAGTTAAAGAGCTCGGTTTCAGCGCTGCTCCTGTTATCCAAACACCAACTGAAGTCTTTTCAGGTTTCCAACCAGGAAAACTAAAACAGTTAGCATAATTTTAGTGCATCATCCAGAAGAAATTGCTTCTAGGGCTAACTTAGAGGCCTTTCTTTTGTAATCAGGTTAGATAAGGAAAATTTTATGGGATTAAAACATCTTGAAGACGTGACTTACTTCCGTCTCAATAACGAAATCAACCGTCCTGTCAATGGACAAATCATGCTTCATAAAGATAAGGAAGCCTTGGATGCTTTCTTTAAAGAAAATGTAGTTCCAAACACTATGGTTTTTGATTCAATTACTGATAAAATCAACTACCTTATTGAACATAACTACATCGAAACTGCATTTCTCAAGAAATACCGTCCAGAGTTTTTGGAAGAATTGCATCAATTTATCAAGGACCAAAACTTCCAATTCAAGTCGTTTATGGCAGC
This sequence comes from Streptococcus sp. oral taxon 071 str. 73H25AP, assembly GCF_000146755.1. Classification (NCBI taxonomy): domain Bacteria; kingdom Bacillati; phylum Bacillota; class Bacilli; order Lactobacillales; family Streptococcaceae; genus Streptococcus; species Streptococcus sp. oral taxon 071. Next base: position 867,395 of record NZ_GL397254.1, read on the forward strand.
CTATAAGTTTTACAATCAATATGCCTTGAAGACTAATGACGGTGAATATTACCTTGAAAGCATGGAAGACCGTGTCTTCTTTAATGCACTTTATTTTGCTGACGGGGATGAAGCGATTGCAATTGATATTGCCAATGAAATCATCCACCAACGCTACCAACCAGCTACTCCTTCCTTTTTGAACGCAGGTCGTGCTCGTCGTGGGGAATTGGTATCTTGTTTCTTGATCCAAGTAACTGATGACATGAACTCTATCGGACGTTCTATCAACTCAGCCCTTCAACTTTCACGTATCGGTGGTGGTGTAGGAATTTCCCTCAGCAACCTTCGTGAAGCTGGAGCTCCTATCAAAGGCTATGAAGGAGCAGCTTCTGGTGTCGTACCAGTTATGAAGCTTTTTGAAGACAGCTTTTCTTACTCCAACCAATTGGGGCAACGTCAAGGTGCTGGGGTTGTCTACCTCAACGTCTTTCACCCAGATATCATCGCCTTCCTTTCCACTAAGAAAGAAAACGCTGATGAAAAAGTTCGTGTTAAGACTCTTTCACTCGGTGTTGTAGTACCCGATAAATTCTACGAATTGGCTCGAAAAAATGAAGAAATGTATCTCTTCAGCCCATACTCTGTAGAACTTGAATACGGTGTGCCATTCAACTACATCGATATCACTGAAAAATACGATGAATTAGTAGCAAATCCAAACATCCGCAAGACAAAAATCAAGGCGCGTGATTTGGAAACTGAAATTTCTAAATTGCAACAAGAGTCTGGTTACCCTTATGTAGTCAACATTGATACAGCCAACCGTGCAAATCCCGTTGATGGTAAGATTATCATGAGTAACTTGTGTTCTGAGATTCTTCAAGTTCAAGAACCAAGCTTGATCAACGATGCTCAAGAATTCCTTCAAATGGGAACAGACGTTTCATGTAACCTTGGATCAACAAACGTGGTCAACATGATGACTTAACCTGACTTTGGTCGTTCTATCCGCGCTATGGTTCGTGCCCTTACTTTCGTTACAGATAGTTCACACATCGTAGCTGTTCCTACTATCGATCACGGAAATAGTTTGGCTCACACCTTTGGTCTTGGTGCCATGGGACTTCATAGTTACCTTGCCCAACAACTGATTGAGTACGGATCACCTGAGTCAATTGAATTTACAAGCATCTACTTTATGCTTATGAACTACTGGACCTTGGTGGAATCAAACAATATAGCGCGCGAACGCGGTATCACCTTCCATAACTTTGAAAAATCAGACTATGCTAACGGAAGCTACTTTGACAAGTATGTGACAGGCGAGTTTGTTCCAAAATCAGACCGTGTTAAAGAACTCTTTAAAGATGTCTTTATTCCAAGCGCTGCTGACTGGGCTGAACTTCGCGAAAAGGTTCAAGCAGATGGTCTTTACCATCAAAACCGCCTTGCTGTAGCTCCAAATGGTTCTATCAGCTACATCAACGACGTTTCTGCTTCTATCCACCCTATTACACAACGCATTGAAGAACGCCAAGAGAAGAAAATTGGTAAAATCTACTACCCAGCTGCTGGTTTGTCAACAGAAACCATTCCATACTACACTTCTGCCTACGACATGGATATGCGTAAGGTAATCGATGTATACGCGGCTGCAACTGAACACGTGGACCAAGGACTTTCACTCACCCTCTTCATGCGTAGTGACATTCCAAAAGGTCTTTACGAATGGAAGAAAGAAAACAAACAAACGACACGTGACTTATCCATCCTTCGTAACTATGCCTTTAACAAGGGTATCAAGTCAATCTACTACGTCCGTACCTTTACAGACGACGGTGGAGAAGTTGGTGCTAACCAATGTGAAAGTTGTGTGATTTAATTTTTATCTGAGGCAACCACATTTTCTCAGACTACTGATTAAATTACCCGCCAGACAAAACTTGATAAGTATCTTAAATACTATGAAAAACCAAAAAGTCGGTCTTCCGACTTTTTGTGCGATACTCTTCTCAGACTATGATAAAATAGAGATGATTCGACAATCGCATTATTACATACAGAAAGAGATTTCAAATGGAAACTTACTACAAAGCCATTAACTGGAATGCCATCGAAGATGTCATCGACAAATCAACTTGGGAAAAGCTGACGGAGCAATTCTGGCTCGATACGCGTATCCCCTTGTCAAATGACCTAGACGACTGGAGAAAATTATCAAACAAAGAAAAAGACTTGGTAGGAAAAGTCTTTGGTGGTTTGACACTTTTGGATACCATGCAATCTGAAACAGGAGTTCAGGCGCTTCGTTCAGACATCCGTACACCGCATGAGGAAGCTGTTTTCAACAACATCCAATTTATGGAATCTGTCCACGCAAAATCTTACTCTTCTATCTTTTCAACCTTGAATACCAAGGCTGAAATTGAAGAAATCTTTGAATGGACCAACACTAATCCCTACCTACAAAGAAAAGCGGAAATTATCAATGAAATCTATCTCAATGGTAGCCCACTAGAAAAGAAAGTTGCCAGCGTTTTCCTTGAAACCTTCCTCTTCTACTCTGGTTTCTTTACACCACTCTACTATCTCGGTAACAACAAACTGGCCAACGTTGCGGAAATCATTAAACTAATCATCCGTGATGAGTCTGTTCACGGAACTTACATTGGTTACAAATTCCAACTTGGTTTCAATGAATTGCCTGAAGAAGAGCAAGAAAAACTTAAAGAATGGATGTACGATCTGCTCTATACCCTCTACGAGAACGAAGAAGGTTATACTGAAAGTCTCTATGACGGTGTTGGTTGGACCGAAGAAGTTAAAACCTTCCTTCGTTACAATGCCAATAAGGCCCTTATGAACCTAGGACAAGATCCTCTCTTCCCAGATTCAGCTGATGATGTCAATCCTATCGTCATGAACGGTATTTCAACAGGAACTTCTAACCACGACTTCTTCTCTCAAGTCGGAAATGGTTACCTCCTTGGTGAAGTTGAAGCCATGCAAGACGAGGATTACAACTACGGTTTAGACTAATTTGACCAATCATTCAAAATATCATGGTCTGTTTAAAACAACCATGGTATTTTTGTTTTTGTTTTTGTTTTATTTTGTTTTTTTCTATTTGATTGATTGAGCGTTTTATGGTAAGATAATAATAGTAGAAATCGAGGTGATAAGGATGCTAAAGCAAGAAAAGCTAGATAGTATTTTAGAAACAGTGAATACTAAAGGAACCATTACTGTAAAAGAGATTATGGAGAGTCTTGATGTATCAGATATGACTGCTCGTCGCTACTTACAAGAATTGGCAGATAAGGATTTGCTGGTTCGTGTGCATGGTGGTGCTGAAAAACTTCGTACAGGTTCTCTCTTAAACAACGAACGCTCAAACGTCGAAAAACAAGGCTTGCAGATTGCTGAAAAACAAGAAATTAGCCGTTTTGCAGGTCATTTGATTGACGAAGGTGAAACCATTTTTATCGGACCAGGAACAACCTTAGAATGTTTTGCTCGTGAGCTCCCTATCGATAATATTCGTGTTGTAACAAACAGTCTTCCAGTTTTTCTCATCCTAAACGAACGAAAACTAACAGATTTGATCTTGATTGGCGGAAATTATCGCTCTATCACTGGTGCTTTTGTAGGGACACTTACCTTACAGGATTTGACAAACCTTCAGTTTTCTAAGGCATTTGTTAGCTGTAATGGTATTAAGGATAAGGCAATTGCTACTTTCAGTGAAGAAGAGGGCGAGGTACAACGAATCGCCCTGAATAATGCCAATAAAAAATACTTACTGGCAGACCACAGTAAGTTTAATAAGTTTGATTTTTACACTTTTTACAATATCTCAGAGATTGATACCATCGTTTCAGATGCCAAACTGAGTCAGGAGACATTTGAAGATCTGTCGAAACAAACAACCATTCTTTTATCAAAACCATAAAAATTCCCCTGCCTTTTGGCGGGGAATTTTTGTTGAATTTTAATCAATAAGTTGTGTCTCAGCTAGTTTCTTGTACCAGTGAGCTGATTTCTTTGGATAGCGCTCCTGGGTTTCAAAATCAACATAGAAGAGGCCGTAACGCTTTTCGTAACCATTTGACCAAGAAAAGACATCCATCAGAGACCAGATAAAGTAGCCTTTGACATTGGCTCCATCAGAGATTGCATCTGCAATCACTTCCATATGTTTCTTAACATAATCAATCCGTCCATCATCGTAGACTGTCCCATCCACAAACTCATCTTTGTATCCGAGACCATTCTCTGTGATGTAGATTTTCTTGTAATTTGGGTAATCTTTCTTCACGCGCATGATTTGATCATACAAACCTTGAGGATAGATAATCCAGTCCCAGTCCGTACGTGGGACATAGTCAGGCGCCACTCGGCGTCCAACTCCCTTAATCTGATATTTAGAGCTTCCTTTTTCACCCTTACCATTGTGAATGATTTCTGTTTCTCCATCAAAGGCTTGCATCCAATCACTCATATAGTAGTTAATACCAAGGAAGTCATTCAGGTCTTTTGCAGCTTCTAGCACAGCGAAGTCTTCTTCACGCAGATCTAAACTTCCACCATTGACTGCTAAGATATGATTGACACCTTCCATGGTTTCTTCGGAATATCGTCCTAGATAAGTCGCATCCAAAATAAATTTATTGTGAATGATATCTTCTAACTCGGCTGCACGAACATCTGCTGGATTATCTGGATCCAGAGGATACTTAGTAGGCAGTGCATGAACCACACCAATTTCACCCTTATATCCCTTATCCTTGAAAAGTTTTACTGCACGCGCATGCGACACCATCATATTGTGATGAGATTGGAAGACTTTGGCAAGGTCGTACTGAATACCTGGAGGGAACTTCCCAACCAAATACTGACCATCCCCTATCGGCCCAATTTCATTAAAGGTTGTCCAAAAGTTAACTTCAGGAAATTCTTCAAAACAGAAGGCTGCATAATCCACAAAGTGATTAATGTTTTCTCTATTCAGGAAATCTCCGTTTGAATGAAGTGCTTCTGGCGTGTCAAAGTGATGAAGAGTCACGAAGGGCTCAACATGCCGTTTGTGGCACTCTGCAAATAGATTATGATAGAACTCAACCCCCTTGTCATTAACCTTCCCATAACCCGTTGGAAAGATACGTGACCAAGCGATTGAAATACGGATACCATTGACACCATACTCTTCTGCAAGTTTGAGGTCAACTGGGTATTTGTGATAGAAATCACTGGCTGGTTCAGCAGTGTACCAGTAGTTATCTTTGAGGTATTTGTCCCAGGCGACTGGCCCTTTACCATCAGTATGTGTAGCACCTTCTGCTTGGTAGGCTGCTGTTGCTCCGCCAAAAATAAAGTCTTTTGGAAGTGTTTTTGTCATTTGATTCACCTTTCAAGAAATAGAAATGAGATGGGGTATAGTTGGGAGGAGTTCCTCCATCTCACTTCTTCGCTATTTACATTTTATTCTTCGAACTGCGCTTGAACAAAGGCAAGAGCGCCTTTTCCATCGCGAGTCAGTTTAATGTATTGGCCACCTTCTGTCTTAGCAAGTTTGATACCAAGTTTGTCGGTTTCGGCCTTCATGTCTTCAAAGTTTGAAGCAACTTGAGGAGCAAGGATAACCAGATCAAACTCTGGCAACATTTCACGGTGAGCTCCATAGCCACCAGCTGCTGCTTTCACAGGAACCTTGTACTCTGCAGCTGCTTTGTTTAGAGCGTTTGCAAGGAGACCACTTGTACCTCCACCAGCACAGAGAACGAGAACATTTGTTTCTTCTGTGATTGTGTTTTGAGCTGCTTCTACACCTGCTTTTTCAAGAATAGCATCTGCTTTGGCAGTATTGAAGTTTGCAGCTACTTTTTCTTTTAATTCATCATTAACTTTACCAGAACGCTCTTCTTCAAGGATTTGTTCATCATAGACTTTAAGGAATGGATAGTAAATGACAATGTCAACAACGATTAGAAGGGCAGCAAGGATGAACGATAGAACTTGGAAGTTTGTACCGAGAACAATACCGAGCGGACCTGGTGTTGTCCAAGGAAGGTTGGCAGTAAATGAGTTCATGCCGAGCGTTTCAATGAAGAATTTAAAGATCCATACGTTGGCAATTGGCGCAAAGATGAAAGGAATAAAGAAGATTGGGTTCAAGACAAGCGGTGCACCAAACAGGATTGGTTCGTTCACACCGAAGAAGGTTGGTACTACTGACGCACGTCCGATTGCACGGTTTCGTTTCGATTTGGTCAACCACATGAACATGAATGGAACAACCAGTGTCGCACCAGTACCACCCATGGTAACGATAAACATTTGTGTACCAGAAGTAAGAATCTTGTCAGCGTGCATACCTTGTTGGAGAAGGTTCAAGTTGACTTCGGCATTTGCATAGGTAATAGCTGCGATTGCTGGCTCGACGATTGAAGGACCGTGGATACCAACAAACCAGAAGAAGGCAAAGGCACCAAAGATAATCGTAATACCTAGATAACCATCAGCAGCAGAGAATAATGGTGCAAAGAATTTACCGATTGATTCAGCTACGCTTGCACCAACAAAATGACGAGCTAGTAAATCAAGAGCATAAAGAGAAACCACTGATAGAGTGAATGGAATCACATCTTTAAAGACTTGTGAGATATTTGGTGGAACTTCGTCAGGCATACGAATAGTGACGTTGTTCTTAACACAAACCTTATAGATGGCTACAGTAACAAAGGCAGCAAGGAAGGCTGAAAGCAAACCTTTTGTCCCCAAGAATCCAGTAGCTAGGCCATTTTCGATAGGATCAGCTGCCAACATCAACAAACCAACAATTGCTGCCAACAATGTTGACATATAGTTGATTTGATTGGTTTTCTCCATGCTACGGTTTACTGAGTCGGTCAATGACTTAGCTGTTGTACCAGCTACCAAGAGAGCTAGAATCCCCATTGAATAGCTATAAGGTTTCATGAGGAGATTAACAACATCATCAGACCATTTAAAGCCCCATGAGTTTGGTACAAAAGCAATCAAGATAAAGATACTTGAGAAGAGAATAACAGGCATACCTGCAATGAAACCATCACGAATAGCACGAAGATAGATATTACGAGATAATTTCTCAAAGAAAGGTTTTCCTTTCTCAATAAATGCAATTAATTTATTCATTACTTAACTCCTCTCTTATAGAGTTCGATTAAATGGTGCATCAAATCTTTTAACAAGATAGTTGTCATCAAGTGGTCTTGGCCATGCATCATGGTTACACTATAAGCTAAGTCCTCACCTGAAGCTTCCTTAGTTAATAGACTTGTTTGCGCGTGGTGAGCCTCTGCAATGCAAGAACCAGCTTCCTCGACTAAGCTATCTGCTTTCGCAAAATCGCCAGCTTCAGCAGCCTTCAAGGCTTCCAATAGTTTTGAACGAGCATCGCCAGCATAGGCTACGATTTCAAAACCTAACAATGTTACTTCTTCTCTATTCATGATAGAATTCTCCTTATGTATTTTTAATTAAATTTTTATGACAATAAACGTTGGATATGTAGAACTAGATAAACTCGTTCACTTTTATACAGATCAAGACCCGTATGTTGCGTAATCACATCATAGATCTTGGAACCAATCTCGAACGCTTTTGGATAGGATTGTTTAATATGATCTTCCATATCCAGAAGTGATTGGTTATCATCTCTAGATCTGTCTAAATAATCCAAGAAATAATTCAAATGAATCATAAAACGATCATAGAAATGATTATTCTCTTTGGTTCGTTGAATTGCATAACCCTTTAGCACTTCTTCGACATTCCTGAGAATTTCTTTCCTCTTATCAATCGACTCCACAAGTTCCACTTCATTTTCACCTTCGGCATTGATGAAATGATAAGCAATCCGAATAATTTCATCCTCAGGGAAATGATCTGTCAACTTCTGACGATAGATTTCAAAGGCTTCCTTTGCGATTTGAAAAGCGACAGGATACTTAGTGGAAATATCTGGTAGATTGCTATCCTTGTACCTTCCTTGTGTTAGAGCTTGATAGGAACAGTAAATATGATCTGTCAAGGTCACATAGAGATATTCTTGAATCGGATAGTGATATTTCTTAGAAAGATTATCAATGATCTCGTAGGTCACTGTGATAAAATCAAGCGGAACATCTTTGAGAAGAGCCATAAAGTTTTCTCTGGACTCTTCGGTCTTCATCCGAAAAATTTTCTCAACCTGATTTTCAGCAATCAAATCCCCCTTCTTCTTTCCAAATGTAATCCCTTTACCAATTACAATCACCTCTTCTCCTTTATCATTTCTGACAAGTGAAACATTGTGATTCATTGGATTTAGAATTCGATACATGTCAACCTCCTTTTATATATTAAAGGTATATAAGTACAAAAAATGACCACAAATGAACTAGAAAATCCTTTGATTTCTAATCCACCTGTGATCATGCCTAATATTACTTAGTAACACTCACCTTGTATTAACTTGTGATTTAAGTATAGCACAAGTAAGTTATTTTGTAAACCTTTACATGTAACTTTTTTTAAAAATTTTTTTAGATTCATGTTCCTAAACTAGGAGAAAGATTTTACACGCGTTCTTTCCATGAAGTCGCTGTTGTTTGAAGAACCTTGTTGAGTTCGTCAATGTTCTCAAATCCAGTTGTACGCAACCACTCACGAGCTGCTGCTTCACCGTCTTTGATGTAGGCTTCAACTGATCCAGCCCATGTAGCACGGCCACAAAGAACTCCGTTGAAGTTTGCGCCTGATTCATGAGCAAATACAAGAGTATCTTGGAAAAGTTTAGCTGATACACCAGCACTCAAGTAGATGTATGGCAAGTTAGTCGCTTCATCTTGTGCTTTGAAGAAGGCTGCAGCTTCTTCACGTGTATATACTACTTCACCTTCAGCGAAGCCTTCAACATATTTAATGTTAACAGGAACTTCTACTTTCAAGACATCGATGTTAAAGCGTGGGTCTGAGAAGACCTTCATAGCACCAATAACCTTGTGTGGTTTTACTTTGGCGTATTCTGCAGAGCCAGCATCAGCGATTTTTTCATCGTAAGCCAAGATTTCAAGGAAGAATGGAATGTCTTCTGCCACACACTCAGAACCAATACGTTCGATGTAGGCTTGTTTTTCTTGGTTGAGTTCGTCAGCGCTGTCTACGTCATAGTAAAGCAAGAACTTCACAGCGTCTGCACCTTGCTCCTTGATACGTTTTGCAGACCAAACATCCAAGCAGTCAGGCAAGCGTTTGGTGCTTGTTGTATCGTAACCAGTTTTCTCATAAGCAAGGAGAAGACCAGCATTTGGATCAAGCGCTTTTGTAGCTGGAAGTCCATACTCTGGGTCAAGAAGCATAGAAGAAGCGTATTTAGTCAATTCATCTGCAACCAAGACTTTGAGTTCTTCCATTTGAGCTACTGTTGGCTCTTCCGTTTGGTATTGAGCCATGAGGCGTTTCAAAGCACCACGTTGGTCAAAGGCAAGAGCTGAAATGATTCCATTTTCATCTGAAAGTTTTTCTAAGCGTGCACGTTTTTGTTCTGTTAAAGCCATTTTATACCTCTTTTACTATTAATTGATCATATAGAGCTTGATAGTTGGTCATGTTGACATGACCAGTCATTTTTTCTTGAGCATTGAGCATACCAAGGACATTTGCCTTGATGAGGAGTTCTGCATCTGATTCTTTGTGAAGAAGACCTGAAGAAATTCCTGCAACAGTAGAATCTCCAGACCCGACAGGATTGACTACCTGAATTCTAGGAATATCTACCTTGTAGAAAGTATCACCATGTTTTGCAAAAGCACCATTTGCACCAAGTGAAACAATTATCCACTCAATCCCTGCAAATAAAGGCTCTTGAAGAACTTCTTTTAATTCATCCAAATCCTCAGAAACTTCTTTCCCAAGAAGCTGAGACAATTCTTCGTTATTTGGTTTGATTACTGTTGGTTTATGTGGTGATTCAAGAACCTCCTGAAGGGCAGCACCTGAGCAATCCAGAACAACTGGTTTTCCTGCGCGATTAGCAAGTTCTACTAAGCTCGCATAGTAATCAACTGGAAGACCTGCTGGCAGACTACCAGAGATAGCAACTACTTCCACAGTGTCAAGAAGATTTTCGAAATGAACCAAGAAATCTTGCCCTTCTTGTTCAAGAACTTCGGGACCTTTTTCAAGGATTTCTGTTTGGTTTTCACCGTGTAGAATAGCGATACAGTTACGAGTCTCTCCTTGAATGGAGAAGAAACGTTTCGTTACTTTATCGTCAATATGCTCTACTAAAAACTCACCAAGTTTACCACCGACCAAACCAGTAGCAGCAACAGAATCACCAAATTCTGAAAGAACTCGTGTAACATTGAGACCTTTACCACCAGCTGTCTTGGTCACGTCCACCACACGGTTGACAGTGTCAATTTTTAATTCATCCAAAGGATAAGAAATATCAATGGATGGATTCATTGTGACTGTTAAAATCATGCGTCACCTCTTAGTCGTGGTATTCACCGCGATCCCATTTTTCAAGGAATTCTGTAAAGAAGTTTGCATCTGCTTGATGAGCATTGTGAGTTTCAACGTGCTCAATTTTCGCAATCAATTTTTTGTTTTCTTCTGATGGTTTGTATTCAGCATTGATGAAAGCTTCAATGATGTCGCACATGAGCAATTCACCAGTGATTTTACCACCAAAACCAATAACGTTGGCATTCAATTGTTCTTTTGCATAAAGAGCTGTTGTCATATCACGAACCAAGGCAGAACGAACTCCTGGAACTTTATTTACAGCGTTGTTGATACCAACACCAGTACCACAGATACATACCCCAAGATCAGCTTGACCGCTTGTAACGGCTTCACCAACTTTTTTACCAAAGATTGGGTAGTGAGTACGTGTGTGGTCATAGGTACCAAAGTCGATGACTTCATATCCTTTTGATTTCAAAAATTCTGAAACCGCCATTTTTTCATCTGTTACGATGTGGTCACATCCAATTGCAATTCTCATTTTTAACTTACCTTTCTTACTGTAATCTAATTAGCACATTTTGTTCAACATATCCACACGAATTTGGTGACGTCCACCGTCGTATTTACCGTTAACAAAACCTTTAGCAATGTTTTTAGCCAATTCATCACCAACAAGTTGTGCACCCATAGTGATCATACGTGAGTTGTTGTGTCCACGAGTCATATAAGCTGAACGTTCGTCAGATACTTCTGCGGCAACCATTCCTTTGATTTTTGTTGCGACCATGAATGGACCAGCACCATAAGCATCAATCACGATACCAAGATTTTGTTCTTCTTTGTTTACTTCTGCAGCAACAGCAAGAGTCACATCAACAAAATCTTGACCTTCAGCTGTAACATCCACAACGTGGAAGTTTTCTTTTTCCAAGAAGTCTTTCACAACTTCTTTCAATCTCAAACCTGCAGCATCTGCACCGATAACAATAGACATATTGTTTACTCCTTTTTATTTTTCTAGGCTAGTAAAGACTTTTATAGTTAGCAGTTTACCTACAAAAGACTTTCTAGCAGTTTATTGACAAATTTGATTGAATGAGATGATTTACACCTTATCCAAGTCCAGGAAATCAAGTTCCTAGAAACAAACTTTCTCTGCGAAAGAGAATATAACAAGTGATTATTTGTTTGTTGCAAACATCATTTGTTGCTTACAAACATAATATACTCCTATTTATAGAAAAAGTCAACAATAAATGTTTGTTTTTGTGGTTTTTTTATCTAAAATATTTCAATATCAAAGCCAATTTGGTCTACTTGACCGGGTTCCAAGAGACGAACGTTTTTCTTATCTTCTAAATGATCTCCTTCTTCAAGAGATGTAGATAATCCAGACCAAGGTTCAAATGCAATGAATGGTCCCTTATTCAAAGTTGACCAAATGATGAGATTTGAAAACTCTTGGAAGTGTACTTTTAATCCCTTCTCATGTTTACGAGAACGAAGAGAAATTGTTCTGGATTGCAACTCATCTAAAGTCACTGCATCAACACTAAACAGATCGTAACTGAGATCCACTTCCTTTTGTGAATCCAACCATGGACTTCTATCTTGGAAGTCTAAGAGTCCAGTTTCTGGGAAAGGACGTGGAACAGAGCAAGTCTCTTCCTTCTCAAACTCTAAATAGTAGTCTTCATAAGTTTCGCCATCTAGAAGAGGGCAATTAAACCCTGGATGTCCTCCTATAAAGAATGGCATTACTTTATTAGTTTCTCTATTGAAGACTTTGTATTGGGTACGAACGGTCTTGCCAGTCACTAGATAAGTGATTTCAAGGCGGAAATGATAAGGATAGTTTTGATAAGTATTCTCATCATCTTCGATAGCAAAGGTTACACTGTTTTCTGTTTGATCAACTAATTCAAATTCTTTTTTACGGACCAAACCATGGCGAGGAATGTTTCCTTTCGTTTCCGTTCCATCCGCATGACTATAGATTGCTGTATCTTCTCTTAAAGAGCCGCAGATTGGAAAAAGTACTGGGGCTTGTCCACTCCAGTAAGTGGCATCTCCTTGCCACAAATACTCAATTCCTTCTCGGTCCTTGATTGACGACAAGGCGCCACCTAAAGTTTTAAACTGGACCGTTAACTGGTCTGATTTGATTTCAATTACCATAATGTTCTCCAACTATTTTTAGATATTTATATAAAAAACTAGGTTGCCACTCCCAATGTAGGAAATTAACAACCTAGTTCTCACAATTTACATTTTATAGGAGCGAATTATTTAGCATTTGCTGCGTATTCTTCGTTACGTTTGATCATTTGTTTTCTATACCAAGCAAAGATACCTACATAGAATACAAGGAAGACTACTGCGCCAAGGATTGCTTTAATATCACCTGTTGTGGCATTACCAATTGCCCAACCAAGAAGTTTTTCGATTGGTCCTTCAAGAGTTGAGTGAGTAATCAATTGAGTTTGACTCACACCTTCTGGGAAGGCACCCACACCTTTAGCAAGTTCAGTTGCAAATGGTGCAATAAGTGTACCAGAAAGAAGGAAGAGAGGCAACAAGAGTGTTCCGAAGATAATCATACGGAGCAATTTACCACGTGTAACAACCAAGAGAGCTGGAGTTACACCCATAGCGATGATACCTGCAAGTGGCAAGATACCATTACCGACGTTTGAAAGAAGCACAGCTTCTACTAGCATGATTGGAGCAAGTACGTTTGCACAAGCCCAGATTTCAGCACGACCAGCGATGAAAGGCCAGTCAAGACCGATGTTGAATTTACGTCCTTGAAGACGTTTAGTAGCAACGTTTGTAATACCTTGTGAAAGTGGTTCTACGGCTGCGATGAACCAAGATCCGATAAGTGAGAAGAGCTCCAAGCAGACACCGGCAGTCAAACCAAGGCTCAACCAACCTTTAATAACAAGTTCCCATTTATCAGCTCCTTCTACACCTGCAACTGGGTGTGGAGTACCCATCAAACCAATAACGATACCAAGAATGAAACCGATGAAGAATTTAGATCCCCAGAAACCGATTTTCTTGTTCAATTTTGCAGCGTCAAAGTCGTATTTATCAAGACCTGGCAATACTTTATCAAAGATCTTATCCAAAACCATGATAACTGGGTTCATCATGTAGTTCATGTGAGTTGAAGTCATTGGTGATGAACTTGGTGCATTAAGAAGGTCGTCGAATGTTGGTTTCATCAAGTCAGAGTTGATGATTTTCAAAACACCTACAAGGACAACTGCTGCAGTTGCGATGAAAAGTGAAACTCCTTGGCTAACACCATTGTTGTCTGCATACCATTTGATCAAAAGACCAGTGATTGACAAGTGCCAGATATCAAAGATATCAACGTCAAGTGTGTCCGTTTTCTTCATTGCAAGCATCACAACGTTGACAATCAGCATTACAAGCAAGAAGTAAAGTGTCCATGCAGAACCCCAAGTAATCGTAGCAAGTGGTGCCCAACCAACGTCAGTGATGTTCAACTGAATACCAGTATTTTCAACGAATTTCGCAAGTGAAGCTGAGAAAGCTCCGTTGAGCATACCAATGATAGCACCGATACCAGTAAGGGCGATGGCAAGTTTGATACCACCTTCAAGCGCTTTGGAGAATTTCACTCCAAATAGTAAGGCCAATACTGTCAAGATGATCAGCATGATGATAGGACCACCCATTTCCAAGACTGGCTTGAAAATCTTATTGGCTAGTTCGATAATGACATCCATAATAGTTCCTCCCGTTTTTTTAGTTATATGAATGTTAACAAGATAAAGAATAAATTAGCTTAGTCCGTGTTCTTTGATAGCTGCTTCAATATTGTCAAATACTGGAGCGCTCATCGCTGGAATACGGAACAAGATTGGTCCAGCTTCAATTACTGGAATACCAGGTTCAAAACCAAGGTCAGTTGCAGCGATTGGTGTAAAGATATCGTAGCCCTTGATAAGGTCTTCGTTTACATCTTTCACCATGACTGCATCACAGTGAACATCATAACCACGGTTTGAAAGTTCTTCTTCTAGGGCACTTTTAATTTGGTGACTTGAGTTAACACCTGCACCGCAGGCAGCAAGAATTTTAATCATTTGGATTTCCTCCGATTTTATTTTTTAATAGACAAGATTAAGCTGTTGCTTCAGCAATATAAGCATAAAGTTTTTCTGGTTCAGAAATTTTTGATAGATCTTCTAGATGATCCTTCCCTGTAAAGAAATCCATCAACTGAGCCAGAATATTTGTTTGACTTGAACTTGAATTGTTAATGATAAAGAAGAGCAGTGAAACTTCAACCTCTCTATCAGGAGCAATCATATTGTGAAAAGTTACTGGTTTTTCTAATCGAACAACCACTACTTTCTCAGCTAGATTATGAACAATATCTGTATGAGGAATCGCTACATTTGGCAAATCCTTTCCTAGAAATTCCATATCTAAGCCAGTTGGAAATGACTTCTCACGCGCGATCAAGGCTTCACGATAAGTTGGAGTAACGATTTCTCGTTCTTCCAATAAGGTTGCCACCTGATTAAAAAGTTGTTCTTGATTATCCGCTTCTAAGCAAAACACCAGGTTTTTGTCAAAGAAATGATCTAATCCCATAACCTTTTCCCTTCTTTCAATTATCTTTTATGGTATAAGTATAACACTATATGAAATCGTTGTCAATATTTTTTGTTTCATTTTGTTCATTTTTTTGTAATTTTTGTTTTGTTTAAAGAATATAATCAATATCAAACATTTCTGTTTTAAAATCTACATAAAAAGAAGGCTCAAGCCTTCTTCTCTTTCCTTACTCAATAGTAGATAAAATCTCTTCTAACTTATGGTAATCTTTTACACTATCAATTTCATAAATGCTATTGTCTTCTAATTCTTCAACATACACATCTAATTCTTTGATATTATCCTTAACCATATTGTCCCAGTAGAGATCCACAAATTCACCACTTGCATATGCTTTGTCAATAAAGCCAACAATCTTCTCTGCAGTTGGAGCATCCCAGAAAGATACACCACTCAAAATACGGCCTGCCTTACTGTCAACAATGATATCTTGAACCTTATAGTCATCACCATAAACTAGGAACCATTCGTTTGTACAGTCTTCACGATAAACGCTAAAATAGGTAGAACGTTTAAGATCGTTTCGAAACATATTTTTGAAAAGATAGTTATCTGCATCGATGACGTAACTGTTAGCCAAGTCTTCTTTTACTAGATAAAGTGAATAGAAGTTATTGTAATCTGCGTACTTGTCATTAAAGACTAAACGGACACCATATTTTTCTTTTAGGTAGTCAAATTGTTCTTTGAGGTAACCGACAACGATGATAATCTCATCAATTCCACGCTCTTTCAAAAATTCAATTTGGTATTCTACCAAAGGTTTTTGGTTGACCTTAACCAAGGCTTTAGGGGTATTTTCAGTCATAGGGCGCAGACGAGTTCCTAAGCCCGCTGCCAAAATAATCGCTTTCACACGAATCTCCTTTATTCTTTAATAATAATATAAACACCAGCCATAACAATAAGTGAAGTGATAATTGTCAGCATATCTAGAGGTGCACCCAAGAAAATAACTGCAAATAAGACAGTCCAGACTACATAGCTCACATTCAAACCTGTCGCTTTTGCAGGTTGTAAACGGTTGATAGCAATATAGTAGGCTAAGTATGAAATCATATTACATGCTGCAAAGACTAACATCAAACCGAGCAATTGCCCATCTGCTACTTCTGCAAATGAATGGTGAGAAAAGAGCACAATCACAAGATAGGACAAGAATGAGGTTACTTGTCGGATTAATAGTGCTTCGATTTCACTCAAGTCACTTTCCATAGCATAGGAGCTGAGAACACTTTCACTCCCCCAGGCAATGGCACAGACAAGGGCACAAAGAATTCCAATGTAAAACGAGTTAACTTGTTCAACCTTGTAGGTTTGAGCAATGATCGCTGCAATAATCAAGAAAACACCGAATACTGTATTCTTTGAAACCTTGTGTTTCAAAATGAAGAAGGCTAGTAAAACTGAAACTGCTGGGTAAATAGCCGATACAGATGAAGCTAGAGAACTACCAATATATTTAACCGCATAAAGATTGGCCTGCATACCAATAGGTCCTGCTAGTAAAGCACCGATAATTACACTCACATTTCGAATATTTAAGAAAATCGAAAGACGAACTTTTCTTTCTTTTACCAAAAGAAAAGCTAACAAGATAAAGATACTCAAGAAATCATGAGCAGCAGCCACAACAAAAGGCGAAAGATTTGTAAAAATTGAAAAGATATAAGCACTAATTGTTAGACCTAATCCCCAGAAAATACCAGAGAGCAGACCAAAAGAAACACCATTTTTATTCTTCATCCTAACCTCCATAATAAGTCAAACCTTCGACAGCTCTTTGGTAACGGTTGATACCATAATCTCCAAAATCAGCCCCTTGAGCTTCTTTATAGACTGTCCACAAACTCCAGATAGAATCTTGCAAGATTTTATAGATACGAATCTTCTCACGAGATACTGGAGTTTTGTCACTTTCATAATAAGCAAGGAAATCTTCTTCTTCCTGATTTGTAAAGTCAGACTCCAAAAATAGAGCTGCCAGATCCCACATTGGATCATTCATGGAAGAGTATTCCCAGTCAATCAAATACAAGCGACCTTGTGGTGACTCGATAAAGTTTTCTGGTACCAAATCGATATGACAGGATTTTCTATCAACACCCAAATCAGCCAATCTTTTCTCTAGCAAGAATACTTCTTTTCTCACAGCTTCATAGTTTTCATAGGGGATAGGTCCCTCAATCAAGGATTCATATTTGCTGATTTCCTCAAAAGGAGCAAACTCTCCTCTTAATTCTTTCCCTGAAGCGTGGATGGTTTGTAAAATTAGTGCAATCTTTTCAAACTTGGACTTGATAGATATTGAATCAAGAGTTACTGCCGATTCGATGTATTCATTTACTTTAATCCCTGACTCAATATCAAAGAGGTAATTTTTGACATCTAAATCTAAATCCTCTAAAAGTTCAAGATTGTACTTTTCATTTTGACGATTGATGAGTTTTTCAGTCCCTTTACCAAAAAATTTCACAATATACTGTTTGTTGGTTGTTTTGACCAAATAGTTTTGGTTGGTCATGCCTCCAAGCTGTTCAACACTGAGTACTTGCTCTTCTTCAGATAGTAAAGAAGAAATTTTTTCTTTGATGAGTTTCTCCACAATTAACCTCCATCTTCTATACTTCCCACTTAAATACTGTTTTAAAAGCAGTATTAAGGTCTGTAGCAAAGACACGGTGAATGTCCTTGATTTCTCTCACGGGTTCTTCAACATAAAGGATATTCTTAAGACGATTCGCAAACTTTTTAACTTCCATCATTTGAATGGCCTTTTCAAAATCGACGCGTCCTGAACGAGACGATCCCACTAATAACAATCCTTTTTCCAAAGCATCTCGTGTATTGATATTAACCTTGTATTCGCTTACTCCCATCATGAGAATCGTTCCCTGTGGACGAATATAACGAATCAAGTCATTGATAGCTGGACCTGTACCATCACCACCGCAACACTCAAATCCATGATCAAAGGTCAAATCCTCTGGGATATTATCCGTAATGTAGCACTCTTTTGCAAAAGAGAAGAGCTCCAGCTTTTCCCAATGGCGACCAATGACGATAATCTCTGCTTCTGGCAAGGTATAATTGATAATATTTGCAACCACAAAGGCCAAACTACCATCTCCGATAACAGCGATGCGCTCTCGGTTGCTATGAGCGAGATGCAAGAAACGATCCATGGCATGCATACCAACACTTACAAACTCGGTAATGGTGGCAACAGTGTCCTCAATGTCATTATAAGAAACAACTCGGTCTTTGGGAAGAGAGACAAATTCTCGCATAAAGCCATCATAACCACTAGATAGGAAGTAGGTCCCTGTCATGTAGTTCTCGTAGAACTCCTTGTCACTCTGCATAGGCGGTTGATTTGGAATCATAACTACCTTTTGACCGACCTCATAAGTCCCAGTTGGATCTGAAATAACAGTTCCACAAGACTCGTGAATCATAGCCATAGGAAGCTTTTTAGCCAATATCTTTGGATCTCGTTTCCCTTGATAGTAACGTTGATCTGCATGACAAACCGCCATATAATTTGGACGAATAAGGATATGATTCTCTTGATCAATGTCCTCTTCTTGGTATTTTACATTGATAAACTTTGGTTTTGTCAGTTGATAAATTTGATTAATCATAGCCTTAGTCTTTCTCAATCATGCTTTTCGCGATTTTCAAATCTGTTACAGTTGTGATTTTAAGGTTTGAATACTCACCTTTGGCTAAGGCAACATCCTTCCCTTTGATAACAAAAATCTTACATGCATCCGTTAGGATTTCCTTTTCTTGATCAGATAGGGAACCATACAAATCCATGAAATCCTTGCAACGGAAAGTCTGAGGTGTTTGACCTTGATAGAGGTGAGCACGATTTGGAATATCCGTGATAAACTGACCATTGGTACTTTCAACAATGGTATCAACCGCTTCTACTACTGTGTCAACCGCATCATGATTTTGGGCGAGTTTGATATTGTCCTGGATCATGCGAAGTGTGATAAAAGGACGAACAGAGTCATGGGTAATCACGATATCTTCTGGAGTGATTGGACGGTAGGCATTAATGGCTTCTATAATCTTCTCAATACTGGTATTGCGATCAGCACCACCCTTGGTAATGATGATGCGATCCTTGTGAAGAGAAAGATACTTGTCAACTAGGTCCTCAGCGTGTGACACCCAGTCTCCATGAACTCCAACTACAATTTTTTCAATACTTGGTTCCAAAACAAATTTTTCGATTGTGTGGATCAAAATAGGTCGATCACCCAACTCCAAGAATTGTTTTGGTAAATTACTGATTCCCATGCGTGTGCCAGTTCCTCCGGCTAGGATTCCTGCATAGACCATTTATATTCTCCTTTAGTTTATTCTAAAAAACTCATTACTATCTATTATATCACAATATATGCCTATCATGAAGAAAAGATAAAGAACCACCATGTGAATCGGCTCATTATTAGGATGAAAAATGAACAATATTCAACAAAGTCTGAAAAATTATAATAAATTAAGAAATAAATTTAGGTTATTCTCTATACCCCTCATTCAACGTTCGGTTAATATATAGTTCTTTAGAATATAATAGAAACCTTAAATAAAACTTAAACATATTTTTAGAAATACAAGAAAAAGCTAGGAAAATTGTGGCATCCATTTTTGTAAATTTAAGAAAGCAATCTCTACGATGTTTTAAACTATTGTTAGACTTTTGCTCCTAAAGTTGGTAAAATAAAAAAGAAAATAATAGAAAAAGGAAACTATAAACCGCTATGATGAACATGCAGAACATGATGCGCCAAGCACAAAAACTTCAAAAACAAATGGAACAAAGTCAAGCAGAACTCGCTGCCATGGAATTTGTTGGAAAATCAGCTCAAGACCTTGTCCAAGCAACTCTAACTGGTGATAAGAAAGTGGTCAGCATTGACTTTAATCCAGCAGTTGTAGATCCAGAAGATCTTGAAACCCTTTCTGACATGACTGTTCAAGCGATTAACGCTGCACTTGAACAAATTGATGAAACGACTAAGAAGAAACTCGGTGCTTTCGCTGGAAAATTGCCTTTCTAATCCACAAAAAAAGAGAAACATCTGTTTCTCTTTTTTTCTTAGAAATCAAAGAATTCCATTGCTTTCTTTAAGAGTAATTCCGTGTATTCCGGATCATCTTGAGCCATTGTGACTTGTGACTGGACCATTTCAAGATCATCCGTTATCATTCCATCTGCTCCAAGTCTGACTGCCTTATCAAAGGACTCAGAACTATTCACAGTCCAAACATATAGTTTCTGATCTGTTGTCCAAAGTTTATTGACAAAGTATTCATCCAAAGTTGAATATTCCATGGTATAACCAGTCGCCTTGGTTCTCGGAAACACACTATTATATGGCAGAATGAAGTACACTGGAATTTCAGGATCGTAAGCCAAGACCTTATCAATCACATGATAGTCTAGTGACTGCATCTGGTGGCCATATTTCTTGATCGTCGTTCCATACTTTTCAAGGAAATGGTCCATCATTTGTGGGCTATCTTTTTTACTGGTTTTAATCTCAATCAACAATTTTTGGTTTAAAGCATTTGCTCGCTCTAAATAGGCATCAAAACTTGAAATCTTTGTTTGATAACCATTCTCGTAAATATCTGTATTTGTTAATTCATCCAGAGTTAAGTCTTGCGGTGTAGCATTAATTCTTGCTAGCGATTTAAGGTTAGCATCGTGCATCATCACGAACTGACCGTCTTTCGTTTCCTGAACATCCATTTCAATGAGATCTGGTTTTAGTTGAGCTGTTTTTTCCAAAGACTGCACAGTATTTTGAACACCATTTTTATTACTTACTCCTCTGTGCGAAATCACTAAAGGTGTATTGGTATCCGGAGACTCCAAATAGATGTAACCTTCTAAAGCAAAGAAGATACTTGCACACCCCATGACTCCCCACCTCATCAAATGGTCTTTCTTTCGCCTTGGCATGATCTCCAACTCTTCTCCTGTCAGGAAGGAAACAAACTTCACTAGGAAATAAGTCAGAGTCATGTAATGGAGGTTTTTAATCAAGATAAAATTAATCACACCAAGAATCAAGGATTCTTTTTGAGTAAAATTATCCATTACCGCCTGAGCAAAGAGCAAGGGAATTAACAAAACAAAGAAGAAGAGATAGGTTTTAATGATAATGAGTAGGAGATGCCAAGAGAAGAAAAGGACGTTTTTCTTCGTCTTTTGGAGACTATATTTCACACTTTCTCTTACTGTCTTTCTTTCAAAGAGAATCTTAGGAAGGGCAAACATGAAGCGAACAGAAATGTAGAGAAAGATCCAAGCGGATGCTATGATCAACAGCCCTACCAGCCAGTTCTTATCTTCTAGGTATGTAACGATAAAATCAGGAATAATAATCTTATTGAGATAGTAGATTTTTAAAATTTTCCTAATAAAAGGAAAAAGCAGAGCTACATAAAAGAAGACAAAGGCCATCTTACAAAAGCTCAATCGTTTGACAAATAGAAAACTCTGGTGAAAGACTTTTCGACTATATTCAATCAGGGTTCTCTTTTCATGGTAGAGAAGGTGACGCGCCCCAATGAACAAAAGACAGATTTGAAAATAAGCCACTAAAAGATTGATTACTATTAAAATGAGAAAGGCTAAACTGACAAAAGGCGAGCCTTGTATAATCGCCCAAAAGTTATTGTAGGAGATAAACAAGTAACCTGTTTGTCTTAGAAGTATGCCAGCTATCCATGAATTCAATGGCAACCAAACAAACTCTACCATCATGAAAATCAAGAAAAATAGAAATAGTATTTTATCTAGGTTATAGTATATCTTCCTAAAACCTAGCTTTTTAGGTTTTTCAGGTTTCATAGGCACTCCTAGTCTAAAAATTGAGATAAATCTAAGCCACCGAAAGGATTATTCAGAGAAAAACTACTCTGGTCTTCTATTAATAGCTTTCCTTCATCCGATTCTAAAAAGGCTTCGTAAACACGCGCCGTCATGCGGGCATCCTCTAAACTGTTATGAGACTTCCCGTGAAAACCTAAAAAATTCGCGACAGTTTGTAATTTAAGATTAGCTATCCCGTGTAGGTCAGAACTACGCCGTTCAAAAGCTTCATCATATAGATCAACCTTATACTGATCACGATAATCGATACCATGCTCCAAGAGAATAGGCAAATCACTCTTAGCTGCATTATAACCAACGATAGGTAAGTTGCCGACAAATGCCTGAAAGACTTTTAAAACTTGCTCTACCTTTGGCGCATCTTTCAAGGTTTCAGCTGTGATTCCAGTTAAGCCATTGATAAAACTCTTCAAAGGTGCTGTAGTATGAACATAAGAATCAAAGGCACCTATTTCTTGACCATTTTGAAAGCGAACTGCTGATACTTGAATTAAATGGGTAACCCCTTCGTATTGATTGAACTCCAAATCAAAGGCAATATAATCTCTTAATTTTTCCATTTTTTACCTCAGTTCCAACTCGATTTAATCCATAAATAATAAAAGAAGCTATCAGGTTAGTGAATAACCCAAACAGCTTCTTTATTTTCCTCCAAATAAGCGAGCAAAAAAGCCTTTTTTGGTTGCTTGGACTTCTTCTTTTGCTTGGTCCAACTCTAGTTTCAAACTTTCTTGATCCTTCATAGCTTGAAGAGTTAATTGTTGCTGTTGGTCCAACTGTTTGTCCTTTTCAGCAATCTGTCGATCTTTAACACGCATCTGTTCATCCTTTTCTGCTAACTGCTGGTCTTTGGCCTTAAGTTGCTCGTACAAGCGAAGAATTTCAGCGTTTTTCTCATCGACCAAGATTTCCATCAGTTCACGTTGTTTGACATCATCACTGACTGGTTCATCCTCAAAAATCGTTTTTTTGTAGATTTCTTCTAGCTTGATCAAGCCACTTCGAGTAACTACTGTTACACCTTTGTCATTTTTTTTCGTGTCCTCTTCTGGAAGTTCTTTGACACGATTGTTGATTGCTTGACGAGAGAGTCCTAGGACCTCTGCAATCTCACTGACGGTCATTTCAATACTCATAATATCCTCTGAAACGTTTTCTAGCTTTTCTTTACTTAAATCTTATCATAAGCTAGATAAACTGTCAAATTTCCGCTTAATCCATAGCCTTTAAAAAGGCCAGTAAAACTTGGGCAGAACGACGTCCAGCTTCAATGATAAACTCATCAAAAGAGATAGAAGCTTCGTGATTGGCATTGTCGCTCATGGCACGAATGACTAAGAAAGGTAGGCCAAGAGCCTGAGCTGCCTGTGCAATCGCTGCCCCTTCCATCTCAACGGCTAAAACATCTGGAAAGTGGGATTTGATACTAGCAATCTTATCATCTCCAGCTATAAAGCTATCCCCTGTAGCAATCAAGCCTAGGTGCCAGGTCTGTTCTAACTGAGATAAGTTTTCTTTAATCCTAGCGATAAAGTTCTTATCGGATTCAAAGTAAAGAGGTTGACCAGCCATCTGACCATAAGCATAGCCAAAAGCAGTTACATCCACATCATGGTAAGCCAACTTATCCGCAATCACTACATCTCCAACGGCAATACCTTCTGCAACTGCACCTGCCGATCCTGTATTGATAACGGCATCTACTTGGAAATGGTCAGCTAACACCGCTACACTCATAGCTGACATGACCTTTCCAATCCCACTCTGAACTAGAACAACTTCTGTCTTGCCAACAGTGCCAGTGTAGTAAGTATTTCCGAGGACTTGGACTTCTTGTGTTCGATCTAAATTCTGAGTCAAGTGTACGAGCTCTTCTGGCATTGCTGCAATGATTCCAATTTTCATTTTATTTCCTTTTCTATTACAAAAGTTTCATCGCCAACACAAGTAAAATCAAGAGTAGGATGACTGTAAATAAGATTCTGTTTAATTTTGAGTTAAAAACATTTCTCTTGGTATTCTCAATGCGACGGCTCTTATGAATCGTTGGCTCTACTTCGATTGTTAAAGTATCTTGAATAGAATTATAGTCTCTAGAACGTGAATAACCAAAGTTTTGTGAAGAAGTTGATAAAATTTTAGTTTCCTCGTCATCTTGAAGAGGTGGCCCAGAGATTTTCTCCCCACGATTGGCACGTTCGATTATTTCATCTGTCAACAAAGGTTTTCCCATGGGCTACTCCTCTATTTCTTTTGCAATTCCCAGTACTGGATTGCCATAATCGTCTTGGCATCACAGATATGGCCAGACTGAATTAAGTTTTTTGCTTCCTCAAGGCTGACCTCTAGAACTTCCAAGGTTTCATCATCATCTTGCGGACGAGGATTTTCCACCTTAGTTAAATCTCTTGCGAGGTAGAGTTTTAATTTTTCATTACAAAAACCAATAGCAGAGTAGAAATCATATAGAAGCTCTAACTTACCCGTATAGGCAACTTCCTCCTCCAATTCACGAAGGGCCGCCGACATGGGATCTGCATTTTCACCAAGTTCCAGTTTACCAGCAGGAATTTCATAAGAGATAGCTTCAATAGCTTTTCTGTATTGCTTAACAAGGACGATTTTGTCCTCAGCTGTTACAGCTAGAACACATACGCCTCCATTGTGAAAAATCAGATCACGTTGGGCAGTTCCCTTCCCTTCTGGTAGTTCCACCTGATCTTGCACTAGCTTAAAAATAGGACCTTGGTAGATTTCCTTCCGGCTAATCGTTTTTTCTTCAAATTCCATGATAGACTCCTACTGATTCTTAGGATGATGAGGCAAACGTAATGCATATTCATCTTTATTAACTTGACGTCCACGTCCAATAGCAATGGCATCAGCTGGAACATCTTTTGTAATCGTTGAACCAGCTCCAACTAGTGAATTATCACCAAGTTCTACTGGAGCAATGATGGTTGAGTTTGATCCAACAAAGACATTGTTGCCAATGACAGTCTTGTACTTATTCTTCCCGTCGTAGTTAACTGTAATCGTACCTGCACCAAAGTTAACATGGCTACCCACTTCACAGTTTCCGATATAGGTTAAATGACCTGCCTTAGTATTTTCACCGATTGAAGATCCTTTTACTTCAACAAAGTTTCCAATGTGAACTTGAGAAGCAAGACTTGAGCCTGGACGAATATGAGCATACGGACCGACTGTCACACCATCTGCAACTGTACTTTCCTCAATCATGGAATTCGTAATCACAGCTCCAGCTCCGATAGCGCTATCCACGATATAAGTTCCATTTGTTAAAACAGTTTCCGCCCCAATCTTCGTTTGACCTTTCAAGGTAACGTTGGCTTCGATTTGGACTTCAGGTGCAATCTCGACATCAATATCAATGTAAGTTGCTTCAGGATTGACAAAGCTAACACCATTAACCATGTGCTTTTGGTTGATACGGCGGCGCATCACTGCCTCCGCAATGGCAAGAGCCACACGGTCGTTTACTCCAAGACTTTCATCAAAATCCTTGAGAGTATAGGCCCCAACCTTCTCACCCGCATTACGGAAAATACCGATCACGTCAGTAATATAGTACTCACCTTGGGCATTGTTGGTGTTGATGTTTTTAAGGGCCTCAAAAAGACGTTCATTGTCAAATACATATGTTCCTGTATTGATTTCCTTAATTTGCTTTTCAAAGTCTGTGGCATCTTTCTGCTCCACAATGCGAAGAACTTCAGCATTATCGTTACGGACGATACGACCATACCCAAAAGGATCTGCTGCTTCAGCCGTTAAAATAGTCGCCACATTTTTGTGATTGATATGGAAATCCAAGAGGTTTTTCAAACTTTCACCTGTAATCAGAGGAGTATCCCCAGCGATAACCAAGGTGTGGCCGATACGATTTTGGAGAATAGGCTCTGCCATCATGACAGCATGCCCAGTTCCTAGTTGTTCTGATTGGGTAACAAAGTCTGTCTGACCAGCCAATACTTGCTCAACTAACTCCGCCTTGTGTCCCACAACAGTGACTGTTTTTTCAGGTTGAATAGCACCAACACTACGAAAAACATGCTCCAACATCGAAATTCCTGCTACTTTATGAAGTACCTTTGGAAGATCTGATTTCATGCGAGTACCTTTACCCGCTGCTAAGATAATGGCATAATTTGACATACTATTCTCTTTTCTGTAAAAATTCCCTTATATTATACCATAATTTACTTCCTTAGGAGTAAACAAACAGAGAAATAGGGGAAAACATGCTAGTTCATTCATCTTTTCAACGTTTTCTTTGATTTTTTTATCTATTTACGTTAAACTAATTAGATATGAGAAAAGAGATTCATCCAGCTATTATTTTTAGTCTATTCACCATTGTTATAGCTATTTTAATCTTTAATAAACCAGCTTATGAAGACCATTCGGTCAAGTCAAAAAGCAACACTGTCCAAGTTGAAAACCAGGCCTTGCATAATCTTGATAAACCTATTATTGACATTTCTGGTTGGCAAAGACCGGAGGAGATAAACTACGATATTTTATCTCAAAATATTTCTGGAGCTATTGTTCGCGTACACAGTGGTACTCAACACACGGAAGCAAATGATGCAGCCTTTATCAACGGGGTCGATAAATCCTATAAAAATCACATTTCAGAATTTCAAAAGCGCAATGTTCCCGTAGCCGTCTATGCTTATCTAGCTGGTACGAACAAAGAAGAAATGGAAAAAGCGGCTGAAGTTTTCTACAATTCTGCTTCTCCATACAACCCTAGTTATTACTGGCTTGACGTTGAGAAAAAAACAATGGCAGATATGAATGACGGAGTCGAAGCTTTTCGAGCTAAGCTTGAATCGCTGGGCGCTAAAAATATCGGGATTTACATTGGTGTCTATTTCATGCAAGAACATAGCATCAATACGGAAAATTTCTCTGCCGTCTGGATCCCTTCTTATGGGACAGACTCAGGCTACTTTGAGTCCACACCCAATACTGATTTAGACTATGACCTCCACCAGTACACTTCTAAGGGGAGAATTGCAGGATTTGAACATCATTTGGACATCAATCTGATTTCTACTGACAAAGACAAGGAAGAAACCTTCAGAAAACTATTTTTAAGACCATAAGACAAGTGAAAATAACAAACTTTTTCACTTGTTTTTTCATTTTTTCCCCGTCTGTGTTATAATTGATAGCATAGAGAAAGAATTTTATGAAATTGAGGATTTTATTATGTTTTCATGGATTGCACGAGTTATTAAAGGAATCGTCATCGCCTTAGGATTTATCCTACCAGGAATTTCTGGCGGTGTTTTAGCAGCGATTTTGGGGATCTACGAGCGAATGATTGGCTTTCTGGCTCATCCCTTTAAGGATTTTAAAGAGAATGTCCTTTACTTTATCCCAGTAGCTATCGGGATGTTGCTTGGGATTGGTTTGTTTTCCTATCCGATCGAGTATTTGCTAGAAAATTACCAAGTCTATGTTTTGTGGAGCTTTGCTGGAGCTATCATCGGTACAGTTCCTAGCCTCCTTAAAGAATCTACTAGAGAGTCTGATCGTGACAAGATTGACCTAGTCTGGTTCTGGACTACCTTTATCCTTTCAGGTCTAGGGCTCTACGCGCTAAACTTTGTTGTTGGATCTCTCAGCGCCAGTTTCGCTAGTTTCATCTTGGCAGGTGTTCTTTTAGCTCTTGGTGTCTTGGTGCCTGGTTTAAGTCCATCAAATCTACTCTTGATTTTAGGACTGTACGCTCCAATGCTAACTGGCTTTAAGGCCTTTGATTTATTTGGTACCTTCCTTCCTATCGGGATGGGTGCAGGAGCAACTCTCATTATCTTTTCAAAATTAATGGACCATGCCTTAAACAATTACCACTCCCGTGTTTATCACTTTATTATTGGGATTGTGCTATCAAGCACTCTCTTGATTTTGATTCCAAATGCTGGAAGTGCTGAAAGTATCCAATACACTGGACTTTCTATCGTGAGCTATGTTCTCATCGCCTTCTTCTTTGCGCTTGGCATTTGGCTTGGTATCTGGATGAGTCAATTGGAGGATAAGTATAAATAATGGCAAAAAAAGTAAAAATTAAAAAAACTCTTGTCGAGCAAATCTTAACCAAAGCAGGAATTGAGCATACAGGGATTCAAATCAATGCGCTTGAGGGTGAACTTCCTTCGGAATATGATCGAACACATATCTTTAAAACCTTGGCTCTGCTGGGGGATAAGACCGGTCCAATCATCGGAATCGTCCCCATACCAGAACACCTCGCTGAAAAAAAATTAGCAAAGGTTTCTGGTAATAAAAAAGTGAGTATGATTCCACAAAAAGACCTAGAAAAAACGACAGGCTATATTCATGGGGCAAATAACCCCGTCGGCATTCGCCAAAAACACAACTATCCTATTTTTATTGATAAAACAGCTTTAGATTTGGACAAGATGATCGTCTCTGCTGGGGAAGTCGGGCATAGTATTATCATTGCTCCACAAGACTTGGCTAGCTTTGTGAAAGCAGATTTTGCAGATATCTTGGAGGAAAACAACTGATGAAACTCTATTTTGTGCGTCATGGCCGAACTATCTGGAATCTTGAAGGACGTTTCCAAGGTGCCGGAGGGGACTCACCTCTTCTTCCTGAGTCTATTGATACCTTAAAGGCGCTCGGTCAATATCTCAGCAATATTCCTTTCGATGAGATTTATTCAAGTGATTTACCAAGAGCGGTCAAATCTGCTGAAATTATCCAAAGTCAACTCCAGACGCAATGTCCTTTAGAGACTATTCCTGACCTACGTGAATGGCATCTCGGAAAACTAGAGGGATTAAAAATTGCAACATTAGAGGCCATCTACCCACAACAAATCACGGCTTTCCGTACAAACTTAGCTAAGTTTGATACAAGAATGTTTGAAGCGGAATCCCTCTACAGTACAACTCAACGTACCATTCAATTTATCAAATCTCTGAAGGGGAGTCAGGCTGAGAGAGTTCTAATTGTTGGTCATGGTGCAAATCTCACTGCTAGTCTTCGTACCCTTCTAGGTTATAAAGAACCTCTTCTTCGAAAAGATGGAGGTTTAGCAAATGCTAGTCTAACAGTTTTAGAAACCAAGGATTTTGAAACCTTCACTCTGGAAAGGTGGAATGACACTTCCTATCAAGGAAAATAATGGAACTTGATCTTAATGGTCAAGTTCTTTTTAGTTTTCAAAGAATATCCGTGAATTTCTTGACTATTTATGATAAAATGGGAGTATCGTGAAAAATTGATTTATTATTTCAAAATTTGATTAAAAATTAGGAGGAACCCATGTCTACAGAACATATGGAAGAACTAAATGACCAGCAGATCGTTCGCCGTGAAAAAATGGCTGCGCTCCGTGAACAAGGAATTGATCCTTTCGGTAAACGTTTTGAACGTACTGCTAACTCTCAAGAACTAAAAGATAAATTTGCTGACCTTGATAAAGAACAACTACACGAATTGAACGAAACAGCTACTATCGCAGGTCGTTTAGTCACAAAACGTGGAAAAGGGAAAGTCGGCTTTGCTCATTTACAAGACCGTGATGGCCAGATCCAAATCTATGTTCGTAAAGATACAGTTGGAGATGAGAACTACGATATTTTCAAAAAAGCTGACCTCGGTGACTTCCTTGGTGTCGAAGGTGAAGTGATGCGTACAGATATGGGAGAACTTTCTATCAAGGCAACTCACATCACTCACTTGTCTAAAGCACTTCGCCCGCTTCCAGAGAAATTCCACGGTTTGACTGACGTTGAAACCATCTATCGCAAACGTTACCTTGATTTAATTTCAAATCGCGAAAGTTTTGATCGCTTTGTCACTCGTTCAAAAATCATCTCTGAAATTCGTCGTTATCTAGATGGACATGATTTTCTTGAAGTGGAAACACCTGTACTTCACAACGAGGCCGGTGGTGCTGCTGCCAAACCATTTATTACACACCACAATGCTCAAAATATTGATATGGTGCTTCGGATAGCTCTAGAACTTCATCTCAAACGTCTAATTGTCGGTGGTATGGAACGCGTCTATGAGATTGGCCGTATCTTCCGTAACGAAGGAATGGATGCAACTCATAATCCTGAATTTACTATGATTGAGGTTTACCAAGCCTATGCCGATTTCCATGATATTATGGATTTGACAGAAGGTATTATCCAGCATGCTGCAAAGGCTGTCAAAGGAGATGGTCCAGTAAACTATCAAGGCACTGAAATCAAGATTAATGAACCATTTAAACGTGTTCACATGGTGGATGCTATCAAGGAAATTACTGGTGTTGACTTCTGGCAAGATTTAACTTTCGAAGAAGCCGTAGCTCTTGCCAATGAAAAACATGTACCTGTTGAAAAGCATTACACTGAAGTTGGTCACATCATCAATGCCTTCTTTGAAGAATTTGTCGAAGAAACATTGATCCAACCAACCTTCGTTTATGGACATCCAGTAGCTGTATCTCCACTCGCTAAGAAAAACCCTGAAGATGAACGCTTTACTGACCGTTTCGAGCTCTTCATTATGACCAAAGAATACGGAAATGCCTATTCTGAGTTGAATGATCCAATCGATCAACTTAGCCGTTTCGAAGCTCAAGCCAAAGCTAAAGAACTTGGGGACGATGAAGCAACAGGTATCGATTACGACTACATCGAGGCTCTTGAATACGGTATGCCACCAACAGGTGGTTTGGGTATCGGTATCGACCGTCTCTGCATGCTCCTCACTGATACAACTACTATCCGTGATGTATTGCTCTTCCCAACAATGAAATAATACTCTTCGAAGATCAAATTCAAACCACGTCAGCGTTGCCTTGCCGTAGATATATGTTCCTGACTTTGTCAGTCTTATCTACAACCTCAAAACAGTGTTTTGAGCAGCCTGCGGCTAGCTTCCTAGTTTGCTCTTTGATTTTCATTGAGTATGAACTCTTATCCTCTGGTACTTGCCAGAGGATTTTGTGATGCAAAAAGAGATTGAGGAAAAACTCAATCTCTTTTCTTATTCTTGATTTTTAACTTGACTGGTGGCTACATCTTCTCCAAACCATTTCTGGCTGATTTCCTGGAATTTTCCTTCTTGGTATAGTGAGATAAAGGCTTGGTTCAAAGCGGCTAACAGAGTTTTATCAGCAGGTCTAACACCCACTGCAAAAGCTTCACTTTCAAATCCAGCTGAAAAGACATTGTAGTCACTTAATATCCCTTCAGACTGGAGATAATAATTAGCATATACCCGGTCAATCAACAAGGCATCAATCCGGTCATTTTTCAAATCAATTAAGGCTTCATTGAAACTTTGGTATTGATTAGCCTTCTGGTCTTTCACTCGGTTCTTGAGTAGTTCTGGTTGTCCTTCAAAATTCAAATAGCCAGAAGATCCAGCCTGGGCCCCTAAAATTTTGTCTGTCATATCCTGAATTGAGTGGATATTTTGAGACTTTTTAGAGACCAAAACTTGTTGATTTTCCATGTAAGGAATAGTAAAGGCAACCTTCTCTTTCCGTTCATCTGTAGCTGTATAGCCATTCCAGATGGCATCAATGGTACCATTTTGTAGTTCGGTTTCTTTCATATCCCAGTCGATGGGTTGAAATTTAATCTGAATCCCTAGCTTTTCAGAGACAGCTTGGGCTAGGTCAATATCAAAGCCCGCATACTGGCCATTCTTTTCCTCAAATCCCATGGGAACAAAGGTATTGTCAAAGCCAATAGTAATGCTACCCTGCTTTTGATATTTGGCCCAGTTATCCTGATTTGGATCACTTGCCTTCTGAGTACAAGCCGTCAGGAAGAAGCTAAAGAACAGAGCAAGTGCAAGGGCAATTTTCTTTCTCTTCATAGACACCTCCTACTTTGGATCAACCTTAAGGATCTGATCAGCAATATTTTCTGCAAACTGAAGGTCGTGCGTCACAACAATCTGGGTCATCCCACGCTCTTTATTTTGAAGGATAAGTTTTTCTACTTCTAATCGCAATTCTGGGTCTAAGGCCGATGTAGGTTCATCATATCCAATAATTTCTGGCTTTATCATCATGGCGCGTGCTAAGGCCACCCGTTGTTTTTGCCCACCAGATAATGAGAAAGGAAAGGCATCTGCATGCCCAGCTAACCCAAGTTGTTCTAACAAACCACGCGCCTTCTTCTCAGCAACTTCCTTCTCCATGCTCATGGTTTTTATGGGCGACAGAGTTAAGTTTTCTAGAACTGACAAATGCGGAAAGAGTTGAAAATCTTGGAAAACAAATCCCAGAAGATTGCGCTTTTCGAGTTCGTCTATAGCTAACGATTCGCCGTTATAGTAGATTTCTCCAGAATCGATGGTTTCCAGTCCAGCTAGCATACGTAACAAGGTGGTCTTGCCTCCTCCTGAAGGACCTACGATTGCGAGGATTTGCTTTTCAGGGATTGATAGGCTGAAATTGGTTAAGATTTGTTTGCCACCAAAGGCTTTATTGATATTTCGTAATTCTAACATAGCAATCCTCCTATCTGTAATAACTGTACTTCTTCTCAAGTTTTTTCGCTATAATGGTTACAAGACCAATCATGATTAAATAAATAGCTCCAGCTAAAAACATAGGAACAAGACTGGCATCTCGATTGGCTGCAGTCCTACTAGCCAAAATCAAATCTGAAATCCCCAAAGCATAGACCAAAGAAGTATCTTTGACCAAACTCATAATTTCATTAAAGACACTCGGTAAGACAATCTTTGTAACCTGAGGAAGGATGATATAGCGAACTGTATCAAAGGAGCTAAATTTTAACACTTTTGCGGCTTCATACTGCCCTTTGGGAATGGTTTCAATCCCACCACGAAAGATTTCTGCAAAGTAGGCTGCATAGTTCAATACAAAAGCGATCACAGCAGCAGGCAAACGATCTAAACGTATCCCAATGCTAGGAAGAACATAGTAAATAAAGATTAATTGCAAGAGCAAAGGAGTCCCTCGCATTACCCAAATATAAAGGTCAATGAGATAATGGAGGGGTTTCCAGCGGACTTGTAAAGCAAAGGCAACGACAATACCTAAGGGAATTGAAAAAATTAAAACCAGAGCAAAGACCTGAAGTGTCATACTTGCACCGTTTAACAAACTTGGTAATATCTCAAACATATAAGACATACTGCACCTCCTAAAAATAATTGTTCCTATTATAGCATAAATAAACAATTTAGCAAGAGTAATTGTAAAAAAATTCTATTTCTTCCAAAAAAACGTATCTGCCAAATTGACGGATACGTTTTTAGAGAGATAACTTTTAAAGTGTTTCTAAGAGTTCTTGCATCTGAACATCATCTGGAACGAGTTTTAAATAGGCTTCAGCTTGTATCTTGGCCTCTTCAAAATATCCTAATTCACGCAAAAGATAAGTATACTGCTCCAGAAATTCAGGATTATCCTTGAGGTCAGACGATAGTTCCTGATAGAGCTCATAGGCCTTATCTAAATCCTCGATTTCCTGGTAAGAGCGTGCAATCATCCACTTGGTCAAGAGGTTTTCAGGTTCTTGACTTTGGAGAGCGATGATATCTTCATGCCGCTCTTGTTCCATATAAATGGTTGCGAGGCGAAGAAAAATTTCTTCTGTATCCTCTGCATCTTCTTTAGCAGTAAGGAGAAACTGCTCTGCAGCACTAGGATCATGCAATTCATACGAAAACTGAGAAGCAGCTAGCAAGAGACGGGTTTCAAATGGATTTTTCTGCAGTCCTTTTTTAACGATACGAAGGGCCTCTTCCACCTGATGTTCCTTATGCAAGGCTTGACTATAACCATACTCATATCCTTCAAAATCTGGTGAAATGGTATCAATCTGCTTAAAGTAAAGAACAGATTTTTGATACTCTTCTTGATCAAAGTAAAGACTAGCCAGTTCAAAGGCAGTTTGGTCATCGTATTCTAATTCTAAAGCTTTTTCTAAGAATTCAGTTGCAGCTTCAAACTTACCTAACTGGGCATAAGCATAACCAATTCGTTGATAGGTTGAGACACCCGTTTGCTCATAGATAGAGCGATTGTCTAACTGAGCATAGCCCTGAATGGCTTCCTGATAATTCCCTAACTCGCTATCCAACTCAGCCAAACCAAAAACTAATAAGGAATCGTCTGAGTAGTTTAGGGCTTCCAGTAACTTTTCACGCGCTACATCTGTCAATCCTTCCAACTGATAGAGGTCTGCCTTCAAGGCCAAGGCCGATACATACCAGTCACTTTCGGAAGTGATTTCCTCAAGGTAAGCAAAGGCTTCCTCAACATTGCCATCCTCGCTAGCAATGCTAGCTAAGTTCAGATTCACTTCTGGAAATTCTGTAACGATATTTTGGTAAATTTCTTTTGCTTGAGGATAAAAGCCAATTCCCTCTAGATAGCTTGCTAGTTCGTAAAGAACTTCACTCGAATCTGTTTCGAGGGCTCTGTGAAAATATTGATCCGCCTTGGTTAAATCCTGTTCATCCAAAGCCTGGAGCATGCGTTGACTATTGTTCACTCTTGATTTCCTCCCCTTCTTCTTCATACAGACCGCTGACTTTTTTATACCAGTTAAAGATAGCTGAGATAACGACCTTGGCAGAGGCATAGACAGGAATTCCCAGCAAGACTCCCCAAATACCAAACATGGAGCCTGAAGTTAGGAGAACAAAGAGGACATTGATCGGATGGATGTTTAGCTGACTACCTAAAATAAGCGGAGAAACGAAGCGACCTTCAATCGTTTGTTCAACAATAAAGACAATAATCACTTTCAAAAGCATGACAGGTCCTGCAATCAAGCCCAAAACCAAAGCAGGCAACATCGCTAGAAAACTACCCAGGTAAGGTACTAGATTGAGGATACCAGCCGTAATACCAAGAGTCACAGCATATCTGAGACCAATAATCTTAAAGAAGATAATAAACATAATTGCCACGATAATAGCAACAGTAACCTGTCCTCTAACGTAGTTTGACAACTGTTTATTGACATCTGACAAAACTTGTCCAACAGGTTCTTTTAACTTGTTTGGGATGAATTTAGTTAGGTAATCTCGCAAGCCTTTCCCATCTCTCAAAAGATAAAAGAGCATGAATGGTACGATAATAACCGCTACAATGACCTGGGAAACACTACTGATAAAGGCGCTGACCCAGTTAACGGCTTGAGAAGAGATTTTGCTGGCCCACAGGGTAGCTTCACTAGAAACATTGGAAAGAACCTGCTCCAACTGTGGTCTAAAATCATCTGGCAAACGTTTGGTTACAAGATCATTGATGACACGGTCAGCATCTTCGAGGTATGTCGGTACATTTTTCGCAAAAGTTAAGACTTGGCGTTGGAGATTTGGAATTGCGACTGCCAGACCCCAAATGATAAAAAGTCCAATGATGACAAATACAATACTGATGGCAAGTACACGATTGATCTTGTGTTTCTCCATCCAGTCAACAATCGGATTGAGGAGGTAATAAAGTAAACCAGATAAAATAACCGGCAACATGACAACTCCTAGAAAATCCAAAACCGGTAAAAAGATAAAACTAATCTTACTTAGAATGAAAAGATTCAAGCCCAGTAACAAGGTCACTAAGAATACAGTAATAGCTTTATTATCTAAAAACCACTTGAAGAACCAAGATAGGCTAAAATGTTTCTCTTTATGTTCCATAAATACATCCTTTCTGTCATTCTCTCATTATACCATTTTTAGACTAAAATAACTCTTTTTTTAAGTGCTTACATAGATAGACAAAAAGAAAAATCTCCTCAATTGAGGAGATTTATTTAATCTTTAATATGACTTGATAGTTGTTTTTGGTATTCTTCGTTTGATTTTGCTTTTTCTTCAGCAAATTTCTTGCGAAATTCTTCCATTTCTTTACTTGTCACAATCTTATCTTGAATCTTCAGATATTTATAACTGTTTTCGCCTGTTTTATCACCGACCCAACCATCTGCTCCTGTTCCTGGAACTTTCTTTGTAACAAGCATTTGGGCACCGTCTGAGTGTACAGGAATAACTAGAGCACTATCTGTCAACCATGCTTGAGCTTTAGCATATTTTGAATAACGTTTTTCGAGATCTGTTTTCTCACTGTTAGCATCATCAAGTAATTCTTTGTATTTATCCAATCCTACTGCCTTAATGGCTGAACTATCTGATCCTGGTGCAATACCAAGTGCTCCAAGAAGAGTTGGTCCAGATGTTGGATCAAATGCATCAAGATAGGTTGATGGATCTGCATAGTCTGGGCTCCATCCACTGTTTGGATTGATATCCCAGTCGATATTGTCTTTTGAAGTTGCAAGAACGGTCATACTTCCCAATTCATCATCAGAAACTTGTTGGATATCAACCACTACATTTTCAACTCCAAGAGCTTCCTCTATTGATTGTTTATACGATTGAGCTTGACGTACAAAATCCGTTTGAGTAGAGGAAACTGGCAAGTCCAAATGAATAGGGAACTGAACACCGTCGGCTTGAAGAGTTTTCTTAGCCGCTTCAAGTTTGGTTTTAGCTTTCTCTACATTATGAAGTGAATCTTGTGCATCATCTAGGCTAACATCGCTCCAAGCAGTATCCAACTTGTCAAGTTCTGCTTTTGTTACTTGACCAAAAGATTGATCTCCAATTTGAACAAACGTTGGAGGTGTAAAGCTAGTACGTAATTTACGAGGGGCAACTTCATCACCAAATACTTGAGAGACAGCAGCCTTACGATCTGCTCCAAAAGCCAAGGCTTGGCGGAAATCTTTGTTCAACAAAGCTTTCTTAGTAGATGTCTTTTCTTCGTCCGTTGTTTTAGAAGTATGGTTATAGGCTACACGGTCAATATTAGTTGAAATGTAGTAGCTACCTCCTCTTTGTTGACCATACACAATGTTGTCTTTGTATTTTTCTTTGAATCGCTCATAGTTTGCAGAATTCTTAAAGAGGGGAGCTGCTGGGTAGTGGCCTTCATCAAAACCACGACCAAGAGAGTCTGCATCTTGACCATCAAAGAAGGTTAATTTTATATCATCAATAAAGACATTTCCTTTATCCCAATAGTTTTGGTTTTTTGTCATCTCGATTGAAGATTTCGATGTGAGACCTTTCAGAAGGTAAGGACCATTGTATAGAATACTTGTAACATCAGTAGGTTTACCAAAATCATCCCCCTTAGAGGCTAAAAAGTCTTCATTGATTGGTGCTAAAACACCCATCGTTGTCTTGGAATTCCAGAAAGATTCAGGATTATTAAGCGTATAAACAAGAGTATAATCATCTGTCGCCTTAATTCCAACAGTAGAAAAATCATTTGTTTTCCCGTTAATATAATCATCTAACCCTTTGATTGAATCCTGTACAAGATAGAGGGCTTGTGATTTCTTAGCGACAGCATGTTTCAAACCTGTCACGAAATCCTGAGCCTTTACTTCACCATATTCTTCGCCTTCATTAGTGTACCACTTAATCCCTTTCCGGATTTTATAGGTGTAAGTCAAACCATCTTTAGAAACACTCCAGTCCTCTGCTACAGACGGCACAAGATTTCCATATTGGTCATTCTCAAGCAAACCATCGATGACATTCCCAGTCACCTGTTTGGTACTGGAATTTCCAGAAACTGTATAGTCCAAAGTTGCAGGATCCGAT
Organism: Streptococcus sp. oral taxon 071 str. 73H25AP; assembly: GCF_000146755.1. Classification (NCBI taxonomy): domain Bacteria; kingdom Bacillati; phylum Bacillota; class Bacilli; order Lactobacillales; family Streptococcaceae; genus Streptococcus; species Streptococcus sp. oral taxon 071. The sequence continues at coordinate 905,133 of NZ_GL397254.1, forward strand.
GAGAAGACATAAGTATAAGTCACAGGTTGGTTGGCGTTTTTACCACCAGACGAACAAGCTGCTAGTAGTGCTGATGACAACACTGCTACTGCAGCCGTTAGAAAAATACGTTTTTTCATAAGACACTCCTTTAAATCAAATATATCATTATTATATCACTTTGATTTTTGAAAGCAAGGTAAAAACTAAATAAATCTCCCTAAGATGTTTTCTGTAATTTTCAAAAAATGATGAAAGTCAGTTAAGAATTTCATTTTGTGGTATAATGAACTTATCATTATTAAGAGGTATGGACATGAAAGAAACTGTTTATTTTGGAACTTACACTCGTCGCTTATCTAAAGGGATTTACAAAGCTGATTTTAATACAGAAACAGGCCAGCTTGCAAATCTTGAACTCTTTGCTGCTGAACCAAGTCCGACCTACCTTGCCTTTGACCAACAGCAACACTTATACACCGTAGGGAGCCAGGATGGCTTGGGTGGAATCGCTGCTTACAAGACCGACGGCACTTTGTTAAATCATGTGGTGGAAGAAGGCGCTCCTCATTGTTATGTGGCAGTAGATGAAAAACGTGGTCTCGTTTATGGGGCCAACTATCATAAAGGTCAAGTTCTAGTTTATAAACGTCAATCGGATGGTAGCCTCATCCAAACAGATCTAGATCAGCATAGCGGACAAGGTCCTCATGAAAACCAATCTTCCCCACATGTACACTTTACGGATCTAACACCTGACCAGTATCTCGTCACATGTGATCTAGGAACGGATGAAGTAACGACCTACGATGTTAGCCCAGAAGGAAAACTAAGTAAACTCTACACTTATCACAGCCAAGCTGGAGCAGGTGCTCGCCACATCGTTTTCCATCATCATTATAAGATTGCCTACCTCATCTGTGAACTCAACAGTACCATTGAAGTCTTGATTTACGATGGTGTTGGTGAATTTGAACGCATGCAAGTCATTTCGACTTTGCCAGATGGATATGAGGAATTTAATGCTACTGCTTCCATTCGTCTTTCAAAAGACGGCAAATACCTCTATGCATCCAACCGAGGTCATGATTCCATTGCTGTATTTAGCATCCTGGCTGATGGTAGTCTGGAATTATTAGAGATTGTTCCAAGTCATGGTAAAACACCACGTGATTTCGACCTAACTCCTGACCAAGAATTTCTAATTGCAGTTCACCAAGATTCAGATAATGCAACCGTCTTTAAACGTAATCCTAAAACTGGTCGATTAGCTGAGCTTTCTAACGATTTCCGAGTTTCCGAAGCCGTTTGCATCACATTTAAACATTAATGTAAAATAAAAATGAACTTGCTTAAGCAAGTTCATTTTTA
>NZ_GL397254.1:906860-917720 GCF_000146755.1 Streptococcus sp. oral taxon 071 str. 73H25AP
AAGTTCATTTTTATTTTATAATTTATTTCCGACATTGATACGGTTAATGGCACGTTGCAAAGCAACCTTAGCTCGCCGTTCTTGGTCAATCAAGTGTTTATCTTGTGCTTCTTCAATCTCACGTTCAGCACGAAGTTTAGCACGTTGGGCACGGCTAATATCGATATCACGAGCACGTTCTGCTGAGTCTGCTACAATAGTAATGATGTCATTGGCAATCTCGATAATTCCTCCGTTCACTGCAATCCAGTTCACATGAGTATCGTCATCGATTCGTTTTACCTTTACTTCATCAACCGCTAAAACCGCAATCATATTTTCATGTCGTGGCAAGATCCCCATCTCACCATCCAGAGTTCGTACCGATACAAAGCTGGCATGGTGATCATAGACGAGGCCATCTGGTGTCACGATCTGGACAGTTAAATGAGCCATAGATCACCTCTTAAAATCCCATTTTCTCAGCCTTAGCAATGACGTCTTCGATTGAACCGACACCACGGAAGGCATCTTCCGGTAGATGGTCATGTTTTCCTTCAAGGATTTCCTTAAAGCCGCGAACTGTTTCCGCTACTGGTACATAAGAACCAGGTTGACCAGTAAATTGTTCGGCAACGTTGAAGTTTTGAGACAAGAAGAACTGGATACGACGGGCACGAGCAACCAAAGTCTTTTCTTCATCAGAGAGTTCATCCATACCAAGGATAGCAATGATATCTTGCAATTCATGGTAACGTTGAAGGACACGTTTGACTTCAGCAGCAACTGCATAGTGCTCCTCACCAACAATCTCAGGTGCCAAGGCACGAGAGCTTGAAGCCAACGGATCAACGGCTGGATAAATACCCAATTGTACCAACTTACGTTCCAAGTTTGTTGTTGAATCCAAGTGAGCGAAGGCTGTTGCTGGCGCTGGGTCAGTGTAGTCATCCGCTGGCACATAGATAGCCTGGATAGAGGTTACAGAACCCTTCTTGGTTGATGTGATACGCTCTTGCAATTGACCCATTTCAGTAGCAAGTGTTGGTTGGTAACCAACGGCTGATGGCATACGACCCAAAAGGGCAGATACTTCAGAACCAGCCTGAGTGAAACGGAAAATATTATCAATAAAGAGAAGCACATCTTGGCCTTCTACATCACGGAAATATTCGGCGATTGTCAAGCCAGTAAGGGCAACACGCATACGTGCTCCAGGTGGTTCATTCATCTGACCAAATACCATGGCTGTTTTCTCGATAACGCCTGATTCTTTCATTTCCCAGTAAAGGTCGTTCCCCTCACGAGTACGTTCCCCAACACCGGTAAATACGGAAATACCACCGTGTTCTTGGGCAATATTGTGAATCAATTCTTGGATCAGGACAGTTTTACCAACTCCGGCACCACCGAAGAGTCCAACTTTACCACCTTTTAGGTAAGGGGCAAGAAGGTCGATAACCTTGATCCCTGTTTCCAAGATTTCAGATGAGGTAGACAATTCATCAAAAGTTGGAGCTTTCTTATGAATTGGCTGACGCTCAGCGTCTTCAGCGAAAGGAGCATCCAAGTCAATGGTATCTCCCAAAACATTGAAGACACGTCCCAAAGTTTCTTTACCTACTGGCACAGAGATTGGACGGCCTGTGTCCAAAACTTCCATTCCACGAGTCAAACCATCTGTTGATTCCATGGCGATCGTACGAACCATACCATCACCCAACTCCAAGGCTACTTCAAGGACGATTTTTGTTTTTCTTTCGTCATTTTTGTAGACGACAAGTGCATTATTAATCTCAGGAAGTGTTTCCCCTGCTGCGAACAAGACGTCGACAACGGGTCCAATAACCTGAGCAATTTTACCTGAACTCATCTCCTTCTCCTATTCTATATAAGATACTGTCGGTTCCTAGTTCACCTAGGGCCTAAGTTCATTTTGATATGAGGGAGGCAAAGCCTTATTCTAAGGCACTAGCCCCCGCTACGATTTCTGTAATTTCTTGTGTAATCGCCGCCTGTCTGGCACGGTTATACTGGATTGTCAAATCATTGATGACTTTCTTGGCATTATCAGTCGCCGTTTGCATGGCTGTCATACCTGCAGCATTCTCAGCTGTCTTGGCATCGATGATAGCCCCGTATATCATACTTTCTGCAAACTGAGGTAACAACTGCTCTAGAATCTCATCACGACTCGTTTCCAACTCAAATGTCAAGCTATACTCTTCATCTGCTTCATTTGGATCTAAGTCAACAATCGGCAACATTTGTTCCACACGCATTTGACTTGTGAGAGTATTGACATGATGGTTGTAACAAACATAGAGTTCATCAAAAAGTTCATTTTGATACATTTCAATCGTTTTTGAAATAATTTTACGAACTTCATCAAAACTTGGTTGGTCGGCCAAGCCACGTAGTTCATAGATTGGTTGAATGCCACGAGCCTTAAAGAAATCAGCTCCCATACCACCAATACAGATTATCTCAAAACCTGTACCATCTGGATGGTATTCTTCTTTCAACTCCATCACAGCTTTAAGGATGGAAGCATTATAACCTCCAACCAAGCCACGGTCTGAAGTAATAACGATATAGCCTGTTTTCTTAACTGGGCGACTAATGAGCATCGGATTGGTAGAACCACCAGATCCGTTACCATGCAGAATATCCGTCAAAAGCTTACGAACCTTCTGAGCATAAACTTGAAAGTTACGTGCTGCTTCTTCAGAGCGACCTAACTTGGCAGCCGATACCATTTGCATGGCATTGGTGATTTGACTAGTATTTTTTGTTGAGGCGATTTTTGTTTTAATATCATTTAGAGATACTGCCATTTGACACCTCTATTCTTATTGGAAGCTGGATTGATTGAGAAACTCTGTAATCGCAGCATCCAAGACTGCTTCTTCTGGCAAGTCTTTTGTTTCACGAATAGTTTCCAAAATCTCTGGATGTTGTGCATCAAAGAAATCATGAAACTCTTCCTCAAAACGAACAATGTCATCTACAGGAATCGTATCCAAGAAACCATGTGTCAAAGCATAAAGAATGGTTACTTGTTTCTCAACAGGTAATGGTTTATGAACTGGTTGTTTCAGAACTTCAACGGTACGACGTCCACGATTTAACTTAGCTTGAGTAGCCGCATCCAAATCAGAACCAAACTTAGTGAAGGCTTCCAACTCACGATATGAAGCAAGGTCGATACGAAGTGTACCAGCAACCTTCTTCATAGCTTTGATTTGTGCAGAACCACCTACACGAGATACAGATGAACCCGCATCAATAGCTGGACGAATACCCGCATTGAAGAGACCATCGCCAAGGAAGATTTGACCATCTGTGATTGAAATCACGTTGGTTGCGATATAAGCAGAGATATCTCCTGCTTGTGTCTCGATAAATGGTAGAGCTGTGATTGAACCACCACCAAGTTCATCAGAAACCTTAGCTGAACGCTCAAGCAAACGGCTATGAAGGTAGAAAACATCCCCAGGGAAGGCTTCACGACCTGGTGGACGACGAAGCAAGAGGGAGAGTTCACGATAAGCGACCGCTTGTTTTGAAAGATCATCATAAACGATCAAAACATGCTTCCCTTGGTACATAAACTCTTCTGCCATAGCAACCCCAGCATAAGGAGCTAGGAAGAGCAATGGAGAAGGTTGTGAAGCAGAAGCTGTCACAACGATTGTATAGTCCAAGGCACCGTACTGACGAAGTGTTTCAACTTGCGTACGAACAGTTGACTCTTTTTGCCCAATCGCTACATAGATACAGATCATATCTTGACCTTTTTGGTTCAAAATAGCATCAATAGCGATGGTTGTTTTCCCTGTCTGACGGTCACCGATAATCAACTCACGTTGACCACGACCAATCGGAACAAGGGCATCAATAGCTTTCAAACCTGTTTGCAATGGTTCTGATACAGACTTACGTTGCATAACGCCAGGAGCCGGCGCTTCTACTGGACGAGACTTATCAGTATGGATTTCTCCAAGACCGTCAACTGGACGACCAAGTGGATCCACAACACGTCCAATAAGGCTCTCACCAACAGGAACTTCCATGATTTTACCTGTACGGCGAATGGTATCGCCTTCACGAATATCTGTAAAGTCACCTAGGATGATAATCCCAACGTCTGTCGACTCCAAGTTTTGCGCCATCCCATAAGAGCCGTTTTCAAAAATCAACAGCTCTCCACTCATGGCATTTTCAAGGCCGTGAGCACGCGCAATTCCGTCCCCGATATAGGTTACAACACCTGTTTCAGATACATCAAAATTGGGTTTGAAATTTTCAATTTGTTGCTTAATTAAAGCGCTGATTTCTTGTGCGTTAATTGCCAAAAGAACACCACTTTCTATTTCAAATTTTCTTTAACAACTCGAAGTTGTTGTTTAATACTCACATCAATTGTCTTGTGATTAGCAAAAATGACAAAACCACCAATGAGTCCTTCATCAATTTGTTCTTTGACGCTCCGCACTTTCAGAGACATTTTTTTCTCTATCAATGGGAGCAGACGTTCCTTCTGTTCATCTGTTAGAGGATGAGCTGAAGAAATCGTGACTACAAATTGATTGGTTTCTCTTTCAAGACGATTCAAACAATCTGCAATTACTTCATAAAAAAGATTTGCTCTGTGATTGTAAACCAGAACTTGAATAAAGTTTTGCATTAAAGGTGACACAGAGTCTTGAAAGAAACGAACTGTTTTTTCCTTATCTGACTCATCAACTGCCACCTGAGCTAAAAAAGAAGGTAAGCCCGTTTCTTCTGCGACTTGCTTGATTTGATCCAAGTCTGAAAAAATCCGGTCCTCTTCTCCTTTTTCAATCACTAATTGGACAAAAGGCATGCTGTACTTTTCAATGACCTTTGCTGTTTTCTTGTCCATTAGGCTTCTCCTAGCTGATCGATATACTGATCAATGAGTTCCTTATGGGCATGACTGTCAAGGTTTTGTGAGATGATTTTCCCAGCTAGACTAACTGTCAAATCTGCCACCTCGCCCTTAACACTTTGTAAAGCCTCAGCTTTGTTTTGCGCAATTTCTTGGTTAGCTTTTTCTTTCAAGCGACCAGCTTCTAGCTTAGCTTCAGCCAAAATATCTGATTTACTCTTTTCAGCTGTCTCTTTAGCATTTTCAATGATAGTTTTAGCTTCACTACGACTACCTGCTAATTCATCTTCGCGCTTTTGAGCAAGAGTCTCTGCTTTTTGACGAGCTTGTTCAGCGCCATCAATATCAGCAGCAATCTTTTCAGCTCGTTCTTCAAAGATACTTGTCAAGTTTGACCATGCGTATTTTTTGACTAAGACGACCAAAAGGATAAAAGAGCCAGCGATTAAAATAAAGTTACCAATCAATTCACCTACTGTTACGTGCATCATTTACTCCTTTCTACTCTTCATCATTAATTTTATTTCCTAGATACATTGAAGACAAGACTGTGAATACATAGGCCTGAACACAGGAAATAAACACAGAGAATGCCGTCCAGACAAGATTGGTAACAAATGCGACTGGATACCAATAAAGAGCCTGATGAGAAAGAGTAATAAGCAAGCTTGCCATCACTTCTCCGGCAAAGATATTCCCGAACACCCGCAAAGCAAGTGATAGGAAATTCGTGACTTCTTCAAGGAGATTCATCGGTGTCATAAAACCTGGGGTAACAAAGCCTTTCAGATACTTTTTAACACCACGGCGACGAATTCCTTCTATATGGGTCATCAGGATAATTCCAAATGACAAAGCCAAGTCAAACTGGAGATTTGCAGTTGGCGATGTCCAAAGGTTTGTCCCATCTGTAGTTTGAAGTTTCGCCATCAAACCAAGATTGTTTGCGATAACCATAAAAAGAAATAAACACAAGTAAAAGAGTGAGTAATCTTTCATGTACCGAGAACCTACGTTGGGTTCTGTAAATCCGACTACAAAGTCATAGAGATACTCTAGTACATTTTGCTTTCCTTTGGGTTTCACAGTCATATTACGACTTGCCCAATAGATAAAGCCAAAAATCAGTGCCACAGACAACAAAGTCAATGCTGTCAAGGTTAAATCAAAGGTAACAGGACCAATATTGATGGTTGGATTGATACTTTCTTCCATCTAGAATCCTCCCTTTTCCATTTTATACTTCTCTTTATTTGATGATAAATGAAAATACGAGAGTTACAAAGAATGTTCCTTCGATAAAGGCAATCCCCATGATCATCAAACTACGCAATTGTGGGATGATGTCTGGTTGGCGTGCTGCAGACTTGAACAAACCGTTCATCAAAAATCCTTCTGCAAGAGATACACCCATACAGGCAAGACATAGACCGAAAAATGTTAAATTCATGATGAATTCTCCTTTTATTTAAAATTTACTTACTTAGTTTAGTCCTAAAATTTGTTTTTGTCAACTTTTTACTTACGTTGGAAGCGTTTCAGATGATTTATTTTTATTTTTGCTATTTTTATACCACTGTATAGATAAGTTTCTCATTTTATGATGAAATGTGTTTCCACTTTCTCTATATTTTCCGAAATAAATTGAAAAATCCAAGTTTAGAACTTGGATAGATTCATTTTATTTGAAATAGTAGGAATAGTGTTGTTTACACCCTGGATTAAATGGAGATTTGCAATAAGGGCAGGCTAGCTGCTTTTGATATTCTTGAAATGTTATTGTCCTCTTACAAGCCCCACATAAAATCGGTCGATCCTCGGTAAGCGTCAAGGGGTAGGGTGAAAACAAATGCGTTTCTATAACATCGTGGCACTGATAGCAAGCATAGTATTTTTTACACTCATAACACTGGAGGGAAACAATATCCTTTTCACTATGATAATGAACACATCTGCTTTCATCATCTACTAATAAACCTTGTGCTTGAATCATTCCCTTTTCCTTATCTAGGCACGAACTGTGACGCTGGTTCCATCTTCCTTATAGAGATTGATAAGACCTTCTTTGAGAGCTCGAACCATATCCCCAGCTTGCACAGGTTGAGGAACCTTAATGGTCAAGAGTTCCATTGGATTTGGAGCACGGTCGATTTTATTGCCTTTAGAATCGTGAAGATTTTCGATATAGGTTTCAAAATGACGGAAACCTGGTCCATAAAACTCAACTTGATCGCCTTCATTGATAACATTCCGTTGACGAATGGTTGCTGTCTGGGTTGCATCATCATAAGAAACCACCTCAGCGACAAACTTGTATTCAGGGATTTTACGACGTGCACCAAACAACTGTTCATTTTCTGTAGGTGTGCTATAGTAGAAACCTGTTGCCAATTCACGTTGGGCAACCTTCCACATCTCATCTACCAGGTCTTGTTTAATAGCTTCAAATTTTTCTGGGCTTTCAAGGTAAGCATCCACAGCCGCCTTGTAACAGTTGGTCACAGTTGAAACATAGTGGATTGACTTCATACGACCTTCAATTTTTAGACTATCCACACCATTTTCAATCATATCTGGAATATGATCAATCATAGACATGTCCACGGCTGACATCGAAAATTCTTCAGGAATTTCACCTTTAAGACTCTTGCGTTCTTGGCCAAAAGGCATGTCGTAAAGGTCGTATTTCCAACGGCAAGACTGAGAACATCCACCACGATTGGCATCACGCATACTCATGTGGTTTGAAAGCGTACAGCGACCTGAGTAAGAAATACACATGGCTCCGTGAACAAAGGCTTCAATTTCTACATCAGTGCGTTTGCGAATCTCTGCCAATTCTTCCATTGAAACCTCACGCGCCAAAACGACACGAGTCAAGCCCAGTTCTTTCCAAAATTCAAGCGTTTCATAGTTCGTCGCACTGGCTTGGGTAGAGAGGTGGATTTCAAGACCTGGTGCCTCTGTTGCTGCAATCATAATCAAGGCCGGATCTGACACGATAACTGCCGCAATCCCAATGTCACGCAACTTACGGAACCACTCACCAGCCCCAGCTTCATTTCCTTCGTGCATAACCATGTTGGCAGCTACATAGACCTTGGCACCATACTTGGCAGCGAACTGCACGCCTTCTTCCATCTGTTCAAAAGTGAAGTTTCCTGCACGGCTACGAAGACCATAAGCTTGTCCACCTATAAAAACAGCATCAGCTCCATACCGAACAGCCACTTTTAGCTTCTCTAAAGTCCCTGCAGGCGATAAAACCTCAGGACGTTTTAATGTTTTTGTCATTTTTTCTCCTATTTGCAATATAAAAGTTTGACGTTTTTCCTTCTCATTTTATAGTAAATAAAGGATAAAATCAAGCCTAGACAGATTGTTTTGACAATTCTAATCTTTTAAGAAAACAAAAAACTAGCCTTTCTAAACTAGTTATTTTCAAGATAAAATTCAAAGCGTTCACCCACGTATTGACTCTTTACATATTCGAAAGCTGTCCCATCTTCAAGATAAGAAACCTGAGTCAAGGCTAAAATCGCATGCCCCTTTTCGACTTCTAGATAGTCAGCAATTTTTTCCTTAGCCAATCTCGCATAAATAGTCTGTTGGGATTTGCCAATCCGGTAGCCATACTGCTGCAAGGTTTGGAAGAAATGACTGGTGATTTCTTCTTTTTTGAAATCCTTAATAAATTTCTCAGGAATGGATGCGACTTCATAGACTAGTGGAACTTGGTCAGCATAACGCACCCGTTCCATGCGGATAATATTCTCTGTTGGAGTAATCCCCAGCTTTGCGACCTCTTGCTCATTTGGAATGGTTCTTCTGTAAGAAATGAGTTGGCTGGAAGGTACTTTCCCCTGAGATTTGACAATCTCCGTAAAACTGGTTGTTCCTCGCATTTTTTCTTGGACACGAGTGCTAGAGACAAAAGTCCCACTTCCTACACGACGCTCCAAAACTCCTTCCTCGACCAAGAGAGAGATAGCTTGGCGTAATGTCATCCGGCTAACTTGAAACTGTTCAGCTAAATCTCGCTCACTTGGAAGCCTCTCTCCGATTTTCCAATGATGCTCATCTATATCCTTCTTGATCTGATCGTGGATTTTCATATAAGCTGGTAACATGATTCTCACTTCTTTTCTTTATTTTCTCCATTGTACCGTATTTGCTAAGAAAAAGTCAAACTTTGCCTTGTTTAGTTGGTAATTCGCCCCTATTTGTGATAGAATATTGAAAAAGATATTTCTTTTGAGAAAGGAAAAAGATGAGCAACATTTCAACTGATTTGCAAGATGTCGAAAAAATCATCGTGCTGGACTATGGTAGCCAATACAACCAGCTGATTTCACGCCGTATTCGTGAAATTGGTGTTTTTTCAGAGCTAAAAAGTCACAAAATCTCAGCTGCAGAGGTTCGTTCGATTAACCCTGTAGGGATCATCCTCTCTGGTGGACCAAACTCTGTATACGAAGATGGTTCATTTGATATTGACCCAGAAATTTTTGAACTTGGCATTCCAATTTTGGGAATCTGCTATGGTATGCAACTTTTAACTCATAAACTTGGAGGAAAAGTTGTTCCTGCAGGTGATGCTGGTAACCGCGAGTATGGCCAATCACCACTTACTCATACCACTTCTGCCCTCTTTGAAGGGACTCCTGAAGAACAGATTGTTTTGATGAGTCATGGCGATGCTGTTACAGAGATTCCAGCTGATTTTGTTCGTACTGGCACTTCTGCTGACTGTCCTTATGCAGCTATTGAAAACCCAGAAAAGCACATTTACGGTATCCAATTCCACCCAGAAGTGCGCCATTCTGTATACGGGAATGATATCCTTCGCAACTTTGCCCTCAACATCTGTAAGGCTAAGGGAGACTGGTCAATGGACAACTTCATCGATATGCAGATCAAGAAAATCCGTGAAACTGTAGGTGACAAGCGTGTCCTTCTCGGTCTATCAGGTGGTGTTGACTCTTCTGTTGTTGGAGTTCTTCTTCAAAAAGCAATCGGTGATCAATTGATCTGTATCTTTGTAGACCACGGTCTACTTCGTAAAGGTGAAGCGGATCAAGTTATGGACATGCTTGGTGGTAAGTTTGGTTTGAATATCGTCAAAGCAGACGCTGCAAAACGCTTCCTTGACAAACTTGCTGGCGTTTCTGACCCTGAACAAAAACGTAAAATCATCGGTAACGAGTTTGTTTATGTCTTTGATGACGAAGCAAGTAAGCTAAAAGATGTGAAATTCCTTGCTCAAGGAACGCTTTACACTGACGTGATTGAGTCTGGTACAGATACTGCTCAAACCATCAAATCACACCACAACGTTGGTGGTCTTCCAGAAGACATGCAGTTTGAACTGATTGAGCCTCTCAACACTCTTTACAAAGATGAAGTTCGTGCTCTCGGTACAGAGCTTGGTATGCCAGACCACATCGTATGGCGCCAACCATTCCCAGGACCAGGTCTTGCTATCCGTGTCATGGGTGAAATCACTGAAGAAAAACTAGAAACTGTTCGTGAGTCTGATGCTATCCTTCGCGAAGAAATCGCTAAAGCTGGTCTTGACCGCGATATCTGGCAATACTTCACTGTCAACACAGGCGTTCGTTCAGTCGGTGTTATGGGTGATGGTCGTACTTATGACTACACGATTGCCATTCGTGCTATCACTTCTATCGATGGTATGACAGCTGACTTTGCCAAAATTCCTTGGGATGTCCTTCAAAAGATTTCTGTACGTATCGTAAATGAAGTGGATCACGTTAACCGTATCGTCTACGACATTACAAGTAAACCACCTGCAACCGTTGAGTGGGAATGATTTATAAATATGATTTGAAGTGAAATGGTTGATTTAACAGCATTTTCAGTTATTATAAAAGGTTAAAAATCAATCAAAATTGATTGGTTCCCCACCAAAAATCCCACCAGAAATATTCTGATGGGATTTTTTT